>JACJZF010000005.1 GCA_020635725.1 Flavobacteriales bacterium
CACGGGCGTGCCAGATCAAGCTGCCTGCAGCAGCGCCAGGAAGTCGCAGCAAGGTTCTTCCTGCGGCGAACGAAGTGCTCAGTAGAACCCTTCCGCTCACATCCAGCACCTGGAAGAATGCCATGGGCCGTTCCGAGGTGACGCGCAGCGCTGGGCCTTCGGCGCGATGCACGGTGATCGCGCTCGGCGCGGCAACGTCGCTCATTCCTTGGCTCGCCGACACGGAGAATGCGAGCGTGTCCGTGCGGCCGCATCCGTCGATCACGATGAGCGAAGCGTCGTACGGCCCGCTTCCGGAATAGATGTGGAAGGCATCCTCGCCATCGGCGCTCGTGCCATCGCCGAAATGCCAAGTGTAGTCCACCGCGCCCACGGTGTTGCTCATGAAATAGACCTCGCCGCCGCCGAGCAACATCCAGTCCGCCTGCGCCACCGGGTCGTTCACACCGATGTTCCAGACCTGCGCGCTGTCGAGCACCACTGAGCTGGACAGCGCTCTGATCGCAGCTGCCTGCGCCGCATCGACCCCGCCGGGCACGAACGACGAACTGGTGCTGGGTCTGCGGAAGACGGTGCTGAACAGCGTGGTGCTGGCGATGAAGCTGCCTAACGCGTTGGGGTGGCTGCCATCGG
This sequence comes from Flavobacteriales bacterium, assembly GCA_020635725.1. Classification (GTDB taxonomy): domain Bacteria; phylum Bacteroidota; class Bacteroidia; order Flavobacteriales_F; family PHOS-HE28; genus PHOS-HE28. The sequence goes on from JACJZF010000005.1 coordinate 634, forward strand.
TGTAGAGGCCGATTCCCGGATACAGCGCGCGATGCTCCCGCCAGACCGCTCCGGCCGCCGCGCAGGTGGCGCTGTTATCCGAGGCCATCCGCAGGTATCGTTCCCGCAGCAGCGCTTGCATTCCTTCGTAGGTGCAGACCGGAGGCCATGAGGCGCAATTCTGAGCATCACCGTTCTCGCGACCCCAGGTCATGAGGAAAACAGGCTCCACGCATGGGTTGGCCTGACGCGCCAGGTCAACGAGCGCTGCGGCAAAGGGCAAGCACTCGGTTTCCACCTGCCCCAGCGGGAAGGAGGGGAGCTGGCTCTGCTCCTGCAGCACCACCACGTCCCAATCGCCTTGCGCCAGGGCATTCAACGTGGCCGTGTTCTGCGTGTGCTGGTTGAAGGTGTAGCCACCCGGTGCCGACATGCCCGTGACGACATCCTCGCCGAGCGAGGCGGCCAGGGCCGTGAACATGCCCGGCAGGTCGTTGGTGTAGGTATAGCTGTTGCCGATGAAGAGCACGCGCGTCTGGCACGCGGCCGTTGCGGCGACCAGCATGAGCGACAGGCTCACGTGCCTCCAGGCGATCATGCGCTGAGCGTGGTTTTGCGCTGGCCCATGGGCCTGGCGGTGATGCGACTGAGGTGGCGCTGGCTCCCCACGTATTTCACCACGCGGTCCAGCAGCGCGAAGGTGGCCTCATCGAGCTGCCGGAACCGGATGCACGATTTCCCGCAATCCATGGTGCGCAGCTCATTCTTGAACGCGCTCAAGAGATCGTAAGGAATCACATGAAGCGCCATGAAGTGCTTCTGATCAGCGAGCCCGAAGACCGGTTTCCCATCGAGGTGATAGGTGGGCATGCCATAGGCGAAGTCCTCGTCAGAATCAGGCCAGGTGCGTTTGATCAGGCCACGGAGCGTGCCGAGCGCCTCACGCCGCTCCTCGGGCATCCGCTCGAAATAGTCCTGTAGCTGGGCTCGGGTGCTGCACATCTTTTCTGGAGGGTTGAAGGTCGCGAAAGAAATCGAACCCGAGTCGGGCACGATCCTCATTCGGCTCCGCTGATCGCATCGAGGCGGTATTCGCCACCGCTCTTCAGCCTCAGCCAATCGGCTCCATCACGTATGAACAGGTCGTCGATGATGCCTTCGACTGTTCCGCCGTCGATCATGGAAAGCTTGATCGGACGACGGGTGACCGCAGCCGCCTCGAACCGATCGTACAGCGCGCACGCGACAGGTGAATAGGAGAGAGGGCGTTGCGCATGCAGCCATAATTCACGCCCGGCGCGCGGCGCGATGGAGTTGTGACAGGGCTCCATCGACACAGCAGGGAAGTAGGGTTTGAGAAGAGGCTCGTAATCGGCCTTGAATCCACCGAAGGGCGGATGATCAGCGAATAGCGCATCGTTGAACAGTACGCCGACCAGCTTGCCGCCGGGGCGCAACAGCTCCCACATCTTACGCACGTAGCGATCGCGAAGCGCCGGATCCAACGCGCAGAAGAAGGTCTGTTCGAGGATCACGTCATACGAGCCTTCGTGCGCGAAGAAGTCGCCGACGATCAGGTGATCCGAGGGGAAATCCGGGCAGCGGGCCTTCAGGTCCACGAAGGGAGCATCGGTGAGATCGATGACATGCACGTTCCGGAAACCGGCACGATGCGCGTACTCGGCCTCGTAGGCCCGACCCGCTCCAGGGATCAGCATGCGCAGCTCGCGATCGGTGAGCTGGTCGATGTATGCGCGCAGCGGCGTGGATGGACCGCCCAGGTCCCATCCGGTCTCGTTGTCGCCGTACCGCTGCTCCCAGAATGCGCGTGAGAGATCCATGCAGCGAAGGTCGCTCCTGCGATGATGCCGCGCTGAAGGCCGCGCCGAGCGCGGCGCGCGCGCGCCGACACCCTCATGATGCGTATATTCGCGGCGTTCCAGGCGCGCGCTGCGTGCCCCTTCCCGGTCCGGACCTCCCTCTTTCTTCGGGCCTTTCACGTACGAGCCGCATGATTTGCACTGGATAGACGCCGGCATATTCCTTCTTTACATGATCGCCCTGCTGGGGGTTGGCGTGTACTTCATGCGGAGGAATACCAGTGCTGAGGACTATTTCGTCAGCGGCCGTTCGATGGGCAAGTGGCATATCGGGCTATCGGTGGTGGCCACGGATGTGGGTGGCGGATTCTCCATCGGTCTGGGCGGGCTCGGCTTCGCGCTTGGGCTGAGCGGTTCCTGGATGCTCTTCACCGGGCTGATCGGCGCGTGGCTCGCCGCAGTGCTGCTCATTCCGCGCGTGTACGCACTCGGCAGCAGCAAGCGCCTGCTCACCTTCCCTCAGCTCTTCGGCCACTACTACGATGCGCGTGTGGCGCTCCTCGCGGGCATCATCTCCGTGGTGGGCTACCTGGGCTTCACCAGTTCCCAGATCCTGGCTGGCGCGAAACTGGCCTCGGCCTCGGTGGAAGGGCTCGAGCTGAGCACGGCCCTGCTGGTCATGGGCGGCATCACCATCCTGTACACCGTGCTCGGCGGCATGAATGCGGTGATCCACACCGACACCGTGCAATGGATCGTGCTCATGATTGGTTTGATCCTGGTGGCGCTGCCCATGGCGTGGAACGCGGTGGGCGGCTGGGAGGCGATCAGCGCCAGCGTGGGGCCGGAGATGCTCGCGTTGGACCACATCGGCCCGGTGAAGCTGCTGAACTGGGCCATCACGATCATACCGATCTGGTTCGTGGGCATGACGCTGTATCAACGCATCTATGCCAGCCGGAGCGAGCGTGAGGCGAAGCAGGCCTGGTTCATCGCCGGGCTCTTCGAATGGCCGGTCATGGCTTTCATGGGCGTGCTGCTCGGGCTGTTGGCCCGCGTGGCGGCGGAACAGGGCATGCTCGCCAGCCTGTTGCCCGGGGCAGCGGCGGACATCGACCCGGAGCTCGGGCTGCCCTTGCTGCTGCGGTTGATCCTTCCGGCAGGCCTCATGGGCGTGGTGCTCGCGGCCTACTTCAGCGCGATCCTCTCCACGGCCGACAGCTGCCTGATGGCGGCGAGCGGCAACCTGCTCACCGATATCATCCACCGCCGCGGCAACGCCATGGATGAGAAGCGCCAGCTGCGCCTCTCGCAGCTCTTCACCCTGCTCCTTGGCGCCGTGGCACTGGTGCTTGCGGCCGGCATGACCAATGTGCTCTCGCTCATGCTGCACAGCTACGCCTTCATGGTGAGCGGATTGCTGGTGCCTCTGGTGGCCGCGCTCTTCTTCGGGCAGCGCAACAGCAGGGCCGCATTGGGGAGCATGCTCATTGGCGGTGGCACCACGGTGGGGCTCACCCTCTCCGGCACCGCTTTACCCGCCGGCCTCGACGCCAACATCTTCGGCATCACGGCCAGCGCGCTCTGTTTCATCACCGTCGCACGCCTCTTCCCGCAGGCACGCGCGATCCAATCATCGAACTGAATGGAGACCGTACGCATCGACCCCACGACCGGGCCGCACGCCCGATTCACCAACGACCGGATCTCCGGCTTCCTCGAGGAGCATCTGGACCAATTCGGCGATCGCAAGGAAGACATCCTCAAATGCCTCGCCTACGCCCTCGACCCGGAGCGCGGCGGCTTCGTCGTCGTGGCGGCCGAAGGCGATGCCATCCGAGGCGCCGTAGTGGTGAACGAGACCGGCATGAGCGGCTACATCCCCGAGAACATCCTGGTGTACATCGCGGTGGATCGCACGCAGCGCGGCAAGGGCGTGGGCAAGCTGCTCATGCGCGAGGCACTCGATCGGGCGAAAGGCGCCGTGGCGCTGCATGTAGAGCCCGACAACCCGGCCCGCAAGCTGTACGAGTCGCTCGGCTTCACCAACAAGTACCTTGAAATGCGCCTCAACCGATGATCACCGAACACACGAAGCACCTCGTGGACGAAGCGCTGTTCGAGCACATCAGCGCATTGCGGCGTGAGCTGCACGCGCATCCGGAGACCGCCATGGAAGAGACGTGGACCGCGAAGCGTGTGCGCGCCCATCTGGAGGCGCAGCGGCCCGATGCGCTGTTGACCGAAGTGGGCGGAACCGGCCTGCTGGCGCGCTTCGATGGCAACGAAGAGGGACCGACGCTGCTCTTCCGATGCGAGCTCGACGCCTTGCCCATCGAAGAGGAGAACACCTTCGCGCATCGTTCCGCGATCGCAGGCCGATCGCACAAATGCGGGCACGATGGCCATATGGCGATACTCTGCGGACTCGCTGAGCGATTGGGTTCCCAGCGCCCGGAGCGAGGTCGCGTGTGGCTGCTGTTCCAACCGGCCGAGGAGAATGGCATGGGCGCGCAGGCCGTGCTGGAGGATGAACGCGTGAAGGGCATGCGATTCGACCGGGTGTTCGCGCTGCATAACCTCCCGGGCGTGCCGAAAGGCCAGGTGATGCTCCGTGATGACACCTTCACGGCGGCGGTCAACAGCATCGTCGTCCATTTCAAGGGCAGGACCTCGCACGCGGCGGAGCCGGAGAACGGCCTGAACCCGGCAGCGGCCATGTCGGCGCTCATCCATCGCAGCCTGGCCTTGGACAACAACGCGCCCACCGATGCCCACATGCGCGTGGTGACCCCGGTGTATGCGCGACTGGGCAGCAAGGATTACGGCATTTCGGCAGGAAGCGCCGAGGTGCATATCACCCTGCGCTGCTGGAACGATGCCGAGCTGGCCCATCTGCAACGCTGCGTGGAGGATGCCGCCCGGGAGATCGGTGCGCAGCACGGGCTCGGCGTAGACATCGGCTACACCCAGCATTTCCACGCCAACCGCAATGACAAGCAGACCGTGGACATCGTGCGGCGCGCGGTGGATGCGGTGGGCCTGACCTGGCAAGAGCCGGAACACCCCTTCAAGTGGGGCGAGGATTTCGGGCTGTTCACGGCTCGCTTCCCCGGCTGCATGTTCGGGCTCGGCGCCGGCGAGGACACGCCTGCGCTGCACAATCCGGACTACGACTTCCCCGATGACATCATCCCCGCTGGCATCGCCGTCTTCGAGCGCATCATCCGCCAGGCCGACTGAATGTTCGAGACCAGCGCCATCACCCTCAGCCGCAGCGCGTTGCGGGGCAACATCGCCTTCCTGCGCTCGCAGCTCGGCGATGCGCGGCTGTGCGGCGTGGTCAAGGGCAATGCGTATGGCCACGGCTTCATGCCTTTCGTTCCCCTGGCGATGGAAGAGGGCGTGGATTACTTCGGTGTGTACTCGGCCGACGAGGCCTGGTTCATCACGCGGCATCTCGAATCACCGCCGGACCTGTTCATCATGGGCAATGCGGAAGGCGAGGGCGTGGAGTGGGCGGTGGAACGCGGCATTGAATTCTGCGTGCACGACCTGGACCGGCTCAACAGTGCCATGCGTGCCGCGGAGCGCCTTGCGAAGAAGGCGCGCATCCACATCGAGGTGGAGACGGGCATGCACCGCACCGGATTCGCGATGCAGGAGCTGGAAACCGTGATCGAACGGATGAAGGCGCACGCGGAGCAGCTCGATTTCACGGGGCTGTTCACGCATTTCGCCGGTGCGGAGAGCCAGGTGAATGATGATCGGGTACGCGAGCAGATCGCGGTGTTCGAGCGTGCGCGCCAGCGGTTCGCGGCGGCGGGCCTTCGGCCCCGTTACGCGCATCAGGCGTGCTCGGCGGCGGTGATGAACTTCCCGCGCACCATCGGTCCCATGGCGCGCGTCGGCATCATGCAATACGGCTTCTGGAGCAACCCGGAGACCTGGCTGCGGTATAGCGCCGCACGAGGCATCAACCGCGATCCCTTGAAGCGCGTGATCGGATGGACGAGCCGCGTGATGGGGGTGAGCGAGGTGGAGACCGGGGACCACATCGGCTACGGCAACAGCGCGCAGGCCCTGCACCCCATGCGCATCGCTGTGGTGCCAGTGGGCTACGCGCACGGCTTCGACCGGGGCTTGAGCAACAACGGGCACGTGCTGATCCGCGGCCGCCGCGCCAAGGTCACCGGCATCGTCAACATGAACGCCATAACAGTGGATGTGACCGACATCGATGGCGTTGGGAAGGGCGATGAGGCGGTGCTCATCGGCCAGCAAGGCGATCAGGCGATCACCGTGGCGAGCTTCGGGGAACTCAGCGAGCAGCTGAACTACGAGCTGCTCACGCGGCTGCCGCATTACATCCCACGCAGCGTGATCGACTAGCCATGGCCTACCTCAAGCTCTATCGCTCGAAACTGCGCAACAATCATCAGGTGCTGTCCGACTGGTTCGCAGGCAACGGCATCGAATGGGGCGTGGTGACCAAATTGCTCTGCGGCAACAAGACCTTCCTGCAGGAGCTGGTGCACCTGGGCGTGCGCGAGATGCACGATACGCGCATCAGCAACCTGCGCGCGATCAAGTCCATCGCGCCGGATGTGCAGACCGTGTACATCAAGCCGCCCGCCAAGCGAAGCCTGGCCAGCGTGGTGCGCTATGCCGACGTGAGCTTCAACACCGACCTCAGCACCATCCGCGGCCTCAGCGCCGAGGCTGTGAAGCAGGAGCGGCATCACAAGGTGATCATCATGGTAGAGATGGGCGACCTGCGCGAAGGCGTGATGGGCGAGCACCTCACCGACTTCTACGCGCAGGTATTCCAGCTGCCGGGCATCGAGATCATCGGCCTGGGCACGAACCTGAACTGCCTCAACGGCATCATGCCTTCGGCGGACAAGCTCATCCAGCTCAGCCTCTACAAGCAGCTGATCGAGGCGCGCTTCGGGCGGGTGATCCCATGGGTGAGCGGGGGCACCACGGTCACGGTCCCGTTGCTCTTGAACAAGGAGCTGCCCAAGGGCGTCAACCACTTCCGCATCGGTGAGGCGCTCTTCTTCGGGGCGGACCTCTTCACCGGCGGCGTGCTGCCCGGCATGGAGCCCGATGTCTTCGAGCTCTTCGCCGAGGTGATCGAGCTCTACGAGAAGCCCGTGGTGCCCACCGGCGTGCAGATGGAGAATCCCTCCGGCCACAAGCCCGAGTTCGACGATGCCGATCGCGGACGACGTTCCTACCGCGCCATCCTCGATATCGGATTGCTCGACGTGCAGCCCACCTACCTCATCCCCGCCGATGCGCACGTGCAGGTGATCGAGGCCAGCAGCGACATGCTGGTGGTGGACCTGGGAGAAAGCCCGCTCGACTACCGGGTGGGTTCCGTGATGCGCTTCGGCCTGAAGTACATGGGCGCCTTGGGCGTGATGAACTCGCGCTACATCGACAAGGTGGTGGACTGACTATCGCTTCACCAACCGTACCACGTTCTCCACATGGTAGGTGTGAGGGAACATGTCCACCGGCTGAACGAAATCGATGCGGTAGCGCTCGTTGAGGATCGCCAGGTCGCGCGCCTGCGTGGCGGGGTTGCAGCTCACGTACACGATGCGCTCAGGCGCCAGTTCCAGGAGATGGCGCACCACGGGCTCATCCATGCCGGCACGCGGCGGGTCGGTCACCACCACATCGGGTCTGCCGTGAAGCGCGACGAAGGTTGCGTCCATCACCTTCTTCATGTCGCCGCTGGTGAAGCTCACGTTCTCCACGCCATTCGCCTGCGCGTTCACGCGGGCATCGGCCACGCTCTCCGGCACGAGCTCCACGCCCGCCACATGCCTTGCCTGCGCGGCCAGGTACAGGGTGATGCTGCCCGCGCCGCAGTAGAGGTCGTACACATTCTCCTTGCCCGTGAGCCCGGCCAGCTCACGCGTGAGCCCGTACATGGCGATGGTCTGTCGCGGATTGGTCTGGAAGAAGGTCTTCGGTCCGATCCGGAAGCGCAAAGGCTTGCCGCCCGGGCCGTCGGGAAGCTCCTCCACGATATGGTCACGACCGTGGAAGACCTGGATATCCAGATCGTAGATGGTGTCGTTGCGCTTCGGGTTCACCGTCCAGAGCACGCTGGTGAGCGCTGGGAAGGCAGTGATGAGCCCGCTCAACAGCATCTCCCGGGCATCGACATCCTCATGCCCAACAGAGAGCAGCACCATGCATTCCCCGGTGGTGGTGGTGCGGATCAGCAGATTGCGCAGGAAGCCCTGATGGGCGCGCACATCGTAGAAGCTGAGCCCATGCCGGCGCGCATGTTCACGGATGTGATTGCGGATGCGGTCGCTGGGTTCGGGCTGCAGGTGGCACTCGCTGATGTCCAGGACGCGGTCGAAGCGCTGGGGGATGTGGAAGCCCAACGCGTCGCGGTCGGTGATGACGCCCTCCGCGGCGAGCTCATCCTTGGTGAACCAGCGGCTATTGCTGAAGGTGAACTCCAGCTTGTTGCGGTAATGGCGGATGCCGGGCGATGGCAGGATCGGGGTCACCGCTGGGAGCGCCAGGCCACCGATCCGCTCCAGGTTGTCGATGACCTGCTGCTGCTTGTATTCGAGCTGCTTGGCATAGGCGAGATCCTGCCATTTGCAGCCGCCGCAGGTGCCGAAGTGCTTGCAGAAGGCCGGCACGCGGTCCGGCGATGGGCCCACCAGCCGCGTGGCGATGCCCTCGAGGAAGCTCTTCTTCTTGGCGGTGACACGCACATCGGCCACATCGCCGGGCACCGCTCCGGTCACGAAGACCACCTGCCCCTCATGGCGGCCTATGGCCTTGCCGTTGGCGCCGGCGGTGGTGATGGCGAGCGCTTCGATGATCTGGGCCTCCTTGGGCCGACGATGGCGTGGCATGCGGGCGGCAAAGATGGCGCGCCCCGCCGCGTATTTTCGCGGCCCATGATCCTTCCCATCCGTGCCTATGGCGATCCGGTGCTCAAGAAGGTGGCCCAGGACATCGAGCCGGGCCACCCCGGCCTTGAGCAATTGATCGCCGACATGTTCGAGACGATGTACGCCGCCAGTGGCGTGGGCCTCGCCGCGCCGCAGGTCGGCCAGAGCATCCGCCTGTTCATCGTCGATGCCTCGCCCTTCGCCACCGATGAGGACGGCAATCCCACCGAGGACGAGCACCTCAAGGACTTCAAGAAGGTCTTCATCAACCCGTACATCGTGGAGGAGGACGGGGAGGAGTGGCCCTTCGAGGAGGGTTGCCTCAGCATTCCCGGCATCCGTGAGGCGGTGCAGCGCCAACCGCGGATCGTGCTGCAGTACCTGGATGAGGCCTTCAAGGAACACGAGGAGGCCTTCGAGGGCTTTGCCGCGCGGGTCATCCAGCACGAGCACGACCACCTTGATGGGGTGCTCTTCGTGGACCACCTGCCGCCCTTGCGCCGCCGTTTGCTCCAAGGCAAGCTGCGCGACATCTCCCGCGGCAAGACCGATGCCCAGTACAAGCTCCGCTTCACTCCCTTGAAATGATCACGATGCGCCACCTGTACATCCTTCCCTGTGTCCTGCTGCTGGTTGCCTGCGGTGGATCCGATGAACCCGCCGTTGATGCCAAGGTGATCGAGGCGCGTGCCCGCATCCGGGCCAAGGAGGATTCACTCTTCGCCAACCAGGCCTTCGATCGGCGCAATGCGCAGGGCATGGTCGATGTGTACAAGGCCTTCGCCGCGGCTTATCCGCTGGACAGCATGGCGCCCGAGTACCTGCTGCGCGCGGCTGATGTGCTCAAGGGCATGCACGAGCCCGAGCAGAGCATCGCCTTGTACGACCGCATCATTCAGGACTATCCGGCTTGGGACCAGATCGTGACCGTGCTGTACATGAAGGGCCTCACGCTCGATGACGACCTGGATCGCGATGGCGAGGCCAAGGTGGTGTATCAGCAGGTGATCAACAATTTCCCGGAGCATCCCTTCGCGCGCGACGCGAAGGCCATGATCGAGAACCTGGGCCTGAGTGACGAGGAGCTGATCGCGAAGTTCAAGGCGATGAACGCCGACTCGTCGACCGCCGATCAGTGAGGGTCAGCGTGCTTCGGCGAATGTTGGAGCAAGGCGCATTTGCCCATTCGCGACGATGCCCACTGCACGGCCGGTGAAGCGCTGGCCGATGAATGGCGTGTTGTGCGAACGGCTGGGCAGATCCTCCTCGGTGCAGGTCCAATCGGCCTCCGGATCGAAGAGCGTGATGTCCGCATGGCCGCCTTCCACGATATGCGCGGGAGGCATGCCGAGCACCTCGCGTGGACCGCTGGTGAACCGCTGGATGATGCGGCGTAAGCTGGTGCTGCCTTTCAGGGCCGTGTTGGCTACAGCGAAGGCCGTCTCCAGCCCGATGATGCCGAATGCCGCGGCGCCCAGCTCCACCACCTTGTGCTCGCGGTCCTCGGGCCGATGGTCGCTCACGATCGCGTCGATGGTGCCATCCTTCACGCCCTCACGCAGGGCGTTGATGTGTTCCGCATCGCGCAGCGGGGGCAGCACCTTGTAGCAGCTCTCGAAGCCGCGCAGGCAGCCATCGTCAAGCAGCAGGTGGTGCGCGGCCACCGAAGCGGTCACCCGCAGTTTCCGCGCTTTGGCTTGCCGGATCAATTCCACCGCGCCTGCCGTGCTGATCGTGGCCAGGTGCAGCGTGCCGCCGGTGTACTCGAGCAGGGCGAGGTCACGCGCGACCTGCATGGTCTCGGCGACGGCGGGTATGCCGCGCAACCCCAGGCGGGCGCTCATCGGACCTTCGTGCATGATGCCGTGCGCGCCCAGGTCCGGGTCCATCGGGAACGACATGACCACCGGGCCTTTACCGGGTAGGCCGTGCGCATACTGCAGGGCCAGCTGCATCAGGCGCGCGTTGCGGAGGGGGCGTTGATCATCGGCGAAGGCCACGGCCCCGGCCTCGCGCATATCGTGCAGCTCTGCGAGCTGGGCGCCCAGCATCCCTTTGGTGATCGCGCCGATGGGCAGCAGGCGCACCGCGTGCCCCGCGGCCTTGCGCTGGAGGTATTCCACACCGGCCCGGCCATCGATCACCGGCTGGGTGCCCGGCAGCACGCACACCGTGGTGAAGCCTCCGGCGGCAGCGGCATCGAGCCCGTTGCTCACGCCTTGCTTCCATTCCTGTCCCGGGTCACGGAAATCGGCCCGCAGGTCGAGCCATCCGGGGCTGGCATGCAGCCCTTCGATCCGCAACTCGTTGGATGACTTGGCCAGGCGCGCGCCAACGCGATGCACCATCCCATCCCGCACATGGATATCAACGACTTGGCCGTGATGCGGGCCGCCCGGGTCCGCCACGCTCACCTGTCGCAGGATGATCTCGTTCATCGTCTCGTCCGCAGCAGCAAGGTTTCAATGGCCAGGAAGAGCAGCGCCAGCAGGATGAACCACTTCCAGAGCTTACGCCCCTGGTCGAGCTCGGCCAAACGTAGCGAAAGATCAGCGGAGGCGTCGCGCAGGAGCGTGAAGCTGGTGAGACCGCGCGCCTCAAGGGCGCTTTCCAGTTCATCGGGCGCAAAGGCCGCCAGGTCGCTCTCGATCCGGGCGAGGTTGAAGGCCAACAGCTGCACGGTGTCGGAGCCGGTGGTGAGCGCATAGATGCCCGGCGGCATCTCGTCGTCGTGCAGCGCGATCTGCGAGCCTCCGGGCATGGGACGCAGTTCAGGGAGCAGGTCCACACCATCCGGGCCGAGCAGATGCGGCGGGGAGTCCCCTGCAACGGCGAGGCCTTCCACGGGGATCACCGCCTCGCTGCCCACGGTGTGGTACAGGGCGCCCATGGGCTTCGATAGCTCGGCCATGCGGAGCAGAGAGGTGGCGAAGAGCGCATGCCGGGTGAGGTTGCCAGCGGCATCGGCCAGTGGGGCTGCGCATAGGTAGAGGCTGCCCTTGCCGTGCATCACGCGGGCGAGGTAGGGGAGCCCATCCTTGGTGCGCAGCAGGATGTCGCTTCCCGCGGGCATGCGCAGCGCCCAGCGCTCCCGTGCGAAGGGGAGGTCCACGTTGCGCGGCATGGTGGCGAACACATCGCGGTAGAACGGCAGGTCCAGGTCGATGCGATCGACGCGTGCGAGCCCGGTATCGAGCGCGGCGGCTGAGGCACGGAAGCGCGCCAGGAAATCCGTGAATCGCGCCGGGTCGCCACCGCTGGCCGGAAAGAGCGCCACGCTTCCTCCGTTGGCCACGAACTCATCGATCACCTGTGCGGTGCCACTGGGCATCTCGCTGAGCGCGTTCAGCACGATCAGGTCCTGCTCGCCCAGCGCGCCGAGGTCCAGCTCCCGCAGATTCCTGCGCGCGAAGCGATGCGTGCTGTCTCCGCTGAATACGGCGGAAACCGCACGGTCGCCGAGCGCATCGGATTCGCCGACCAGCATCACGCGCAGGTGCTCCACCGTGGTGTATGCGAAGCTCAATCGGTCATCGAAGGTCACGGGAGCATCGTCTATGGAGACCTCGCCCCAGTGCCGGCCGGCGTCGCTGTTGATGAATCGCAGGCTGGTATCGATGCTGGTGGCCGCGCCGATCGAGAAGCTGGCGAGCGCGCGCGGCAGGCCATCGATCGTGAGGCGCAGCGGACGGTTCACCAGTTCCTGGTCGCCGTGGTTGGTGATGGTCACGTGCACCGTTTCCTCCTGTCCCATGCGGCGCACAGGGCTGGCGAAGCGCACCGAGTCGATGCTGAGGTTGGCTGTGCTGGCCGGTTGCAACGGCACGATGGTCACGGGCACGGTGGTGTCGTTCACCCAGGCATCCACATCGGTGATGCCGCGCTGCAGGTCGGTGAAGAGGATCGCGCGCCGTACCGGGGCATCGCTGGTGGCCAGGGCCTCGCGCTGCCGCAGCATCACCTTGCTGAGCGCGCGCGTGTAGGGCGCGGCTTCGGCCTGTGCCGCGGCTTGCAAGGCCTCATCGCGCCCCACGAGCACCTGCTGGCGGCCTTGGAACGCGCCTGTGAGCACCTGGAAGCGGTCGCTCGGGCCATGGGCCATCACCGCCTCCTGCGCCCCTCGCCGCGCTTCGTCGAGCAATCGGCCATCGGCGTTCTGCCCGTCCATGCTGTAGCTGTCATCGATGTAGATCGAGACGGCACGCGTACCCGCTCGCTGCGCTCCAGTGGTGCCGGGGATGTACGGCTGCGCGAAGGCCAGGACAAGGGCGGCCAGTGCCAGGCAACGCGCGAGCAGCACCAGCCAATGCTGCACCTTCTTGCGCGCCCGGGTCTGTCGCGACACCTCCGAAAGGAGCCGCACGTTCGGGAAGTCGATGCGCTTGAACCGCCTGAGCTGGAAGAGGTGGATGAGCACCGGAATGGCCAGGACCGAGAGCGCCCAAAGGAAGGCCGGGTGCACGAAGGACATCGAGCGCGAAAGTAGGGCCGCCGGGCGCTTCAGCCGGAACGCGTGCGGCTATCGCGTCGCCGGGCAAATGAGATCGCGTGCGATCATGCGCGTGAAGCGCGCGCCGCCGACCCGGTTCAGGTGCTTGTTGTCGTTGAAGCAGGCCATGTCCGGGATCGAGTCCGTATAGTCGTGCAGGGTGTAGCCGGCAGCGCGCGCCACGCCGGGGAGCGCTTCACGGGCATCGGCGGGTATCTCCAGCCCGAAGTACGGTGACGTGAACAGGATGGGTTCCATCCCATTGGCCTTGCAGAGCTCCAGCAGATCGATGAGGTCGTTGCCGAACGCGTGCCGCTCCGGTGTGTAGGGCAGCCCAGGCTTGCCATAGAAACGGTCGTTCGGGCTGAAGTACGAACCCGAGGAGTCGAAGGGCACCGGCCGGCGATCCAGCGCGCTCAGCACGGCCTGCTCGATGCCCCACTTGAAGTTGTACTTGATGTAGCGCCAGAAAGGGACATGGCGGAGCCAGAACCATTCCGGGTCGCGCGGGGCCAGGTGGCCGTACACGAGGCTGTCGTCCAGAAAGGGCACGAAATCATACACCGTGCTCGAGAATCCCTGCTGCTCCTCGGTGAGCGTGCTGTGGTCGACCTGGATGAGCACCTTACGGGCACCATTCCCGTTGCGCACGAAGAGCTTCATGGCCAGCAGCATCTCGGCTGGCGTGAAGTGGTTGTTCGCCAGGTTGATCGACCGCCCTCCGCACGCGCTGTCAACGGCTTGCATGTCGATGTTCCACCAGGCGCGCGATGAGCCGAGGATCACCGCATCGTAGGACCGCTGATGCATGCGCCACAGCCATTGCGCCTTGGTTCCTTTTCCGTGTTGATGGATGCTGGTGAAAAGCGGATCGAGCAGCAGCGCCAAGCCGATCAGCAGCAGCACGAAGACCAGGATGCGTAGGAGCACGACGCGCATCAGAACTGGAAATAGATGAAGGCGCGCTGATCAGTGAACACGCCGAAGAAGAGGATGGCCAGCACGAGCGCCGCGTAGCCGGCATGGCGGAGCACCGGCCGGGTATGAAGCACCGCCAGCGCATGCGGGCGTGCACTCCACCGATCCAGGCCGATCAGTGCCAGACCGGCTGTGAGGGTGATGGCGAGGCCTGTGGGGGATAGCTCCGCGTAGGTGAGCAAGCGCTTGAGCAGGAACAAGGGGTCCAGGTCGAAGCGCAGGGCCCGGCGCAGATAGAGCGTGGCGTGCCCCAGGTCCTGCGCGCGGAAGAAGACCCAGCCGATGAGCACCACCAGCATGGTGATGGCCCAGCGCACCGATCCCGGCAGGCGATCGAGTCCGCCACGCGCGACCCGCTCCACCAGGAGGAATGCGCCGTGCAGGCCGCCCCAGGCCACGAAGGTCCAGTTGGCCCCGTGCCACAGGCCGCTGAGCAGGAAGGTGATCATGAGGTTGCGGCCGTGCATGAGCACGCCAGCGCGATTGCCACCCAGCGGGATGTACACGTAATCCCTGAACCATGTGCTCAGCGAGATGTGCCAGCGTGCCCAGAAATCGCGCAGCGACAGGGCTTGGTAGGGCCTGTTGAAATTGACCATGAGCTCCACGCCGAAGAGCTTGGCGGTGCCACGGGCGATGTCGCTGTACCCGCTGAAGTCGCCGTAGATCTGAAGGGCGAAGCACGCCGCGCCCAGGATGTTGAAGGCGCCGAGGAAGAGGGTCGGGTGGTCGAATACGGCATCGGCCAGCGGCGCGAAGCGGTCGGCGATCACCATCTTCTTGAAAGCGCCCACCAGCATGAGTCGCAGGCCCTCGACCGCCTGCTGCCGATCGAAACGGCGTTGGCCCATGAGCTGTGGGAGCAGCTCCTTCGCGCGCTCAATGGGGCCGGCCACCAGCTGCGGGAAGAAGCTCACGAAGGTGAGGAAGCCCAACAGGTCGCGCGTGGGCTGCATCTGCCTGCGATGGATGTCGATGCAATAGCTCATCGTCTGGAAGGTGTAGAAGCTGATCCCCACGGGCAGGATGATCCGCATCGACCAGGGGATGTCATCGGCACCGAGCAGCACCTTCAGGCTGTCGAGGAAGAAATTGAAGTACTTGAAGAAGAAGAGCGTGCCCAGGTTGGCCACGATGCTCAGCAAGAGGATGCCGTCGCGGGCGCGCTTCTCGGAGGTGGCCCCGAGCCAGCGGCCGAGGGTGTAATCGAGCAGGCTGCTGGCGAGGATGAGGCCGAGGAAGCGCCAATCCCACCAGCCATAGAAGAAGTAGCTGGCCACCAGCAGCACGGCATTGCGGTGCCGCCCGCCACGCATGATCGGCGCCCAATGCAGCGCGAACACCACGACGAGGAAGATGACGAACGTGGGCGAATTGAAGTTCATCGTGCAGGTGGCGGCCAGGCAGGGCGGCGAAAGTAGCCGAATGCCCTGCGGCGGTGCCTTGCGCCAATGGCGATCTTCGCCCCCGCATGAGCATCACCACCTCGCACAGTCTCTGGCTGGCACCGCTGTGCCTGTTGCTGGGCGCGGGCCTGGCCTGGCTGCTTTACCGCGGTGCGCAGGCACGCGAAGGCTTCGTTCCGCGCACGGCCCTGCTCATGGCGGTGCTACGGGCATCGACCATCGCGCTAGTGGCCTTCTTCCTGCTGGAGCCCATGGTGCGCATGAGCACGCGGGAGATCCGTCGCCCGGTGGCCGTGCTGCTGCACGATGGCTCCGAATCGCTGCTCGCGGCGGGCGACACGGCCTTCCTGCGCCAGCGTTACCTCGCGGAGCTGCGCTCGCTGAGCGAACGGCTGGGCGAGCGTTACGAGGTCCGCGCCTTCACCTACGGCGAACGGATGCGCGAAGGGCTCGAAGGGGAGCAGGCGGATGGCCTCACGGACCTGTCGGCCGCCTTGCGCGAGGTGTACGACCGGTTCAGCGGGCCCGACCTCGGGTTGGTGATCGTCGATGGCGATGGCATCGTGAATCGAGGCCGTGATCCGCGCATCGATGCGGAGCGGCTCGGCGTGCCAGTCGATCTGATCATGCTCGGCGACACCACCGTGCGGCCCGACCTGGCCATTCGTTCGGTGGAGCACAACCGCATCAGCTTCCTCGGCAACGAGTTCCCGCTCACCGTGCGCGTGGAGGCGCATCACCTTGCCGGCCGCGGCTCCCAGGTGACCGTGCGCCATGCCTGGCGTGAGGTGGCGTCGCAGCAACTGACCATCAACGGCGACCCGTTCAGCAGGGAACTCGCTTTCTTGATCAAGGCCGATCAGGTAGGGCTACAGCGCTACACGGTGAGCCTGCAGCCGGTGGAAGGCGAGCACGCCCTTACCAACAACAGCATGGATCTGTATATCGATGTGCTCGATGGCCGGCAGCGGATCCTGGTGCTCGCGGCGGCCCCGCACCCTGATGTGGCCGCGATGCGAGAGGCACTGGGCGGATTGGAGGGTTACGAGGTGGAGGTGGCTTATGCCGATGGCTTCGCAGGCGCCGTGGATGGCTTTGACCTGATCGTGCTGCACCAGCTGCCATCCGGCAAGCACAGCATTCAACCGGTCATTCGGCGGGCCAAGGAGAAGGGCATACCCTATCTGCTGGCGCTCGGTGCGGCCAGCGACCTTGCCGCAGCGGATGGCCTGCTCGCGGGCGCGCACATGACCGGCCCGCGCAACGCCACCATCGATGCGCAAGCCGATGTCTCCGATCGCTTCAGCCTGTTCACCATCGAGCCGGACCTGAAGAAGGCCTTGGAGCGATTCCCTCCGCTGCAGGTTCCCTTCGCGCAATATGCCTTGGGGCGCGGGGCGGAGGCGCTGGCCATGCAACGGGTAGGGGTGGTGCGCACCGAATCGCCATTGATCGCTGTGCAGCAACTCCAAGGCCTACGCACCGCGGTGGTCTGCGGCGAAGGGCTGTGGCGCTGGCGGCTGGCGGACCAGCAGTACTTCGGTTCGCATGAGCGCTTCGACCGCTTGCTGCATAAGCTGGTCCAGTTCCTAGCGATTAAGGCGGAGAAGAAGCGCTTCCGCGTGGAGCATGCCCCGCTCTTCACCAGCACCGATGCCGTGACCATGAGCGCCGAGGTGTACAACGCCGCCTTCGAGCCCGTGACCGATGCCGAGGTGGGCGTGGTGCTCACCGACAGCACCGGGCATGAGTTCCCCTTCGCCTTCCGCGTGGCCGGTGAGGGATACCGCCTGGATGCCGGCCGCCTCGCGCCGGGCGCCTATACCTGGAAGGCGCGCGCCATGCACAAAGGCGAGCAGTTCGAGGCCACGGGCGAGCTCATGGTGCGCGCGCTCCGTGTAGAGCGGCTCTCCACGGTGGCGGATCATGCCCTGCTGGCCGATATCGCCGCTCGGACCAACGGAAGCATCCACGCGCCGGATCAGCTGGGTCAGCTCGGCGATGCGCTCTTAGGCGGGGAAGCCGTGCCCGCACGCTCCTACCTGGATCAACGATTCACCGATCTGATCGCCAGCGCCTGGCCTTTCGGCGTGATCGTGCTGCTGCTCGCGGCCGAGTGGTTCCTGCGTCGCCGCTCTGGCGCGTACTGAGCCTCGATGCGATGAGCCTCTTCCGCACCATCCTCTTCAACCGCTGGAGCATCCGCCTGCTCGTGGTGCTCGGCTTGCTCGGCGGCATCTGGCTCTTCCGCCAACCCTTGCTGCGCGCGGCGGGCGGATTCCTTGTGAAGGAGGATCCCTTGGCGCACGCCGATGTCGTGTACGTGCTGGGCGGCGCTCCGATCGAACGGGCCGAAGCCGGTGCCAGGCTGGTGCTGGCGGGCTATGCGCCAGAGGCGGTCTTCACGGGAGAGCCGCCGAATGAGCTCTTGCAGAGCTTCGGAATCGACAGCGCGGAGGCCGGGCTGGGCATGCACGTGGCGCAATTGCACGGGCTGCCGCTTGAGCGCATGCGCGCGTTGCGCGTGGGCACCAGCACCGCCGAGGAGGCCGTGGCCGTGCGCACCGATGCGGAGCGCCTTGGTGCCGATACGATCCTGGTGGTGACCACCGATTTCCACACACGGCGCGTGAGCCGGGTCTTCCACAAGGTGTTCCGCGGGTCCGGCACCATCGTGCTGGTGCGGGCCACGCCCTCGCACCATTATTCGGCGGCGCGCTGGTGGGAGACCGAGGAGGGCATGATCATGGTGAACAACGAGTACACGAAGCTCATGTACTACGCCTTCAAGCACTGATCACTCAGCGCAGGATGCTCAGGCGCTGAGCTCCCCGACGACCCTCCGACTCGACCAGCACGGTGTAGAATCCCTCGGCCAGGCCGTGCACATCGAAGGTGATGAGCCCGGTCCTCCCATTCGCGGCGTAGGACCGCACCAGCCGTCCGGTGCCATCCACGATGCTCACTAGGGCTTGCAGCGCCTCCTCCGACAGACGTATGGCCACGGAGCCCTGCGCCGGGTTCGGAATGAGCGCGAAGCCCAATGCTGCGGGTGGCTCCGCGATTCCCACCACCTCCATGCAGAAGGGCGGGTCGGTGGTGAAGCCATCGCCGTACTGGCCATCGTTCTCCACGAGCACGCTGCCGTCGGAATTCTGGATCAAGAGGCTGCCCTGGCCGTTCTCGCAGCAGATGCCATCGCCGAAGGCATCGGCGATGCTGAATGTGTAACAGCCATCGGTGAGGCAGAAGTCCACCGAATCCACCAGCCCTTCCTCGAAATCGGGATAGGGCCCTCCGCTGTACAACAGGGTGGATTGTTCGTTGTAGAGCTCCCAGGTCACATCGCTGCCGTAGTTGTCGATCGTGAGGGTGAGCAGCACATTGCCGCCGGGGTTGTTCACGGTGAAGACCAATCCCCAGGGGTCATTCTCTGGGATCTCATCCTCGTTGTTGTTCGGAGCGCTGCTGCTCACCACCAGTTCGTGCGTGCCCGAATCAACGGTGATGGGGGGCAGGTTCACATTGGCGGTCTGCAGGGGTTGCAGCGATCCTTCCCACTGGAATGCTGAAGGGATCTCGCCCACCAGCCCATAAGTGATGGCCACCGTGGTGAGCACCACATCGCCATTGTTCTTGAGCGTGATGACGGGATGGATGATCGAATCGCCGCAAACGAGCTCAGGGATGTTCACGATGCTTGTGATGGCGGCATCGAAGTGCGTGGGTTCCTCCACGAACACGCCATCGCCGAGGCCCGGGAGCGAATCGCCGCAGGTCCCGAGATAGGTCTCCAGCAAGGGCCAGCTCACATCGAGCCGACCATAGAAGTCGCTGGCATTGTTGCCGCAGGCCGCACCGCCGCCATAGAGCTGACCGATGACCATCTTGTTCTGGTTCCACAGCCCGCTGCCGCTGCTGCCGGGTTCGGTGGTGCCGGCGTCCCAGCCAGAGACCTCCCAGCAATCGGCCGGCCCATTGCCCACGTCGATGTTCTGCTGGCCGACGGGATTGTACGATTTGCTGATCTTCTTGATGTCGCCGCTCGGGTGGTGTATCCCGCAGACCGAATCGGGCGTGGCGCCGCTCTTGTCCCAGCCGCTGTAGAACACGTTGTACTCATCGGGCGGTATGCTGCTGAGCTCCAGGAAGGCCATGTCCGTGGGGCTGTTGCTCACCAGCATGGTGCAGTTGGCCACGGTCTGGTCAATGGGGCCCTGCTCCGTGGGATCGCAGCTGGGGCTGTCCCAATTGAAGCGGAACACCCAGTTCTCCACATCGGCGCCCAGGCAGTGGTTGGCGGTGAGGAAATACGGGGTGCTGTCCTGCGCGCAGTTGTTCAGCAAGGTGCCCGTGCAGAAGCCGCTGCCTCCGGTGGTGATGATGGCCACGCTGCGGATCTGGTCGCGCCAGGCATCGCCCTCGGGGCAGATGACATTGATGTTGCAATCGCCGCTCTCGCCGAACTCGCGCAGGTCCTTCATGTATCGGAACACATCGCGGTAGGCATGCGTCACCCGGTCGATGTGCAGCTCGCCCTGTCCGGCAACGGCCATCGGTTCATGGTATTCGATGGTGATCCGCGAGCCGGGCATCTGCGAAACGCCCATGCTCTGCATGCCTCCCGCGCTGGCGGCGGTGAATGCGCCGAAGAATCGGCCTTCATCGTTGTACACGAACACGCGCCCCCCCTCCGGCACCACGTACCGGTCGAAACGGAAGTTGATGCTGTACGCGCCAGGGCACTCGATCGACACGCGCCAGAGCCGATCCCCGTTGCGCAGGGTGCTCCAGGTGCCCTGGCCACCGGTGCCCAGGCTCACGGGGTGGTTGAAGCCGAATCGGTAGGGGCCCTTGATACCGGCTTTGGCCCGGGCCTCATCTTCTGCCATGAGGGCATCGGCATCGACGCTGGGCAGCACGACCCGCTCCACCTCGGGCAAGGCAGGCGGATGCGGCAGCAGGGCGATGGGCCTTCCTCCGAAGGAAACCTGTGCCTGGAGCGGCTCCAGGGCGAAGAGGGAGGCAAGGATGATGAGCGCGCGTAAAGTCCGGGTCATCAGATGTGGATTGGCTGCGTGAAGATAGGAGGTGCCTGAAATGCGCGGGGCTGCCGGAAAGCACCGACAGCCCCGCGTTGGGTGCATGCGGCTCAGCGGCTGATCACCAACCGCTGAACGGCGTGGAAGCCCTCGGCGGTGAGCTCAACGAAGTAGAGGCCCTCTGGCTGTGCCGAAAGGTCCATAGTGATCCGTTCCGCACCGTTGGTGATGGAACGGGAGGAGACCTGTTTGCCTACGGCATCGAACACCGTGACCCGGGCGCCGCCCTCCAGCCCCATCGGGAGCGTGAGCGTGAATAAGCCCGCGGCCGGATTCGGCGCGATGGTGAGCTCGCGCGCCTCGGCCTGCTCGTTCACACCCACCGACAACGGATAGCCCTGCAGGGTGTTCCCGCAATTGCCCAACCAGGTCTGCAGCACGGAATAGCTCGTGGAGAATTTGCCGAAGTAGTCGTTGAAATTGAAACTGCAGGAGGCATCACCGCCATACAGCTGACCGATCAGCAGCCCATTCTGGTTCCAGAGACCGCTGCCGCTGCTCCCGGGTTCGGTGGTGCCGTCATCCCATCCGGCGATGCGCCAGCAGGTGGCATTGCCGTACGATGCGGTGCTCGCGCTGTTGACATCGAAGGAGATCTTCTTGATGTCGCCATCGGGGTGGTGGATGCAGGTCGATGCCGTTGGCGTGGTGCCGCTCTTGTCCCAGCCGGTATAGAACACGTTGTAGTTCGCGGGCGGCGTGCTGTTGAGCTGAAGCAGGGCCACGTCGCTGCCCGCGCTGTTCACCTTCAGGGTGCTGCCGCTCACGGTCTGGTTGGTGGGGCCGTTCGTCGTGGGCGTGCAGGTGGGGCTGTTCCAATTGAACCGGAAGACCCAGGTGTTGTTGCCGCCGAGGCAGTGGTTGGCGGTGAGGAAATAGGGCGTGCCATTGTTCGCGCAATTGTTGATGAGCTGCCCGGTGCAGATGCCCGAACCACCAACGGTGATCATGGCCACGCTGCGGATCTGGTCGCGCCAGGGGTCGCCTTCGGGGCAGATCACGTTGTTGTTGCAGCTGCCGCTCGTGCCCAGGCCCTTGGTCGGCAGCGCGTGCACGATGTCCCGATAGGCATGCGTCACCTGCCCGATGCGCAGGAAGCCTTCGCCGCGTACGCTGAAGGGCTCCACGTATTCCACGGTGATCCGGTCACCGGCGAGCTGGGTGACGCCCAACTCCGCATGCCCCGGGTTGCTCTCGGCGGTGAAGGCACCGAGCACCTCGCCAGCCGAATTGTATACGAATACACGGCCGCCTTCGGGCACCACGAATTCGTTGAACTCGAAGTTGATGCTGTACGCGCCGGGGCATTCGAGCGCGATGCGCCATACGCCGTCGCCATTCGGCAGGGTGGTCCAGATGCCGTTGCTGGCCGTGGAGAGATCGGGATGGTGATTGAAGCCGAAGCGATAGGGGCCCTTGATGCCTTGCGCGGCCCGCTGCTCATCTTCGGCCATGAGCGCCACGACATCCACCTCGGGCATCACATGCACCGGCGCTTCTGGCAAGTATGCCCCGGTGAGGCCGATCGGTTGACCGCCGAAGGCGACTTGTCCGATTGATGGCACGGAGAGGATAAGGGCGAGCCCCAGGGTGTAAACACTCTTCATGGTAGAGAAAGCTTGTGCGTTGAACATGTTCGGGAGCGCCGAAAATAAACCGCCCATCACAGGGGCCGGTTGTTCGTGACCGCCACGCTCGGAAGGCCAACAGCCTGTCCGATCACGCGGCAGAAAGAAGTTCACGACGAGCTTGCATCGCGCGAGGATGCATGGCCCAAAACCCTCGATGAATCCATTTCCGTTCAGCGAGCGGCTTCCGCCGAACGTTCTTCGATCAAGCGCCGCATGGCGAACAATTCATCCCTCAATTGCGCTGCTGAGATGAAGTCGAGGTCCTTGGCGGCCTTGCGCATCTGCGTCTCCAATAGCTCGGCGTTCTGCCGGAGCTGCTCAAGGCTCATGTATTTCATGACCGGGTCGGCAGCAAGGCTCAGAGGCTCCTCGGGTTCCAGGTAGGCCTTCGGTTCCGCCCCATGGATGTCGAGCACGGCGGTCTGCCGCAGCACGTCTGAACGGTCGCGCTTGATCGCCGTGGGGGTGATGCCATGCTCCTCGTTGTAGGCCATCTGCTTGGCCCGGCGTCGATCCGTCTCTTCCATGGTGCGCCGCATGCTCTCGGTGATCTTGTCGGCGTAGAAGATCACCAGGCCGTTCACGTTCCGAGCCGCGCGTCCTGCGGTCTGCGTGAGCGAGCGGTTGCTTCGGAGGAAGCCCTCCTTGTCGGCATCGAGCACGGCCACGAGGCTCACCTCGGGGAGGTCGAGGCCTTCGCGCAACAGGTTCACGCCCACCAGCACATCGAACAGGCCTAGTCGCAGCTGCCGCAGGATCTCGATGCGCTCCAGGGTCTCGACATCACTGTGGATGTACTTGCACTTCACGCCGTTCTTCAGTAGGAACTCGCTCAGCTCCTCGGCCATGCGCTTGGTCAGGGTGGTCACCAGCACGCGCTCGGAGCGCCTCGACCGGTGGCGGATCTCATCGAGCAGGTCATCGATCTGGTCGCCGCTGGGCCGCACCTCGATCGGCGGGTCGAGCAACCCGGTGGGGCGCACCACCTGCTCCACCACCACGCCTTCGCTCATCTGCAGCTCGTAATCCGCAGGTGTGGCGCTCACGAAAATGGTCTGGCCCATCATCCCCTCGAACTCCTCGAACTTCAGCGGGCGGTTGTCCATGGCGCTGGGCAACCGGAAGCCATACTCCACCAGATTCTTCTTGCGGCTGCGATCGCCGCCGTACATGGCTTGCACCTGGCTCACGGTCACGTGGCTCTCGTCGATCACCATGAGGAAATCGTCCGGGAAGTAGTCGATCAGGCAGAAGGGTCTCTGTCCGGTGTCGCGTCGGTCGAAGTAGCGGCTGTAGTTCTCGATGCCGGAACAGTAGCCCAGCTCGCGCATCATCTCCAGATCATGCATCACACGTTCCTCGAGCCGTTTCGCCTCCAGGTTCTTGCCGATCTCGTGGAAGAAGGCCACCTGCTTCACCATGTCCTCCTGGATGGACTGGATGGCGGCGTTCATCGTCTCGCGACTCGTCACGAAGATGTTGGCCGGGTACACCGTGGCGCGCTCCATGGCCTCCACGGTGCGGTTGTCCTGGGTTCCAAAGCGCTCCAGCCGCTCGATCTCGTCGCCCCAGAAATGGATGCGGATGCCCTCATCGGCGTAAGCGAGGAAGACCTCCACCACATCGCCGCGCACCCGGAAGTTGCCGCGCGTGGGTTCGTCATCCTTCCGGCTGTAAAGGGCCTGCACGAATTGGTGCAGCAGCGCGTTGCGCGACACCTTCATGCCGGTGTGCAGCTCCACGATGCTGTGCTTGAACTCCGCGGGGTTCCCGATGCCGTAGATGCAGCTCACGCTGGCCACCACGATCACGTTGCGCCGTCCGCTCAACAGGGTGCTGGTGGTGCTCAGGCGCAGCTTCTCGATCTCGTCGTTGATCGAGAGGTCCTTCTCGATGAAGGTGTTGGTGGTGGGCAGGTAGGCCTCGGGCTGGTAGTAATCGTAATAACTCACGAAGTACTCCACCCGGTCGTTGGGGAAGAAGTGCTTGAACTCGCCGTAGAGCTGCGCGGCCAGTGTCTTGTTGTGGCTCAGGATCAAGGCGGGCCGGTCCACCTGTGCGATCACATTGGCCACGGTGAAGGTCTTGCCCGATCCGGTGACGCCGAGCAAGGTCTGCGCGGGAACGCCCTCTTGGAGGCCTTCTACCAGTTGCCGGATCGCTTCCGGCTGATCGCCCGTGGGCTTGAATTCGGAGATGAGGTCGAAGGCCATGGAAGCGCGCAAAGGTACCGGGCTACCGTGCTTTCACGCGAGCAACACAGCGGAAGCCTAGCCACGGTTCTGGCTTGGTGTAGGGCTGCTTCCGTCCGGGTGCGCACTCACGCGCAGGATCTTGATAGGAGCCTCCCATGGCAATTCCCGGAATCGAGGTCATCTCGGCCACGTTGCCGTGGAGTTGATACAGGCCGACTGAATCGGGGAGGTAACTGTCTGAGGGTACTGGTTCTTTCCCGGGCCGGACGGACGCGTGCGCTTTCGCCTGGCAAGGCAGGCAGTTATAATTGAAGGTGGGGCACCCGCCTTTTAAGCTGTCAACCGGTGACAGCAGCATATCGAATTCATCCGGTGTCGGCAGGTCGTAGATCACGGAGTAGCCGGAATCGCGCCCGTTCATCATCCGATCGGCATAGTTCCGCGTGCGCCAGGCACAGTAAGCCATGGCCTGTTCCTGGGTGATGCCGGTTATCGGATACTGTGCGTAGTTCCAAGCCCGCTTGCGTTGCTTGCCGGTTCGGAGGCTGTCCGCTCTCAACTCCACCTCACTCTCCGGGTTGGGGAATAGGCTGAAGAGTCGTAGGGTCCGCGTTGGGCGATTTCCGTGCTCGGAAAAGAGATAAGCATATGGGGTTCTTCGCAGGGCTTCCGCTTCAGGCATCGGCCCGCCACCATGATGCATGAAGGCCAGCCAATCCGCCACTTTCACTTCGATGATATCAACGAATGTGCTATCGCTGAAGCGTTCCATGTAGTAGATCTCCTTAGGTCCCATCTGCGCATGGGCATACATGGAGGCAAGGCACAATAACAAGGCGAGCGGGCGCATGGAACGACTAACGTGATGGACCGGGCGAAAGTACCGGGCTACCTTCGCCCGCCGATGTACGCGCTCTTCCGCCCGCTGCTCTTCCTGCTCCAGCCTGAGCGCGCGCACCACCTCACCTTCACGCTGCTCGACCTCGCCGCACGCATCCCCGGCTTGTTGCGACTGGTCGGGGGCGACCGGCCACCCGCGGATGCCGGTGTCGACCTCATGGGCCTTCGTTTCCCCTCGGCGGTGGGCCTCGCCGCTGGCATGGACAAGGACGCCAAGCATGTTGAAGCGCTCTCTCGCATCGGCTTCGGCTTCATCGAAGTGGGTACGCTCACGCCGCGTCCGCAGCCCGGCAATCCGCGCCCGCGCTTGTTCCGCCTGAAGGCCGATCACGCGCTCATCAACCGCATGGGCTTCAATAATGGCGGTGTGATGGAAGCCGTCGACCGGTTGCGGAAACGTCGCCCCGGCATCATCATCGGTGGCAACATCGGCAAGAACAAGGACACCCCGAACGAAGAGGCCATCAAGGATTACATCGCCTGCTTCGATGCTCTCTATCCCGTGGTGGACTACTTCGTGGTGAATGTGAGCAGCCCCAATACACCCGGCCTGCGCGCCTTGCAGGAGAAGGGGCCCTTGCTGGAGATCCTGCGAGCACTGCAACAGCGGGGCATGCAACCCTCAACCCTCAACCCCTCAACCCTCAACCCCTCAACTCTCAACCCCTCCAAACCCATCCTCCTCAAGATCGCGCCCGACCTGAACGAGGCGCAGCTGGACGATATCGTGGCAGTCGTGAAGGAGAGCGGCATCGCTGGCGTGATCGCCACGAACACCACCATCTCACGAGAAGGATTGAGGACACCGAAGACGGAAGTGGACGCGATGGGAGCGGGCGGTGTCAGCGGAGCGCCTGTGCGCGCAAGGAGCTCGGAAGTGGTGCGCTACCTGAGGGAACGATTGCCGCGGCCATGTGTGATCATCGGTGTAGGAGGCATCGATTCGTGGGAGGCCGCAAAGGAGAAGCTTGAGGCAGGCGCCGATCTGGTGCAGGTATATACCGGCCTCGTGTACGAGGGACCCGCGCTGGTGAAGCGGATCAATCGGGCCTACGCGGCATGGAATCCGATGGTTGTGAGTGATACACCACGGATGGACACGAATGAACACGGATAGCCCATGGGAGATGCTATTACATGAGCAGGAGTCGGAAGAGGTCATCGGGATCGCGTTCGAGGTGCTGAATGAGTTGGGACATGGATTGCTTGAGAAGCCGTATGAGAACGCCATGGCCGTCGAGCTCCGGCTCCGGGGCGTGCCCTTCGAGCAACAGGTCATATACGATGTGATGTACAAGGAGGTCTCAGTGGGCACGTACATCCCTGATCTGATCGTGCGCTCCTGCATTATCGTGGATGCCAAGACGATTGACCGGATCGGCAATCATGAGGTCGGTCAAATGCTGAACTACCTTCGGCTGACCGGACTTCGTGTAGGTCTGATCCTCAATTTCAAACGAGCTAAGCTGGAATGGAAACGTGTAGTGCTTTGATCTCCCTCAAGTGGGTGTGGATACGACCCAATCATCCGTGTTCATCCGTGTTCATCCGTGGTTCGTATTCGCCTCAGATTCGAGTCTGACCATGAATGCCGTGAAATTGATAGAGTGCCCACGCGATGCCATGCAGGGCATCAGCGAGTTCATCCCCACCGAGGTGAAGGTGCGGTACCTGAATGAGTTGCTCAAAGCCGGTTTCGATACCATCGACATCGGCAGCTTCGTGAGCCCCAAGGCCATCCCCCAGATGGCTGATACGGCCGAGGTTCTGGCACGGATCGATACATCCGGATCGCGGAGCAAGTTGCTCGTCATCGTCGCCAATGAACGGGGCGCGGAGGATGCGGTCAAGCAGGAGAGCGTCAGCTACCTGGGCTATCCCTTCAGCATCAGCGAGACCTTCCAGCAGCGTAACACCAATACCAGCATCGAGGGCTCGTGGGACCGCATCGCCCGCATCGCGGAGCTCACGCGGAACGCCAACAAGGAGCTGGTGGTGTACATCAGCATGGCCTTCGGCAATCCGTACGGTGATCCCTGGAACGCCGAGGTGGCCTTGCATTGGGTGAATCGATTGGTGAACGAATTAAGCGTGGGCACCATCGCGTTGAG
The DNA here is from genome assembly GCA_020635725.1 of Flavobacteriales bacterium. Taxonomy (GTDB): domain Bacteria; phylum Bacteroidota; class Bacteroidia; order Flavobacteriales_F; family PHOS-HE28; genus PHOS-HE28. Next base: position 28,183 of record JACJZF010000005.1, read on the forward strand.
CGATACGGTCGGCGTGGCGCGTCCCGATGATATCAAGGACATGTTCAAGGCACTGATCCCTGCGCTCCCGCAGGTGGAGTTCGGCGCGCACCTGCATTGCCGGCCGGACAACTGGCAGGAGAAGACCGATGCGGCCTGGGCGGGTGGCTGCCGCCGGTTCGATGGCGCGATCAAGGGTTATGGCGGTTGCCCAATGGCGGAGGATGAATTGGTGGGCAACCTGCAGATGGAGCTCTTCGCGCGCTTTTTGCAAGAACGCGGAATCGCCACAGGGCTGGACATGGCACAGCTTGAGCGCTGCGTGGCTGAGGCGGCAGGGGTGTTTCCCTGAGGGCTGTCACACGAAGGCACAAAGCCGCGAAGAGATCAATTCACAATGCGGCGCACGCCTTGCTTGAAAAGCGGGGCGCCGAAATTGATCAGCAAGCCAATTCGCAGGTTCATCAAGCGGAGGTATGTCAGGGTCTGCTTGAACGCTGAAGGGTGCAGTTGCTCGACCGATTTCAGCTCAACGACCACGCGGCCTTCAACAAGCAGATCGACACGCAGGCCCTGATCGAAACGAAGGCCGTCATATTCGAACACCACTTGCTTCTCTCGTTCAACGGCTAGGCCTCTCTTGATGAGGCGATGTGCGAGTAGCGTGCTATAGACCGATTCCAGCAAGCCTGGGCCAAGGTCCTTATGAAGCCGGAATGCTTCGTCCACAACGGCCGTTGCCACCTCTTCCTCTGTGAACATGCTCCCTTTGTGTCTTTGTGGCTTCGTGTGCGAGGACTACGCCTTCACCAGCTCCAGCACCGTGATCTCCGGTGGCATTCCCACGCGCCCCGGGAAGCCGATGAAGCCGAAGCCGCGGTTCACGTAGAGCTGCTGCGTGCCCTCGGCATAGAGACCTGCCCAGTGCTTATACACCCACTGCGCCGGGCTATACGTGCTGCCCCCGAGCTTCACCCCGAACTGCGCGCCGTGCGTGTGGCCGCTCACGGTGAGATCGATGCCCGTGCCGAGCACCTGATGCTCCCAATGCGTGGGGTCGTGGCTCATGAGCAGGCGGTAGGGATAACCATCCGATCCCTGCATGGCCTTCTGCAGGTCGCCGTACTGCTGGAAACGATGCCCCCAGTTCTGCACGCCGAGCAACCCGATGCGCTCGCCATCCTTTTCCAAGGCGAGGTGCTCGTCCAGCATCAGCCGGAAGCCCATCTCTGCATGAATGGCCTTGAGCCGTTCGAGGTTCGCGCGCTTGGCGGCGGGGTCGTCCCAGCGCGGGTAGTCGCTGTAGTCGTGATTGCCGAGGATGGAGAACTTGCCCAGCGGAGCGTTCAGGCGCGCCAGCTCCGCGATGAAGGGCTCGGCCTCCTCCGCGAAGTCGTTCACCAGGTCGCCGGTGAAGAGGATCAGGTCCGGCTTCTCCGCGTTGATCAGGTCCACGCCGCTGCGCACGATGCTCAGGTCGCCCCCATAACTGCCCAGGTGCATGTCGCTGATCTGCACCACGCGCAGGCCGTTGAACGCCGTTGGCAGATTCCCGCTGCGCACCGGTATGCGGGCCAGGTTGAAGTTGCGCCGGCCCTTGGTCACGCCGTAGAGCACCGCGGAGAAGGGCACCACCGAGAGGATCAGTCCGAGCTGGCTCAGGAAGCGCGCGCGCCCGATGCCTTCGCCGGCCGCGTCCACCGGTCCGGGCGACAGCTTGTTCCAGCCAAGCCTCAACAGGTGGAGGATGTCATCCAGGCCGTGGAAGACCACCATGATCAGCTTCGGCAGGAAGAACAGCAGGAAGAGCGCCACCATGCTGAAGGCGAAGCTGTGGTCGCGCCGTGCCTCGGGGTCGCGGAAGTTGAAGCCGACGTACACGATCATGCCCAGGATACCGATGGAGATCACCCAGTATAGGAAGCGCACGATCCGCCGGAGCACCACCGAGTGGCTGGCGAGCGCGGTATTCACACCTTTGTAGGCATACAGGTCGATGAGCACAAGCACCAGCAGTACGATGATGAAGTTGCGCAGGGCAGCGGCGGACATGGGCGCGAAGGTACCGGTGACCCCAAGCGTTCTGGCTTTCACCATGCTCATCATGGCGCTGCCGCTGGCAGCTCAGCCTACCTGGCGACGTGCCTATGGCGCATTGGACCATGACGCCGGAATAGCGGTGCGCGCGCTTTCCGCGGATCGTTTTGGAGTAGCCGGTTCCACCGGGAGCTTCGGTGCGGGCGCCTCGGACATCTACCTCTTGTTGATCGACGCCGATGGTGAATTGATCTGGTCGAGGACCATCGGAGGTATCGGCGTGGATGTGGCCGCGGACATGGCTCTCCTCCCGGACGAAGGCTGGATCATCGCGGGGACCTCAACCAGCGGTGGCGCCGGCGGATACGACGGGTATCTGGTCCGCACCGATGCGAATGGCGAAGTCCTCTGGCAGCGGTGGTTCGGTGGTTCGGATTGGGATTTCTTCCATGATGTGCATGTCCTGCCGGATGGCGACGTGCTCGTAAGCGGTCAGACTTACAGCTTCGGCAACCCGCAAGGGAAAGCGTGGCTGCTGCGAGTCGATTCAGACGGACAGGAGGTCGCGCAACCGCCGTTGAGCATTCCCGGATCTTCCGAGGCGCGCGCCACCATCCCTACGGCCGACGGCGGGTTGGCTCTTGCCGGTGCCATGACCCTTGGCGGCCAGGAATCAGACGCATTCGTTCTAAAGCTCGATGCTGCTGGCGTGCAGGAATGGTTGGCCGTAGCGGGCGGCGATTCCATGGATGTGGCCCGCGACCTCATTCAGACCGCTGATGGCGGCTTCTCCATCGTCGGGGCCACGCGCAGCTTCTCACCCTGGGTGGAGGCGTACCATGTGCGATTCGATGCATCGGGCGCTGAGCAGTGGCACCGGAACTGGGGCCAGATCAACGACCAGGAGTCGTTCGAGCATTTCGAGCTGCCGGATGGCCGCTTCATGACCATCGGTTATACCCGCACCTCCGGCGGAGGCGGCAAGGACATGTTCCTGCTGCAGAGCCAGGCCAACGGCGACTTCGCGTACGGCCGCACATTCGGGGGATCGGAGGATGAAGAGGGGTATGGGCTCGCGGTCTTGACCGACGGCTTCATCTGCGTGGGCAGCACCTCGAGTTACGGCTCAGGTGGCACCGATGTCTTCGCAGTGCGGACGGATCTGAACGGCGCCACCGCTTCCGAGACCGTGCTGGATGCATTCGACCCTTTGGGCCTGAACGAGCCCGTGCCTGTCTTACCGCTTCTGGGGCCGAATCCCTCGCCGGGCTTTCTTCGGATGGCTGCGGCCGCGACCCCTCGTTCATTCAGCCTCTTGGATCCTTGCGGAAGGCTCGTGGAAGCCGGCGTCATTCCGCCGCATGCCGTGGAGGTCCGTTTCGATGCGCCGAATGGCATGTACATCATGCGCATACGCGGGCACAAGGGCGATGAGGTCGCTGTGCGATTGCGCGTTATCAGGCCCTGATGAGCATGAAGCACACCGAGCGCGGCTCGGCCGTTCTGGTCGTCGGGCACCTGCTCTTCGCGGCGCTCACGGCGTTAGCGCTGGTGCATTGGCGTCTGCGGGCCATTCATGTGGACTCCGCATGGCAGTTGTTCAAATGGCTGCAGCAGGAGGGCCTGAGTTTCGAGGCGCACCGTTACAGCGCGCTTTTCCCCCAGATGGCCGTGAAATTCATGGCTCGGCTCCATGCTGGCCTGCCTGCCTTGCTCCGAACCGCTTCCGTGGCGCATGTCCTGCTGCCGTGGGGGCTATTCGCCGTGGCGGGCCATGTACTCCGTCGTCCGTGGCACGCGGCAGCCATGGCATTGGCAGCTGTGCTTTGCACCCGCATCGCCTTCTACGGCATGGTGCTCGAAGCCCATTATCTGCTCAGCTACCCGCTGCTGCTCACCGCCGCGCTCGACGCATGGCACGACCGGCGGTCCGGTGCTCCGCTCGTGATCGCTTGGGTGGCCTTGCTGCTCACCCTGTTCGCGCATCCGCTTGGTGCGCCCGTCGCCTGCGCCATGATCCTTTTTCAGGTAGCGGCCAGAGGGCTCGATCGATTGGCCATCGCGTTGTTCGTCATGGCGGCCATCTTTCCTGTCATCGCGCACGTGGTATGGCCGGCCACCGGGTATGAGCAGGGTCTCTATTCCGGCATCGCCGAAGGCACGGAAGCGATGGCCTCGGCATCCAATCCGGCGGTCGATTTCCTTTTCGGGCATTCGTGGCGCGACACTTCCACGTACCTGCCTTGGTGGTGCTTGCTAGGCTTTTCGACCGCGCTCTTGCTCAAACGCGGCCGATGGCTCCTGTTGGCACTCTTGCTCGCTTCGGTAGCCGCCTTCCTTGTGGTCACGTTCGCCACGTATCACCGCGGTGATTCCGCCGTGATGATGCAGAAGAACTTCCTGCCGCTTGCGACCTTGGTTGCCTTGCCGTTGGCCTTGCTGCTGCGCGAGGCCGATGTCAAGAGCGGTCGCATCGCGGCACTCGTGCTCCTGATCATCGGTTTCGTGCAGTTCCGCGGAATGTCATTCGCCGCTCGTGAGATAGGCGCGCGCTATGCCCTTATCGAAGCACTGGTGGATGAGGCCCGAGCCAAGCACGGCCACCTGCGCATCGATACCGCGACACTCAACGCGCGCGGCCTGCACGTGCATTGGGCGCTGCCCGTCGAAGCGTTGCTGTGCAGCGCGTTGGATGGCCCCGAACAGGCTGTTGTGGTGGAAGTCCAAGGGGAAGGAGATGCCGTGGGATTGCCGATTCCGTTGAATCAGTTGAATCGGAGTTGGTTCCGGCCACCAATCGCTGGCGACTCGGTAGATTAGGGCCATCCGCTTCGCCGTTTTCATGCTTCAAACTATCCTGACTTTACACGCCATCGCCGGTTTCTTCGCTTTCGTGGTGGCGCCGTTGGCCATGATCACCCGCAAAGGCGGTGATTGGCACCGGCGATGGGGCAAGGCCTACTTCTATGCGATGGCCGTGGTGGTGGTGACGGCGATCATCGCTGGTGTCATGCGGCCCAACTGGCTCATGACGCTGGTTGCGGTATTCAGCTTCCAGCTGGTCGCATCGGGTTATCGTGCGCTCTACCTCAAGCGGCTGCACGAAGGGCAGCGGCCAAGCGGCTGGGACAAGCTGACCATGGGAGCCGGGATCCTGGTGAACGGTGGGCTCTTCATGTGGGGTCTCATCCATCTCATGCTCGGGCATCGTACCAGCGGGTCCATCATCTTCCTCGTGTTCGGCGCCATCGGCCTGCTCTTCGTCTGGCGCGATTACAGCCGGTTCTACCGTTCCAGCCACGACAAGCGGGAGTGGCTCTATGCGCATATGACCGGCTTCCTCGGCGGCTACATCGCCACGGTATCGGCGTTCAGCGCGGTGAACCTGAACATGATCAAGCCCATGTGGCTGCAATGGCTCTGGCCCACCGTGCTGGGTGCCCCGCTCATCGCGCTCTGGGTAGGCTATTACCGCAAGCGATTCGCGGCCGGTGGCCGTTCGCGCGACCTCTTCGACCTGCGCATCGCGCTGAAGCGGCGTCCAGGACACCGCGCCCGATAGATTTGGCCACCCGAGCCATGCCAGCCGCTCACACGGATCGACCAACCGTGCTCGTGCTCTACACCGAGCTCGCGCCCTACGTGCTTGCCTGCCTCAACGAGCTGGTGGAGCTGGCCGATGCCGACATTCACCTGGTGCGCTGGCCGGTGAACAAGGAGGCGCCCTTCGCCTTGTCCTTCCATCCGCGCATCACGGTGCACGAACGAGCTACGCTCACCGATGAGGCGATCGTGCGACTCGTGCATGCCAATCGACCTCTTCTGGTGATCACGAGCGGCTGGGTCGATGCGGGCTACCTCAAGGCCAGCGCAGCTGCCAAGGCGGAAGGAGCGGTAACGGTGATCGCGCTCGATACCGCCTGGCGCGGCCACTGGAAGCAATGGGCCAATGCGGCGGTCTCACGCGCGAAGCTGCGCCGAGCCTTCAATCATGCTTGGGTCACCGGGGCAGCCCAGGCCGCCTACGCGCGCCGCCTCGGATTCACCGCGCAACGCATCCGCACCGGCTTCTATTCCGCGGATACAGCCCACTTCCTTCCCATCGGTGAGCGATTGCTGCATGAACGCGAAAACACATGGCCGCACCGTTTCCTCTGCGTGGCCCGCTACATCCCTACGAAAGGGCAGCAGCTGCTGTGCGATGCCTTCGCCGAGCTGTGCGATGCGGACGAGGCGGGCGATTGGGAGCTCTGGCTGGCCGGCACAGGTGAGCAGTTTGAGCAAGTGAAGACGTCGCCGAGCGGGAAGCATGCGCGCATCAGGCACTTGGGTTTCAAGCAGCCGCAGGAGATGGAGACCCTCCTCGGCGACTGCGGCGCCTTCGTGCTGCCCAGCACCTATGAGCCGTGGGGCGTGGTGGTGCATGAGCACGCCTGCACCGGCATGCCGCTGCTCCTCAGTTCTGCGGTGGGAGCGGCGGAGCGCTTCCTGGTGGAAGGGGAGAACGGACATCGCTTCATCGCGGGCGACAAGAACTCGTTGAAGACCGCCATGCGCAAGCTCATCCTCAGCAGCGATGCCGAGCTTCGCGCCATGGGGCATCGTAGCATGGAATTGGGCAAGGCATGGAGCCCCGTCGCGTGGGCCCGCACAGCTCTGGAGTTGATGGTGGGTCCTCAACCCGCAACCTCCAAGAACCTTCAACCTCCAACCCTCCGATGAGCAGGCCGCAAGTACTCGCCTTCATCGATTGGTACAAGCCTTTCTTCAAGGCGGGCGGACCGGTGCGCAGCCTCGTCAACCTGGTGGACCACCTGCACGGCCGTGTCGATTTCCACATCGTCACCGGCGACCGCGATTACACCGCCAAGGCCGGCCCGGCAGACCTCGTGCGCAACGCCTGGGTCACGCTCGATGGCGGCGAACGCGTCTGGTACGCCTCGCGCAAGGGCCGCCAGCTCAAACGATGGAAGGCGTTGCTGAACGAGCGTAGCTGGGATGCCGTGTACATCAACGGGCTCTATTCCAAGTGGAGCACCATCGCGCCGCTGTGGATCCTGCGCGGCTCGAAGCAGCGCCGCATCGTGGCCGTGCGCGGCATGCTGGCCAAAGGGCCCATGCGGCAGGCCACCGCCAAGAAGCGCGCGTTCCTGCTGGCCGTGAAGACCACCGGTTGCTTCGCCGGCGTGGAGTTCCAAGCGACCAATGCCGAAGAAGTGGAGGACATCAGGCGTTGGATCGGCAAGGACGTGAAGGTGCATCTGGTGCCCAACCTGGGCCGCATGAAGGTGAACGAGGAACGCCCACCGATCCTTAAGGAGAAGGGAAGTTTGCGCCTGGTGAGCGTGGGCCGCATCGCACCGGAGAAGAACACGCTCTTCGCCATCGAACGGCTCGCTTCGCTGAAAGGTGATGTCCGCTTCGACCTATACGGCACCGTTTACGACCAGGCGTACTACAAGCGCTGCCAGGAAGCCGCTGCACGATTGCCCGCCGGCATAGAGGTAGTCTTTCACGGCCACATCGACCAGAACCGCGTAGCCGATGCGCTCGCTATGGCGCATGTGGTCTTCATGCCCAGCGTCGGCGAGAACTTCGGTCATACCATGCTGGAGGCCTTGGCTGTCGGGCGGCCCTTGCTGGTGAGCGACCGCACGCCGTGGAAGGACCTGGAAGCAAAGCAGGCTGGCTGGGACCTGCCCCTGGAAGAGCCGCAACGTTTCGATGAGGTGCTGCAACAGTGCGTACAGATGGAGCAATCGGCCTACGATGCCTTCGCGCAGGGCGCGGCATCGCTGGGCGAGCGATATTTGGCCGACAACGATGGGGTGGAGCGCAGCTACGCTCTTTTAAGCCGATGAACGAGCGCATTATCTTTCGGGCATGCCCACCAAGCACCGGAATGCCAAGAGCAAGGCTGTAGGCGCTAAGCGCATTGCGCGAGGAGCCGTGCTCGTGCGATATGGTGCAGTTGCTGAGACCAAGGGTATAGACATGATGAGTCTGTGCGGCACGATAACGATGACCGTCGACCCCATAGCGTACCAGCGGGAATCCAGGGGGGATGCGTGATGAACTGCATTTGGATACGAACGTGGTGATGCTCGCGATGGGTGGTGATCGGCGTCTGAGTTCATTCATCCACGGCAAGTTCCCGGTGATCTCGGAGATTGTGGAGATGGAACTGCGGTGCTACCCGCTTGCCAAATCGGAAGACGAGGCCCGAATCAGCGAGTTCCTCGATAAGGCAAGGATCCGGCACATGGACGAGCGGGTAAAAGGAGAAGCGGTGCGCATACGTCGATTCCATCGGTTGAAGCTCCTTGATGCGATCGTGGCGGCCTCTGCCAAGGTGGATCGACTGCCTTTACTGACCGCGGATGGCATCTTCACGAAGCTGAGCAGCGAGCAGGGAATCATGCATTATCAAACACGCCGGGGATGAACGATATGCTGATGACCATCACGGAGACGACCACCAAACGCCAGTTCGACCAGGCGCTTCGGCGCTTATCCGAATTGATGCGCGTGAACACCGACATGAGCGATCTGGTCGGAAGCATCACGCTCCACGAGGATCCCGTGGGTTATCAACGTCGTAGCAGGGCAGGAGCGCCAGGCCCGAAGCGAAGGAGCACGAAGGGATGAATCGCGCACGTGTCGACCTGAGCCGCTTCGACAACTCGAAGTCCTTCGATCCCGGCGCGGGCGTGATCAAGCGCACGCTCTGGTACTTCACCAACGCGCTCTTCTTCATCAACCCCTGCTTCCCGTTCCGCTCGCCGAAGCCGGCCTTGCTGCGGCTCTTCGGGGCCAAGGTGGGCAAGGGCGTGGTGATACACCCCGGCGTGAACATCAAGTTCCCTTGGAAGCTGAGCATCGGCGACCACAGCTGGATCGGCCAGCGCGCGTGGCTCGACAACCTCGACACGCTTACCATCGGCAGCAACGTCGTCATCAGCCAGGGCGGCATGATCATCCAAGGCAGCCACGACTACAAGAAGATCGATTACCCCACCTACACCCGGCCCGTGGTGCTGGAAGATGGCAGCTGGGTGGGAGCAGGGGCCATAGTCACGCTGGGCGTCACCATGAAGAGCCACAGCGTGCTCGCGGCCGGCAGCATGGCCAGCAAGGACCTCGACGCCTACATGATCTATCAGGGGAATCCGGCGGTAGCGGTGCGCGAACGGGTGATCGAGTGACTCCTGGCGGGGCACTATTCTCCTTCAGCCATCGTTCTGCGGTCGCAGCTCTGAACAGATGGCCCGCCTCTCGTTGTACTTGGCTTTGCTTGTCGTCGCCTTGGCGAGCTATGCGGCACTGACGGCGCCACGCATCCGCATCGATGGCTTTCTGGCCGAGCCCTTCGACCTCCTGGGCCTAACCGACACACATTACGCCGAGGGGTACACGCATCGTGGATTCAACCGCATCGAGGTGGGCATGACGGAAGGTGAAGTGATCAGCATCCTCGGTGAGCCGCTATACCGTTGGAGCCCCTACGGATCACGGAATGTGAGCAAGCGCTTTCCGGAGAAGGCCCACTATGTCGCGTTGACCTACAGCCACAGCCCCTCCAGTACGCACTATCGGCTGCGCCAGGTCATTCTCGACCGAGACGTCGTCAAGGAGATCCGCGGCTATTTCTACGTGGACTGACGCGCTCGGGAAAGGGAGACATACCGGGTATGGCCGTCGGGACGATACTCCTTCCCATGAGCCTGCCCATTCATAAGCGCCGCTTCAATCGACCACCAAGCGGGCACTTCGCGTGCCGCCCCAGCGCAGGAGATAGAGGCCGGGATCCAGGTCATGCACATCGATCTCGCATTGCTGCGCGCCCGTTGGCACCCGCGTCGTGCGCACCAAGCGACCGTTGATGTCATGAAGATCGACTGATGACGGAGTCGGTGTCCCTCCGGACCAACGCAGGATGCTGGTGCTTGTGGCGGGATTTGGCCAAAGCTCCACGTCAAGACCGCCGCTCGCACTCAGGCCCAAGGTGCCATCGATATCGAAACCGATGTCCTGCCACGTGCTGCTGGTGACGGAACCCGTCGTGGCGCCCAGGTCGGGCGAGACCAGCTTGCGGCCGTTGTTCGTGGTGCCCAAGGTCCCGAAATTGACCGTAGTGCTCGATTCGAAGGTGATGTCGACGATGAGCGTGCGACCGGTGTTGTACAGGAAAGGCGTTTGCAGGGAGAACCACAGCCATTCCCCGGTGGTGCCGGGCGCAATGGTGAAGCTCGAAGCGCTGTACACGACATCCAGATCCGTGAAATATTCGTTGCCGTTGGCGAATGCCGTCTCATCGGTGAGGCCCAGCCGCACCATGAAGTTGCTCATCGTGTTGCCTTGATCCTGACCCGTGGATCCGTAGCGGAAATACAGATGCGTGATCGGACCGTCGGTGGCATTGGTCAGGTCGCCGGGGAGATAGATCATCTGGGAGTGCCGCGCGTAATTGGTGTTGCCCAGCAGGAAGGTGCTGTTGCTGGTGCCGCAGCACTTCTGCACCTGTTGGGCGTGGGCCGATGCGAGCAGCACCAGGCTGCCCGTGAGGAGTAGGGTCCGGATCATGGGGGGAGGGTTGAACACCCGAAAATAGCAGGGTTTCCGACTCCCGAACACCAGCATGCAGGAATCGAGGCGCGAACGATCCATCCCGTTTCCGTCCCGATCGGCTTTTCGCTTGGCGCCTTCTTCACGGATCATGCGCAGCTTGCCGGTCAATACCTGTACGATGCGGCAAATTCTTCACGTGACCCTGGCAGCATGCCAGCTCGCTTGCGGCGCCCCGGAACCCCTTCCGAAGGAACAAGGCCCGGCAGCGCGGATGGATAGCTTCCTGCTGGCCTGCACCGATGCCGGGTTCGCCGGCAGCGTACTGGTGCTGAAGGACGGGAGCGCCGTGCTCGACAAAGGCTACGGCCTTCGCGACCGCGAGCAGGGCCTGCCCAACGAGCCTTCTACCGTGCACGCCATCGGCTCCATCACCAAGCAATTCACCGCGGCCTGCATCCTGAAGCTGCAGGAGCAAGGCAAACTGAAGGTCACCGATGCCATGAGCGCCTACCTGCCGGACGTTCCGGCTGACAAGAGCGGCATCACCTTGCACCACCTGCTCACGCACAGCGCGGGCTTCCCCGGTGCCATCGGCGACGACAATGAACCCATCGATGGCGGCGATTTCACGCGACTGGCCCTGGCCACGCCCTTGGAATTCGCGCCGGGCACGGGTTACGGCTACTCCAATGTGGGCTACAGCCTGCTCGGCATCATCGTGGAGCGCGTGAGCGGCATGCCCTACGAGCGCTTTCTATACGATGAATTGCTCGCGCCCGCCGGTCTTGTTCGCACGGGTTATCGCATCCCCGAATGGTCGAAGGAGCAGCTGGCGATCGGTTACCGCAAGGATGGAACGCGCTGGGGCACCATGCTCGACCATCCCACGGTGAACGGCGCACCCGGCTGGCACCTGCGCGCCAACGGCGGCCTGCTGAGCAGCACCCACGACATGGCGGCCTGGGTGGATGCGCTGCGCACCAATGAGATCCTCGGCCCCACGAGCACCCAGGCCATGTTCGCCCCGCATGTGCTCGAGGGCGAAGGCGCGGACTCGCACTACGGCTACGGCTGGGCCCTCTTCACCACGCCGCGCGGCACCCGGCTCATCACCCACAACGGTGGCAATGGCGTGCAGTTCGCCGATGTGCTGTGGTACGCCGATGAAGACGCGGTGGTGGTCCTCATGAGCAATGCCAACCAGCGCGGCATGCAGGACATGGCCTGGGAGCTGGGGCGCATGGTCTTCGACAGCACGTATGTCGCGCACGTGCCCGAGCCTCCGAAGCCGCTGGCAGGCATTCCTGAAGGACCGGTGGGTGATCGCATGAAGGCGCTATCGGCCATCATCGGGGCCCCGGCCGATGAGGCTCGGCTCAAGGAATGGTTCACGGAGAACTTCGGTCCGGGCTTCCTCAACGATGTGCCCATGGAGCGCCATCTGGAGGTCTTCAAGCAGCTCCAAGCCGATATCGGTCCCAACCGCATCGATCAGGTGCAGCGCGTCAATCCTGAGGAGTACACGATGCAACTGGTGAGCGAGCGCGATCAGCGGCGCTGGCAGGTGATGCTTCAGCTGCGCCCGAGCGATGCCCGCATCGGTGGATTGGGATTCGACGCGTTGGATTAGCGAAGCCCGTCGCTCAAGCGGTATGGACCGCGGGGATCAGAGCCGATGATTCCGTGATGCAACGCTCCGTGCAGGACCTCGCGCCGGGCGTCTGCACCTTGGTATGGGTGGGCAGGAAGGGGAGGGGCAGCGAGTGATTCGTGTTGGAGTGAGCGGGTTGCTGCAGGTTCGTTGCACTGCATATGGTTTGGCAGAGCGGGACCGCATCAGGTGAATCAGCCCCCGGTCGCCGCCATGGTTATCAGCCAGGCAATGAGTGTCACCGCAAGCACGCCTCGCAGCAGCATGCGCGATTCAATGGACCAGTTCGGGTAGAAGAGGAGTAAGGCGAATAGGACGACCGCAAAGGGGAACGGCCGATAGTCCTTGTTCGCGCCTTCCGTATCGAACCATGACCGTGCGGTTGTCCCGGGCCCGCGATAGCGCACCACATGGCGCAGCACGGCACTGAGGTCAAGGTCCATGGAATCGCCAACGGCGAAATTGTTCGCCGTGCGCTGTGTCCAGATGTTACTTCCGTTGTCGAGGTCGATTGAGGACCAGTACCTCATACGTCCCGTGCCATTCTCGCTTCCCTCGAACGAGCCGAACTCGGTCACCCGAGTGATAACGCTTCGGGCTCGTATGGCGGGCAAGTACATGTCGAGGATGGAAATCAAGCCAGCCGCGATCACCACGCTGTAGAGCCAGAGGAGGGGCTTGGGTTCACGATTCATCGCATGGGCGCTCGTTTCGGCTTCCACTGTTTACAGGCCGTTCATTGCTCGCGGCCCCAAGGGCAGGTGGTTACGGTTGGCCAGCGGGCGTCCGCCGTTTGCGGGGAACAAGACGGAAGGTATGGATGGGGGGTCGGGCGGGAGCAGGAACACCAAGCATGGTCGAGTGAGAACGCGCGGCGGCGAAGGGGCAGCGCCGTCGTGGGCCCAGGGTCGTCGTTATCGCTTCGAGCCACGCGGGCACAACCTACCGCCGTTCAGGTGGCCGTGGGAGCTGGCACAGGTCCGGGCGCGATGATCAGCCCCAGTTGCCACCGAGATCGGGCGTGGCCAGCCAGAGCAGGGAGGTTGTCAGCACCAATAACACGACGAGCACCAAGTGCAGGTTGCGCCAGTAGCGCCAGAATACGGGCCAGGGTGCCTTTCGGCTGAGCCACCAGAAGAGCGGGTAGAGCAGCTGCACCAAGAGCAGATGGAACTCCGGCTGACCATCCAGCTGGGACCACCAGCGTACGAAGCCCTCTTCCTGCGGCGGCATGCCGTGACCGACATGAACGAGCACCCACCAGATGCAGAAGCCAAGGGAGAACGCCGCACTGAAGAGCGTCTGAACGAGGTAGAGGAGCCACATGGCGCTACAGCGATGGACTATTCCTTCGGCTTCCGCTCCTTCAATTTCGTTACCAGATCCACGACCTGTTCGGGGCTCAGCTGCTTGCCGCGGAACCTACGCTCGCCGTCCACGAGGAAGATCTTGGGCGTGGAGTAGACATCGTAGGTGTCGGCGTAGTTGAGGCTCTCGATGGTGGTGAGCTTCGGGATGTACTTGCGCGGATCCTTCTTGGCCTCTTCGAACACATGCTGGGTAAGGCCCACGTTCACCCAGTCCAGATCGTGCTCCCGGATGAAGGCCTTCCAATCCCTCATCAAGGTGCTGTCCACGGCTTTGGCCACGCAGTACACCTCGATGTCCAGCGCCTTCATCTTCTCCTTGTACGCCTTGCCCCATTCGGGCAGCTCTTTCTTGCAATGGCCGCAATGCGGATCCCAGAAGATGATGGCCACGTACTCCTGCGGCAGGTCGTAGAAGTTGATCCACTTCTGTTCGGTGGTATCGGTGAGGCAGAGGTAGGGGGCCTTTCGGCCCAGCACGAGCGGTGCCTGCTTGCGGGCGCGTTCGCACAGCTTTTCCAGCTTGTCTTCCGGCATCCAATCCACGCGGCCGGGTGCGGCGCCGTTGGGGCAGAAGTAGGTGAGGGCCATGTGCACGAACACGGCATCCATGCCCATGATGTCGCTGGTCTCGTACTTGTGGGTGATGGTATTCACCATGTACTTGAACACCTCGTTCCTGCCATCGGTGCGGCCGATGAGGGCATCGGCGAGGGCGTTGATGGTGTCCGGCACCTGCGGCACCGTGCGGCCGATGTACTCATCGAACTTGTTCGCGAAGTCGGGTAGGCGAACGATGCGCTCGTCTTTGAGGTCCACGTTGTCCCAGTAATGCGCGCGGTACTGGTAGTACTGGGCGGCGCTGTCCAAGCTGCCATCGGCCTTGCGGATCTCGGGAAGCTCCACGGCCATGCTCATCTTCACCATGGCCGCTACCAGGGTTCCGGGGTTCTTGGCCACGAGATCATTCTGGTAGGCCTTCACGGCCTTGTCCAGATCCTCCAGCTGGGCTTTGAAGCCATTGCGGCCGGTCGCGTCCTCTTGCTTGTCCATCTGCGCGCGTAGCAGGTCCCGCTCCTTCTTTCTGTCGTCGAGGTAGCGGATGTAGTCCAAGTAGACCTGGTTCTCCTTGCTCATCTTCACCTCCAGATGCTTCAGCAGGTCGGTGGTGTCGGTGACCAGCTTGATCACGGGTTCGTTCACCAACACTTGGAAGAACTTGAGCCCAGGGGCCACTATCGCATACAAGCCGGCCGCGTAGCCGTTGGGGCTGTGGAATACGGCCTTGCCTCGGGCATCGGCTATGGCGGTATCGGCATAGTACAATTTGCTGCCGTAGTAGTTGGCGAGGTAGATGGTGTCCTTGCCGGCGCCGGCAATGGTCGCTTCGATCTGCCGCTTGGGTGCGTCCTGGGCCTGGGCGATGGCCGGAATGACGAGGGCTAACAGCGCGGCAAAACAGGTATTCCTGCACATGGCGGCGAAAGTAGCGGGCATGGGTTCGGTGGATTCCATTCGCCCTTGGACGAAGGAACTGCGGGCCGGGGTTGGACCGTGTATCGTTAAGTCTGGTTAATGGCGGGCTGCAGGCTCAGGCCACGGCAGTCTTATTCACCCCTTTCAGGACGAGTGAGTCATCCGATGCGCCGCAGGGTCGTCGTCGAGTGCATGACAGACCCTACTGAGGCGGGGGGACCCTGCGAAGGTCTAAAGCAGGCCGAACATTTTCAGAAGAAGAGGAATACCCCTCCTCCCATTGCCGATTCACCCGCTTCATAAGTCGGACCAGACCGACTAGAAGAAGAACAATCACCGCGATAATTGACCAGTATGTCAAGATTGCCCATCGGTCCGCATGGATCTCGATCAGCACTACTTGGACGAGCTCACAGATCAGTCCAAGTCCACCTAGTGCAAGGCCAACTCCTCCAGTAGCCTTCCCCTTGCCGAAGCGATTAAAGAATGAAAAGATATTGCTCGCAATGATCCACAGTAGACGGATACCAATCAAAGACACCGTGAGCGGTATTGTGATAGCGAAGAGAGGAAGCGAGAAGAGCCACTTGTGCTTTGACAGCCAGGTGTGATACTTCCAAAACGGGATGATTAGGAAGAAGAGAAGCAGCGTTGTGGTCGCATACGGAATACCGACTCGATGTCCCCAACGGAGGAGAAGGAAATCGATTGCTCCCCCAATCGCAATACCAGCGATTTGTGCGCCGATACCTATTCGCCAACGTCCGATCATCATCACTAGCCCGCCCTTCGCATACCGCCTGAACATGGGGTCGCCTACGCGGTCCATTTCCTTTTCAATTCGATTGGCAATCTTGCTCATATAGATCTCGATCAACGTCAGGGTGAGGCCAACAACCTCCAGTGGGAAGCTGACCATTTGAATTGTGTCGGGCCAAGTCATTCCGTCAATTAGTTAGATGCTAAACTTAGGCCGAGGTCGCTCAGTTCCGAGGTCCAAAGAGCGCCAACGTTGCCTGTGCAACCACTCCTGTGATACACCCGCAGGGTGTCCCGCTCCCATCGACCCTTCTCAAACCCGAGCAGCCTAGGAGGATTTTCAACGGACATAGCTGCGTTGGTCTAGCGCCACACGTAGATGAGAGGGCGAGCGCGGAGTCATCTCTACATGCTGCAAAGCTCCCGCAAGCTCTCAGTAGCAAGCAGAGTAAAGCGAGCAAGAGCCAGCCACGACCGGTGTATGCTCGCATGCGCTGCACTCTTACTTCGTCGCGCTTGGACGCCGCAACAATCCGCTCATTTCGGACACGCATTCGATCCGTCTCGAGAGCGTACTGTTCTAAATCAACCCTGCCGGTGTTGCGCGGGGGCGTCGACGCTGATTGCCGCTGTGATGGTTGAGACGCACGTCGTTGGTTAATGCGCATGGAAGAACCGTTAGTGCTTCCTCCCGCCCCAACAGGAAGCAGCGGTTAACTGCTCTCTCATCGCGTCACATGCAGATCTCTAGACCTCCTTGCCCGACCGTTCCAAGCTCTTCAGGTCATTGGGGTGACCCCTTGGACAATCCTCAGCCCTTTCCATCGGACTGGCAGCCATGTTTCATGCTGCTCTTGCTGGCCATCTTGCGCTGGCTGCATCCCCAGCGGGTGCGCAACCGCACCGCCGCTAAAGTAACGGTTGTTTCTCAAGTGCAGTGCTTCAAGGTATCCAACAGGAATTGCGTGTCGATTGTACCATCGCTTCGTAGCAGTTGAGAGTGGACCAATTTGGTCATCTTCGACAGCAGAAACCCTGCTCCATGTTGCCAAAGAGGATTCCCCCTTGGGTGCTTCCGACACTGTGGCTCGTGAGTCTAATACCGCCGCTTCTAATCAGCCTGTGGCCTTGCGAGCCACTCTTCGTATATAAGGGGAATGAGAAGGTTGGCGAGATTATCTCAGATGCGTGTTTGGCATTCTTCTCGGCTTTCCCATTCTGGTGGCTCATCGAATGGTTTGATTCGAGGAGGTCGAAGGCTGCGATTGCGGAGATGCAGCAGGAGTTCGTTAGCGAGATCCGCAAGGAATTCAATCATTTCGTTCATCAATCAATCGGAGGTCCTTTCGCAGAACTGAAGACAGGTACCCCAGACTATGCAGGAACCTGGTCGAGTAGCAGGATTGTAGAAACTATCGAGCAGCACCTGCTCACTAAGGTTCGATTGGGAAACTTACCTGCACCATCATTCGACGAGTTCTTCCTCTACTCCTTCACGACTCTTCGGTACCGGCTTCAGGTGGCAATAGCAGTGACGGAGCCAAGCATCTCTTCGTTCCCCACCTCATTCCGGAAGAAAGTATTTCGCCTCAAAGAGATGGCAACAGTGATGAGCAATGAAGAGCAAATCCCATCTCACCGCTCAATCTATGTCGGCATTGAGTTGATACAGCAGGCTATTAATGACGTTGCTCAAGCATACGTATCTGGTCCCCGGTAAGATTTGAGCAATTTGCTCGTAGGGAACGCTCTAAAATAGTGCAGGCCGTTCGTCTTGCTCTTCCGACAGCGCGTTCTGGTTCTGTGAGGCAGTATTATTTGGAGACTAGCTGCCCATCTTCAAAGGCAGTTAGGGCAAATGGTAGCGTTGATTCGGGTTCTCCGAACAGTCGGAACCGAACGAAGTGGCGTTTTGCCGTAGAATAAATGCAACGCGCTAGTTCAGCGCTGATTGCAACCACGGTGGCCGAGTTAACTTCCTCACTCGTTTGGACGTCGATTTCGATCTTGTTAAAACTTGAGTGCTTTTTGCAGCCTGTAACCTCGTAGGCTGTCTTTGAGCCAGTGAGTGCGTCTACGTGCTGACGGAGATACGTTATCTCCTCATCCGCTGGGTTGTTGATTGGCCGCGCTTCAAGCACGTACTGACTCGGATGTGGTAATACATCGAGAAATTGTATGCCTCGACCAGCTAGCGTTGTCATAATCAAGGATCGATGATCATCTGTCATTTTAGATCCGAAATAGATTGTCCGAATGGCGTCATAGTGATGTGATATCCTTCCTTCCTGCTCAACAAGTATGCGATACTCCTTCTCGTACCCCCAAGGGGGCGACTTCGTACAGAGCAACCGTTTGACTGTCTCTTGGTCATTTCTCCTGAGTACGATGCCGGGACCTAAGGTTGCTGGCTTCTTGGAATACCGAACGTGGTAGATTTTCCGTCCATCATGAGTGAGGTTGTCAACAAGCAAGTCGGGTTTGTAGCCAACACAGAAACCATTGTGGGACCCCGCGTAGTGCGCCCACATTTGAGGGTTCAGGGGGTCAGAGCTCAGCGAGAAAATGCCAGTCTTGAACCTTCTTTGCGTCAGTTCTTGAAACGCGGAGCGCACGCTGTTCAACTGCTCGGCATTGCCAATGGATAGCTTCTCGAAGAGGTTGAGAAATGGACTGAATCCATCCTTGTGGTAACCTTCACAAGGGTCGTTTAATTTTTCAATGGTAGAGGCCCAGAAGCAGTTTGTAGCGAGTAAGTCCAGATGTCTTGGCAACTCATCTCTCGCTGCACTTCTGTACTTGAACAGTTGCGCAGGAGCGGGCATCAGCTTGCGAAAGATCAGGCCTCCTCACTCCCTCACCATCCCCACTACCTTCTCCACTACATCCTCCAAGCTCGGCTTGGAGAAGTAGTCGCCATCGGAACCGTAGGCGGGGCGGTGGGCCTTGGCGGTGAGGGTGCTTGGCGTGGCATCGAGGTAGCGGTAACCGCCCTGCACCTCCAGGATCTGTTGCAAGAGGTAAGCGCTGGCGCCGCCGGGCACGTCCTCATCTACTACCAAGAGGCGGTTGGTCTTCTGCAAACTCTCCACGGTGCGGTGCGCGCGGTCGAAGGGGAGGAGGGTGCGCGCATCGATCAGCTCCACGCTGATGCCTATCGCATCAAGCTCGTCGCATGCACGAGCGCACAAATTGAAGGTGCTGCCGTAGCTCACGAGGGTGAGGTCAGTGCCTTCGCGCACTACTTCCACCTGCCCGATGGGCACGGTGAAGGCGCCCAGGTTGCTGGGCAGGCGCTCCTTGCTGCGGTAGCCGTTGAGGCATTCGATCACCAAAGCGGGGTCGTCGCTCTGCAGCAGCGTGTTGTACATGCCTGCGGCCTGCTGCATGTTGCGCGGCACGCACACCACCACGCCGCGAAGGCTGTTCACGATCATGCCCATGGGGCTGCCGCTGTGCCACACGCCTTCGAGCCGGTGGCCGCGCGTGCGCACGATCAGGGGGCACTTCTGCCCGCCCTTGGTGCGCCAGAGCACGGTGGCCAGGTCGTCGCTCATGCCTTGCAGGCAGTAGAGCAGGTAATCGAGGTATTGGATCTCGGCCACGGGGCGCAGGCCGCGCAGGGCCATGCCCATGCCCTGGCCGAGGATGGTGGCCTCGCGGATGCCGGTGTCGCTCACGCGCAGCTCGCCGAACAGGGCCTGCATGCCTTCCATGCCCTGGTTCACGTCGCCGATCTTGCCGGTGTCCTCGCCGAAGGTGAGCAGCAGCGGCTCCTGCTCGAAGAGCGCCTTGAAGTTGTCGCGGATGATGATGCGGCCATCGACCTGCTCATCGGTGGCGTACTCCGCAGGCACCTCGGGCACCTTCAGGCAGCTCTTGGCGCTCTCGCTGTAGAGGTGGCTGCCGTAGCGGTCGGCGTTCTCATCGAGCGAGCGTTCGATCCATGCCTTCAACGTCATGGCAGCCTCCGAGCCGCCATCTCGAGACCCCGGCTCGGTGGCCGGGGTGACGGCGTTGAGGGCTAGGAGCGCGCGGCGCGCGGCGCTCAGCACCTCCTTGCGGCCAGGGGAGAGTTCAGCTTTCAACTCTGCGGCAATGGCATGGCAACCTTCAACTCCCAACCCCTCAATCAACCCTACAACCTCATCTCTCTCCGCTTTGATCTCATCCTGGAAGGCCTTCCACGCGGCTTTCTGCGCGGCGCGGGCATCGGCCTTGGCCTTGGCTTCGAGCTCATCGAGTTCCTCGGCGGTGGCGATGGCTTCGCCGCCCGGACGCGCGCCCAGGATCCACTCGCGGAACTTCACATTGCAGTCGTAGACCTTGTACCACTCGAGCAGCGGCACCTCCTCCATGGGCTTGCCGTCCTTGTCGCGGATCCAATCGCTCACGGTGCTCTTGTAGCGTTCGTGGCTGCCGCTGGTGCTGTGGCCCTGCGGCTGCGTCACCTCCTCGACATGGATCAGCACGGGCACATGCTCATCGCGGCACAGGCCGATGGCCTTCTCGTAGGTCTTGTTCAGCGAGACGTAGTCCCAGCCCTTGGTCTTGAAGATGTGGATGCCGTTCGTTCCCTCTTCCTTCTGGAAGCCCTGCAGCAGGGTGCTGATGCTGCCCTTGGTGGTCTGGTAGGCCTTACTGACGCTGATGCCCCAGCCGTCGTCCCACACGCTCATGGCCATGGGCACCTGCAGCACACCGGCCGCATTCATGGTCTCCCAGAAGTGGCCCTCGCTGGTGCTGGCATCGCCGATTGTGCCGAAGGCCACCTCGTTGCCCTTGTCGGTGAGATGGGTGTGGCCGTGGAGAGCCTCATTGTTGCGGAAGACCTTGCTGGCCTGCGCGAGGCCGAGCAGGCGCGGCATCTGACCGGCCGTGGGGCTGATGTCGGGACTGGAGTTGGGCTGGGCCATCAGGTCCTGCCATTCGCCCTGCGCGTTGAGCGAGCGCGTGGCGAAGTGGCCGTTCATGCTGCGGCCGGCGCTGCTGGGGTCGGCCTCGACGCTGGCGTGGGCGTAGAGCTGCGCGAACCACTGCTGCACGGTGAGTTGGCCGATGGCGAACATGAAGGTCATGTCGCGGTAGTAGCCGCTGCGCCAGTCGCCATCGCGGAACTGCTTGGCCATGCACACCTGGGCCAGCTCCTTACCATCGCCGAAGATCCCGAACTTGGCCTTGCCGCCCAGCACTTCCTTGCGGCCGATGAGGCTGGCCTCGCGGCTGGTGACGCAGAGCTCGTAGTCGCGCAGGATCTCGGCGCGTAGCTCGTCCAGGGAGATGGTTTCTTCGGCGGTCTTCGTGCGGGCCATGGTCATTCGAAAGGGTACGTCGCGAAGGTAGGGCCGAGGGGAGCAAGAGGAAGCGAGCGGAACGGGGATGCGCGATCAGCGGCCAAACCCGCGAGGAGGCGGGCAGCGTAGCAAGCGGCCACCTTGCGTCGCTGAGGTGGGTGGAGGTACCCTGAATGCTTGATCGCCCGCTAGCGCAGCAAGGTCACGTGGCCGATGCGGCGGTCGCTCTCGTTCCGGTCGACGAAGGAGAACTCGAGCTGCCACACGTACACATCCTCCTTCGCAGGCGCTCCGCCCAGGCTGCCGTCCCAGCCCTCATCGGGGTCGGTGCTGGAGAACTGCAGCTGGCCCCAACGGTCGTAGATCGATAGCAGGTAGGTGGCCGGCTCCGGACCGCGCATGATCGGCAGGAAGAGCTCGTTCACGTCATCGGCATTCGGCGTGAAGGAGTTGGGCACGTAGAGCGTGAGCACATCCTCCACGGTGATATAGCGCACGGTGGTGTCCATGCACTGGTTCGTGTCGGCCACGATGAGCATGATGGGGTAGCTCGCTGCTACTTCCTCGGGGAAGATGATGGAGGTGTTGGGTACCGAATCGGTCCCGAATCGGCCTCCTTCCCCGAAGCTCCACCACCAGCTCACGACATCGGGCGAGCTCGCATCGAACAGATCGAAGCGCGGCCAGAAGATGTCGCCACCGGTGGTCGCGTAGGTGAAGTCGGCCTGCGGCTTCGGCAGCACGGTGATGTATTCGCTGAATAGGGAATCGCCCCAGCAGCCCATCGGGGAGACCACCGTGAGGCTCACGTTGTAGGTGCCTGAATGCAGGTAGAGGTGGCTGGGGTCAGACTCGGGACTCACGGTGCCATCGCCGAAGTTCCACGCGGTGAAGGCGGTCTGGCCGGCAGGCGTAGCGTTGGCGAAATCGACCTGCAAGGGGGGGCAGCCGATGCGCGGCTCGGCCAGGATGTCGGGGTCCGGGCGGTCCCAGGCCGTGATGTAATCCACGAGCACCGTGTCGTTCACGCAGCCCCAGGGCGCCGTAACGGTGAGGCTTACGGTGTAGGTGCCCCACGCCGCGTAGGTGTACTCGGGGTCGCACTCCGTGGATGCATCGCCGTTGCCGAAGGTCCAGGCGCAACTGGCCACCGAGGCCGGGTCGGTCAGGTTCTGGAATTGGATGGTGAGCGCTTCGCACCCTTGCGTGGTATCCGATCCGATGATGGGCACGGGCTCGGGGATGGCGTCGATGTAGGCGACGGCGGTGGTGTCGTCCACGCAACCCTCGGCAGATGTCACGGTGAGCGTCACATCGTACAGGCCGGCTACGGCGTAGGTGTGCTGCGGGTCGCAATCGGTGCTGGTGGCGGCATCACCGAAGGCCCAGGAGCAGTCGACGCTTCCGGTGGAGGTGTTGGTGAAGTCGAAGGGGAAGGAGTAGCATTGGCTGGGAACGGCGGACTCGAACGAGGCCAGCGGCGGCTGATAAACGGTGATGTACGGATCGAAGAGCGTATCGGCCGTGCAGCCTTGGGGCGAGGTGATGGTGAGGCTCACGGCGTAGGTCCCCGGTTGCGTGTAGATGTATGCCGGCGCGCAATTGGCCGAAGTGCCGCCATCGCCGAAGTCCCACGCGCAGGCCGCGCTTTGGCCGGGCGGGGTGGTATTGGTGAAGGTCACCAGGAAGGGCGGGCAGCCGGCCTGCGCATCGGCGCTCAGATCGGGCTGCGGGAGCTCATGCACGGTGATCCAGTCGGTGAGCACCGTGTCCGACACGCAGCCATTGGCCGAGGTGGCGCTGAGCGATACGCTGTAGAGGCCCGCCGTGGTGTATGTGGCGCTGGCGGCGCAATCGGAGCTGGTTTCCCCATTGCCGAAGGTCCACGCGCAGCTGAGGTTCGAGCCCGGCGGCACATTCTGCGAGAAGCTCGCCGTATGAGGCCGGCATCCGGCAGGCGCATCCACGATCGGCGCGAGCACCGGACTGGGCAGCACCTCGATCAGCGCATCCATGATCGTGTCGTTGCCGCAGACCCCGCCGGTGGAGATCGTGAGCGATACGGAGTAGAGGCCGGCAGCGGGAAAGGTGTACGTAGGGTCGCAGCCGATGGCGCTGCCACCATCACCGAAGTCCCATGCGCAATCGGTCCAGTCGCCGACGGAGGCATTGGTGAAGTTCACCGTGAGCGGCTCGCATCCTTGCGTGGCATCAGGGGTGAACGCGGCCGTGGGTGGCGCCACCACCTGCACCGCACCCACCACGGTCGTGTCGCCCACGCAGCCCTCCGCGCTGGTTACCGTGAGCGTGACGTCGTACGTGCCGGGCGTGTCGTAGGTGATCGTGGTATCGCAGGTGCCGGTGCTTGTGCCGATGCCGAAATCCCAGGCGCAGCTCGCCACTGTTACCCCTGCGGTGGTGCTGGTGAGCGTGGTGGTGTGCGGTGCGCAGCCTACCGGGGATGAAACAGTGAAGCTGGGATGCGGGTCAGGCGGTATGGTCACCTCGTAGGGCACCGTTACGCACACGGTATCGTTGAGCTGGTAGCGGAACTGATAGGTGGCCGGAGGCAGCGCATTGGCGCTGATCGCCAACGTGAGGCCCGTTTCGCCCAAGAGCGCTACGCCTTCCTGGTACCACTGGTAATCACCGGACAGCGAATCCGGGGTGGCTTCCAGCACGAGGTCGTTCGTGCACCAGCCGCCCAAGGGCGCTATCGATGCATCGTACGGGATATCCTCCGCGAGGAGCAGATTGTCGATGAAGAAATAAGGGATGTGCCCGTTCTGCCCCTGATAGTCCGGGGGCAGGATGCAAGGCGATCCGAGCATGACCGCCGCCACATCGAAGGTGGGGGTGAAGGTGATGTTCTGCAGGGACCAGCTGTTATCCGGCGTTTATAGGGTGGTGCCCAGCGGCACCCAGCCATTGGCTTGCGGGCATGTCGTGGTGTTCACCGGGAAGGCCACGCAATTGGGCAACCCGAAAATGGTGATCTCGATCGGCCCGAAATAGATCGGGATGGTGCTGGAGAAGATGCCATCCGGCGCCTCGGCCGAGATGTTGAAATTGATGCTGTACTGCTCGCCGGTGACCATGGGCGAGAGGAGGCAGGCACCGAGATACTCCTGCCAATCGGGCATGATGATCAACCCCGCCAGACCATCGCCATCGGGGATGGGAGCGGGGACGCTGTTGGGCAGGTATCCGTTCGCGTTGAAATAGTCGCTGGTGGCATCGGTGGCTTGGAACCAGCCGTCCGCGCAGTTCAATTGGCTCCAGGAGCTGGGCAGGCACAGATGGTCCTCGAAGGAAGGGTTGGGGATGAGCGATTCGGTGGCACCGGCCGCGAGGTTGCTGCAGGTGCAGGCCGTGGAATCATTCAGGTCGATCAGGCCATTCCCGTCATCATCGATGCCGTTGTTGCAGATCTCCTGCGCGCGGGAAGCCGTGGCGAGCGCAAGGACGAATAGCGATAGAAGAATGCGCTGCATGATCAGGGAATCAAAGGTCTAAAGTTGATCACTTCGTCCGTATGACGTTTTCCACCGAAAAATGGCGCCTGCTCCGTGTTCGCGGCGCGGCGCTACGAGCAACGGAGTGCCGAAGGCATGGATTGGATTCCTTGCTCTGATTTCCGTGATGGACGGTTCGTGCGCCCTCTCGCTGCCGGATGCCGTTCTCACTCGGTCTCGGCTGATCGTCCGGAGCCAATTCGCGTGAAACGCTGCACTCACCGCGCCTGCCAGATCGTGATCGCGCCCATGAGCACCACGAGGCTGAGAACGATGATGCGGAAGGCCTGCTGCTCGATGCGTGCGAGGGCAAGTTTGCCGAGGTAGCTGCCCACTACGCTGGTGATGGCCATGATGGGCAGGTAGCCGATGATCTGGTGCGTGACGAAGCCCTGCGCGCTGTACACCACGGTGCGGCCCAGGTCCACGCCCATGTCGATCCATGCGCTGGTGGCCACGAAGGCGGTCTTCTCCAGACCGAAGGCGGCGAGGGTGAGGCCACGGATGGCGCCGCCGGTGCCGGCCAGTCCGGCGAGCAGGCCCGATACCGCGCCGCCCGCCATGGCCGTGCCGGGCTTATCGTTAAGGGTGATGCGCGGGGCGAGCAGCATGATGGTGCCGAGCGACACGAGCACCGTGCCCATGAAGAAGGCGAGGTGGTTCTCATCGAAGCGCACCGTGAGCCGCGCGCCGATGAGCACGCCGATGACCGCCGGGATGCCGAGCCAGCCGAGCAGCCGCCACGAGACGCCCGTGCGGAACAGGAGCATCTTGGCCGCGTTGCTGAACACATGGAAGAGCGCGGTGAGGCCCAATGCCTGATCGAAGGGCAGGAACCAGCCCGCCAATGGCATCACCAGCATGCTGGAGCCGAAGCCGCCGATGGTGCCCAGCACCTCGGCGACGAGCAGCAGCGCGGTGAAGAGGATGAGCGATTGCTCCACGCCCCGAAGCTACCGGCTGGCCAGTTGCTCCAGCTTCGCCTTGTTCTTGATGACGATCTCGCGGCCGTGCGTCTCGATCATGGCCTCGTCCTTCAGGTCGGTGAGGCAGCGGATGAGTGACTCGGTGGCGGTGCCCACCACGGTGGCGAGGTCCTCGCGGCTGATACGCACGCCGAGGCCCGGCTCCTGCTTCTCGGCGTAGCGCGCGTGGATGCGCAGGAGCGCCTGCGCCACGCGCTGGCGCACGCTGGCATAAGCGAGCTGCAGCAGGTGCTGCTCCTTCTCTTTCACGTCGCGCGCCAGCATCTTGATGAAGCGGATGCTCACGTCGCGGTCCTTGTAGAGCAGGGCGAGCAGGTCCTCGCGCGGCACCAGGGCGATCTCGCTCGGCTCCAGCGTCTCGGCCGATTCGAGGGCGTGCCCGTTTTCCAGCAGGCCCATGTACCCGATGAACTCACCGGGGCCATGCAAGGTGGTCACCAGCTCCTTGCCGTCGTTGTTGATCTTGAAGGAGCGTGCCTTGCCGCTCACGAGGTAGGGCACCTGGCGCAGCTCATCGCCCTCGTGGAAGAGCATCTCCTTGGCGGGCAGCTTGCGCGTCTTGCGGTCGCGGCTCAGGTCCTTGAGCGCATCGAGGCCGCGCGCCTGGTCGAGGAACTTCGTGAGGCCATCGATGCCGCCATCGAAACCCTTGCGGAAGAGCTCGCTGCGCTTCAAGCGTCCCTCGATGGCGTTGAGCAGCTCGCTCTCCTCGAAGGGCTT
Organism: Flavobacteriales bacterium; assembly: GCA_020635725.1. Taxonomy (GTDB): domain Bacteria; phylum Bacteroidota; class Bacteroidia; order Flavobacteriales_F; family PHOS-HE28; genus PHOS-HE28. The sequence goes on from JACJZF010000005.1 coordinate 54,535, forward strand.
GGTGAGGTAGTCGTCGGCGCCCAGGTCCATGCCCTTGCGCATGTCGCCGCGCTCGGCCTTCGCGCTCAAGAAGATGAAGGGCAGCTCGGCGGTGCTGGGGTCGCGGCTCAGCATGTGCAGCACGCTGTAGCCGTCGAACTCGGGCATCATGATGTCGCAGAGCACGAGGTCGGGCTGTTCCTTGCGGGCCAGCTCCACGCCACGGCGGCCGTTCTCGGCCTTGAGCACGCGGTAGTTCGCGAGCTCGAGGATCTCGGCCGTGTTGTCGCGCATGTCGGCGTCGTCTTCGATCAGGAGGATGGTTCTCATGGGAGGGAGTCTGGTTCTGGCGTCGGCGCGGTGGGCCGGAAGCGCTGGGGAAGCTCTACGGTGAAGATGGTCTCGCCCGGTCTGCTGGTGAAGCGGATGCTGCCGCCGAGCAGGTCGAGGTAGCGCTTCACGATGTTCAGCCCGAGGCCGGTGCCCTGGATCGTCATCACGTTGCTGCCGCGGAAGAAGCGCTCGAAGAGGTGCTGCTGGTCCTCGTGCGGGATGCCGAGGCCATGGTCGGTGACGGTGAGGGTGAGCAGCCCGTCGGCGAAGGCGGTGCGCAGCTGCACGGCCGATCGCTCCGGGCTGTACTTCATCGCGTTGGTGACGAGGTTGGAGATCACGTGCGCGAGCATCTGCGGGTCGGTGTGCACGATGCGCTCCTCGCCGTGGTGGTCGTAATCGATGCTCTGGCCGGTCTTGGCCAATCCGCGCAGCTCCTCGATCTGCTCGATGCACTGGTGCACCACGTCGACCTCGGCGGGCTGCGCCTGCACGATGCCCTGCTCGATGCGCTCCAAGGAGAGGAACTCGTTGAGCATGGCGGTGAGGTCGCGCACCTTTCCGCGTATGCGGTTCACGTGCTTGCTGACGCGCTCATCGTCGGGGGCGTAGCGGTTGATCAGGTCGGTGCTGCCCATGATGGTGCTGAGCGGCGTTCGGAACTCATGGCTCGCCATGGCCACGAAGCGGCTCTTCAGCGCGTGCAGCTCGCGCTCCTTCTCCAGGGCGCGTCGCAGGTCCTCCTCCGCCTTGCGCAATTCGGCGGTGCGCTGCTCCACACGGTCCTCGAGCTCCACGTTGGTGCGCACCAGTTCGTCCTCGGCGAGGCGGCGCAAGGTGATGTCGTTCACCAGGGCCATCACATAGCGCTGGCTGTTCACATCGAAATGGTTCAGGCTCACCTCCACGGGGAAGACGGAGCCATCCTTGCGCATGCCCTTCAGCTCCATGCCGGAGCCCATGGGGCGCTGCACCGGCTTCTTGTCGTAGTGCTCGCGGTGCGCGGTGTGCTTGGCCCGTACCGCATCGGGCAGGAGTTCCTCCACACGGTGCCCCAGCAGCTCGTTGCGCTCATACCCGAACATGCGGCTGAGGCTCGGGTTCTGCATGATGATCCGCCCGGTGCGATCCACCACCACCAGGCCCTCGGTGGCGGTCATGAACAGCAGCTCGCAGACGCGCGCGGTGTCGGCTTGGCCGAGTGCATCGTCCGCGCTGCTGAGCATGGCGGCAAGGTAGGTGCGGATGCCAGCGGCGCGCTCCATCACCTCGGGCCTGCGATGCGGAGGTCCGAGCTGCCGGTGCGCTCATCGTACACGCGCCACTTGCTCATGGGGCGGGCGTAGAGGTTCAAGGTCACGGCCCGTCCGGCGCCGGCGTTGATGAAGCGGTGGATGGCCATGCCGTTGGTGAGCACGTCGTCGATCCCGGGCCGCAGGTGCCGCTCCTCGGTGAGCTTCACCCCGCCGGTGCCGGTCAGCGCGTAGCGCTCCTCCACCAGTTCGCCCACGATGGGGTGGATCCAGGCGGTCTGGCTGTCGTAATCGTGGATGCTGGTGCTCTGGCCCGGCTCATAGCAGATCACCAGCAGCTCGAAGTCGTCGTTCCTGCTGATGCAGGTGCGCGTGTAGTGCTTGCTGTTCCAGCGCAGGTAAGGGGCCAGGTCGGGCGTGGGATCCGCGTACCGGGCCAAGGTCTGGCCGTAGGCCGCCGGGTCGCGGTGGCGCAGCAGCTCCTGCACGAGCTCGTCGATGGAACGGATGGGGATGGCGGACATGACCGTACCTCGCGAAACTACCCGGGTGCCCGAGGCTCCTTCCTGACGTTCGTCAAGGATTCGGTTGACGTTGATAGCTTGCCGCCATGTTCAATGATGAGCGGTTGAGGCAGGCGGTCGAACGGGAGGCCGTGCGCAAGCATCTGAAAGCCGGCGAGGTGCTCATGACCGTGGGCGAGACGATCACCCACATCCCGATCGTGGTGAGCGGCAGCCTGCGCGTGCTGGCCCAGAACGATCGCGGCGAGGAGCGCTTCCTCTACCACATCATGCCCGGCGAGAGCTGCGCCATGAGCCTGAGCTGCTGCACGGGCCACCAGCCGAGCCCGGTGGTGGCGGTGGTGGAGGAGGATGCCGAGCTGCTCATGATCCCCGCGCGCTTCATGGAGGAGTGGATGGCCTATCCCGAGTGGCGGCGCTACGTGAGCGATACGCAGAACCAGCGCTTCAATGAACTCCTCGAGACGATCGAGGTGGTGGCCTTCTCACGCCTCGATGAGCAGCTGTGGAAGTACCTGGTGAAACGCGCCCAGGCCACCGGCGAACATACCCTGAAGGTGACGCACCAGGACGTGGCGCAGGAGCTCAATTCGCCGCGCGAGGTGATCACGCGCCTGCTTCATCAACTCGCCCAGCGCGGCAAGGTGAAGCTCTCGCGCGGCTCCATCACCCTGCTGACCACCAAGAGCTGATCAATCCTCCTTCTTCTTCCCGCTGCGGAAGGAGTTGGCCATGAGGCCACCCATGAGCGCGCCGTAGAGCGTGCTGTTCACGGGGCTGCCCGTGATGGCGCAACTTCCGCTCGCGCAGCCCACCTGGTTCCAGTATAGCCAACCGGCCACGGCGCCGAGCACGATGGCCCCGGCCGTGATCAGCCACACCCGCTTCATTGCTTCTTGCAGGTGCTGAAGCCGAAGGGCGCGTACAGCGGGCAGAAGCTCATCAGGCTGGTGAGCACGAAGACCGCTGCCAGAACGAGGAGCACGATGCCCAAGGTGCCGGAGATCGTGCCGGTGAAGTAGAGCACGGCGATGATCGCGGCGATGATGACGCGGAGGATGCGGTCGGCTGAACCCATGTTCGCTTTCATGTCAGGGAGTTTGCATCGAAGGTCGTGGCTGTCGGCGACGCGCAATGTGACGCAGGTCACCCAGCGGTCAATGGCAGACCACGGCCTCCGCGCCCGCAGCGGGTGCCGAAGGACTCAGGTAGGGGATGCCGAGATCGAGGCCGCGCAGCACCAGCAGCAGGCCCACCACGCCGACGAGCACCGGCGATGCCTTGCGCAGTGCGCGGCGTGAGCGCTCGCCCAGCAATCCATTGCTCATGCGCAGCGCGACGAGCAAGGGCCAGGTGCCCAGGCCGAAGAGGAGCATGTAGAAGGCGCCGCTCAGCGCATCGCCCATGGCCGATGCGCCGATGGCCGCGCCGTAAACGAGGCCGCAGGGCAGCAGTCCGTTCAGCATGCCGGTGAGCATAAGTGCCTCTGGCGCGGTGCGCTTGAGGTTGCGCGCCAGCACACTCTTCACACGGCCGATGAGCAGCACGCCCTTGCTGGTGGGCAGCCACTTCTCGAGTAATCCGGGCAGCGCCACGCTCAGGATCAGCAGCGCACCCGCCACGATCGCGGCGCCCTGTTGCAGACCAGCGAGCTCCAGTCCCTTGCCGAAGGCGCCGAAGGCCGCACCGATGAGCGCATAGGTGACTATGCGGCCGGTGTTGAGCAGCAAGGTGCTCGATAGCCGCGATCCCCAGGTGGGGCGCGGCGATGGAACAGCCAGCGCGATGGGGCCGCACATGCCCACGCAATGGGCGCTGCCAGCAGCACCGAGCAGGAGCGCGGTGGCCAGCAGAGGGTTCATTGCACCACGAGCTTGTCGGAGCTGTGGTAGCTCACGCCATCCACCTGCCAGTCGAGCGATGCATCGTAGCGGCCCGTGGCCATGCCGAGCGGCGAACTGGCGAACTGGGCATCGGTCAACGGGCCGATGGTGATGGTGCGGTCGCCCTTGGCATCGTTCGGTCGCAGCAGCGTGAGCGTGCCGGTGATCGTCTTGCCGGCCAGTTCGACGGGGAAGCCCAGCACGATGCGGTCATCGGCGGCATCGAAGCGCACCGGTGCCGAGAGGGCATGGGCGCGGGCCTGCGCATCGATCCGTTCCTGGTAGCGCAGCTCCTCAGCGTAATACTCCTCGGTGACGAGCGATTCCATGTGCCTGCTGCCGATGACGAACAAGGTGGCCAGCATGGCAGCGAAGCCGATCAGGCTCAAGGCGATTGCTTTTCCCCAATTCATGTCCCGGGAGGTTTAAGGGGGCCAACGAAGGAAGTGCTCACTTTCTCCAGCAGCCTGTCGCCGCTGTACACGCCCACCACGACGCGTGTCTTCATGTCGTGTATCGCGTTCTTCGGCACGATGATGAAGACCTCGCCGCTGGCCAGTTCGCCCGGTTGCAGCACGATGGGCTTGCCCACCACCATCACCTCGCCATCGATGCTCTCCAGCTTCAGGGTGAGAGGCAGCTCGTTAGGCGTCTTGTTCACCGTCTTGAGCGCGTACAGGTTGCTGATGGTGCCGTCGGGACGCTCCTGGAAGAGCATGCCGGGGGTGCGCAGCAGGGTGGTCTCGGTATCGCTGCGCGTGGCGATCATGGTGACGAGCACGCCTACGAGCACCAGCAGCACGGCGCTGTACGCCTTCATGCGCAGGGTGAACACGAAGGGCTTCTTGTCGGCGATCTCCGATTCGCTGGCGTAGCGCACCAGTCCGCGCGGCAGCCCCACGCTGTCCATGATGTGGTCGCAGGCATCGATGCAGGCGGTGCAGTTGATGCACTCGAGCTGCGTGCCGTTGCGGATGTCGATGCCGGTGGGGCATACATGCACGCAGGCCTTGCAGTCGATGCAGTCGCCCTTGCCCGCAGCGGCGCGGTCCTCGCCCTTGCGCCAGGCGGAGCGCTGCTCGCCGCGCACGTGGTCGTAGGCGATCACCACGCTCTTGCGGTCAAGCAGCACGCCTTGCAGGCGGCCGTACGGGCAAACGGTGGTGCAGGCCTGCTCGCGGAAGAAGGCGAAGTTGCCGTAGAACACCGCGCTGAAGCCCAGCATGGCCAGCAGTCCGCCCACATGCTGGCTCGGCGGGTCGGTGATGATGCGCACCAGTTCATCGCTGCCCACGATGTAGGCCAGGAAGGTGTTGCCGATGACGAAGCTGATGGCGAAGAAGAGGAGGTGCTTGAGGCTCTTCTTCCAGAGCTTCTCCGCGGTCATGGGGCCCTTGTTCAGCGCCTGCTGGTGCTTCCAGTCGCCCTCGATCCAGTACTCGATGCGGCGGAACACATGCTCCATGAACACGGTCTGCGGGCACGCCCAGCCGCAGAAGAGGCGGCCGAAGGCCACCGTGAAGAGCGCGATGAAGACGATGGTGGAGATGATGCCGATCACGAAGATCAGGAAGTCCTGGGGCCAGAAGACCTGGCCGAAGAAGACGAAGCGCCGCTCGATGATGTTGATCATCAGCAGCGGCTCACCCCCGATGTGGATCCACGGGCCCGCGAGCAGCAGGGTCAGCAGGGCATAGGCGAAGAGCTGCCGGCGGTTGGTGAAGCGGCCGCTCGGCTTCTTGGGGTAAACCCAGAGGCGCTTGCCCTTCTTGTCCACGGTGCTGATCGCATCGCGGAAGCTCTCATCGCGCTGGATATGCGCTGGCTGCTTGCTCATCTCAGAGTGAGGCCACCTTCACGGAGGCGGTGTCCACCGGAACGGCGGTGCTGTCCGCCGCCGGTGCGGCCTCGTCCTTCCAAAGATCGCCCTGCGGCGGCTTCTGCGTGGAGGGGCCGGTGCCCTGCAGGCTCAGGATGTAGCTGGCGAGCGCCTGAATCTCCTGTGGCTTGAACTGGGATTTCCAGCTGATCATGCCTTTCTCGGGCACGCCGTACTTGATGGTCCTGAACACGTTCTTCACGCCGCCGCCATGCAGCCAGTAGGCGTCGGTGAGGTTGGGGCCGACCGAGGTCTCAGCGCCCGCGGCGTCAGGACCGTGGCAGGCCGCGCAGTACTGCACGAAGGTGGCCTTGGCCCCGGCAAGGGCGGTCGCGTCGTCGGTGATGGTCACGTTGTTCTCGTCAACCGCCCCGGCGCTCTTGGCCATGTAGGCGGCGATGTCGGATTTGGCCTGCTCCATCTCGGCCACGTACTCGTCATGCTGATTCGGCATCGTCCTGGTCACGTGCGCGTTGATCAAGTAGATGACGCCCCAGGCGATGGTGCCGTAGAACAGCCACAGCCACCATGGCGGCAGCACGTTGTCCAGCTCGCGGATGCCGTCGTACTCGTGGTGCAGCAGCAGGTCGCGCTCCTCCACCTCGCGGCTCGGGCGGCGGGTGAGCATGCCCATCATGCGCTGCATCAGGCTCGGAGCCTTCACCTTGGCAGCGGCCTTGGCCTTCTCCTCCTCGAACACGCCGGTGATGGCGGTCATGGTGCCCCGGATGAGGTTCACCTGCACCAGGATGATGATGAAGAGCATGATGTTCACCACGAGCAGGAAGTAGAAGAGCTCCTGGTTCGTCATCGCCGCCTTGGGTGCCTGGTAGGCCTGCGCGCTGGCGGGCAGCGAGAGCAGCATCAGCGCCGGGATCAGCACGGCGGCCCCGCGACGCTCGGTGAGCTTCCGCATCCAGCCGCTGCTGCCCATCATGGTGCCGAGCAAGCTGCTCAGCGCGATCACGATGATCACCTGCACCACGGCCAGGCCCAGCATCACGTAGTTCACCGTGCTGTTCGTGTCGATCATGGGAGGCGTGCCGGTCGCGGCGGCGGCATCGGCGCCTTGGGCGATCGCTGCGGTGCCGATGATGGTGGCGGCGGCCAGCGCGATGGCGCGGCCCATGGAGGTGCGTTCAGTGCGCATGTTCGTTGGTGGCTTGGTTATCGTCGCTGGCGAGGGGCAGTGCGGACATGTGGTCCACATCGTCACGGCGCATGCCGTGGACCCACCAGATCACGAAGAGGAAGATGCCGAGGAAGAGCAGGAAGGCCATCACCGGGAAGAGGTCGACCCCTTCGATCGATGTCATGTGGCCCTTGATGAACTTGAGCATGGCGTTCGCTTTGATGGTTGATCACTTCGCCTCCGCGACGGGCTGGGCCTTGATGTCGGTGCCCACACGTTGCAGGTAGGCGATCAGGGCGATGATCTCCTTGTCCGACTGAGCATCGATGCCGGCCTTCTTGAGGTTGGCGGCGATGGCAGCGCTCTGCTCGCTCAGGTGGGCATTCGCCCGGTTCTCGAAACCGGGGGCGTAGGGCTTCTTGTCGTACGGCACGCCCATGGTCAGCATCGCCTCGATCTTGGCCTTCGTGGTGGTGGTATCGAGCGCGTGCTCGTACAGGTGGTGGTAGGGCGGCATCAGCGAGCCGGGGCTCATGCTGGTGGGGTCGTACATGTGGTAGTAGTGCCAGCTGTCGGGGTACTTGCCGCCTTCGCGCAGCAGGTCGGGACCCGTGCGCTTGCTGCCCCATTGGAAGGGGTGGTCGTACACGAACTCGCCCGCCTTCGCGTACTCGCCGTAACGCTCGGTCTCGCTGCGGAAGGGACGGATCATCTGGCTGTGGCAGGTGTAGCAGCCTTCGCGTACGTAGATATCGCGCCCGTGCAGCTCCAGCGGTGTGTAGGGCAGCACACTGGCGATGGTGGGCACATTGCTCTTCACGAGGAAGGTGGGCACCATCTCGAACAATCCGCCCGCGGCCACGAGCACGAGGCTCACCACCAGCATCTGGATGGGACGGCGCTCGATCCAGCGGTGCCAGTTGCCGCCCTCTTCCGGTGCGTTCTTCTCCAGCGCCGGTGCTTCGGCGTCCTCATCGGCGATCAAGCTGCCGGCCTTCACGGTCTTCACCACGTTGTACACCATGATCACCGCGCCAGAGAGGTAGAAGAGGCCGCCCAGGGCGCGCAGCCAGTAGGCGTACTTGATCTCCAGCACGGTGTCGAGGAAGTTCTTGTACACCAGGAACCCGTCGGGCGTGAACTGCTTCCACATCAGGCTCTGGAAGAAACCGGCCAGGTAGAGCGGCACGGCGTAGAACACGATGCCGAGCGTGGCGAGCCAGAAGTGCGTGTTCGCGAGCTTGGTGCTGTACAGCTTGGTGCCATAGAGGCGCGGCACCATCCAGTACACGATGCCGAAGGTGAGCATGCCGTTCCAGCCGATGCCGCCGATGTGCACGTGGGCGATGATCCAATCGGTGAAGTGCGCGATGCTGTTCCACAACTTGGTGCTGAGCAGCGGGCCTTCGAGCGTGGCCATGCCGTAGCAGGTCACGGCCACCACCATGAACTTGAGCACGGGGTCCTCGCGCACACGGTCCCAGGCGCCGCGCAGGGTGAGCAGGCCGTTGAGCATGCCGCCCCAGCTCGGTGCGATGAGCATGATGCTGAACACCGTGCCGAGCGACTGCGCCCAGTCGGGCAGCGCGCTGTAGATCAAGTGGTGAGGACCCGCCCAGATGTAGAGGAAGATCAAGGACCAGAAGTGGATGATCGAGAGCCGGTAACTGTAAACCGGGCGGTTGGCGGCCTTCGGCATGAAGTAGTACATCAGGCCGAGGAAGGGCGTGGTGAGGAAGAAGGCCACCGCGTTGTGGCCGTACCACCACTGCACCAGGGCGTCCTGCACGCCGGCGTACCAGCTGTAGCTCTTGGTGAGCGAGATCGGCAGCTCGATGCTGTTCACGATGTGCAGCATGGCCACCGTGACCCAGGTGGCGATGTAGAACCAGATGGCCACGTACAGGTGGCGCTCGCGGCGCTTGAGGATGGTGCCGAACATGTTGATGCCGAAGACCACCCAGATCAGCGTGATCAGGATGTCGATCGGCCACTCGAGCTCGGCGTACTCCTTACCGGTGGTCATGCCCAGCGGAAGGGTCACCGCGGCCAGCAAGATGATCAGCTGCCAGCCCCAGAAGTGGATGCGGCTCAGCGCATCGCTGAACATGCGGGCCTTCAGCAGGCGCTGCAGGCTGTAGTAGGCACCGGCGAAGATGGCGTTGCCCACGAAGGCGAAGATGACCGCGTTGGTGTGCAGCGGGCGCAGGCGGCCGAACTTCGTCCATTCAAGCTCTCCTAGCCAGGTGAAGGGCCGCACGATCCAGTAATACCATGCATCGGGCGGTGTGTTCTGCGCCACCATCTCCACGGCGATGATCAGGCCGACGAGCATCCCGACGATGCCCCATAGGATGGTGATGAAGAGGAAGTTCTTGACGATCCGGTTATCGTACTTGAAGCGCTCGGTCATCGCTCAGGATTTAGTGGAGGTGGCCCCGTCGGTTGGTTTGGCGGGGAGATGGTCGTTCAGCATGCGGACGGCAGGGGAGCGGTCGTCGTCGAACTGGCCGCTCTTCACGGCCTTCACGAACACCGCGAGGAAGAATAGCGCCACCACTGTGCTCGCCGCGATCAGGAGGAAGATGACGCTCATCACTTATTCTTCTTGGCGCAGCGAAAGTGACCGTCATGCGAACGTCATGCGCTGAGTGCGGTCAGTGCGGAAGATGACTTGCGTCAGTTTTTCCGGACAAGGCCGATCCCGCTCGCTGTCCGCGTCGGTGGGGCTTGTTCGACATGGTAGTTTCGCGCGCCCATGTTCTCAAAGGCTTGCATGTATGCGATACGGGCAGTAGTGCTCATGGCATCGGATAATGGACCCGGTACGCGCTGGAACCTGGAGCGTATCGTCCAAGGCACCGATGCCCCGCCATCATTCATGGCCAAGGTGCTGCAGCAATTGGTCCATGCCGGCATGGTGGAATCAACGAAAGGTCCGGGTGGCGGGTTCTCGCTCTCCCCTGAGATCGCAGCGGGATTGCGGCTCAAGGATGTCGTAGTGGCGATTGACGGCGACTTCCTGCTCGCGGGATGCGCGCTGGGCTTCCCGAAGTGCGATGCCCGGAAGCCTTGCCCCGTTCATGATGAGATGACCCTGATTCGTGAGCGCCTGGATGCCATGCTCAGCTCCACGGAGATCCAACGGCTTGGTGCCGAGCTGCTCGCGGGAGAGGTGTTCCTTCGCAACAAGCGATGACATCCGCTCGTCCCTGAACCAGCAAGGGCGCCCGATGGACGCCCTTGCCGACTTTCACCAACCTCACCGGGCGTTGCACGCCGTGAGCGTTGGATCCTCTTACTGCGGAAGCAGCACCTTATCGATGACGCATACGAGCCCGTTGCTAGCAGGAACCGCAGCAACGATCTTGGCGTCGTTGATCATCACCTGGCCGTCTTTCACGGTGAATTTCACATTGCTGCCATTCACCATGCCCAATGACTGGCCATCGAAGATTGTTTCGGGCTTGAAGACACCTAAGGCAACATGGTATTCGAGGATATCCTGCAAAGCCTCCTTCTTCTCGGGTTTCAACAGCCCCTCGACCGTTCCAGCAGGAAGTCCTTCGAATGCTGCGTTAGTCGGAGCGAAGACCGTGAATGGTCCTGCGTTCGTCAGGGCGTCGACCAGATCGGCGGCCTTCACGGCGACGACCAAGGTGGTATGATCGGCTGATCCTACCGCCACGCCTACGATGTTCTTCTCTGATTGATCGTCCTGCACGGTGGACTGGCCTCCGTCTGCTTGCTGTTCGGTTCCGGCCGGGGCGGTGGCGGGCTGCTCTCCTGACCCGCACGCGGCAAGCATCGCGGAGGTGATAGGCACCAGCGCCTTCAGGATGAGGTTATGGCGGTTCATGTTCTATGGGCTTTATGCGGACAATATTGTCCGATAATCGACTGAGTGGAGATGACACCGGTCAGTCGTCATCGGTGATCTTGGTCAACTCGCATCACAGGTCCTTCCGAACGAATGAACGTGTGGCGAGCAGGAAAGGAATCGCCATCCAGAGGGCAAGGGCCGTGGCCGAAACCGCCGCGCCGCCGATACTGCCGAAGAAGCGTTCGTAAACGGCTCCGGTGTATCCCAGCAATGCCGCCAGATCGATCCGGAGCATGATGATGATGCGTGACAGGTCAATGGGGTTCAGCGCGGCGAGCGGTACGATGAGCGGCTCGATCGGCCTGTCGCTGAAGGTGAACATGATCCAGAGCAGGAGCGTGTCGTAGAGTAGGACCAGCCCTACCCAGGTCACAAGTCCGATTCCGACCGCTTTGGCCCGGTCGCGTTGCCATACGGCTATCCAGAGCCCCAGCGCACAGAACACGAGCGTGAGTCCGATCCCGGTCAGCAGCAGCGTCCATGCCACCGGCCCGGGTGCCCAGGCCAGTACGGGAAGGCCCACACCCAGTACGAAAGATCCGGAGAGCGCGGTGGAAACAGCGATATACTGGGCGCGGAGGATGGATTCCCTTCGGAGCGGCTGGACCGCCAGAAGCACCGTGAATTCGAGCTGGTTGAAATGCCAGATGATGGTGAATACGAGCGCGAGAAGCGGAGTGAGCGCGAGAACGACCTGGGAAAGGGTGATCAACGCCTTGGTGTCATCGGCCTCCAGCATGAAGAGCCCGGAACTAGTGACAAGCAGGAGCAGCGCGTAACCGATGGCGAAGCGGTTGCGCGCCAGATCGAGCAAGGTGTATTTACAGACCTTCCACATGGCTACGGTGCTTCTTGGAGAGGTATGCGGGAAGGGCCTGGGAGAGGGTGCGCTCACCGGTTGCCTCGAGGATGAGTTCGGGTGGCAGCACGAAGCGCAAGCGGCCGTCCTCCAGGTAGGCCACCCGGTCGCCCAGTCGTTCCACCTCCTCCATGATATGCGAGGTGATCAGCACGGTCGCCCCATCGCGCTTCGCACGCATCGCCGCGTCAAGCAGCTTTCCTGCACTCACGGGATCCAGGCCAGCCGTGGGCTCGTCAAGCACGAGCAGATCGGGCCTGTAGCGGAAGGCGAGCACCGCGCTCACTTTCTGCCGCATGCCTCCGCTGAGCGAGCCGATGCGCTTATCGAGCAAGGCGTCCATGCCGAGCTGGCTGATCAGGCGGTCATCCATAGCTCCTGACCGTGAACCTCGGATGTCGCTCATCATGCGGAGCAATTGCTCTACAGTGAGCTCTCGGGGGAATTCCGCGAATTGCGGCATGTACCCGATTCCCGCCCGATAGGAGGGGTCTCGGCCAACTTCGCAGCCGTTGATGGAGATGCCTCCTTCTGTCGGATGCACGAGGCCCAGCATGCAACGGATGAGGGTTGACTTGCCCGAACCGTTCGGCCCGATCACCATGACCGTCTCACCCGGCGCGAATCGGGCGCGGACATCGCGCAGTGCCCAGAGCCGGCCGTAGCGCTTGCTCAACCCGTCCAGTACCACCCTATCCATGCGGAGGCTTCATGAGCGGTGATCCATCAAGCAGCGCGGCAGGTGTGAACGTGGGCACGATGCGCTCACCTTGATCGAGAAGGTTCACCATGAGGCTGCGTGCCAGCACCATGGCGTATGGCATCCGTTCAGCCACCAGGGCGAAGATGCTCAGCGGCCGGTACGGCACATCGCCACGTCCGTCGCGGTCCAGGTCGTATCCGCGGTAGCGGTCCCAGTAGTTGCCCCTCAGCGTAGTGAGCACCAGGTCGCCGTTGGTCGTCATGTCGAAGGTGTTTCCGCTGAAGGTGTTGCGCTCGAAGACCGTGGCGGTGCTGTTGGCGAACAGCTTCACGGCCCAGCCGTTCCCGCGCAGGTCGTTGTCCACGATGCTCGCGCGGTTGCATCCGTCGAGCAGCATCCCTACCGTGTTCCCGTCGAACATGTTCCCATGGATATGCGCATCGTTGATCTCCTTCAGGAGAAGGCCGTAAGCGCTCCCACCGAGGTTCGAGCGGAATTCGTTTCGGATCATCTCGATCTCCTTGCTGAACATCACGGCTACGCCGGCGCCATTGCCCTCGAACCGGTTGCCTTCATATGAATCGCGGTGGCTGAACATGAAGTGCAGCCCGTAGCGTTCGTTGCTCCAGGTGTGGTTCCCCAGGATTCGTGAATCGGTCACGAATTCCAGGTAGATGCCGTCGCGCTGATGATGCACCCTGTTGCCGGCGATCCGCGCCCGTGCGCACTTCCACAGGTGGATCCCATTCGCCATGCGGTCGGGTTCGGCCACGCTGCCGTGAACCGTGTTGCTCTGCACCGTCGCATCATCGGCACCGCTCAGGTAGATGGCGAAGAAGCACTGCTCGAAGGTGTTGCTCGCGATCACCGCGCCCCGGCAATCGTTCACCTTGATGCCGGCCATGTCGTCGAGATTGCTGTGCCGCGCGCCACGGATGCTGAATCCGCGCACGACAACATCGTCCGCCGTGATGCTGACCGCATCACCCTCGCCGCCGCCGTCGATCACGGCCGCACGACCGCCAAGCAGGGTGATCGTCCGGTCGATCCAGATGGTTCCTTCGGTTACGGTGCCCTCCACGACGATGGTGTCGCCCGTGTTCGCGCGCTGGATCAGGGCGTTGAGTCCGGTCGGTGATGCATGCCGCCAGATTCCGGCGAACACGGTGAAAGCCGGTCCGAAGACCAGGAGCGTGAGCGTGCCGATCCGGCGCGCCCGTCTCATTGAAGCAGTTCGGTTCTTGCCGCTTCCCAGTCCAGGCGCCGCAGCCCGTCGGCCATGGCCTTGTCGCGGTCCGCGGGGTCGCAGAATGCGCCCATATCGCCGCGCATCGGGCTCCGGAACGCCGCGCCGCTCAGATAATGGGCTTGTGTGGCATCGCAGAGCCTTCCTGGATTGGCGTGGTCGCAGATGTACCAATCGGCCACCTGGTCCTCCGCCACCGTGCCGTCGGCAACGTATTGCACCATGCAGGCCAGGTCATCGAACACGTAATGGCGCCCCTTCAATGTGACGAGCACCGCGGCGAAATGCGGGTCCACCACGTTCATGCGGCAATGCGCGCATTCCACCTTGCCGTAATCTATGCGCGGTTCGCTCTGCGCGCACGCTGCTAGCGAGATGGCCAGTGAGAGGAAGCCTATGGAGGGGAGGGAGGTGATTCGCATCATTTCATCGTTCGTCGTGCGCGTGCAATGCGGCGCATGTCGCGTATCTCAAGGAAATACACCCCGGCGAGTAGTCCCATCACGCCGAAGAGGATCCAGCCGCCCACGTCAGGGGTGGACCAGGCGTCGAAGTTCAGCAGCTGCTTATGGCCGATGAGAGGCGGCTGATAGGCCATGCCTTCGACCTTGATGGCCGCACGGGGGTCGAGCTCGTGGCCGTAGGAGTAGCCCCATTTGTACATATCGTAGAGCGCCCATGCACCGAAGAGCGTGAGCGTTGCCAGGCCGAGGAAGAGCAGCACGCGTTTGCCCCAAACGGCTGCCACGATGCCAAGGGCCGCCAATGCCATGATCACCTTCGGAAGGAACGCGAACTCAGGGAACATCTCGTCCTTGATGTGCGCCATGCCGATATAATGGTTCAAGCCATTGATCTTCTCCACATCGCCGGAGAAGTGATCGGCATGGATCTGCATGAATAGGCCTTCGGGATACTGCGGTGCCTTGAGGTCGATGCGCCAGATCGGCACCACCAGGAGGATGAGCAGCGCGAGGGCCGACAGCGCGATCATGATACGAGATACGATTCGCATGGTGCTCCTTCGGCATCCGGGGCGGGCCGTCGAGAAACGGCCCGCCCGTCCGCCTTTGAATGATTATCAGTTCTCGAGGTTGCTCACGACGGTGCCGCTCAACGGCACGTTGCTGCCTGCAGGCGATACACGGATGTAGCCCTGCATCTCCTGGTGGAGCGCGGAGCAGAAGTCCGTGCAATACATCGGCCATACGCCTACGCGATCGGGCACCCACTTCAGGGTCTGCGTCTCGCCGGGCATGATCAGCAGTTCGGCGTTCGCCGCGCCCTTGATCGCGAATCCGTGCGGCACGTCCCAATCCTGCTCCAGGTTGGTCACATGGAAGTAGACCTCATCGCCCATGCGGACTCCCTCGATGTTATCCGGCGCGAAGTGCGAGCGGATGGAGGTCATCCACACATGCACCTGCTTGCCATCCCGCTCCACCTTGGTCTCCTTCTCGCCCTTCGCCACATACGGGTGCTCGTTCTCGTCGATGCGGAAGAACTTCACTTCGCGTGGTGTCACCAGCTCAGCCGGTATCGCCTGCGCATAGTGCGGTTCGCCTGTGGTGGGGAAGTCCAGGAGGAGTTCCATCTTGTCACCATCGATGCTATAGAGCTGTGCGCTCTGCGTCAGTTCAGGTCCGGTGGGCAGGTAGCGGTCCTTGGTGATCTTGTTGTAGGCGATCACGTACTTGCCCCAAGGCTTCTTGCTATCTCCGCCCGGCACGCATAGGTGACCGATGCTGTAATAGGTGGGGACACGATCGAGCACCTCTAGGCGCTCCACGTTCCACTTCACGATCTCGCTGCTCACGAAGAAGCTCGTGTAGGCGTTCCCGTTCGCATCGAACTCGGTGTGCAGGGGGCCCAGGCCCGGCTTCTTCACTTCACCATGCAGCACGCTTTCGTACTTCAGGACGGGCAGTCCGGCGTAATCGCCCTCCAGATCGTTCGCCGCGATGGCCTTCTGCATCTTCTCGAATGAGAAAACAGGGACCAGCGCGGCCAGCTTGCCGCTGCCGACTATGTACTTGCCCGTTGGGTCCACATCGCAGCCGTGCGGCGACTTCGGGCAAGGCATGAAGTACAACAAGCCCGGATGCTCCTTCGGGTCGAGCTGAAGCACATCCTCGACGATGGTCGATTCGCTCGAATGCGTCGACTCGTTCCACCAGTTGCTGTAGTGCCGGCCCGGTGCGCGCTTGCCCTTGCCTTCCTTGACCAATTGCTCGGCCATCTTCCAGTTCACGGCCATGATGAAGTCCTTGTCCCGCTGGCTGGCGTTCACTTCCAGAAGGCTATAGGCCTGCTCGGTATTGTAGCAGCTGAAGAAGAACCAGCCTTCGCTCGGTCCCTTGCCGGCATGGCTCAGGTCGAAGTTCACGCCCGGGGTCACGATTTGGAACGCGATGCTCATCTTACCGCTCTCGGGATCGGGATGGATGAAGCTGACCGTGCCCTTGAAGTTCTCCTTGTAGGTGCTGATGGGCACATCACGATGCGCTTCATCGCCCATGGGCACGCTGAAACGTGTGCCGGCTACCACGTATTCGCTGTTTCCCGTGGTGAATGGGGAGGAGTGATTGCCGGCGCTGTTCGGGATCTCGATGATGCTCGTCGTGCGGAAGGTGCCGAGATCGACCAGCGCGATGCGAGGCGTGTTGTTGCCATTGATGAAGCACCACTTGCCGTCCGGCACACCATCGGTCTGCGACAATTCAGGGTGGTGGCTGTCGTCCCAAGGAATGAATCCACTGGTTGTCATGAGCATGCCTTTGGTCTCTTCGCTGTAGCCGTAACCGCTCTCGGGATCCTGGCTGAAGACCGGTACTTCCCGGAACAGGCGTCCGCTAGGCAGGCCATAGATGGCGAGTTGGCCGCTGAAGCCGCCGCTCACCATGTTGTAGAACTCGTCGTGCGAACCGGGCTTCACATAAACCTTGCTGGCGGCATCGCCGGTCACAACGGTTTGGGCGGTGCTCGGTCGGCAGCCTTGCATGGCATTGAAGAGCAGTACGAGGCCCACCGAAGTGGCGAGCAACGCGCCTATAGGAAGGAGCTTGAGTCTCATTGTCTTGCGCCTATTGGCGTTGGTTTGGTTGGTTCTTCGGTTCAGAGGGTTCGCATATACTCCAGCACTTGCCGGGCCTCATCGTTGCTGAGGTTCTGATTCGGCATCCGCACGAGGCACTGCTCCAGGAGTTTCTGGGCCTCCGGGTCGTCGGTGAGCATCACATCGATGTTGAGGATCATGTTCATGATCCAAGCCGGCTCACGGCGCTGCGTAATGCCCTTCCATCCGGGTCCGACCACGCGATTCTCGCCGAGGCTATGGCAGGCCTGGCATTTCACGTCGTAGGTGGTCTTCCCCTTCTCAGCCATATCCTGGTCGATCCCACCCAGGTTCAGATCGGCGGCGGTGACCAGTCCCTTCGCGCTTCCGCCCGCTGCTGCATCGGGTGGCGTTCCCGATGTTCCCGGAGGGCCACTGGGCTCGCTCGGCCCGCCGCATGCGCCAAGTACCAGTATCATAGCGGCCAACGCCGCAGCCTTGTTTGCCCAATAATGTGACATGTGCTCTGTTTTTCGATTACGTGACAAATATCATCGGACAGTATTGTCCGGTATATGACGTTTGTCAGCCGGAAACCTGAGTGATTCAAGGAACACGATGCGACATGATCAATCTGCGGGAGAACCCGCGAGCCGTGGATTCCGTTGGGCATTGCTCGCCTTCGCCGTAGCGGGAACGATCGGCGCGGCGTTGCGGCTCATCTACATCGTCGAGATCCCTGGCATGCTATTCCGCCCTTGGCTGCACGCGCATTCTCATGTGGCCATGCTGGGCTGGCTGTTCCCGGGTCTGCTCATCGGGTTATGCGGTCAGGAGCAGGAAGGAATGCCTCGGCGCTTCTGGCGGCTCATGGCGCTCTCTCAGCTGCTGGTGCTGGTCATGCTCATCGGCTTCCCGCTGCAGGGCTATGGCGCTGTCAGCATCACTTCATCCGTGCTGCAGGTATTGGTCGGCTATGGCTTGGTGCGCACGGTCTGGTTGCGGGTGCATGATTGGCCGCAGCACGGGAGCGGTCTTCTGGCCCGCTTGGCTTTGGTGTTCCAGGTGGTGAGCACGCTCGGCATATGGACCATAGGGCCTGTGCTGGCAGGCGGCCTCGCCGGCAGCGAACTGTACTACTGGAGCATTCAATGGTTCCTGCATTTCCAGTTCAATGGCTGGTTCTGGTTCGCCGTGATGGCTATTGGGAGCCGCTGGGCCGAGAAGCAGGGAGTTGATGTCCGTCTCGATGCGCCCACCGTGGTACTATGGGCTACGAGCGCTGCGCTGACGTTCGCGCTCGCCATCGCCTGGTCCGAGCGCCATTGGACGGTGCTCGCTGTCAACTCGATAGGTGTGCTATTGCAGCTCGCGGCCGCTTGGCGAACGCTCGTGCTCCTGAGGCGCACTCGTGTGCAGTTGAGAACCAGCACCAGTCCATGGATGCGCACGCTCATCGGTGCAGCGCTTCTATCCATGGCGATCAAGGTGATGGCACAAGCGGCTGTGGCCGTTCCGTCGGTGGCAGACATGGCGCTGACGCTGCGCAACCATGTCATCGGATTCATCCATCTCAATACGCTCGGGGCAGCATCGTCGATACTCCTGGCCTTCGCCGTGATGCGCGGATGGGTGAATGATCATGATCGCCGGGTTCGCATAGCGCTCTCTTCCTTCCTGCTCGGATTCATTCTCAGTGAGGCTTTGCTTTTCATTCAGGGTTCCCTCTTCTGGGCCGGCCTAGGGATGATGCCCGGCTACTACGAGATCCTATTCAGCGCGAGCGCGCTCTTGCCGATCGGACTGTGGATCCTCTGGTACCGGTCTCTCCGTGCCGAATGGGCCGACCAGCGAAAATGATGCGCATCAGCCGGCACGGTTCCGCCCTCGGATACTTTGCCCCGCATTCACACTGGTCATGGCACACCGATACCCCTTCATGCTCCTGGTCGCAGCGTCGTCTATCTGCGCCGCGCAGAATCCACTGGCGATTCCTCCCGCGCTCGATCTGGACACCTTCGACCTGGTGGTCGATGAGCATACGCACGAATTCTATCCCGGACTCGTCACGAATACTTACGGCGCAAGTGCCGAGTACCTGGGTCCGACGCTGATCCTGCATCGTGGCGACACGACCCGTATCCGGGTGCACAACCAGCTCGACCAGATAACGAGCATGCACTGGCATGGGATGCATGTGCCAGGAGACATGGACGGAGGTCCGCAACGAATCATCGATCCGGGAGACACATGGATGGCGGAGTACCTGGTGAAGAATCCGGCGGCGACGTATTGGTACCACCCTCACCCTCACCAGCTCACTGCGGAGCAGGCCAACTTCGGCGTTGCCGGTCTGATCATCGTACGTGATGATGATGAGGCCCAGCTTCCTCTTCCACGCACATACGGCGTTGACGATTTCCCAGTAGTGATACAGGATCGGAAATTCGAGGCCAACGGCGATTTCGCCTTCTATCCATTCGGTGACTCGGTACTGGTGAATGGGACACCGGACGCCTTTCTCGAATGCCCAGCACAGGTGGTGCGCCTGCGCCTGCTGAACGGTTCCAATGCTCGGATCTACGCACTCGGGATTGATGGGCAGTCCATGCACGTGATCACGAACGACGGGGGATTGCTGCCGGAGCCGGCTGCAGTGGACCGTCTCTGGTTGAGCAACGGCGAGCGTACGGAGGTGCTGCTGGATCTGACCGGAATGGAAGGCGATAGCCTTCTGCTGGTGAGCCATGGGGAGGAACTCCCGAGCACCGTGCCCGGCTCATCGAACCTGGTCTGGGAGAGCAGTTCGCTCAACGGTGTGGCCTTTCCAGTCCTGCGCATACGCGTGGTCGCGCCCACGGCCGAGGCGGTCACGGGAATACCCGCAACCCTGCTCGATATACCCATGCCGGTCGAGGCCGAGAGCATCCGCACACGCACCAAGACCATCACGGGCATGGGCATGGTGGGCATGGGCATGTTCATGATCAATGGGCTCATGTTCGACATGGACGTGGTGAATGACACCATGCAGCTCGGCACGGTCGAGGTATGGAACATCGTGAACAACTCGAACATGGCGCATCCCATGCATATCCATGGGGTCTCTTTCACCGTGCTGGAACGGAACGGCCAGGCCCCGCCTGCATGGGAGCAAGGGCCGAAGGATGTCGTGCTCGTGGACCGTTTCGAGACCGTTAAACTGATCACGCGCTATGGCGAGCCCAGCAACGGGTATCCGTACATGTACCATTGCCATAACCTCATGCACGAGGACAACATGATGATGCTCCAGTACATCGTTCTCGATCCGAGCATGGGAATCATCGCGGAACCCGAGGAACCCGTGATCCTGTTCCCATCACCCGCAATCGGAAGTGTCCGGTACGATATTGGTCACGGGGTCGATCGAGTGGTTGTCCGCGATGCGCGTGGCCGGACGTTGCTCGAATCGCCTAGAACGGGAACCACATCAGGAGTCATCGAACTGGATGGGATTCCTGCGGGAATGCTGGTGGTGGAACTCAGCGGCGACGGTCGCAGCACCCGCACGCGCCTCATGAAGCAATAGCCCAACCGGAATCCGTCAGCGATTTAGGCTCCGGCTCGTGTGGTGGAAGCCGAGTGCGATGTAATCCTCAGCGCTTATCGAGATATTCAATCACGAAAAGAGCTTCTCGCTCCGATTCCCACCGCCACGCTCACGAAGGCCACCACGCTCACGCTGCTCAAGGGCATCAGGATGGCCGCGATCAACGGGGTCATCATGCCGGCCACGGCCAGCGAGACTCCGGTGATGTTGTAGCAGAGCGAGATGAAGAGGCTCGCGATGACGATGCGGCGCGCGCGTCGCGTCATGTGGAGGAATCCGGGCAGGTCATGCAAGGCACCCGCATCCAGTATCGCGTCGCTCGCGGGCGTGAGCGCGGCGGTGGTTTCGGTCACCGTGATGCCCACATCGCTCTGGGCCAGTGCACCGGCATCGTTCAGGCCGTCGCCGACCATGAGCACGCGATGCCCCGATTGCTGGCTGGCTCGTACGCACTCCGTCTTGTCCACGGGCGAGCAGCGCGTACGCACCTCAGCTCCCACGAAGGACGCTGCCAATTCGCTGTCGAGCTGCGCATCGCCGGTGACCAGTCCCACGTGCAAGCGCTCCCGCAGCCTGGTGACCGCGTTGGCGATGCCGGTGCGCGCGCGCTTCCGGATGGCGAAATGCCCGCGATGCGTGCCGCCGATGGTGATGTGCACATGCGCCTCTCCATTGGAACGGGGTGCTTCGCCGCCGCCGCAGAATGTGGCCGAGCCGATGCGCACGGGCATGCCTCCCACCAGGCCGGCGATGCCTTGTCCAGCCGTTTCTTCCACTTCGGCGCAAGGCAAGGAATCATCGGCCGCGCGATGCAGTTCGCCCGCCAGCACCGCGCTCAATGGATGGGCGCTGTTGCGGGCCAGCGCGTGCACCCATTGCCGATCACGCGCTGTGAGCGGCTCCCCGCACCAACGGGTCTCATGCGCCTCGCGTGCGGTCAGGGTGCCTGTCTTGTCGAAGAGCACCGTGTCCACATGCGCCATGCGCTCCACCACTTCCGCGTCGCGCAGGAAGAGGCCCCGCTTGCCCAGCAGGCGTATCGTATGACCGTAGGCGAAGGGCATACTCAGGGCCAACGCGCACGGGCAGGCCACGATCAGTACCGCCGTTACGATGGGCCACACCTGCGCCGGGTCCTTGCCCCACCAGTACAGCCCGGCACCAAGCGCGGTGAGCAGCACGGCCAACGTGAAGCGACGCGCGACCTGATCGATCATGCGCGGCATCGCCGGCCTGGAGCCGCCTTGCGCCTGCTCGGCCCAGAGCTGCTTCAGCCTGGAATCACCGAAGCTGCGAAGCACCTCGAGCTCGATCAGTCCGCCGCGCTGGCGTCCGCCTGCCTTGATCGTATCACCTGCAGATTTCCGGATGGGCAGCGGCTCGCCCGTGATGAAGCTGTTGTCGATGTGGGCCTCGCCGACGCGAAGGATCGCATCCACGGGAACGAGCTCCTGGTCCCGGATCAGGATGCGGTCGCCCGGCACCAGATCGGCCACGCGCGCGGTCTCCTCTGCTTCGCCGCGCTTGCGCATGACGATGAGCGGCAGGAAATCCTCCAGCGCACGGTCGAAGCGGAGCGCGCGGTAGGTGTGCGCCTGGTACCACTTGCCCACCAAGAGGAAGAAGAGGAGGCCGGCGAGCGAATCGAAGTAGCCAGGTCCCGTTCCGCTCAAGACATCGTGCAAGCTCCGGAGCCACAGCGCCACGATGCCCAGCGCGATGGGCTGGTCGATGTTGATCTGCCTGGACCGCAGGCCGGCCCACGCGGCACGGAAGTAATCGGTGCTCAGGAAGAAGACCACCGGCACCGAGAAGAGCGCCGACAGCCATTGGAAGCCTTCGCGCAGATTGGCTTCGCCATCAGCACCCAGGTATTCCGGGAAGCTGAACAGCATGGTGTTGCCGAAGATGAAGCCCGCCACCCCGAGCCGGATGTAGAGCATGCGTGGCACTCGATCCGTGCGCTCGCGCCCGTCGCCGGCCGTGAGCTGCGGTCCGTAGCCGATCCGTCGCAGCAGCTTCACCAACCCTTGCAGGGACAATTGCTCTTCACGGAAGGTGATGGTGAGTTCCTTGTCGGTGAAGGAGACGCGTGAACGGATCACCGCAGGTTCCACGCGGTCCAGGTTCTCCAGCAACCAGATGCACGAACTGCAATGCATCTGCGGGATACGGAAGCGCACGCGGGTGATGCCGCCCTCAGCGAATTCCACCACACGTTCGCGGATCTCCGGCAGCTCGAAGAGCTCAAGTCGGTGCTCGTCGGCGCTGACTTCCTGCTTCACGCCGGGCTGCTTCTCCAGCGCGTAGTACTCGCACAGCCCAGCTTCGTTCAGCAGATCATACACCACCTCGCAGCCATGGCAGCAGAAATCCTTGCCATCGTGCACGCGGTGCTCCTCGGCGCATGCATCGCCGCAATGGAAACAGGTGACCTGTGTCAGGGTCTTGGGCTCCACGGATGCAAAGAGCGGGCAGTGGACGCGCAGAACGCATGACGAAAGTCATGCTTGCCAAACGTTCAGACCTGCACGCAGCCGAACGTTCGCGCGGGGGTGTCAACGCGGATGCGCGATCCAGGCGGCCGTGTCACCTGCAAGCGCGGCCACGCGGGAACATCGGGATGCTGAATGCGCGCGAGCAACGAAGGACGCGACCTGGTCATGCAGGGGAATCACGAGAGACTTCTCGCGCAGCCCCAAGAGGCAGGGCTCACATCACGTGGCCGAACGCGAAGGCGGCGAAGGCCACCAGCAGCGCGAACAGGCCGACCACAAGGGCCATGGGCGGGGTTCGACGGATCAACGAAGTCATGGTAAGAGGGCTTTCTACAGGGCAGACGGGGGGTATACCCCCTGGGTTGCTTGCTGGGCGTGGGATTTAGAGAATCTTAAGAATCGTTTCACCTCGTCCAGGCTCTGCAGGGGAGGCGCCGCCAGCGATAAGGGTACTCGGAAGGGCTCTAGTTTTGGGGCATGCGGAATCTACTCGTGCTCATCGGGCTGCTCGTTCAGGTGCATGCGCTCTTCGGCCAGCAACGGCTTCGATTCGACATCGAAGGCGCCGGTGGCAGCATGATCTACCTCGCCAACTACGATGGCAACC
Source organism: Flavobacteriales bacterium (assembly GCA_020635725.1). Lineage (GTDB taxonomy): Bacteria > Bacteroidota > Bacteroidia > Flavobacteriales_F > PHOS-HE28 > PHOS-HE28. The sequence continues at coordinate 77,961 of JACJZF010000005.1, forward strand.
GCCTTTATTATGCCGACAGCGTCAAGGCCGATGCGCAGGGAACGGCGGTGTTCGCGCCCAAGCAGGCCTATCCGGCCGGGATGTACGCCGTTCTCATCGGGTCGAAGCGCTTCGATGTGCTGGTGACCGAACCCGAGGTGCACATGAGCACCCAGGCCGCTGATCCCGTCGGCGCGCTCCGTGTGCTGGAGAGCGAGGAGAACCGGCTCTACCACGTGGAACGCCCTGCGCTTGAGCGCGACCCGCAAGCAACTCGGGGTGCCCTGCTCGCCTTGGCCGACGCGCATCCGGGCACGCTCGCCGCCGCGTTGATACGGTTGGGCGTGGAGCCGGACCTGGGGAGCACGGCTTCGCTCGATAGCGCCGCGCTCGCCGATCGCCGACGCGAGCATTACTGGGACCATGCCGACCTTACCGATCCCCGCATGGCGCGCGTGCCGCAATTCCAGAATCGCCTCGATGCCTTCGCCACGCTTCTTTCCAAGGACCCCGTTGCCGCCGCACGCCAGCTCGACGGCCTCATCGAGCGATCAGCCGGCGACCTCCGGACCTTCCTGGTCAACTGGGCAGTGACCTGGTACTCCTACGGCACCAGCGATGAGAGCGCTTCCATCTTCGTGCATCTGGCTGAGCGCCACGTCTGCACCGGGCCCCGCGGCACACGCGGCGAGCCATGGCTGCCCAAGGAGAAATGGGACGGCATCTGCGCGAAGGCCGCGTCGAAGTCGCACGTGGTGATCGGGAACGTCGCACGCGACCTGAAGCTGTGCGATACCAGCGGCACCCAATGGACGAGCCTGCACGCCATGCCGCAATCCTGCGTGGTGGTGGTCTTCTGGAGCCCGCACTGCGGTCATTGCAAGCAATCGCTCCCGCTCATGCACGAGAAGTACATCGACGAGTGGAAGAACATGGATGTGGGTGTGTACGCCGTGGGCGATGCGCGTGACCAGACCCTCTACGCCGATTGGAAATCCTTCATTCGCGAGCACGCGCTCAGCTGGGTCAACGTGGGCATCCCGGCTTCCGTCTATGGGCAGTGGAAAGCCAATCCTTCCTCCGTGGTGCCCCGCCTCACCGATCAAGCCAGCATGCGCTACACGGAGACCTGGGATGCGAACAATACGCCTACCTTCTACGTGCTCGATAAGGAGCGCCGCATCCTGGCCCGGCCGCATTCGATCGCAGAGGTGATGCGCGCGATCGAGCGTTACACGGTGAAGGAATGATTGGCGCCGGATGCCGGGCATTCGCCCAGCGCCCGCCGCTCACACGCTGCTGCGTTCCTTCGGAGGTTTCTCCGATGGAAGCACCTCGGTGCGCCAGGCACCGCTGAGGCTGTCCGGGTAGAATGCGTTGGCCTGCGTAGAGAACTCGTCGCCGCGCACGAACATGTCCATGCCGATGTCGTTGATCGTGCGTCTGCCGCAGGCGGCGAGCAATTCCATCACCCCGCGCAGCGTGTTGCGGTGGAACTGGTGCACGCGTTCACTCTTATCGGCCACCACGAGCCCCTTCATCAGCATCTTGTCCTGTGTGGCCACACCGGTGGGGCAGGCGTTGGTGTTGCAACGCAGTGCCTGGATGCAGCCCAGCGAAAACATGAATCCGCGCGCGCTGTTGCACAGGTCGGCGCCGGTGGCGAGCATCTTCAGCAAGGAGGCCGCGGTGAGCACCTTGCCGCTGGCGATCACCTTGATGCGGTCGCGCAAGCCGAAGTGCTGAAGCGTGGTATGCACGAAGATCAATGCCGGCTCGATGGGCAGGCCTACGCTGTCATTGAACTCCAGCGGCGCAGCGCCCGTGCCGCCTTCCGCGCCATCCACGGTGATGAAGTCCGGCAGCGGCGACCCCTCAGCCATGGCGCGGCAGATGTCGACGAACTCATCGGTGCGGCCGATGCACAGCTTGAAGCCCGTGGGCTTGCCACCGGAGAGCGCGCGGAGGTGATCCACGAAACGCAGCAGGCCCTGCGCATCGTCGAATGCGCTGTGGCCCGGCGGCGAGAGCACCTTGGTGTGCGGCCGGATGTGACGTATGCGCGCGATCTCCTCGGAGTTCTTCGCTGCAGGCAACACCCCGCCATGACCGGGCTTCGCGCCCTGCGAGATCTTCAGCTCGATCATGCGCACCTGCTCATGCGCGGCCTTCGCGCGGAAGAGCTCAGCATCGAAGTGCCCATCCTCGGTGCGGCATCCGAAATAGCCGGTGCCGATCTGCCACACCAGGTCACCGCCCGGTCTCAGGTGGTAGTCGCTCAGCCCGCCTTCACCGGTATTGTGGTAGAAGCCGCCACGCCTCGCGCCTTCATTCAGCGCGAGCACCGCGTTCGCACTGAGCGCTCCGAAGCTCATGGCCGAGATGTTCAGCAGGCTGGCCTCGTACGGCTTGGTGCAGCTGGCACCGCCGATGCGTACACGCGGCGCCTCCTCCCGCACGGGCGCGGGGTAAATCGAATGGAGTAATCCCTCGTAGTCGTCGCTGTCCAGGTCGAGCTGCGTGCCGAAAGGCGTGCTGTCATCGAGGTTCTTCGCGCGGCGATAGGCCAGTTCACGCTGCCGCCGGCTGAAGGGCTTGCCATCGGTGTCACGCTCGATGAAATACTGCTGCAGCTCGGGACTGATGAACTCGAAGAAGTAGCGCAGGTGCCCCAGCACCGGGAAGTTCCGGAGGATGGTATGACGACGCTGCAACGAATCGTGAACGCCGAGCAGGAAGAGCGGCCCGGCGAGCACGTATGCCCACAGCACCGGGGGATGGAAATAGCCGACGGCGCCGATGAGCACCAGCAGCGGGACCGTGATCAGGAAGAAGAGATGACGCATGACTGGATCAAACTTAGGGTCGCCGGTAACTGATTGCACCAATCGCGTGACTTCGCCCGGGTTCGATCAACCACCATCTTCGCAGCATGATTCAACGCACACTCCGTGTATTCGCTCCTGCTCTGGTACTCGTTGCTGGTCAGGTCTTCGCCCAGCCCAAAGGCTTGCCCATCATCAAGGCGGATAGCCTGATGGTTGACGTGATCGAGGATGGGGTGGAGGAGAAGGCCTCCTGGCGCATCTCGCCCGAGCTGAAGCCTGATGTGTACACCACGAACACGCATGGCGCGCGCATCACGTTCCGGACGAATCGGGACAGCATCACCGTGGTGAGCGACAGTGCCAAGGCGCAGGACTTCGTTATCCAATACGGCAAGCAGAAGGCATGGACCCGCGTGGAATACAAGCCCACTTACCTGGAGTTCCTGAGAAAGGCGACAAGCTTCAACGGCGACGACGCACGACCCATTCCAGCCTTCACCTACCAGAGCCCCGATGCGCCGGAGCTGATGGCCTTGCGCAAGGCCTTCAACCTCGATTCCATCGCGGGTGAGGGCAACGAGATCTCCCGTATGCTGGAGGTGATGCACTGGCTGCATGATCTGGTGCCCCACGACGGACAGCATGACAATCCGGTGGTGAAGAATGCCCTGAGCATGGTGGCCGAATGCAAGCGCGATCACCGGGGCCTGAACTGCCGGGGCCTGGCCACGGTGCTGAACGAATGCTACCTCGCGCTGGGGTACAAGTCGCGCTTCCTCACATGCATGCCCATCGACACCACCGACAGCGACTGCCATGTGATCAACATCGCCTGGAGTAACGACTTGAACAAATGGATCTGGCTGGATCCCTCGCATGATGCCTGGGTGATGGACGAGACGGGCGCACTGCTCGGCCCATGGGAGGTACGCGAGCGCCTGGTCGCCGGGGAACCGCTCATCCTGAACCCCGCCGCGAACTGGAACCACCGCATGAGCACGGTGCGCGAGGACTACCTGCTGAGCTACATGGCCAAGAACCTCTATTGGCTGGAGTGCCCGGTGGAGAGCCGCTATGATACCGAGACGCGTGGCGAGGGGAAGACGATCGAGTACGTGCAGCTTCTTCCGTTGGAGCACCATACGCAGAAGCCCGATGTGGTCAAGCGTACCGGCGGTTCAGGAAACACGATCATCGAGTATCGCACGAACGACCCCGCGCGGTTCTGGGCGGCGCCTCGGTAGTTGACTGATTCACGGACGGACCAGCACGTAGTGAGTGCTCCTTCCGCCCGCGCCTGACTTCTTCAGCACCTTCTTCGTCATCAGGTCCGCGATATCGCGCGCGGCGGTGTCCTGCGAGGTTTTCGTGAGCTTGGCGTACTTGCTGGAGGTGAGGTGCCCTTCGAAGCCGTCGAGCAATTTGTTCAGCACCTTCACCTGGCGTGCGTTCAGGATGGTCTTGGCGTGGGTTTGCCAGAAGTCGTGCTTGGCCAGCACGGCGGCCAGCGTGTGTTCCGCTGAAGCGATCGCGCGTTGCAGGCAGGCGATGAACCAGGTGAGCCATGGCGTGATGTCCAGTGCGCCGCGCTGCGAGCTTTCCAGGATGTCGTAGTACTTCTTGCGCTCGGTGCGGATCTGCGCGCTCATGCTGTAGAAGCGCTGGGGCGATCCATCCGCGCGGGTCAGCAGCAGGTCGGCGATGGCGCGCGCCATGCGGCCGTTGCCGTCCTCGAAGGGGTGCAGCGTCACGAACCAGAAGTGGGCGATGCCGGCCTTCAGCAGCGGGTCGAGCGTCTTCGCGCCCGCAGGGCCTGGGGCAGACCCGGTGTTCAGCCATTTGAGGAAGGCGCTCATCTCCTTGCGCAGCTTGCCGGCGGCGGCTTCATAGTGCACGCGCTCCTTGCCCATGGCGCCGCTCACCACTTGCATCGGGCCGGTGCTGTCGTCGCGGTAGCGGCCCACGAGGATCCTGTGCATGCCGCTGCGGCCGGTGGGGAAGAGCGCGGCATGCCAGCCGAAGAGCCGCTCAGCGGTGAGCTTCTCGTCCGCGCGTTGCGTGGCGTCGAGCATCATCTCCACGATGCCTTCGACATGCCGGTCGGCCTTGGGCGCGCCGGAGATGTCCAGGCCCAGATGCCGCGCCAGGGAGGAGCGCACTTGTTCCGCGTCCAGCACCTCGCCCTCGATGGCACTGGAGCGCACCACGTCCAGGGTGAGGGTCTCCAAACTGGCCTCATCGCGCAGGTCGAAGCCTACGGCCACCATGCGGCCCAGCAGGCGGCCTTGCATCTGACGGGCCTTGGCCACGGCGGGCGTCAAAGCGGCGGCATCCCACTTGAAGTCGGGCCAGCCCTTGCGTTCGTGGATGTACATGGCGCTCCGTTCTGCGGAGCAAGGTACGTGTAATCTCCGCAACATTTGCGGAGATTAGGGAGGCTAATCTCCGCAGGGGCATAAGCCGCATATTACCAATTCACCCGACCCATTCGCGGTAGCCCCACCGCTTCTCTCAACAGGTCGGTTTCCTTGGGAAGCACCGAATAGAAATAGGTCGTTCCATCGGATCGGTCCGTGAAACCCGTGGTCCCGAACATCGTCACCTTGGTGGTGAACACCATGACCCGGTCGATCACGTAGGCAAACCAGGTCGGAGGTGAATCGCCCCGCTCAACCGATTCACGTAGCTTCAGCATCCAGGGGGTGATCAGCTCGGGCTTTCCGGAGTGGATAAAGGCGAAGAAGATCATCTTGTTCCCGATGAGGCCCACTTGATGCACGCTTGTGACGCCACGCTCTTTGATGATCTCGACGACCCGGTCGTAGTGCGGCTTGTCTTGGGCTTCGACAGGTTCCCAGACCGATCTTCGAACGAGGGCCACAGACAGTGGTAGACAACCTGGCCGCTGACGTGAGGCGCAAGTGGTACACGAAGAACCGGAAGCCGCTGGTGAATAGAAGAGCGTGGTGTGGTCGAACTCGGGGTGCGACCCTTTCAGGGTCGAAATTCCGCTGGGCTGACAACTTCAAATCGCTGTGACCCCTTCGGAGTCGGAAACACCGTTTCGCCGCGTGCGCCTGACCCCAAAGGGGTCAACGGGATCAGCGCGATCGCGTGTCGGCAGGTACGACCCTGAAAGGGTCGCAGGGCTGCGTGAGGGGGCAAAGCGGCAGCCCGGCGCCGATGCGGCCTTTCCGCCGCGTACGCCTGACCCCGAAGGGGTCAACGGGATCAGCGCGATCGCGTGTCGGCAGGTACGACCCTGAAAGGGTCGCAGGGCTGCGTGAGGGGGCAAAGCGGCAGCCCGGCGACGATGCGGCCTTGCTGCGGTGTGGGCCTGACCCTGAAGGGGTCAATGGGATTAGCGCGATCGCGCGTCGGCAGGTACGACCCTGAAAGGGTCGCAGGGCTGCGTGAGGGGGCGAAGCGGCAGCTCCCGACGAAGAAGGCCATTGCGGATGCCGCAGCGAGGAGGCGACCGGAGGAAGCCACCGCAGCGCGAGCAGCCGCTGGCCGCTTGGGCGGGACTACAGCGGAGCGCCCGACCCGTGGGCTGGCCTTGCGCGAGGGCTTGGGGCACGCCCAGGAGAAACCGAAGAACCGGAGAATCGCGAGCAGCAAGTTGGAGAAGTACGCTCTGCATTGCTCCGCGCCTTTGCGCCTCTGCGGTGAACCCCGCCGCGCCTCTACTTTCGCGGCATGTTCGAGAATCTGAACGAAAAGCTGGAGCGCGCCTTCAAGGTCCTGAAGGGCCAGGGCCAGATCACGGAGATCAACGTGGCGGAGACCACCAAGGAGATCCGCAAGGCGCTGCTGGATGCCGACGTGAACTACAAGACCGCCAAGGATTTCACCGACCGGGTGAAGGCCAAGGCGCTGGGGCAGAACGTGCTCACGAGCATCAGCCCGGGGCAGCTGCTCACCAAGATCACGCACGACGAGCTGGCCGAGCTGATGGGCGGGCAGAGCCAGGGCATGAACATGAGCGGCAACCCCACGGTGGTGCTGATGAGCGGCTTGCAGGGGAGCGGTAAGACCACCTTCAGCGGCAAGCTGGCCAATTACATCCGCAAGAAGGGCAAGCGCCCACTGCTGGTGGCCTGCGACGTGTACCGCCCGGCGGCCATCGACCAGTTGGAGACGCTGGGCAAGCAGCTGGACATCCCGGTGTTCAGGGAGCGCGAGAACAAGAACCCGGTGAGCATCGCGCAGAACGCGATCGCGCACGCGAAGCAGCACGGGTTCACGGCCGTGATCGTGGATACCGCGGGTCGCCTCGCCATCGATGAGCAGATGATGGACGAGATCGCCCGAGTGAAGAAGGCGATCAGCCCACAGGAGACGCTCTTCGTTGTGGACGCCATGACCGGTCAGGATGCGGTGAACACCGCCAAGGCCTTCAACGATCGCCTGAACATCGACGGCGTGGTGCTGACGAAGCTGGACGGCGATGCGCGCGGCGGCGCGGCGCTCTCGATCCGCAGCGTGGTGGACAAGCCGATCAAGTTCATCGGCACCGGCGAGAAGATGGAGGCGCTGGACGAGTTCCACCCGGACCGCATGGCGGGGCGCATCCTGGGCATGGGCGACGTGGTCTCGCTGGTGGAGCGCGCGCAGGAGCAGTTCGACGAGAAGGCGGCACGCGAGCTGAACAAGAAGATCGCGAAGGACCAGTTCGGCTTCCACGATTTCCTGGAGCAGATCGGGCAGATCAAGAAGATGGGGAACATGAAGGACCTCATGGGCATGATCCCCGGCGTGGGCAAGGCGATCAAGAACATCGACATCCCCGATGATGCATTCAAGGGGATTGAGGCGATCATTCAGAGCATGACCCCGGAAGAGCGCAAGAACCCATCGGTCATCAATGGCTCACGCCGCGCGCGCCTGGCGAAGGGTAGCGGCCGCGGCATCGAGGAGGTGAACAAGCTGATGAAGCAGTTCGAGGACATGCGGAAGATGATGCGGATGATGGGCGACAAGAGCAAGATGCAGAATATGATGCGGCAGATGCAGGCGATGCAGGGGATGAGGCGATGATCATGGGTGCAGGCGACAGGGGATAAGCATTTAATGCCAAAGGCAATGGGGCTACTCAACAAGATCTTCGGCGGCGGGGACAAAGGGTCTGAGAAGGACATACCGCCAGTGATGCCTCCGTTCCCAACATCGTACGATGAAGTGATGCGTGCTCTTGCACCTTATTACCACGAGCAGCGTCCGATGGACTTCTTCTTCGAGATGTTCGTGGTCCGTACCATTGAAGAACTGCCGGATGCTACGATCCAAGCCTTGGGAGAATTCGAGAGCAAGCACCCGACCTTCTTCGAGGCGTTTGAGGGGAGCTGGAGCAAAACCGTTGTTGGATCCTTGAACTTGTCGGACACGATCGATGTCGCTATTTGGGACCTATGGTTGAAGAATTCGGCGAACGCGCGGAAGGATGGTTGGGTATATCATCCCTGGCACTTCGCTTCGAACTTCATCGAGAACTACTCAACGGATGACAGCCGTGTTGATGTTTGGACAGAAGAGACACTTGCGCAGGCCCGTCAACGGATCGCAGCCCATCGGTTCGGACGATAAGCCTCGAACGGCTATTGCTCAGCGGCTGCGGTATCGAGGAGGTTAACAAGCTGATAGCAGTTCGAGGAGATCGGAAGATGATGCGGATGGTGGGGGACAAGAGCAAGATCGAACATGATGCGGCAGATGCAGCAGATGCAGGGGATGAGGAGGTAAGTGCGATTAGCTGATTTGCCGATTGCTGATTAGCTGATGTCAGGGAAACTTAGTCCAATGGTTTGGGTGAAGCAGGTGTTGAACTTGCTTATCCTTCTGTGCATACCGGTGGGCCTGTTCTTCGCTTGGGGCAAGGTGAACAACGAGATCAGCTACAAGTACGAGGTGCAGGGTCCAGACTATCAGGAGAAACTGTCCTCGGGGACCTGGAATGAAAACGACCGACGTATCATGGACAACATCGCGTTCCATGGCAAGGCTGCACGGGCGACGCTCTACATTTTCGTTGGGCTCATGGTGGTCCGCATTGGCCTGAGTGTGGCGAAGAGCCACTCTATTCGATAGGCAAGGTGTTATTACGTATATGAATTGTACATTCGCCGTATAAACCATTCGCCATGGACACCAAGCTCACCCTCAGTTTTGATGCCGGCGTGGCCGAGCGGGCCAAGGCCTTCGCTGAGGCGAACAACATCAGCCTGTCGCGGCTCATTGAGTTCATGCTGAGCAAGGTGACCGACACCCGCTACCGCAGCCTGGATGAACTCCCCGTGAGCGACTGGATCCAGCAGGTGGCCGAAGGCGAGGTGACCTACGTGCGCAAGAACGCCGCCGAGCGGAACGTGAAGAATGATTACCTGGCGAGCCGGAGGAAGCGGTGAATACAGATAACCGCAAAGACGCAAAGAACGCAAAGGGAATGCGTTGGGCTTCTTGGCGGCCTTGGCGTCTTTGCGGTTTGAATTGAGCGATGCCCCCCAAGCGCCTCTTCCTCGACGCCAACGTCCTCGTCACCGTGCTGTGCAACGAGTACCCGCGCTTCAGCGCCTGCGCCCGCGTGCTCAGCCTGGCCGATGACAAGCGTTTCGAGGTCTTCACCTCACCGCTGTGCCTGGCGATCGGGGCCTACTTCGCGGAGAAGAAGAACGGCAAGAAGCTGGCAAGGAAGAAGATCGCCCTATTAGCCACGAAGCTGAAGGTGACGACAATGGGACCGAAGGCCGTGGAGCGCACGTTCGCGGATGCGCGGATCACGGATATCGAGGACGGATTCCAGTACTTCTCAGCCGTTGATGCTGGCTGCACCTGCATCGTCACTTATGACAAGCGGGACTGGAAATTCGCGGCCATGGAGGTGCTGGTCCCGGAGGACCTTCTTCTGAAGCATGTCTTGAAGAAGTGACGGGTCCTGTTCACATTCGTGCTCATCGTTCGATGATGAAGCAAAGCCTCGCTATGCACTCCTTCCGTTCCGTGCTCGCATGTATCGCCATCGGCATCGTGGGTTGCTCCAGTGGTCCAAGCGCCTCGAGCGGTCATGACGCCCCGAATGCGGATGTCCCGAATGACCAGCAGCCACGCCTCACCGAAGGCACGGATTACGTGGTGCTGGAGCGCCGTCGCTTCCTGGACGAACAGGGCTTCGACCGACCCGTGGAGGCCTTCAGCGTGCTCTGTCCCATGAGTTGGAGGAGCGAGGGCGGCGTGCAATGGAAGGGCATCGGCGGCTGCCGCGGCGAGATGATCGCCACCTCCATCCGCATCACCTCGCCCGATGGCGCTATCCGCTTCGAGCAGCTGCCCGCGCGCTCCTTCAGCTACGCCAGCGATCCCATGATGATGCAGGCCATGCAGGCCGGGGCGCAGGCGGGGGGATGCGGCATCAATCAGCCCTTCACCGCCGAGCAGTACATCGAGGGCTTCGCACGGCAGGATCTGAAGGCCACCGCCTCGGGCATCGTGGTGGATGAAGCGCGCATGCCATTGGCCCGCAAGCTCGATGAGCAGGCAAACGCCACCGCCATGCAGTTCGGCAACCCGCAGCAGCAGAGCACCACGTTCGCCAAGGGGCGCCTGAGCTGGCCCGACGGCACGCAGGGCATCATCGAGGCGGGCGTGACCAACCTCGTGAACCAGCAACCGGACCTGATGACCGGCGGGACGACCATGTTCAGCAGCACGAGCGTGTTCTACACCACCGTCACACGCTTCCCGCCAGAGCGGAAAGATGAGGCCGCACGCATGCTGGCGCTCTTCACCAGCAGCCACCGTATGAACCCGGTGTGGACCAAGGCGCGCGACGACTTCTTCACGCGGCTCGGCAACATCGAGCACGCCGGTCGCATGGAGCGCATCCGCCTGATGGGCGAGCAGGCCCAGGCCTATGCCAAGGCGCAGAGCGACGCCAGCGACCAGCGCATGCGCAGCTGGGAGCAGCAGCAGGCGAGCAACGACCGCCAGCACGAGCAGTTCGTGAAGTCCATCCGCGAGGTGGAGACCTGGAGCGATGGCAGCAACGGCCGCGTGGAGCTTACCAGCGGCTACGACCACGCCTGGAGCCGCGGCGATGGCAGTTATATCCTCAGCAACAACCCCAACTTCGACCCGAGCTCGGCGTTCCAGGACCAGCAGTGGAAGCCGATGGTGATGGACCGGTGAGTCCTTGGCTCCCACATGCGAACTTCGCCACATGAACAAGTTCCTCCTGGTGCCCCTGCTGAGCCTGATTTCCCTCACAGCCTCTGCCCAGACCGTCCATGACTACGCCTCCATCGAGTTCTCTCCGGCCATCCGCAAGCTCGGGGTCTTCTCCACGGCTTTTCCCAACAAGGTGGTGGACCTGAAGGTGCTGCACATGGACAAGCGCGAGCAGGACATCAACACCTTCTTCAGCGAAGTGCAGGACCTGGAGCGGCAGGGATGGGAAGTGACGGCGCAGGAGATTGTCGCGCTGGACAAGGGCGTGCACATGTATGTATGGAGCCTGCGCAAGGCGAAGCCCTGACGGAATCGGGCGCATTTCGGCCGAGCGGCTATCTTCATCGCCCGACGATGATGGACGTGGCGACCGCGCAGATCCTGGATGGCAAGCGATGCAGCGAGGCCCTGAAGGCGGAGATTGCCAAGGGCGCTGCGGCCGTGAAGGCCGACCGGGGCCGTGCCCCGCACCTGGCCGCTGTGCTGGTGGGGAACGATGGGGCCAGTCGCACTTATGTGGAGGCGAAGGTGAAGGCCTGCGAGGCCGTGGGTTTCCGTAGCACCCTGATACGCCGGCCCGAGACCACCACCGAGGATGATTTGCTGCATCTGGTGCAAGGCCTCAACGCCGACGATACCCTCGACGGCTTCATCGTTCAGTTGCCGCTCCCTTCGCATATCCGCGAGGAGCGCGTGACCCTGGCCGTGGACCCGCGCAAGGATGTGGATGGCTTCCACCCGGTGAACATCGGGAACATGGTGCTCGGCCACGATGGCTTCCTGCCGGCCACGCCGAGCGGCATTTGCGAGCTGCTCAAGCACTACAGCATCGAGACCGCTGGCAAGCATTGCGTGGTGGTGGGGCGCAGCAACATCGTGGGCACCCCGATGTCCATCCTGATGAGCCGCAACGCCTACCCCGGCAATTGCACCGTCACCCTGGCCCATAGCCGCACCAAGGACCTGGGAGCGATCACCCGCCAGGCCGATATCCTCATCGTGGCCGTAGGTCGCCCCGAGTTCATCAGCGCCGATATGGTGAAGGACGGCGCGGTGGTGGTGGACGTCGGCATCCACCGCATCGAGGACGCCACGCGCAAGAGCGGCTTTCGTCTGCTCGGCGACGTACGATACAATGAAGTGGCCGCGAAAGCCACCTGGATCACGCCCGTGCCCGGTGGCGTAGGTCCCATGACCATCACCAGCTTGCTGCTGAACACGCTCAAGGCGGCGCAACGCTGACCCGGGACCACCACTCGTAACTACCCTCATCCAAGTTCATGCGTACCCTCGCCCTGATCGTGCTTTGCTTTGCGTTCACCGCAGCACTCGCCCAACCCAAGACCGACCGTGCCCGCCTCGAGTGGGGGGCTGACCTCAGTGAGAAGGAGACCGGTGAATTCCGATACGTCTTCGGGCAGAGCGACGACCACGTGTACATGGTCATGAACAAGAAGAAGGGACTGCTGGTGCAGAAGATGAACGGGGCACTGACCTCCTTGTACAGCGAGCCGCTGGACCTGGAGATCGAGAAGAAGGAGCTTTCCCTGGAGGATGTGATGGTGATCGGGGACCGGATTCTCGCCTTCGCGCGCTTCTACGACAAGAAGGCCGATGTGAACAAGCTCTACATGCGGGCCTTCGACGAGGCACGCATGTCGCCGAAGGGCCCGTGGCGCGAGCTGGCGAGCTATGCATCCAAGAAGGAGTTCGCCGGCGGATTCGGTGTTACGCTTTCACCCAACGAGAAGTACCTGCTCGTGCACATCAACCTGCCGTACGAGAAGGATCAGCCAGAACGATTCAACCTCAAGGTCTTCGACCGGGAGGTGAACCCCACGTGGGACCGGGAGGCCACGCTGCCCTATACCGACAAGGAGTTCAGCATCGAGGAGTTCCGCATCGATGCGACAGGCGATGTGCTCGTCATCGGCGTGAAGTACGCGGAGAAGCGGGAGGCGAAGGCCATGAAACGCGCCGGGAAGCCCGCGTACGATTACCACATCCTCACCTACGGCGCCCAAGGCGATGTGCAGGACCACGCGGTGAAGGCTGGCGAGCACTTCCTGCAGGACCTCACGTTGACGCTGGATTCTTCGATGACCGACATTCTCTGCGGCGGTTTCTGGGGCGTGAAGGGGACCAACAAGGTGCGCGGAGCCTTCTTCCTGCGGCTGGATCCGGTAACCAAGGCCGTGAAGCACGAGAGCTACAAGGAGTTCAGCGATGATTTCATCACGCAATACATGACGGCCAAAGAGGAGGAGAAGGCCAAGAAGAAGGCCGAACGGAAGGATGAGGACCTCGAGCTCTACGAATACGACCTGCGCGACATCGTGCGGCGCGATGATGGCGGCGCGGTGCTGGTAGGTGAGCAGTATTACATGTACACGACAACCACCTGCTACACCACCCAGAACGGCGGTCAGACGTGCCGTACCAACTTCCACTACATCTATAACGACATCATCGTGATCAACATCGGGCCTGACGGCGACATCGACTGGGCCGCCACCGTGCCGAAGCGCCAGCATACCGTGAACGACGGCGGTTACTTCAGCAGCTTCGGGCTCGAGGTGAAGGGCAGCAACCTCTACCTCGTTTACAACGACAACGGCAAGAACCTCTTCCTTGCCGCCGGCGACAAGTTCGAACGAACCGACTTCCAGGGAAAGAGCTCCATCGTCACCCTGGCCACTGTCAATATCGACGGCCATGTGACGCGTGAGGCGCTCTTCGACCCGGAGAAGCGCGACCTGATCCTGCGCCCGAAGAGCTGCCGCCAGCTCGATGATGACCGCATGTTCCTCTACGCCACGCGCAAGAAGGACTACAAGTTCGGGATGGTCACCTTCCAGTGATCAATCCTCGAAGCTCTCGATCGTCGCCTGCCGCTCCACCAACTTCGTGAACTTGCCATCGTAGCGGGTGGCGCGCACGATGTGGTTGTCGATCCAGTGGTAGTTGCCGCCGCGCGGCTTGCCGAACAGGATCGCGTGGTACTTGAAGCCATGGCGGTCCAGCCAATCGGTGGTCACGGCGCGGTGCTCCTCGGTTCGGCTGGTGAAGAAGGTGATGACGTGGCCCTCGTCATACCAGCCGTTGCAGATCTCCAGCGCGCCTTCGAAGATCAGCGCCGTGGCCATGCGCTCGGGCTCCTCGTTCGGGATGTCCTCGCAGATGGTGCCGTCGATGTCGATCAGGAAGTTCTTCTTCCCCTCGGGCAGCTTCGGGCTGATGCGCTTGCCGTTGTCGAAGGCGTCGTTGAGGTCTGTCATGAATCGAAGTTCGTCACAATCGCCCCTCCTTGATCTCCTCCACCACCGCCGGATCCAGCAGGGTGCTCGTATCCCCCAAACTCCCCAACTCATTCTCGGCCACCTTGCGCAGGATCCGCCGCATGATCTTGCCGCTGCGCGTCTTCGGCAGGCCGCTCACGAACTGGATCTTGTCGGGCTTGGCGATGCGACCGATGCCGGCCGCCACCGCCTCGATGATCTCGCCGCGCATGTTCTCCGCGGCCTTGACATCGCCGGCGGGCAGCGGTTTCTCCGTGACCACGTACGCGTAGATGCCCTGTCCCTTGATGTCGTGCGGATAGCCCACCACGGCGCTCTCCACCACGCCCTTCGCGGTGTTGATGGCGCTTTCTATCTCCGCCGTGCCGAAACGGTGGCCGCTCACGTTGATCACATCATCCACGCGGCCGATGATGCGATAGCGGCCCTCCGCATCGCGCTTGGCACCATCGCCCGTGAAGTAGTGACCCTTGTAGCTGCTGAAGTAGGTCTGGCGGCAGCGTTCGTGGTCGCCCCAGGTGGTGCGCAGGATGCTGGGCCAGGGGAACTTCACGCACAGCAGTCCCTCGACTTCATTCTCGGTGATCTCCTTGCCCTCGGTGGTGAGCAGCACGGGTTGTATGCCGGGCAGGGGATAGGCGGCATGGCTCGGCTTCTCATCGGTGATGCCGGCCAATGAGCTGATGAGGATGCCGCCCGTCTCGGTCTGCCACCAAGTGTCCACGATGGGGCAGCGGTTCTTGCCGATGTGGCTCTTGTACCAGTGCCAAGCCTCTTCGTTGATGGGTTCGCCCACGCTGCCCAGCACGCGCAGCGAGTGCAGCGAGTAGGGGAGCACATGATCCAACCCGGCGGCCATGAGGCTGCGGATGGCGGTGGGCGCGGTGTAGAACACGCTCACGCCGTGCTTGTCGATCACCTGCCAGAAGCGGCCCGCATCGGGGTAGGTGGGCACGCCCTCGAACATGACCTGCGTGGCGCCGGCGAGCGTGGGTCCGTAGGCCATGTAGCTATGGCCGGTGATCCAGCCCACATCGGCGGTGCACCAGAAGATGTCGCTCTCTTCCATCTGGAACACGTTGCGGAAGCTGTAGCTGGCGTAAACCATGTAGCCGCCGCAGGTGTGCACCACGCCTTTCGGCTTGCCAGTGCTGCCGCTGGTGTACAGGATGAAGAGCGGGTCCTCGCTGTCCATCGGTTCGGCCGGGCAGTTGGCATCGACCTGCTGGAGTTCCTCATGCAGCCAGGCATCGCGCCCTTCCTTCATCTCCACGGCCCATCGCACGCGCTCGTGCACCAGCACGCGTTTCACGCTGGGGCAATGTTCCAAGGCCTCGTCCACCACGCGCTTCACGGGCATTTCCTTGTTTCCGCGGAACATGCCGTCGCTGGTGAGCACGGCCACGGCTTCTGCATCGTTGATCCGGTCGGCGAGGCTTTGCGCGCTGAAGCCGCAGAATACCACGCTGTGCACGGCCCCGATGCGCGCACAGGCCAGCACGCTCACCAGCAGTTCCGGCACCATGGGCATGTAGATGGCCACGCGGTCGCCTTTCTGGATGCCGTTGCGCTTGAGCACGTTCGCCATGCGGCACACCTGCTCGTGCAGTTCGCGGTAGGTGAGCCGCACGAAACGCTCCTTCGGGTCGTTCGGCTCCCAGATCAGAGCCAGTTTGTTGCCGCGCTGTTCCAGATGACGGTCCAGGCAATTCTCCGTGATGTTGAGCCGGCCGCCGATGAACCACTTCACATCCGGGCCGTCGAAGTCCCATTCCAGGGTCTTCTCCCAAGGCTTCATCCACTGGAACTGCTCGGCGATACCCGACCAGAATCCCTCCGGGTCGATGGTGCTCTGCTCAACGGCGGCCTTGTAGTCGGCCAGGCTTCGGATACGGTCGTTCATGGCTGTGGCCGACGAAGTTGCAGCATCGGTCCGGGTATCCCAAGCTTCGTCCATGAATGCATTCGTCGAAGAAAAAAGCGGTTTCGTCTCGGAATTATCGGCCTACCAAATCAAGCTAGGGGACGATGAATGAGACACTTAACCGTTTCGACGAATCGGAAGAGGGCAATCGCTCTTCCGATGGCATAAACCCTGAGGATCTGCCGATAGTGGTCAGGGAAGCGCAGATGATGGGCAAGAACTATCGGCCGCCGCCTGAGCGGTCCCGATGGTATCGGCTGCGACGATGGGCATGGGAGATGGTGATGTATCCCGGCGATCTGATATGGGGAGCGGGGCTGATTGTGTCGCTGGGGGCCTTCCTCGTTCCAATGACCTTATGCGTGATTCATGGTCGCTGGGTCTGGCTGCTTGCCATATCCCTAGCCCTGTTGCTATCAGGCTCAGTGGCACTGATATGTAGCCAAAGATCATCATGAAGGTCTTGGACCTTTCATCACGCCCTTCCCTCAATATGGTCCTGTTGAACAGGGCTGCGGAGCCCTTGGCCATCACTATGGCGGTCAATGGACGACGCACATCCTCGATATCAGCTATGATGTTAACGAAGCCGTCCTCGCGCAGTGCATCGAGGTGGGCGTTCACCTCTTCCATGTCGAGCTTGGTGCGCTCGGCTATCTCCTGAGCGGTCAGCGCAACGCCCTTGTTAGAGCCGTCGCCAGCCTTAATCTTCGATTTCGCGTGTTCCCATATCGTGGCGAGCACCAAATGGCGCTTGCGATAAAGGCGGGGGGCAAGGCGCTTCAACAGCATGCCCCAAACTAGGTCGATCGCCCTATTCAAGGACCTCATAGGTCATGATGGCCGCCGATTGGTCGGCCGGACACTTGCAACTGAAGGAAAGGACCCCCGACCAGACGCTGATCGGGGCGCGTACGCTGATGCCGCGATGAATCGGCCAGCTATCAGAGAAGAGCCAGTATTCGCCTCCCATGCCCATGACCTTCAGTTCCTCGCCCCCGGCCTCCGGGTCCGGGTTTATTCGCAGGAAGCATAGGGGGCCTAGATAGTCCACCCGTATCGACACATCACCCCATTCGTGCATGGTGTAGACGACCTCATTCGCATCCTGGTGGTTGATGAGCTTTATGGGACGCAACCTTTCGGGGTCCTGAGCCAACGAGATAGCGGCCGCGAAGAGTGCGGCGAACAGAAGCATCGAGCGCATGGTGACGTGGCTTAAATGGTGAGCGCGGACCCTCCGCCGCTTACCCGCGAGCCGAGGTATTCCACTACCTGAAGCACAGGCTCACGACGGCAGCCCGCGCCCATGTGCGCACGCATGCCTGTCGGTCCCGGCTTCGAGTGATGTGGAATTTTCGGCTCGAAGGACCGCAGCGGTCACCCGCTGTTATGTGCAACGAAAATAGGCGACCGGATCACTCCGCGTCCATCCATCGCGAATCGAAGCGCCCCTTGGTGCGCGGGCGCTCCCTCTTCCTGCGCCTGACCAGATACCCTACATGGGCGGTGCGATGTCCGATGCCTTCGGCTTGCGGTACATCAGACGCTTACCCGCGCTCTGCTTGACGATGAGCAACGCCCTGTCCACGTCCGACATGCGGCGCGTGTTCCAGCGGAAGTCGAACTCATCGCAATAGCGCTGCAAGTGCTCCTTGCTCACATGGTGGAACGTGCCATACACGCCCCGCTTCAGCAGGGAGTAGAACGCCTCGACCTCGTTGGAGGTGGTCACCGTTCCGTCAGGCTCCTTCCGCGCGTACTCGCGAGCCCCGTGCAGGGTGGTTCGATGCTCGGCGAACATCTTCCCGAGGGGGCGGTAGAGCAGCAGCTCATCGGTGACGAGGGTGGACTTGGGGTCCACGTTCTCGGTCAGGTGCTCCTTGAGGTTCTTATGGTTCACGTTGGGCGTGACGAAGGAGCGGGCCCTCCCGCCGCGCTCCACCAGCGTGAACACGGGGACCTTGGCCGTCCCTCTTCCCGTGCCGCCCTGATGGCGATACCTCGGCTTGCCGCCCACGTACGTCTCATCCGCCACCACGGTCTTGCCGTCGCCTCCGAGCAGCGCCTTCACGCCATCGTCGCGCATGGCGTGGCGGACCCGGTGGCACATGAACCAATAGGCCTCGTAGTTGCCGTAGAGGTTCGGGCCCGTCTCCGGCTTCAGTTCCCGCTGCAACTGCTTGGCGGATACCCCCTTCTTGGCATTCGACATGGCGGCTATGGCGTATAGCCAGTGCGACAGGGGGAGCTTGGTCTTCTCCATGATCGTCCCCACCGTGACGGTGAATTGCTTGCGGCACTCCTTGCACTGGTGCAATCCCTCACGGATCCCCTTGGCGGGGTTCGCCTTCACCTTACCGACGCGGGCCTGATCGCAGTTCCCGCAATGGGGGCAATGGGGACCGTCCGGCCAGCGCACCTTCTCCAGCATGGCGCGGGCCTCGGCATCGGTCAGGCGCTTGAGGTCGGAGAGCTTCATGGCGCGTCGGTTGGTTCTTTCCTTATCTTTGCTGTGGCCCGGAGGGGAATCGAACCCCTCGACCGCCTGACTCTCCACCGCCGCCCCCCGTGAAGGTTCTTACGGCTGTGTGTACGAACAGGCTACTAGTCCACCATGCGGGCCTTACGGTTGCGGCTCCCTATCGGGGGCCGTTGCTGTTTCTAGAAGTCCTCACCATCGGGCATTCGTGATGGGATCGGGTCGCCTACCTCGTTGACCCAATCGATAAGCCCCCATAGCTTGCCCTTGCCGGGGCCGAAGTCGTATTGTACGACCACGGGGCTCTTGACGCCCTTCATGCGCCACAGGGCCTTGCTCACGTCGCGGCTATCGGTACCTGCTCGTCCGTTCCTGCTGAGCACGGTCATGATATCGGTGACCTTGGCGAAGTACCCGATCCTCTCCAGCGCCATGGTGATTGCCGAGACGAGCGCGCCGCGCGATTCAGGCACGGGTGGCGCATCCTCGCGCCGCTTCGCTCGGGGCTGAGGAGCGGGGTCGAGCAGCAGTTCGATCACGGCCTCTAGGCCAAGCGCCTTGAGTTCCTCCAAGGCCCCCTCCATCTCGGCGCGTCCATGACGGTACCGCTTGGCGGCCGCCATCACCCTGTCCCGGTTGTTCGTGCTCTGGTCTTGCATCGTGGGGCAAATGTACGCGACAGAATCCCTCTTTCGCATACCTGTTGAAAATAATATCCCTCACAGGGATCCCTCTTCGCGGCGGTCGCCCGGCAGTACCTTCGCACGACGATGCCCAAGGCGCCCCGAAAACCTGAGCCGACCAAGGATCCCGAGATCAGCCCAGAGGCCTTCGAGGGGCTGCTCGGAGCCGTCCTGAAGGTGAGGCCACCGAAGGATGCGCCACGCCCACGAAAGAAGCGCGGGTCCGAGAACAAGTAACTCGGAGGCGCATAAGTCCCTAGGCGTCAAAGGGCATTCATCGTGTCCTAGCTTGATTTGGTAGGCCGATAATTCCGTTTCGTCTTGACAAACGAGGCCGATACCTGAAATCTTGCGGCACTCAACAGCTGACGGCACCCACAAAACACACTCACGACGCATGTGGCCCGTACAGACGCTCACCCTCCTGCTCTGCCTCACCGATGAAGAACAGCTCTTCGCGCAAAGCCTTCCCATGCTGAAGGAAGTGCCGGCGGTCGAAGCGCCCGCGCCCGCGCCGATGCCCGTGAGCGATGCCTTCATCATGGAATGTGAACCCGCCGCCTGATCAACCTTGACCCCGGACCAGGCCCGAAAGGGTCGGGTTCCGTTAGACCCCGGTGCCGCCTGCCCAGGTGCCGGGGTCGCCTTTTTCTGATGCGCACCCATTCGATACGGGCATCTTTGGGCGGATGAAACACCTGCTCGGCACCTGCTGTCTGTTGATCGGCATCTCCGCCACCGCCCAATGGCGGTTCGAGGGGAACGCCACACCGACGTGGGAGCAGGTCATCGAGCGCTACGCCCGGCTCGATTCGATGCACGCTGGCGCTCGGCTCACGACCATAGGCTCTGACGACGATGGCTCACTGATGCATCTCTTCATCATCGCCGATGGCAGCGGCTTCTCGCCGGACAGCATCCGTGCAGCGGGCAAGCGCATCCTGTGGATCACCAACGGCATACACCCCGGCGAGCCCGATGGCATCGACGCCAGCCTCTTGCTCGCGCAGGCCTTGCTGGAGAGCGATCAGTACATGGGCATGCTGACCCGAACGGCGGTCTGCATCGTGCCGGTGTACAACATCAGCGGCGCCAAGCGGCGGAGCACCACCAGCCGGGCGAACCAGAACGGTCCGGCGGAGTACGGCTTCCGCGGAAATGCGCGGAACCTCGATCTGAACCGCGATTTCATGAAGATGGATGCGCGGAACACCTGGGCCATGGCAGAGGCGCTGCGAGAATGGGATCCCGATGTGTACTTCGAGACGCACGTGAGCAATGGCGCCGACCACCAATACGTGATGGAGCTGCTCACCACGCAACAGGACAAGCTGAACGGAGGCCTGAGCGCGTTCATGACCGATACGATGATGCCCGAACTGCACGCGTGGATGGAGCGGCGCGGCGTGCTCATGGGGCCGTATTCTGAGACGCGCGGCGACACCCCGGAGGATGGCCTCTACGGATTCAACGACGGCGCCCGCTACAGCACGGGCTTCAATGCGCTCTTCGACCGCATCGGCCTGCTCAGCGAAACGCACATGCTGAAACCCTACGCCGATCGCGTCAACGCCACCTTTCAGCTGCTGCTGGCCACCCTGGCCGTGCTGGACCGACATGGGCCCGAGCTCCAGCGGCGCCGTAGTGCAGCCAAGCGCTTCACCGCCAGCATGTCCGAGCTGGGCATGAACTGGCGCATGGAAACCACCGCGTGGACCGCCATTCCGTGGAAGGGCTTCGCAGCAGAGCGCGCCACCAGCGAAGTGACCGGCTTGCCGCGGACCCGTTACCTGCACGACCGACCGACCGATACCGAGGTGCCCTGGAACAATACCTACCGAGCGAGCCTCGTGAAGCGCAAGCCCCGAGCCTATGTGGTTCCAGCGGCATGGCATGAGGTGATCGACCGATTGCGTGCCAATGGCGTGCCCATGCACGCCTTGATGCGCGACACCATGTTGCTCGCGGAACAGGATAGCATCGGTGACCTCAGCACCGTGCGTTCGCCCTACGAGGGGCATTACCTCCATTCGGGCATCGGCACCACGGCCACGCGGGCCATGCACCAGGTGGTGGCGGGGAGTTGGGTCGTGCCGATGGGACATGCCACGGACCGCTATGCGATGGAAGCCCTGGAGCCGCAGGGCGACGACAGTTTCTTCGCGTGGGGCTTCTTCGACAGCATGCTGCAGCAGAAGGAGTGGTTCAGCGATTATGTCTTCGAGGACATCGCGTTGGGCCTGCTCCATGAGCGCCCCGAATTACAGGCCGCGCTCGATGAGCGTCGGGCCCGAGACCCCGCGTTCGCCGCCGATGCCTGGGCGCAGCTCTATTTCATCTACCAGCGCTCCGCGTATTTCGAGACGAGCTTCCGCCGCTACCCGGTGCTCCGTGTGACGGATTAGCGAGAATTTCGCCGCATGCGCGTGTTCCGTATCCGAGCGCCTCGTGCCGAAGATCCCGGCATCGGCACCCGCTTCGACAAGCCTGTGGATCGGCTCGTAGGCGCCGATGGCCGATTCCTGGTGGAGCGTGCGGGCGCCCGCAGCGGCCTCAGCGGCGCCTTCATCCGCCTGGTGACCATGCCCGCTTGGGGCTTCCTGCTCACCCTGGTGATCGGCTATGTGCTGATCAACCTGCTCTTCGCATGCCTCTACCAGCTTGTCGGGGTCGAAGGCATCGGCAATGCGTCGCTCACGAGCGGCGTGGAGCGCTGGCTCTCGGCGCTGGAGATGAGCGTGCAGACCATCACCACCATCGGCTTCGGCTACCTCTACCCGAAGAGCCATGCGGTATGGGCCGTGGCCGCCGTCGAAGGCATGCTCGGCATCCTCAGCTTCTCGCTTACCGCCGCGGTGCTGTACGCCCGCTTCGCCAAGCCGAAAGCCGACCTGGCCTGGAGCCCGGAGGCCATCATCGCGCCGTTCCGCGATGGCTGGAGCCTGCAGCTGCGCGTCGCGAATCGGCGCAGTACCCTGCTCATGGAGGTGGAGGCGCGACTCCTGCTCGTGATGGCCGATGTGGATGAGCAGGGCGAACGCCTGAACTATTACAATCTGCCGCTTCAGCTCGATCGCGTCAACTTCCTTCCGCTCAGCTGGACCATCGTGCACCCGATCGGTCCCGAGAGCGCGTTGGCCGGTCTCAGCCTGCAGGACCTGACCGAGCGGCGCGCGGAGCTCATCCTCATCCTCAAGGGCATCGATGAGGGTTACATGGGCCAGGTCTTCACAAGGCATTCGTACCGCTACGATGAGATCACCTGGGGCGCGCGCTTCGCCAGGGCCTTCAGCTCTCGCGGTGGGCGCCTGCGGCTCGATCTGCAGAAGCTCGGCGAAACCTCGCCCGTTGAAGCGCCATCGAACCTGCCCGGCTGACGGAAGTCTTACGGCTTGTGTGCGCCGAGGGGTAATTTGGCCGGAAACCCCAATGCCATGGACCGCATCGCCACGAAGCGCGCCGTGCTCAAAGCTGCCCGCACCCGAATGCACGATACCGCCGCTGAGCTGCGCGCGCGGATTGAAGAGCTCCGTTCCGTCACCCTGGGCGATGACAACGCCGAATCAGCCAGCCAGACGGAGAGTCGCCGCGGTGGCGACCTCGATCTCCTGAATTCCACCGGCACCCAGCTGGAACATCTCCTGCTGGACATCGAGCGGCTGGAGAGCATCGACCCGGAAGCGACCATGAACAGCGTGCAGTTCGGGGCGGTGGTGCATACCAATGAGCGCAACCTGCTCATCGGCTTCAGCCTCGAGGAATTCGATGCCCTCGGACGCCGTTACCTGGGCGTAACGCCGAAGGCCCCCTTGGTGCAGGCGCTGCATGGCCGCAAGGAAGGGGAGGAGGTAGCGGTGAACGGCTTGGCGTACGTGCTGCTGGAGATCTGCTGAGCCGTCTTTTCTTTGGTGCGGCCACCAGGCCTGATACCGCACATGGAACTCTATGACATCGCCATTGGGGCGCGCGTGAAGCATCCCACTTTGGGAATCGGCGTGGTTTACGACATGGACCCCCGCACGGTGCACATCTTCTTCAAGGAGCACGGCGAACAGGCCGTTAGCCGCAGCTTCGAGGGGCTGGTCACCATCGCTCCCGGTGTGGAGATCGGCCAGGAGCCCCTGGACCTGGATGCCGTGCGCGACTGCCTCAAAGAGGTGCTGGAAGAGATGCAGATGCCGCAGCGCCCGGTGGACATGGCCCGGCGCTATGAAGGCGGGACCCTCGTGCTTCGCCCCAAGGATTCCTCCCTGCAGGCCAAGGAACTGCCCATCGACGACTTCTTCCACAAGATCGTCATGATCCGCGACCGCTTCCGCGTGCTGGAGCAGAAGATCAACGCCAGCGGCAGCCTTTCCGAGCAAGAGAAGGTCGAGCTGCAGCAGTACATCACCCGCTGCTACGGCACGCTCACCACCTTCAATGTGCTCTTTGAGGAGAAGGACGACCACTTCGTTGGTCAGAAGAGCGACGGCTGAGGCCCCACGCTGCCGAGTTTTCCACCGCTCGTGCCAACGCCTGTCCGATGGCCTACATTAGCGGTGTCGTTCTTTCCATAGACCAGTGAGCATCCACCGGCCGCGAGGCCGTCAACGCGAAGCCCACACAGGCCAACAGTTCGTCGGAACCAACAAGCTCCATCAGGGACCGCACCCTGGGTGATCTACGGCGGGCCTCAACCACCCTCGGGTGGCTCCCTTCGGGGACAGGAGGATTACGGAAATCATCATCGCGGTCCCGCCCATGTGATTTCATGGGTTCCTCGAACATGGTCCTGTGTGGGCTTTTCTTTTCCGCTGCTCCCTGCGCCGGCCCGCGGGCTTTCTTTGCAGCCATGTCTGCCAAGCTGCCCCTCATGGAGGCCTTCTACACCTTGCAGGGCGAGGGGCTCTTCGCTGGGCAGGCCGCCTATTTCATTCGCCTGGCTGGCTGCGATGTGGGCTGTGTGTGGTGCGATGTGAAGGAGAGCTGGTCGGCGGGCGCCCATCCCCTGCGCAGCGTGGAGGAGATCGTGGCCGAGGCCGCGAGGCACCCGGCGCGCATCGCCGTGGTCACCGGTGGCGAGCCATTGATGCATGATCTGGGAGTTCTCACCCAAGCGCTTCGCGAGGCGGGTTTCCGCACGCATCTGGAGACCAGTGGCGCGCATCCCTTCAGCGGCGATTGGCACCATGTATGCCTGAGCCCGAAGAAATTCAAGCAGGCCTTGCCCGGATCATTCGAACGCGCGCATGAGCTCAAGGTCGTGGTCTTCAACCAGCACGACCTGCGCTGGGCTGAGGAACAGGCACGCGCCGTGCACGAAGCGTGCGTGCTCACCCTTCAACCGGAATGGGACAAACGCGCCTTGATGATGCCCTTGATCGTGGAGCATGTGAAGGCGCATCCGCGCTGGCGCATCTCCTTGCAGACGCACAAATACCTCGATATCCCCTGATCGCCGATGCGTAACCTCCTCGTGATCCTGGTGCTGCTCGCCACGCAAGGCCTCTTCCATGCCGCTCAGGCCCAACCGGGCGGTTACAGCACCACCGACAAGAAGGCGATCAAGCTGTATGAGAGCGGCAACAGCTGCATGCAGATGCGCAAATGGGACTGCGCCTACAGCGAGTTCACCAAGGCAGCCGCCGCCGACGAGCGCTTCATCGAGCCGCGCATCATGCTCGCGGAGATCGCCGAACGGCAGGATAAGGACGCGGAGGCCATTGCGCGTTACCGCGAGGTCATGGCCATTTCCCCTCGCTTCTTCCTTGCGGCGCAGCTGCATCTGGCCGATCTCGAATTCAAAGTCGGGCAGTACGCCGAAGCAGAGAAGAATTACCGCGCCTATCTGCAACAGGAGCAGGAGCCCCAGCGCAAGGCCAGAGCGCGTCTCGGCCTGGCCAATTGCGCCTTCGCCGCAGAGGCTATCCAGCACCCCGTGCCCTTCGAGCCGAAGAACCTCGGCCCCAACGTTAACAGCGCCGATCCCGAGTACTACCCGTGCATCACCGCCGACGATGGCACCATCATCTTCACCCGCCGTGTGAAGGCACCCGAGATCCCCATCTACGGCCAGCAGGAGGATTTCTATGTGAGCCATCGCGGAGTCGACGGCAATTGGCAACCTGCAACGGGTGTGCCCGTGGTGAACACGCGCGCCTTCAACGAGGGCGCCGGCACCCTCTCGCCCGATGGCCGCTTCATCATCTTCACCAAGTGCGCCATCGAGGACGGCTCCTACGGCGGCGACCTGCGCGGACTGGGCAGCTGCGACCTCTTCATCAGCCGGCGCGTGGGAGAGCGCTGGAGCATGCCGGAGAACCTCGGGCGCCCCGTGAACTCCGCGCATTGGGAGACCCAGCCCAGCCTGGCCAGCGACGGCCGCACGCTCTACTACATCCGCGGCATGGTGGCGCAGGATGGCAT
The DNA here is from genome assembly GCA_020635725.1 of Flavobacteriales bacterium. Lineage (GTDB taxonomy): Bacteria > Bacteroidota > Bacteroidia > Flavobacteriales_F > PHOS-HE28 > PHOS-HE28. The sequence continues at coordinate 103,784 of JACJZF010000005.1, forward strand.
CAAGAGCATGGACATCTATACCTGCACCTTGCAGGACGATGGCACCTGGAGCAAGCCCGAGAAGCTCGGCGACAACGTGAACACGCCTTACCAGGAGGAGAGCGTGCAGATCCACCCCGATGGGCGCACCCTCTACTTCAGCAGCAACGGGCACCCGGGCTTCGGCGGGCTCGACATCTTCGTGAGCCGCAAGCAGGACGATGGCAGCTGGGGCAAGCCGCAGAACCTCGGATATCCCATCAACAGCGGCGCCGATGAGAACAGCTTGCTCGTGAGCGCGGGCGGGGAACTCGCATATTTCGCGAGCGATCGTCCGGGGGGAGAGGGCGACCTCGACCTCTACAGCTTCGAGCTCCCCGAAGCCGTTCGCCCCACGCCGGTCAGCTACATCAAAGGGCACGTGACCGACAAGACGGATGGGAAGCCGGTGGAGGCCGATGTGGAGCTCTTCGACCTGACCACGGGCAAGCTGGCCACGGGAGCATACAGCGATCCCAAGACGGGCGAGTTCCTGGTATGTCTGCCCACCGGACGCAGCTACGCGCTGAACGCCAGCAGCGAGGGCTATCTCTTCTACTCCGCCAATTATGATGTCTCATCGGCCACCTCGAAGGAGCCCGTGACCTTGGAGGTGCCGCTGAGCCCGCTGGTGAGCGGCAGCGTGATCGCCCTGCGCAACATCTTCTTCAATACCGCCAGCTACGAGCTGCTACCCGCTTCGCACGCCGAATTGGACAAGCTCGTGCACCTGCTGAAGTCGAACCCTTCGCTGCGCATCGAATTGAGCGGCCACACGGACAACGTAGGGGCCGATGCCGCCAACCTGAAGCTGAGCGACGATCGCGCGAGAGCCGCCCGCGACTACGTGGTGGCGCAAGGCATCGATGCGGCGCGCATCACCGCCAAAGGCTATGGCGAGACCAAGCCTGTGGCCAGCAACGACACCGAGGAGGGAAGGGCGCAGAACCGGCGAACCGAGGTGATGGTGCTGTGAGGAGCCAGGGCGCTAGAGGTAGCCGTCGCCCATTTGCATGAGCCTGGTGCCTACAACAACGAATGCGATCAGGATCACGATCGCCAGGGCCACGGCGCCGTGGCTCGTGCCGCCGCGCATGGCGATGCGTGCCTCCAAAGCCTGGTCGTGCGCCCCAGGAGACTCCACCATCACCTGGCGGATGTTGCGCCGGGCATCCCAGAGGTACAGTCGGTTCCCGTAGATGCCCAACGCGACGGAGAGGCCGATGCTCACCAGCGAGCCGAATCCCTCGACGAGTGCGGTAGGTATCCCGAATAGCATTTCCACAGCTCCTTCGAGGCTGCCTTCTAGCATGACCAGGAGGAAGTAGCAAGTGCCCACTGCGTACATCTTCCGGTAGAGCATCCAGAACAGGCCGAGGAAGAACGCCACGAAGCGGAATTCCAGGCCGCGTCCCTCGCGCAATTTGCCCAGCTCATGCATGAAGTAGTCGGCATCGGCACCGAAGTATGCCCGCCAATAGCGATCGGGAAACTCGCCCCAAGGTCCGGGATGGATGGATTCGGATTCCATGGTCAACGTGTGAAGGCCTTCAATCCGATGATCGAGGCGATGAGCGTGAAGAGGAAGAAGAGGCGCCAGCCATCAGCGGGCTCCTTGAAGAGCACGATGCCGACCAACGCGGTCCCGGCGGCTCCGATGCCGGTCCACACCGCGTAGGCTGTTCCGATGGGCAGCCCCTGCGAGGCACGATAGAGGAGGAGCATGCTCACGCACAAGCACACAATGAACCCCGCCAGCCACCAGGTGCGCAATCCCGCATCGCTGATACGGGCCTGACCGAGACAGGTGGCAAAGCCGACTTCAAAGAGGCCTGCGATGATGAGCAGCAGCCAATTCATGCGATGGATCCGGTGGGTTCATCCGGGAAGATCACGGTCGTCGTTTCGCCCTGCTTCACGAGCTGATAGTTCGAGGCGACTTTCAGGAAAAGGAACCAGCTCAAGCCGCAGATCCCCGTCGCCACGACCAGGTCGATGCTGTCCCACGGGTCGAAGTTCGACCAGTCGATCCGTCGAATGAATCGGAACAATCCGAGAGCTCCAAGCACCGCGGTGGTGTGATACGCTCGCGTGCGGAAGCGGGCGATGGAAATGGCCAGCAAGGCCGAGAGGGCGGGCAGCAATAGAGCCATGGGCAGGTAGTTCCAGCCACGCTCCAGGGCCATGCCGAGACCGAACAGGCTCTTACCTACCGCCGAGAGCCAGAGCAGGATGATGAGCACCGCGTGTGGCGTGCGGTATCTCGCCCGTGTGTCCAGCGAGGGCACGTAGCGGACCACACGTGCGACCTGTTCATCGCTCAGGCCGGAGCCCGGCCCACGAAGCTGGTCGTAGATCTGCTGCCGGTTGGCGCCTTCCTGGGCCAGTGCCTCGGCGGCGCTCCGCAATTCACGTGTCGTCATGCTTCCGTTGGCCGATTCCATAACTGATCGCGAATCCGAATCCTGCTCCACGGGTGCGGGCTGTGACCAGGCCGGGAAGATGCGGCGTATCCATGGTGAGGAGCACGCGTTCGCCGAACGAGCGGGTCAAACGAGCGCCAAGCCTCAATCCGCCGAAACCGCCCATGCTCAGCGAGGCGCCGATATCGGTGCTGCGGTACCGACGCTGCGCCGAAACCTGAAGCTGGGGCAGATAACCGGGCAGGTTCCGCTGGTCCACGCGGAAGGCGAAGTCCCATTCGGGGCTCAAGGAGGCCCGCACCGCAGCGCTGAGCACGAAAGGCAGCAGGGTGGCGTAGGACGCTGTTCGGTAGCGCAAGCCGAAGGTGTCCAGCAGGGCGTCCTCGCCAATGATGAGCTGATCGAGGTCGAAGATGTTATCGACGGTGATGCCTTGGAAGGCGATCGTGGTGTCGCGGTCGAGTCGCAGGTTGTTCGGCCCCCAGGCGCTGAACCCGAGGTCCTGCGCTTCGAGCTCGATGCGCAGGCCCGTGTTGCGACGGAACGGGATGCTCCACCGACCGGAGAAAGCCAGGCCGAAGCCGTTGAGCGTGCCGAGCCTGTTGGAAGCGGTATCGCTGACCAGGTATTCGCCCCGGATCTTTGAGCGTAGCAAACGGCCATCGGTGCCCGTATAGAGGTCGGCCCATCGGATATCCGCTTGATTGAGCGACTGTCCGATCACGAAGTCGAGGCGCGCGTAACCCGTGCTCCGCGTGTCCTGAAAGCCGAAGCCGATGGTCTGGTAACGGATGCGCGTGAATGCCGCTGGCCCCAGGTCGGCGCGGCGGTTCTCGTAAGCGGCATTGCCGAAGAAGGTGAGATTGTACAGGTCCGCGGTGAAGCGAGCGCCGAAGTGCTCGTGGTGCGCGAGGCTCAGGAGCGAGCGCCATCGTCCTTGCTCACGGCCGATGTAGGTGAGGCGCGCATCCGCGGTATAGCCCAGGCTGTTGCGCCCGCGCATGGCATCGCGCGAACGGCCGCGCAGGTCACGATCCAGGTAAGCGCCTCGCCACAGCTCCAGCGGCACTTCGTTCAGCAGCGAGTTGGCGTTGTAATCGAAGCTCCCCTCGACTCGGAGCACCGCATCGTGCCGGTGCAAGAGGTCGCGGTCACGCTGCGACGCGCCGGGTTGCGCGCAGGCCAGGCCGTGCCAGCCGAGAAAGATCAGCACAAGGGCGGCTCTACTCATCGCCATTCACCAGGTAGTTGGCCTCGAGCGTCACCTGCAGGTCCAGCGCGTAGTGGTTCTGTATCCGCAGGTGCTGGCTCTGATCGCTGGTGGTGAAGGCAGCGCGGCTGCGCACGCGCACCCCGCTGTACAGCAGGTCCATGGTGGCCGCATCGATCTCGGCGATGAGCTGTGTATCGGTGCGCTGGGTCACCAGCCCGTTCGGACCGAGAAGACCGGGGGCGACCACGCCCTGCACAGGGATCACCGCCACCACCTGGTCCGCATCGTCGATGAGCTCGAGCGATAGACGGGCGCTCATGGGGAATCCATTCGTGGCGAAGAAGCGCAGCGTACCGGTGCGCAGGGCATGGCCTTCGGCGCTGCCTGGCAGGTCGGGGGCGCTCGTGGTCTGCAGCGTCAGCTCGTTCATGATGAGCCGGAGCGGCACCTCCAGGTCAAGCGAGGCCGTGAGCTGGCTCTCGTGGTAGAGGAAGTCGTTGCCGTTGCTCACATCGCCGAGCGGGTTGATCTCCAGGTCCAGGTCATAGACCACACGGTCCGCGAGGCTCTCGATGAAGAGGTCGATGTTGCTGTTGCCCGGGTCGATGGTGGCATAATAGCTGCTCGCCACCGGAGCGCTGCCGTTGTCGATCGCGCGATTGATGTTGATGGGGCCTTGGAAGATGGCGTGCTGAAGGTCCACCATGTTGCCATCGCGGGTGTTGATCGCCTTGAACTGGTTCATCCGGATCCGCAGGTCGGCGCCGAAGCCGTTCACCACGCTCAACCTCAATGTCGCGGCATCGATGTCCAAGGTGCCCGAGACGAAGTTGTCGAAGAGACCGAGCTCATTGGTATCAGGCCCGAACCGCTCGGTGCGCTGACCGAAGAAGCCGCGGGCGTATGCCGGCACGAGCCCCTCGTAATCGGCAGCGATGATCAAGCTGTCGTCCGCGGTCACCCAGGCGCCGTTGCCATTCGGGTCCAGCTGTGCGCCCAAGATGGTCTGAAGGGTGTTCACGCTGTTGTACTGCGGGCCCCGCAGGTCGAACGTGCTCCCGCTGAGGTCGCGCGCCGCGGTGGAATAGGCCGGGTGGCTGGGCGTGCCTGCGCCGACCGTGGCGGAGAGCACCGAGCTGCCATCGGGAAAGGTGGCGCCCGGCAGTTCCAGTGATCCGATGATGGCGCTATTCACCCGGTTATCCATCCGCAGGATCAGGTTCCCCTCCCGAAGATCGAGACGACGCAGCTCCACTTCGCTCAGGTCGAAGCGTTGCACATCGTTCTGCCCGAACAGGTTGAGGCCTGCCGGGAAGTTGAGCGAATCGGCGACGGGCAGCGCGTAGCGATACAAGAAACTGGTATCCGGTGCGAGCAGCAGGGTGTCGAGGTCAACGGTGAAGAGGTCGCTGCGGTACACCAGGGTCACGTTGCCCTGCGGATCCACCTCCAGCAGGGAATCGGCCACCAGGTCGCCTATGCTGAAGGTGGTGCGCACCAGGGGAACGAGCAGGTCCACGTCCCAGGTAGGCCTATCGCTCTCTTTCCGGCACGCGGCGATGAAAGAAATGGCCAGCAGCAAGGCAACCGTATGGCGGGTGCGTGCGTTCATCCGATGGAGGCAATGTAGGTGTTGAATGCGAAGGCCCGCTTCACGGCCCGCTGGCACGTGCTACCTTGCCTTCGCAAATCGTTCATGCTCCCGCTAAGACGTTTCGTGGTGCTGCCTTGGCTGCTTTCGGGCACGGTCATGTTCGGCCTTTCCTATGTCTGGCATGGTTTGCTGCTCTCCGATCTGGATGAGCTCCGTATCCCGCTCACGCTGTATTTCATCCTGGCGGCGCTGGTGTACCTGGTTCTCGGCTTCTTGCTGGCCGTAGGGGTGCACAAGGCCATCCAATACGAGCTGATCTCCCTCAAGGGGGCCTTCCCTTTCTTCTCCATGCTGCTGGGCGCTGCCGTGGGATTCGTGGTCTACCTCGTGATCTTCGTGCTGGGCATGAGCTTCGCCAAGGACGGCATGGTGCACATGGTGGTGGATGTGATCTGGCAGATGGTTGAGCAAGGCGTTGGCGGGTTGATGGTGAGCCTCGGGATCATCTACGACATGCACAAGCGCTTCCTGGAGCAGGAGCGGGCGAAGTAGCTCAGCCGCCGGTTCCGTATTTGTCTTTCCAGAGCTGGGCGATGAGCGCGGCGTGCTCGCGTTCCTTGCCGTTGTCCCCGGGCTGATACAAGGTCGTGCCGGAGATCTCCGCTGGCAGGAATTCCTGCTCGATGAAATTTCCCTCGCCCTCGTGGCTGTATTGGTAATCCGCGCCGTAACGCAGGTCCTTCATCAGTTTCGTGGGCGCGTTGCGCAGGTGCAGGGGCACGGGAAGGTCGCCGGTGCGGCGCACTTCGTCCTGTGCCTTGCCGATGGCCATGTAGCTGGCGTTGCTCTTGGGCGAGCAGGCGAGGTAGATGGCGCACTGACTGAGGATGATGCGCCCTTCGGGCCAACCGATGAGCTGCACGGCCTGCATGGCCGTGGTAGCCATGAGCAGCGCGTTGGGGTTGGCATTGCCGATGTCCTCGCTGGCCAGGATCACCATGCGGCGCGCGATGAACTTGGGGTCCTCGCCGCCCTCGACCATGCGCGCCAGCCAGTACACGGCGGCGTTGGGGTCGCTCCCGCGCATGCTCTTGATGAAGGCGCTCACGATGTCGTAGTGCTGCTCGCCCTGCTTGTCGTACCGCGCTGCGTTGCGCGCCACTTCCTGCACGAGGGCGTCGGTGACCACCGCCTCGTCCGGCCCAGCGGCCTTCACGCAGAGCTCGAACGTGTTCAGTAGCCTGCGCGCATCGCCGCCGCTTGCACGCAGCAGGACCTTATGCTCCTTCAGCACGATGCGTCTTTCCTTCAACTCCTCGTCCTGCGCCATGGCCCGTTCCAGCAGTCCGAGCAGTTCGGCTTCGCCCAAGGGCTCCAGCACGTACACCTGACAGCGGGAGAGGAGCGCCCCGATCACTTCGAAGCTCGGGTTCTCGGTGGTGGCTCCGATCAAGGTGATGGTGCCTTTCTCCACGGCGCCGAGCAAGGAGTCCTGCTGGGCCTTGCTGAAGCGATGGATCTCATCGATGAAGAGCACGGCGCTCCGAGCGAAAAGTCCGCCGCCGCTGGCCAGTTCGATCACTTCACGCACCTCCTTCACGCCGCTGCTGATCGCGCTGAGCGTATGGAACGGCCGCTTCAGGTCCTGGGCGATGATCCGCGCCAAGGTGGTCTTGCCTACGCCGGGCGGGCCCCAGAGGATCATGCTGGGGAGCATGCCTCCGGCCAGGGCCTTGCGCAGGATGCCTTCCTTGCCGATAAGGTGCTCCTGGCCCACCACCTCATCGAGGCTGCGCGGACGCATGCGTTCGGCCAGGGGCGCGGAAGTACTCATGGCTTGGGCCGCCAAACATAGCACGGCCGGGAAGCGAGGAGCCCCGCACGTAGCGGGGCTCCTTGTTCGAATGCGCGATCGGATCAGGGCTGCGCGATCAACCGGCCGATGGTTTCCTCCCCGTTGATGCGGATGCGGTAGATGTAGGTTCCGCCGTTCCGCTCGAGCGGGCGGAATTCCAGGGAAACAGGAACGCCCTTGGCGACCTCCCCGTTGTAGAGGTCGGCCACTTTACGTCCCATCAGATCGGTGACCAGCACGTGGGCTTGGCCGCTCTGATGCGGTGTGAAGTTGATCCGGCACATATCCCGGAAAGGGTTGGGCGTGGCGGTGACGAGCAGCTTCGGCTCCACGCCGCCGCACGATTCACCGGGGCACCACACGATGATGTGCTGCACGATGCTGGTGGAGTTGCCGCAATCATCCGTGGCGGTGTAGGTACGGGTGACCTGGTATTTGCACTCCGCATCGGGCTCGCCTTGGATGTCCTCCACCGTCACTTCCACATTGGCATCGCAGTTGTCCGAGGCCTGGCAAGTCTTCGGCGCGGGCAGGTCGTCGCACTCCACCACGATATCGGTCACATCGCACACTAGGGTAGGGGCCACGTTGTCCATCACATGGATGCTCCACGAGGCAACGCTGGTATTGCCGCACTGATCGGTGGCCGACCAGGTATGCATGATGGTATAGCTGCCGGCGCAATCACCCTGCACGATGCCCATGTTGTGCGTAACCGGTACGAACATCTTGGTGCATTCGTCATAGGCTTCCACCTCTGGCACGCTGACCCCGTCGATGTCGCCGTCGCAGGCGATGGTGATATCCTGGGGCACCTCCACGAAGACCGGCGCGACCTCATCGATCAAGGTGATGTACTGCGTGCAGGTCTCGTAGGCCCCGGTCTCATCCTGCGCCCAGTAAGTGCGCAGGATCACGTACGGGCAGTTGCTGAGGATGTCATCGCTCCAGCCCACCGAGGTCACTTCGGGGCAGTCCTTGTCCTTGCGGATCACGGGCTCGCCCACCACGCCGAAGGGTGAGATATCCTCATGGCACTGAACCGTGATATCCGGCGGGCACCACTCGATGATGGGGCCGCATTCGCCGCAATCCTGGGTCACCATCGCAGTGCCCGTGGCGCTGCAGCCGTTCTCCGCGGTCACGGTCACTGTGTAAAGACCGGTCATGGTCACCACCGGGTTCTGCTGCGTGCTGCTATACCCGTTCGGTCCGCTCCAACTGAAGGTGGCGCTCACATTCGCGCCCGCACTGAGCTGCGCTTCACCTGACGTGCAGTCAAGCGAACCGCCCTCCGCGTAGATCATCGGCACAGCGATTTCGATATCGACGTTGGCGATGGCCATGCTCGTGCAGCCGTTGCTGCCGGTGACGGTGAGGATGTACTCACCAGCGGCGCACACGGTCGGGTTCTGCAGATCGCTGGTGAAGTTGTCGGGGCCGGTCCAGCTGAAGGTGCCGTTGCCGGTGCCCTGGAGCGTGACGCAAGCATTGGTGCACGTGATGGTTCCGCCGGCGGCCTGGGCTCCGGGCAGTTCATCATCCACATCGACGTTTGCCGTGGCCATGCTCGTGCAGCCGTTGCTGCCGGTAACGGTCAGGATGTAATCGCCAGCGGCGCACACCGTCGGGTTCTGCTCGGTGCTCGTGAAGTTGTCGGGTCCGGTCCAGCTGAAGGTGCCGTTGCCGGTGCCCTGGAGCGTCACGCAAGCGTTGGTGCAGGTGATGGTTCCGCCCGCGGCTTGCGCGCCGGGCAGTTCATCATCCACATCGACGGTGGCGGTGGCCGTACTGGTGCAACCGTTGCTGCCGGTGACCGTGAGGATGTAATCGCCAGCGGCGCACACGGTCGGGTTCTGCTCGGTGCTGGTGAAGTTGTCGGGGCCGGTCCAGCTGAAGGTGCCGTTGCCGGTGCCTTGGAGCGTGACGCAAGCGTTGGTGCAGGTGATGGTTCCGCCCGCGGCCTGCGCTCCGGGCAGTTCATCATCCACATCGACGTTAGCCGTGGCCATGCTCGTGCAACCGTTGCTGCCGGTGACGGTGAGGATGTAATCGCCAGCGGCGCACACGGTCGGGTTCTGCTCGGTGCTCGTGAAGTTGTCGGGTCCGGTCCAGCTGAAGCTGCCGTTGCCGGTGCCTTGCAAAATCACGCAAGCGTTGGTGCAGGTGATGGTTCCGCCCGCGGCCTGCGCTCCGGGCAGTTCATCATCCACATCGACGTTCGCCGTGGCCATGCTCGTGCAACCGTTGCTGCCGGTGACGGTGAGGATGTAATCGCCAGCGGCGCACACGGTCGGGTTCTGCTCGGTGCTCGTGAAGTTGTCGGGGCCGGTCCAGCTGAAGGTGCCGTTGCCGGTGCCCTGGAGCGTCACGCAAGCGTTGGTGCAGGTGATGGTTCCGCCCGCGGCTTGCGCGCCGGGCAGTTCATCATCCACATCGACGGTGGCGGTGGCCGTACTGGTGCAACCGTTGCTGCCGGTGACCGTGAGGATGTAATCGCCAGCGGCGCACACGGTCGGGTTCTGCTCGGTGCTGGTGAAGTTGTCGGGGCCGGTCCAGCTGAAGGAGCCGTTGCCGGTGCCTTGGAGCGTGACGCAAGCGTTGGTGCAGGTGATGGTTCCGCCCGTGGCTTGCGCGCCGGGCAGCTCATCATCCACATCGACGTTAGCCGTGGCTATGCTCGTGCAACCGTTGCTGCCGGTGACCGTGAGGATGTACTCACCAGCGGCGCACACGGTCGGGTTCTGCTCGGTGCTCGTGAAGTTGTCGGGGCCGGTCCAGCTGAAGGAGCCATTGCCGGTGCCTTGCAAAGTCACACAAGCGTTGCTGCAGGTGATGGTTCCGCCTGCGGCCTGCGCGCCGGGGAGTTCATCATCCACATCGACGTTGGCGGTGGCCATGCTGGTGCATCCGTTCGCACCGGTGACGGTGAGGATGTAATCGCCAGCGGCGCACACGGTGGGGTTCTGCTCAGTGCTCGTGAAGTTGTCGGGTCCGGTCCAGCTGAAGGTGCCGTTGCCGGTGCCTTGGAGCGTGACGCAAGCGTTGGTGCAGGTGATGGTTCCGCCCGTGGCTTGCGCGCCGGGCAGCTCATCATCCACATCGACGTTGGCGGTGGCCATGCTCGTGCAGCCGTTGCTGCCGGTGACGGTGAGGATGTAATCGCCAGCGGCGCACACGGTCGGGTTCTGCTCGGTGCTGGTGAAGTTGTCGGGGCCGGTCCAGCTGAAGGAGCCATTGCCGGTGCCTTGCAAAGTCACGCAAGCGTTGCTGCAGGTGATGGTTCCACCAGCGGCCTGCGCGCCGGGCAGTTCATCATCCACATCGACGTTAGCCGTGGCCATGCTCGTGCAACCGTTGCTGCCGGTTACCGTGAGGATGTACTCACCAGCGGCGCACACGGTCGGGTTCTGCTCGGTGCTCGTGAAGTTGTCCGGGCCGGTCCAGCTGAAGGTGCCGTTGCCGGTGCCCTGCAAAGTCACGCAAGCGTTGGTGCAGGTGATGGTTCCACCTGCGGCTTGCGCGCCTGGCAGTTCATCATCCAAATCGACGTTAGCCGTGGCCATGCTCGTGCAACCGTTGCTGCCGGTTACGGTGAGGATGTAATCGCCAGCGGCGCACACGGTCGGGTTCTGCTCAGTGCTGGTGAAGTTGTCCGGGCCGGTCCAGCTGAAGGTGCCGTTGCCGGTGCCCTGGAGCGTGACGCAAGCGTTGCTGCAGGTGATGGTTCCGCCCGCGGCTTGCGCACCCGGCAGCTCATCATCCACATCTACGTTGGCGGTGGCCATGCTCATGCAGCCGTTGCTGCCGGTAACGGTGAGGATGTAATCGCCAGCGGCGCACACGGTCGGGTTCTGCTCGGTGCTCGTGAAGTTGTCGGGGCCGGTCCAGCTGAAGGTGCCGTTGCCGGTGCCCTGCAAAGTCACGCAAGCGTTGGTGCAGGTGATGGTTCCACCTGCGGCTTGCGCGCCTGGCAGTTCATCATCCAAATCGACGTTAGCCGTGGCCATGCTCGTGCAACCGTTGCTGCCGGTTACGGTGAGGATGTAATCACCGGCGGCGCACACGGTCGGGTTCTGCTCAGTGCTGGTGAAGTTGTCCGGGCCGGTCCAGCTGAAGGTGCCGTTGCCGGTGCCCTGCAAAGTCACGCAAGCGTTGGTGCAGGTGATGGTTCCACCTGCGGCTTGCGCGCCTGGCAGTTCATCATCCAAATCGACGTTAGCCGTGGCCATGCTCGTGCAACCGTTGCTGCCGGTTACGGTGAGGATGTAATCACCGGCGGCGCACACGGTCGGGTTCTGCTCAGTGCTGGTGAAGTTGTCCGGGCCGGTCCAGCTGAAGGTGCCGTTGCCGGTGCCTTGCAAAGTCACGCAAGCGTTGCTGCAGGTGATGGTTCCGCCTGCGGCCTGCGCTCCGGGCAGTTCATCATCCAAATCGACGTTAGCCGTGGCCATGCTCGTGCAACCGTTGCTGCCGGTTACGGTGAGGATGTAATCGCCAGCGGCGCACACGGTCGGGTTCTGCTCAGTGCTGGTGAAGTTGTCCGGGCCGGTCCAGCTGAAGGTGCCGTTGCCGGTGCCCTGGAGCGTGACGCAAGCGTTGCTGCAGGTGATGGTTCCGCCCGCGGCTTGCGCACCCGGCAGCTCATCATCCACATCTACGTTGGCGGTGGCCATGCTCATGCAGCCGTTGCTGCCGGTAACGGTGAGGATGTAATCGCCAGCGGCGCACACGGTCGGGTTCTGCTCGGTGCTCGTGAAGTTGTCGGGGCCGGTCCAGCTGAAGGTGCCGTTGCCGGTGCCCTGCAAAGTCACGCAAGCGTTGGTGCAGGTGATGGTTCCGCCTGCGGCCTGCGCTCCGGGTAAGTCGGTATCCACCTGGACTTGCGCTTCAGCGGTGTTGGTGCAACCGTTCGTCGGGTCGGTTACGGTGAGCACATACGTGCCTTCCGCACTCACGGAGATGTCCGCATCCGTGCTGCCGAAGCCTCCCGGGCCGCTCCATGCGAAGGTGGCGCCCGTGGTGGTGCTGGCGCCATCGAGCGCGATGCTGGTGATCAAGCAGGTGACCGTTCCGCCGCCAGTGACCGTAGCATCCGGCGCCGTGGTGTTCACCATGACCATGGCGGCATCGCTCGCCGAGCAGTTGGTCTGCGGATTGGTCACGGTAAGCGTGTAGGTGCCTGCCGCGTTCACCGTGGGCGTTAAGGTGTTCGCGCCGCTGACGATGTTCCCGCCATTGCTCGCCGCCCAGGCGTAGTCAAGGCCGCCGTCGGCCGTGCCGCTCAATTGAATTTGAGCTCCGGTCGCGCAGGTGATCACTGCGTCGCTGCCCGCGTTCACCGCAGGAAGTCCGGAACTGCCCACGTTCACGTCCACCGTCAGCTGGCATCCATTGTTATCGGTAATGGTCACGGAGTACAGCCCGCCTTGCACGCCGCTGATCATAGCGCCCGTGCCGCCGTTGCTCCAGAGATAGGTGTAGGGCGAGGTGCCACCTCCAGCAGCCACGCTTGCTGTTCCATTCGCCTGGCTGCAGGTCGCAGGCGTGCTTGCCGGTTGCGCGGTGAGCAAGAGGGGCTCATTCACTTGGAAGCTGTTCTGAGCCGAGCACCCATTGGCATCGGTCACCGTAACGGAGTAGCTGCCAGGCGCAAGGCCAGTAGCCGTTTGCGTGGTCTGCCCATTGCTCCAGGCATAGTTGAACGGAGGCAATCCATCCGCTTGCGCCGTGACGCTGCCGTTGCTGGCGCCGTTGCAGCTCACGTGCGTCACCGTGCCCGTCACGGACATGAGTCGCACGGTGACCACCTGGTCCGCCGCGCCGGCCAGGATGCAGGCATCGCCGCCGATGATCCGCCGGATGTACCGCGTTTCATTGATCGGTCCGATCGCGCTGCCCATCAGGTTCTGGCCGGTCTGCCCGGCGATGTCCGTCCAGGTGAGGCTGTCGCTGCTGATCTGCCATTGGTAGGTGGCCGCCGATCCGAAGGACGGGTAGGCCGAGGCCACATTGTTGCGCACGATGGTCGGAAGCGAGTACGATGGTTCGCTGCCGGTGATGTCGCCGGGCGTGCTGCCCGCGCAGATGGCTGTGCCGGTGTAGGTGATGCTATTGCCCAGCAGATCGGGCGGGTTGGCCCACACCACCAGTCCCGGTTCATAACGGGAGGTGCTGCTGTTCTTGGTGGTGTTCAGCGCACCTTGCGTGAGCGGGATGTTGTTGGAACGCGCGGTGACAATGGTGTAGATGCGGCAATTGCTGAACTTGATCCCGCGCTCGCCCACGGGGTCGTAATCGTCTGCTGTGCCGCCGTAATAGGTGCTGAACTCCAGCGCGCTCAGGTCATCGGTGAGCTTGAAGAAGACCTTGTCGTTGCTGCCTTGGTTCGATGCCTGCAAAGGCACGTTAGGCGCGGCGCTCGTGGGGAAGTTGGTGCTGTTGGTGTAGCCGAACACGTACACATCGTTGTTCTGGTCCACGTTCAGGCCCATCATGTTCACCTCGTTGCTGGTGCCGCCCACGTAGGTGCCGGCCAGGAGATTCTGGTCGAGGTCCATGCGCGCCACATAGAAGTCGTTGCTGCCGTTGTGGCCGGTGTCATAGGCGCCTGCGGTGATGTTGGCGCTCGCCAATCCTTCTGTCACCCCGCCGAAGTAGAGCTCGGTGCGCCCTTCGTTGAAGGCCATGCAGAGCAAGTTGGCATCATCACCGCTGCCACTGCTGAAATAAGAGGACCAGGTGGTGGCCGCGGTGGTGCCATTGAGCCGCTGGAGGAAGCCGGCAGAGCTGCCGCCGCGCGTGGATTGGCGCGGGCTCACCGTGGGGAAGTTGGTGCTGCTGGTGTTGCCGCCCACGAAGAGGTCGCCCGTGCTCGGGTTGTGCAGCATGATGCTTGCTTGATCGGCGCTGCTGCCGCCATAGTTGCGCATCCAGAGCAAGGTGCTCAGGTCCTGGTTCAGGCGGAAGAGGAGCACATCGCTGCTGCCATTATTGGTGTTGCTGGCGCCGGAACCGCTGTTCAGGGTTAGCAGGTTGGTACTGGTGGTGCTGCCGCAGATGAAGACATCACCGTTGGCCGCCGTGCGGATGTCGTAGGAGTCATCGGTGCCGTTGCCGCCGAGCACCGCGGCCTTGATCGAGGTGCCTGCCGTGTTGATCTTCAGCACGAAGACGTCATCGCCCGATTGCGCCTGCTGATCGATGCTGGTGCCGGTGAAGACCGGGCCGCCCAGCAAGGGGAAGTTGGTGCTGCCCGTATAGCCGGTGATGTAGAGGTTGCCATCGGGCCCCTGTTCCATCGCGTACGGGTTGTCATCGTTGTTCCCGCCGATGTAGGTCTGCCATACGCGCGTGCCGCTGGCGCCGATGCTGGCCGGTTCCAGGTACTTGCCCACGATCATCTCCAGGTTGCCGTTGGCCGTCTCATCGAAGGCGCCCACGGTGATCTGGTCCGTGGTGCCCACCACGCGGGCCACCACGTACACGGCGCCGTCGCTGGGGTCCACCCAGATGCAATGGCCGTGGTTATCGCCGCTGCTGTTGGTGTTCACCCAGGTGGCCCAGCGCATGGCGATGGGGTCGATCACCAAGGTGGCCGTGCGGTCATAGGCATCCAGGTCGAAGCGCACCACGTTGTCGTGCTCCACGCGATACGACGCCTTCACCACCTTGTCGCGGCCATTCGCGCGCTGGTACACCACGGGAGCCGGATAGCCCATGTCGCCGAGGGTCGTGCGCAGGACCAGCTCGCCCTGCTCGTTCACCCAGGCTTTCTCGATGCCTTTCAGCTCCAAGGCGATCTCCGCCGGGTCGCTGCCGGGCTTGCAGATGATGTCGTACTCCAAGGAGCCGTCCGCGGACGGGTAATAACGCACATCGGTGGCCTTGTAAACATCGGTGTACCACACTTCCTGGAAAGCCTGCACCCCAATGGCGTGGTGCTCCTTGCCGCCAAGGAAGTAGTTGCTGAGGTCGGCATGCGCGTCCTTGCTTGCGATGCGCATGTCGGGTGAGGCATCCCGGAAACGCATCAGCCAGCCATGCCCGCGCTGCTGCCAGCGCAGCGGGCGGTGGGGGAGCCCGCGCTGGATCTCCTCCTCAATGGCCATGCCCTCTCGCTGCCGCGCCTCAATGGCGCGCGGATCGAAGGCGCTGATGAGCATGCCTTCGCGTGTGGCCACGGCTTGACCCAGCGGGAAATCGGCGCGGTAGAGCACCGCCTCTCCGAACTGGCCCTTGTTCTCCACGAAGTGGATTTCCTGGTCGTGGTGGTTCAGCAGCGCCGAGACGTCCTCATGGCCGTGACCGGCATGATTGGCGCGTTGCGCCATGGCTGGCAGGCCGGCGGCCAGGAGCAGCACCGGCAGCCAGCTAAGGGCCTTCATCGTTCGGGAGGGTCTCATGGGGTAGGGTTTGGGGTCATTGAGCAGGTCCGGTGAACCCTTACGGGGGTTCTCCGAGTCATATCCGAGACCGGTATCAGGGTCCAACCAGAGGCGCCCATCGAAGTGCTGCACGCTGGCTTCTCGCTGATCCTCCCTGCCGAGGGGGTCTTGCTGTTGCATGGTCGAGCGTTTGTTTAGCTGACCAAGCGTCCAAAGGCGTCGTAACGCAAGGGCCGTTACGTGATGAGTGCCGCGAACCTATCGGATCCGTCGTCCGGTTGTCAAGTTTCGACGGATAATAGATTCATTTCGTAGGGAGAAATAGCTTCCTCGTCGAAGCGGATATTCCCGTTCCATGGGCGGGGCTGTTCAAAACTTCCTGCCAAGAAATTTGGCAATGGGGCTACTGGTATGCTTAATTGGGCGTCACGGAATCGACGAGAATATCGTCAATCGATTTCGGATCAACCACGAAAAACCAACAAGCACGGCTATGGCAACGGAGATCAACAAGGAGAAACTGAAGGCCCTTCAGCTCACTATGGATAAGCTGGAGAAGACCTTCGGCAAGGGGGCGATCATGAAGCTCGGCGACGACGCGATCGAGCAGGTTGATGTGATCCCCACCGGATCGCTCGGCTTGGACCTAGCCTTAGGCGTGGGCGGCTACCCGAAAGGCCGCATCGTGGAGATCTACGGTCCCGAGTCCTCGGGTAAGACCACCCTCGCGATCCATGCCATCGCCGAGGCCCAGCGTAAAGGTGGGATCTGCGCCATCATCGATGCTGAGCATGCGTTCGACCGCTTCTATGCCGAGAGCCTTGGCGTGGATACCGAGAACCTGCTCATCAGCCAGCCCGACAACGGGGAACAGGCCCTGGAGATCGCCGACAACCTGATCCGCTCCGGCGCCATCGACTTGCTGGTGGTGGACAGCGTGGCCGCGCTCACCCCGCGCGCCGAGATCGAGGGCGAGATGGGCGACAGCGCCGTGGGCATGCAGGCCCGCCTCATGAGCAAGGCCCTGCGCAAGCTCACCGGCACCATCGGCAAGACCGGCTGCTGCTGCATCTTCATCAACCAGCTGCGCGAGAAGATCGGCGTGATGTTCGGCAATCCCGAGACCACCACCGGCGGCAACGCGCTGAAGTTCTACGCCACCATCCGCCTCGATATCCGCCGGGTCACCCAGCTGAAGGAAGGGGAGAACGTGATCGGCAACCGCACCCGCGTGAAAGTGGTGAAGAACAAGGTGGCCCCGCCCTTCCGCAAGACCGAGTTCGACATCATGTTCGGCAAGGGCGTCAGCAAGGTGGGCGAGATCATCGACATGGCCGTGGAGATGGGCATCGTGAAGAAGAGCGGCAGCTGGTTCAGCTATGAGGACAACAAACTCGGGCAGGGCCGCGATATGGTGCGCCAGTTGCTCGAAGACAACGAGGAGCTCTGCCTGGAACTGGAATCAAGGATCAAGGAAGCGGTGGCCAAGACCGAGCAGCCGGTCGTGGCGTGATGGGTTGTGCCGCTACTTTTGAGGGCCCCGGGCATTCGTCCGGGGCCCTTGCTTTGATGAGACCCCTGTTCCTTCAACTCTTGTTCGCCAGTGCCCTGCTGGTTGCCTGCGAGGAGCCGGCTGGCCGAGCAGCGCAGCAACCCCCGGAGGGCAGCCTCGCGTGGGTCGAGCAACGTATCCTGGAGAACCCGAACGACGCCTCGCTCTACGCGCAGCGCGCCCAGCTCCTGGAGCGTGTGGACAGCACCCGTGCCGCCGAGGAGGACTGGAAACGCGCCATCAGCCTCGATGAGGACAACGCGGATTACCGCCTCGGCTTGGGCGACCTGCTCTTCCGGAAGGTGCGCCTGACCGATGCCGAGCAACGCTTCCAGGAAGCAGTGGCCCTTGCCCCATCGAGCGTGGCCGCGCGCACCAAGCTCAGCGAGCTCTACCTGGCGCAGAACCGCTTCACCGAGGCCATGACCGTGGCCAACGATGCCCTGCGCCTCGATCCCCAAGACGCCAAGACCTACAACCTCAAAGGCTGGATCCATCGCACCGCAGGCGACACCGACCTGGCGATCAGCAGCTACCAGACCGCCGTGGAGCGCGATCCAGGGCTCTACGATGCCTACATCTCCCTCGGGATTCTGCATGCCGCGCGCCGCGATCCGCTGGCGTTGGCGTACTACGATAACGCCCTGGCCTTGAGGCCAAGCAGCGTTGAAGCCCTCTACGATAAAGGCATCTGCGCACAGGACATGGGTCAGGACAGCCTCGCGCTCGCACTCTATGCGCGCATCAAGGAAGTGGAGCCGCGCTACCCGCTGGCCTACTACAACAGCGGATTCGTGCTGCTGGAGATGCAGGGCAAAAGGAGCGAGGCCCGCGCCGAGTTCACCCGGGCCATCCAGCTCCTGCCGGATTATGTGGATGCCTACTACAGCCGCGGGCTGACCTACGAGCAGGAGGGCAAGCTGGACAGCGCGCTGGCCGATTACCAGCAGGCCCTGCGACTGGCACCCGGCCATACCGACGCCGCCAAGGGCCTCGGCCGTCTGGAGGATCGGGGAGTGAAGGTGACGGTCCGCTAACGTTTGTGGGCAGGCATCGCCGGCTGGCGCACCCAGCGCATGCCGCCCCGGCTCAGCACCATGAAGCGGCGCACAAGGATGCCCTCTGTGGTATGCGCGCGCAGGGTCCACGTGCCAGGTCGCAAGGAGCGCAGGTCCAAGGTCTTCCTGCCGGCTTCGTTCAATTCGCGCACCACGTTGCCCTGTGCGTTCAGCAAGTCCACGATGGTGGTGGACGCAGGTAACGAAAGCTCCACGACGCCAGGCACCATCGTATCCACGAATCCGATGCTGGCATCATCCGCGGTGCGCGCGGGCGCTTCGCGCGGCACGTAGGCCACATCATCGTATTGGGCAACGGCCAGCTGCCCCAGGAGCAGCAGGCAAAGACTCAGGACAAGCCTCCCATTCATGCGCCCTTCTACGCGTTCCGTCCAACACGGGTTCGCCGAACGTGCGGTCCTTCTTCGCAACTTCGCAACCCCTTCGGGGCTGTAGCTCAGCTGGCCAGAGCGCGTCGTTCGCAATGACGAGGTCGTGGGTTCGACTCCCATCAGCTCCACCGAAACGGTTCCCCGTTCCTATGCCCACGATCGTTGATGTACGGACACCCGAGGAGTTCGCTGAAGGCCATGTGCCGGGCTCTGTCAACATCCCGCTGAACGAGATCCCCGAACGGGTGGCCGAGTTCCGCGGCATGGCGTCGCCCATCATCCTCTGCTGCCGCAGCGGAGCTCGCAGCGGCAACGCGGCGGCGTATCTTGCCCAGCAGGGCATCAGCGAAGTGGAGAACGGTGGGCCTTGGCAGGATGTCCTGGACCGAATGAACCCCTGAGCAGCGCCATGCGCACGATCGCGATCCTCTTGAGCCTGGCGTTGGCCACCGCGGCCTTCGCACAGAATGAATTGACCCCGGCCCAGTTCAAGGAAGCCATCGCGAAAGGCGATGCGGTGCTGGTGGACGTGCGCACCCCGACCGAATATGCGAGCGGGCATATCGATGGCAGCATCAACGTGGATTGGACCGCGAAGGAGTACGAAGCGGCCTTCGCCCAGCTCGACCCGAAGAAGCCCGTGCTGCTGTACTGCCACGGAGGCGGGCGGAGCGAGCAGGCCTTGGAGTACCTGGAATCCAAAGGATACAAGGCCAGGCATTTGGGCGGCGGCATCACGGCGTGGAAGAAAGCCGGGCTTCCAACAGTGAAGTGAGCAGGA
Organism: Flavobacteriales bacterium; assembly: GCA_020635725.1. Classification (GTDB taxonomy): domain Bacteria; phylum Bacteroidota; class Bacteroidia; order Flavobacteriales_F; family PHOS-HE28; genus PHOS-HE28. The sequence continues at coordinate 123,057 of JACJZF010000005.1, forward strand.
CCCGTAGAAACAGGAAAAGCCCCGGAAGGGGCTTTTCGCTTGCTGGGCCAGCCGCCGTTAGTCGTCGTTGCCCAGGTTGATGCCGACCGTGAGGCCGTAGAGCAGGTACTTCGAGCCGATGTCCTTCACGTTGGGGTTGTCGTTGAACACGCGGCTCAGGCCGAAGCTGACACTCGGTTCCAAGGTGACCAGTCCCATGTCGAAGCCAAGGGCCGCATCGATGTTCATGGAGCCTTTCTTGAAATCACCCTCGTTGTAGCCGATCGCATCGTCCTTGTCATCCACGCTCAGGAGCACATCGTAGGTGGGGCCCATGGCGAAACGCAGGTCGAACTGATAGCTGTCGATCAGTCGGTAGCCCACCATGGCCTTCAAGCGGAGGTTGGTGCGAACGATGTCGCCCTCGTAGGTGAGTGTGTCGCTCACGGTCGACTTGACCGCCGTGGCGCTGCGGCCGAAGAAGCCGCCGGGCTGGAAGTACAACCGGTCGCCGAAGCGGAGGTCGGCGCCGAGCTGCCAGCCTACGTTGGCCTTGTATTCGATCCCGGCCTCTGGGCTGGTCAACTGCTGGAAGTTGACGCCTACCTGGGGGTTCACTTGGAACTGGGCCTGCGCGGAGGCCGCGGCAGCGATGGTTCCAAGAGCGATGATGAGCTTCTTCATGATTCGATCCTGTTGGTTCGGTCGGCGAATTTGCCAACGGCGTGCCAGAACCGGATCATTCCTCCGGACCATGCGCAGTGTGCAAGGCATATCCTTCTACATTGCAGGCACTTCCGGCTACCCCAACCGCACATGAAAGGCATCCTCCTCGTTGTTTGCACAACCTCATTGGCCTGTGCTCAGGCCCAGGATTGCAGTACCGGCCGCTATGTCACCGCGGATCTCTTTCCGGAGGTGGAAGTGATTCAGGCCGTGCCGTTCGGAAGCAACACGGGCGTGAACGGCAGTCCGCAGACCTTGTACATGGACGTGTACAAGCCGGTTGGCGATACGGAGCAGGCGCGGCCTGTGGTGGTGGTGGCTTTCGGCGGTTCCTTCATCGTGGGATCACGCGCGGATGTGGCGCCACTGTGCATGGACTTCGCGAAGCGCGGATACGTGGCCGTGGCCAATGACTACCGCGTGGGCTTCTTCCTGCCCAATGAGAACACCACCATGCAGGCGGTGATGCGCGGCGCGCACGACATGCGCGCCTGTGTGCGCTACCTGCGGCGTTCGGTGGCCGAGTCGGATAATCCATACGGCATCGATACGTCGCGCATCATTGTCGGTGGCGTTTCCGCCGGGGCGATCAGCGCGGTGCATGCGACCTACCTCGATGAGGAATCGGAGATACCCGCCGTGCTCGCCCCGCAGGCGGTGGCCTTCGGTGGCATCGAGGGGAATAGCGGGAACGCAGGCTACTCCAGTGAGGTGATGGCGTGCTTCAGCTTCAGCGGCGCCATTGGCGATACGGCGTGGATCGGCCCGGACGACCGGCCTATCGTGAGCCTGCACGAGGTGGCGGACAATGTGGTGCCGTGCTACACCGCGCCGGTCTATGTCTCCGGTTTCCCTACGGGGCTTACGGCAAGCGGCAGCCACGACATCCATATCCGGGCCGATCACCAGAGCACCATCAATTGCTTCCGCAGCTATCCGGGGAATGGCCATGTCGGCTACCTGTCCACGGATTACGCCACGGCCATGGATTACACCGCGCGCTTCCTGGGTGAGCTGGTCTGCGGGTCCGAGGTCACCTGCGGGGTCACCACAGCAGTGAACGAGGCCACTGAGCCGGTGTTTCTCCTCGGCCCGAATCCCACTACCGGGACCCTCGCACTGCAAGCGGAGCGTGCCTTGACGATCGACGTGCTCGATGCCGGCGGTCGCGTGCTGCTGCAACAGCGGCTACAGCCCGGGCGGCAGGTCGTGGATCTGGGATCGCTCCCGGCCGGCGCCTACTTCATTCGTTCCGGAGCCAGCCTGCTGAGCAGAGCACCCGTGTTCAAGGTCGACTAGCGCACGAAGCGCACCGCGCCGGTTGGCGTGTCGCTCAAGCGCAACAGATAGGCGCCAGCGGGCATCTCCAACGGCAGATCCGTGCGGCCGCCGCTCACGCGGATGCGCGAAACGACCCGACCGGTGATATCGAGCACCTCGAAGGTCCTTGTCTCCGATCCTTCGGCGATCACATGGAGCTGCCCTTCTGCGAACCAGGCGCGGAAGGAAGGCGCCAGCTGCTCCGGCACCGAGGCTTCCGGTCCCCAGATGCTATAGACCCATTGCGGGTTGTCGATGTACGGGTTCCGGTTGCCTTGGATGATGAAGGTCGAATCGTTGCGCGCGATCTCCTTGGCGCTCACGGGATCCTGCGTGTGCCAGTCCACGAGCATGTTCTCCACCCACCCGAAGAACTCGCCGTTGCTCAGGATCGGTGCGGGCCACGACACCGCTTCATTCATGTAGCGGGTGAGCATGTAGAAGTGCGCTCGTGCCAGATCGCCCTTGTACGCATCGATCGGTTCGAAGACGGTGCCCGTGCAGCCCGGGTAGTTGCAGGTGCCTCGTTTGCTCCCGTTCTCGCTGGTGAAGGCTGCCGAGGAGACCTCGCCATAAGGCCAGCTGCCGCGCGCCTGGTTCACCCAGGCATCGGTGGGGTAGATGTGGTGGATGTCTGAATTCATCGGCGGCACATCGTTGAACCAGCTCACCGGGAAGCTGTGCTCGCGGTTGAAGCAATCGCCCTCGCTGTTGTACGTGCCGCACTGGTCCGTGCCGAATTGGTAGGCGTAGGGCGGCGAACCACCCGGGATATCGCTGTAGATGTCCCACACCGTGTTGTTCGTGCGCCGGTCGCAGCGGTAGAAGGCGCCCCAGAGCTGGCTGTAGGCCACCACGGTATGCGGGCTGATGATGTCCCGCAGGGCCATGCGCAACGGCTCGCCGGTAAGGCCCTCAGCGCTGTCGTAATAGCCCGGCGGGGGCTGAGCGATGGTCAGGGCCGGCAGCAGCACGGCGGCGAGCAGGGGGAAACGCATGCGGCGAAGGTAGACCGGACGGGCCGCGTCTTTCCGTAAGTGTTGGTAGGCACGTTCCGAACGATCCTCTGTCCTAAGCAATGCCCCCGGAGCCTCTGGTTATGAACGGCCCGAAATCAGGGAAAGCCTACACATCCAGCAGCTATCCGAGGCCGACCGCCAAGGCATTTTCTTCGCCCTTGATGGGCTGCTCAGGGATGCCAAGGCCAGGAAGGCATACGCGTAGCTAGAGAGGGGAGTCGGATCGCAGAGCCGAAGCAGCAACATCTGCGCTATCGAGAGCTAAGAGCGAGTTCCACCCCATAGGTTCGGTGCCTTTCGCTCTCAGAACAGAGCCGTCCTTGTTGTAGTCGATTCGGTACACCACAGCCCCGGCGGGATTATAAGCTATGCGGGCTTGCAGTTCACCGCTTTCAAAGTAGCATACACCAGGACTCTGTTTGACGCCCTTCTTGTAGACAACTATCGCATCAAGCCCCCCGCTATCATAGTACCACCTGGCCGTTCCCTCCTCCTTGTCCAGATGGTACGGCACTCGAGACTTGACGAAGCCGTTACGGTAATATTCGACTGACATGCCTTCTCGCATGCCCATCGAGTAGGTCTTTCGAGCTTCTACCATGGTCGTGTCTGAAAAGAACTGAACGTACAGCCCATCGCGAATGCTGTCTGTGGTGATCTCTTGAACACTTTTCAATGCACCATCTGGGTAGTACATCAGGCTGACACGAGGGGTTGGATTACTCGATGTCGTGCAAGCGACTTGAGTAGTGAAGATGAGCAGCGAGAGCTGCCAGACATACGGTCGCGAACTACGGTACCTTCTCATAGTCACTTGTGCTCTTCCCTGCTGGCGGGGAGAAGGGGTCCACATGATCCTTTGCGTTGTCGCGCAAGTGGAGGTTACCACAGTCGGAGAATACGGTGTCCTGGACATTCGGCGATGCAGGGTTCGGTACTTCCTCGGGGGGGGCACCACTTGCGGCTTTGTCTATTTCGCGGCCGAGCTTACCTAGGACGTTCAAGAACTTCGCGCCTCCGAGCGGTTTCATCAAGTTGGGAAGATCCGTTGACTTGGTGATCCCGGCAACAGCTGCCATCAGCAGATCCACGTTAGTGGTCTCCGGGTCATGTTCGGACTTTACCCCTGACCCTTCACCGCTGAATTCGGAAGTGAAACGCCAGCCGTCAGATTGAGACGAACCTCCGCCCATTAAATCTGGGGCCTCGGAAAAGAGCGACGACCAAGCTCCCCATGCAGTCTGGCTATACTTCGTACTTCGGCTAGAGTAGTCAGCCCCATCATCTGTAACAGAAAGCTGTTGTCCTTGCTCCTTCCGAAGGTCAACCGTTATCGTTGTGCTCACATTGTAGACGGCGTAGTAGGTGTGTATCGAGTTGTACCCGCTACTCACTCGGGCGGTAACCTCGTTATTGTGCTCGACACGCTGGGCAATGATGTGGCCACGACCGTTCTTGTCAATCACCTTCAGGTAATACGTTCTGTCCTTGCCGTCTTTATCTACAAATAGGATGGGGTTCCCAGAGGTGTAGCAATAGTTGCTCTCCGAGGCGTACTTCTTGGCCAACGGATCCAAGCTCAACCACCTCGCCACCCGTGGATCGTAGATCCGTGCTCCGAAGTCGTAGCTGTTCCGTTCACCGGCGAATTCCTCGTCGCTTGGCATTCCGTTGAACCCGAACCGATAGGTATCCGTGGTGCTGCTGTAATTCCTATCGGGCAATAGGCTCCCGAAGGGATAGTAATCGGCCTTGGCGATCACCTCGGCGCGGAACTCATCGGGTCCGGTCTCGTCCCATTCACTGCCGTTGAGGCTGGCGGTGTAGTGGCTGAGCTTGCGGTCGGTGAGGGTGACGCGCACGTTGCCCAGGTGGTCGGTGAGCTCGTAGCGGCGCAGGCCGATGGCGCGCGTGAAGTGGTCGGGCGGGCTCAGCACGATGGGCTGCAGGGCCACGTGGGGGAGCAAGCGCTGGCTGGGTGCGGTGGAGGTGATGGAGGCCTTGGCAACCAAGGGGTCCGCTTCGTCCGGCGCGGTCAGGGTGTACACGCGGTTGTAGGCGGTGGAGGTGAAGAGCATGTCGCCGTGGATGGTGCGGCGCACATCGCCCCCCGCCTTGGCCATGTTGGCCAGCCCGCTGAGCCCTGGCACGCTGAGCCGCATGAGGTTCACGCCGGTTCCGGAATCGGTGAGCACGAAGTAAAGGTAGTCGCGTGGTGGACCGGCAGTCCCGAAGCACACGGCGTGGTCCTTCGCCCGCTTGCGCCGCACGGCCATGGTGAAGGTAGCCGGTGATCCCGGCTTCGAGGCCGCAGGGTCGCCTACGGCCGGCGGAAGACCGCTCGGGAGTTTGAGCAAAGGGCCACGCTAGAAGACACTACGATGGCCTAGTTGCCGCTCACGGGATGGGAGGGAAAGACGCCGTCGTAGAAGAGGGTCTCCTCGTAGAGGAAGCCTGACGCGACATCGCGCATGAGGCGGTGGTTCGCTCCTCGATCAGGCCAGTTCGCCTTGCAGCTGCCGTATCAGACCCTGCACCGACGAATCGGCCAGGATCCGAGTCGGCCCGTGCAGGAATCCATCTCGATCCATGCGCTCTGCTTGCGCCAGGAGCGGGTCGTAGAAGCCGTTCACGTTCAGCAGGCCGATGGGCTTTGCGTGCAAACCGAGCTGGCGCCAGGTGAGCAGCTCGAAGAGCTCATCCATGGTGCCGAAGCCGCCCGGCAGGGCCACCACGGCCTGGCTCAGCTCGTGCATGCGCATCTTGCGCTCGTGCATGTCGCGCACCACATGCAGGTGCGTGAGGCCGCGGTGCGCCAGTTCCTTCTCCACCATGAAGCCCGGTATCACGCCGATCACCTCGCCGTGAGCCGCTAATGCCGCGTCGGCCACGGCACCCATCAGGCCTACCTGACCACCGCCGTACACCACGCCCATGCCTGCCTCGGCGATGGCCTGTGCCATTTCGGTGGCAGCCGCGAGAATGGCCGGGTCCTTACCGGAATTGGCTCCGCAGAAGACAGCGATGCGCATTGCTCACATCGCCGCCACTTTCTCCGCCTTGTACGCGCCGGCCTCCAGCTTCTTCTTCACTTCCTTGAAGCTGCTGATGGTACGCGCCACATCTTCCATGGTGTGCGCGGCGGTGGGGATGAGGCGGAGCAGGATCGTGTCCTTCGGCACCACGGGATAGACCACGATGCTGCAGAAGATGCCGTGGTTCTCGCGCAGGTCCAGCACCACGTTGGTGGCCTCGGGGATGCTGCCGTGCATCATCACGGGCGTGACGCAGCTGTTGGTAACGCCGATGTCGAGGCCGGCCTCGCGCAAGCCGCTCTGCAGCGCCTTGGTGATGGTCCAGAGCCGCTGGCTGAGCTCGGGCTGGGTGCGGATCATCTCCAAGCGCTTCAGCGCGCCGATGACCACCGGCATGGGCAGGCTCTTGGCGAAGGTCTGGCTGCGCATGTTGTAGCGCAGGAACATGATCACGTCCTCGGGTCCGCTCACGAAGGCGCCGATGGTGGCCATGGCCTTGGCGAAGGTGCCGAAGTACACATCCACGCCGTCCTGCACGCCTTGTGCATCGGCGGTGCCGCGTCCGTCGCGGCCCAACATGCCGAAGCCATGGGCATCATCGACGAAGAGGCGGAAGTTGTACTTCGCCTTGCGCTCCACGATCTCCTTCAGTTTCCCCTGGTCGCCAGCCATGCCGAAGACGCCCTCGGTCATGACCATGATGCCGCCGCCGGTCTGGGCCACCACCTTGCGGGCGTTCTCCAGCTGCTTATCGAGGCTGGCCATGTCGTTGTGCTGGAACACGAAGCGCTTGCCCATGTGCAGGCGCGCGCCGTCGATCATGCAGGCGTGGCACTCGCTGTCGTACACGAGCACATCGTGGCGGGAGAGGAGGGCCTCGATGGCGCTCATGCAGCCTTGGTAGCCGTAGTTGAGCAGGAAGGTGTCCTCCTTGCCCATGAAGGCGCTGAGCTCGTTCTCGAGCTGCTCGTGGTACTTGGTCTGGCCGCTCATCATGCGCGCGCCCATGGGGTAGGCCATGCCCCAGTCCTTGGCGGCCTGCGCATCGATGGCGCGGATATCGGGGTGGTTGGCCAGTCCCAGGTAGTTGTTGAGGCTCCAGACCAGCACGGGCTTGCCGCGGAAGCTCATGTGCGGGCCGATCTCGCCCTCGAGCTTGGGGAAGCTGAAATAGCCGTGGCTGTCCTTGGCGTGGCGGCCGATGTGGCCGAGGTCTTTGCGGAGCTTGTCGAAGATGTCGTTCATGGGAAGTGCGCCGGGGCGCTTCGGTTGGTGGGATGGGCCGTTGGCGACGGCTCTGCAAAAGTAACCGGCCGCCAATACCTGTTAAGCCCGCTGGGCCGTTGGTTGCCAACAGGGTAGCGCTCGAACCATCCGGCTATCTTCGCGCCCCGCTACGGATGACCTCCTCCACCGGCCCCCGCCCCGCTTCGCGCCGCCCGTTCTACCTGGTTACCGCCCTGAGCGGGCTGATGGTGGTGCTCACCCTGCTGGGAGGCTCCCTGGGGCTAAGCTCGTGCAGCGAGTTCAACCGCGCGCTGAAGAGCGACAGCATCGCGTACAAGATGGCGGTGGCCCAGAAGTATTACGACAAGGGCAGCTACGACCGGGCGATCCCGCTGCTGGAGGAGCTGATCATGCTGCGCCGGGGCACCGCCGAGAGCGAGCGGATCAACTACATGCACGCCAAGTCCTACTTCATGATGAAGGACTACATCATGGCGGCCTATTACCTGGAGAACTACGCCAAGACCTTCCCGCTGGGGCAGTACACGGAAGAGTGCCTCTTCCTGAACGCCTATTGCTACTACAAGAACAGCCCTGCCTATGAGCTGGACCAGTCCGATACGCGCATCGCGATCGACCAGCTGCAGCTCTTCATGGTGCGTTATCCGCAGACCAGCCTGAAGGACAGCTGCCAGAACCTGCTGGAGCGGCTGCGCATCAAGCTGGAAGTGAAGGAGTACCATGCGGCGGAGCAGTACTTCCACATGCGGAACTACCAGGCGGCCAGCGTGAGCTTCAAGGATTTCATGCGCAAGTACCCGAACAGCGATTACCGCGAGGATGCCATGATGCGGGTGCTGCGCGCCGACCACGCCCTGGCCATGAACAGCGTGGAGAAACGCAAGGAGGAGCGCCTGCGCGAGGCGATCCGCTCATACCGTAACTTCGCCGACGCTTATCCCGAAGGGGTGGAGCGCGACGACGCGGAGAAGCTGCACAAGGAGCTCAACGCCGAACTCGACCGAATCACGCAGAACAAGTGACCATGAGCAACAAGTCAATCGCCGCCGCCAAGACCACCGTGACCCGTGACGTGGCCAAGCTCGATGAGGAGACCGGCAACGTTTACGAGACCGTGGCCCTGCTGGGCAAGCGCGCCAACCAGATCAGCACGCGGATCAAGGAGGAGCTGCACACCAAGCTCGAGGAGTTCGCCATGACGGGCGAGAACCTGGAGGAGGTGTACGAGAACCGCGAGCAGATCGAGGTGAGCAAGCACTACGAGCGCATGCCGAAGCCCGGCGCGCTGGCGATCCAGGAGCTGCAGGAAGGCAAGCTCTACTGGCGCCGTGGCGGCGAGGAGGCTCCTGCCGCCGAGGCGGAACAGCCCAAGGCCTGATCCCACGAACGGAACGTCCTCCGAACAGGTGGAGCGCTTCCTGAATCGCAAGGTGCTGCTCGGCGTCACGGGCGGCATCGCTGCTTATAAGGCGGCCCATGTCACGCGCTTGCTGGTGAAGGCCGGCTGCGAGGTGCAGGTGGTGATGACGCCATCGGCGCATGATTTCGTTACGCCGCTCACCCTGGCGACCCTGAGCAAGCGGCCGGTTCTCACCGAGCTCTTCGCCCGCGACGGCAGCGGGGCATGGACGGATCACGTTCATCTGGCACGCTGGGCCGATGTGCTGGTGATTGCCCCCGCTACCGCGAACACGCTTGCCAAAATGGTTCACGGCATCTGCGATAACCTGCTGCAAGCCTGCATATTGAGCGCTGCATGTCCGGTGCTGGTGGCCCCCGCCATGGATCTGGAGATGTGGAAGGACCCGGCCACACAGGCCAACCTGGGCCAAGTGAAGGAGCGCGGCTATTGGGTGGTTGGCCCGGAGAGCGGCGAGCTGGCCAGCGGCCTGGTAGGCGAAGGGCGCATGAGCGAGCCTGAGCGCATCGTGCAGGAGCTTGCGGCACGGCTCCAAGGAGCAAGCCGGTTGAACGGCCGCACCGTGCTGGTCACGGCAGGTCCCACGCAGGAAGCGATCGACCCGGTGCGCTACATCGGCAACCGGAGCAGCGGCAAGATGGGTTTCGCGCTGGCCGAGGAGGCCGCGGCGCGCGGCGCGCGGGTACAGCTCGTTACGGGACCGGTGGCCTTGCAGCTGGACCGGCCAGGGATCACCCGTACCGATGTGGGCAGCGCGGCGGAGATGGCCGAGGCCTGCAAGCGCCTCGCCGGCGCGTGCGATGCGGTGATCATGAGCGCGGCCGTGGCCGACTACCGCCCGGCGGAACCGGCCGGCAACAAGCTGAAGAAGAAGGATGCGGCGCTGGAGGTACGCCTGGAGCCTACCGAGGACATCCTGGCCAGCCTGGGGGCCAACAAACGAGCGGGTCAGCGCATCGTCGGGTTCGCCTTGGAGACCGACAATGAGCTTGCGCACGCGCAGGACAAGCTCGTGCGCAAGCACTTGGACCTGCTCGTGCTGAACAGCCTGCGCGACGCGGGCGCGGGATTCGCCACCGATACCAACAAAATCACGCTGCTCGCCCCGGGCAAGGATCCGCATGCCCTGCCGTTGATGAGCAAGCGCGAAGCGGCCCGCGCTATCTTGGACCGCCTCGAAGAGATCCTCTGATGCGACGTCTGCTCCTGCTCCCGCTCTGTTTCCTGCTTTCCCGCGCGGCCTCCGCCCAGGAGTTCAACTGCCAGGCCAGCGTGATCGCGCCGCAGATCGCCACGGCACAGACCCGCGTGTTCCAATCGCTGGAGCTGGCCATCAAGGAGTTCTTCAACAGCCGGCGCTTCACCAACTACAACTACGCGCCCAACGAGCGCATCGACATCAACCTGCTGCTCACCATCAGCAACCAGCCCGCCCCGGATCGCTTCGAGGGCACCTTGCAGGTGATCTATGCACGGCCCGTTTACGGTACCGATTACAACAGCCCCATCCTCGATCTCGTGGATGATCAGGTGCAGTTCAACTTCCTGGAGAACACCCAGATCGAGTTCGCCCCGGACCGCTTCATCAATAACCTGTCGGCGCTGCTCGGCTTCTACGCGTACTTCGTGCTCGGCCTCGATGGCGACAGCTTCTCGCCCTTAGGCGGAACGGAATTCTACAACCAGGCCCAGCAGATCATGGGCTACGCGCAGAACGCCAGCGAATCCGGCTGGAAGGCCTTCGAGGGGCAGCGCAACCGGTATTGGCTCCTGGACAATCAGCTGCAGGCCGTGTTCCGTCCGCTGCGCGAGCTGCTCTACGACTACCACCGCGAGGGCATGGACAAGATGGCCGAGGATGCCGCGGCCGCGCGCCGGGTGATCGCCGCCAGCATCGAGAAGCTCAAGACCGTGCACCAGGCGAAGCCTGCGAGCTACAACCTGCAAGTGGTCTTCAACGCCAAGTTCCAGGAGATCATCGAGCTGTTCAAGCCGGCGGATCCAGGGGAGAAGGCCAAGCTCTTCAACACCCTGCAGATCATCGACCCCGGCCACATCGGGCAGTACCAGAACATGATGCGCGGCTCCTGAACGGCGGCCGAACGCAGCCCTATTCTTCCAACGCCGGTCATGCTCACGCGCATCACCATCACGAATTACCTCCTCATCGGGGAGTTGGACCTGGAGTGGTCGGCTGGCATGACCGCCATCACCGGCGAGACCGGAAGCGGCAAGAGCATCCTGGTAGGGGCCTTGGAGCTGGCCATGGGCGCGCGCGCCGATGCCGGGCTCGCCCGCGACCCGCAGAAGCGCTGCATCATCGAGCTGGAGCTGGACCTGGCCCGCTTGGGACTGAAGGCCTGGTTCGCTGAGCAGGAGCTGCCCTACGAGGACCGCACCCTGCTGCGCCGCCAGCTCGATCCCGGTGGGCGATCACGGGCCTTCATCAACGATACGCCGGTGCGCCTCGAACAGCTGCGGGAGCTCGGCGAGCGCTTGATCCACGTGCACAGCCAGCACCACACGCTGCTCTTGAACGACCCCCGCTTCCAGCTCGGTCTGGTGGATCGGGTGGCGGGGCAGGAGCAGCCGGTGGAGCAACTGCGACAGACCTATACCGCGTGGCGTGAGGCGGAGCGCGCGCTGGCCGCGGCACGTGAGGAGGAGGAACGCGCACTGGCTGAGGCCGATTTCCTGCGCTTCCAGCTGGAAGAACTCGAGCAAGCGCGGCTGAAGCCCGATGAGCTCGCTGGGATCGAGCGCGAGCTTGAGCTGGCCGAGCATGCCGGTGAGCGCGCCGAGGCGTACCGCGCGCTGGACGAAGGGACCGGCGGAGAGGATGGCGTGGTGCCCGCGTTGCAGAAACTGCGGGCGCTGCTCGCGAAGCCCGCCCGGGTCGATGAAGCCGCCGCTGCACTGTTGAGCCGGTTGGAGAGCAGCATCATCGAGTTGAAGGACCTGGCGACGGAAGCCGCGGCCTTGGCCGATGCAGTGGAGCTTGATCCGGCTCGTGCGGAGCGGCTTCGCGAGCGCATCGATCTGCTGAACCGTCTGGAGCAGAAGCACCGGGTGAAAGGCAGCGAGGGGCTTATCGCCTTGCTGGAGGACCTGCGCACGCGCTCGGTGCGCATGGGTGCCTTGGGCGAGCAACGGGAGGAGCTGGAGGCGCGGGTGAACGAGCTTGCCGTGAGCTATGAGAAGCAGGCGAAGGCCATCTCGAAGGCGCGCACCAAGGCCGTGAAGCCGCTGGCCAATCAGGTGGAGGCGCTGCTGCATCAGCTCGGCATGCCGCACGCGGTCTTCCAGTTCGATCACCGTACCAGTGACCCTGGCCCGTGGGGCATCGACCAGGTGCGTGCGCTTTTCACCGCCAACAAGGATCGCGCGCCCGCCGCACTGGACAAGGTGGCCAGCGGCGGCGAGCTGAGCCGTGTGATGCTGGCCCTGATCTCCTTGGCGGCTGGTTCACGCGACCTGCCCATCGTGCTCTTCGACGAGATCGATACCGGCGTGAGCGGGGAAGTGGCCGATCGCGTAGGCGCCATGCTCACCGCGATGGGACGTTCGCGCCAGGTGATCGCCATCACGCACCTGCCGCAGATCGCGAGCAAGGCCGCGCATCACCTCTCCGTGAGCAAGCAGGAAGAGGAAGGACGCATCCGCACGAGCATCTCGCCGCTGCGCGACGCGGAACGGGTCGAAGTCATCGCGCGCATGCTCAGCGGACGCAAGGTGACCGAGCAGGCGCTGGAGAACGCGCGTGTGCTGCTCGATCAGCAATGAGCGACAGGACCGGCGCGCCCGGTCCACCGGGCCTGCCTCAAGGGTGCACTTGTTCAGGGCAGCTGCTCCGCACGTGTATTGGTGGGCACGCTGCCGCCGATGTTCAGTAGAATGATGTCGCGGTCGTTCTCCGAACCGGTGTATTTCACCACGCCGCTGAGGTTGGTATCCTCCAGGTAGTAGCCATTTGCGGTGTTGGTGGGCACGCTTCCGCCGATCACGGTGAGGATGGGATCGCGGTCGTTGCCATTGCCCACATAGCGCAGCAAGCCATCGAGCCATGCGTTGCCGGCCCACATCAGGTTGGTGCCTTGGTCGCTCTTGCGGGCCTCGGTGCCCCAAGTGGCGGTGGCCGAGGAACGGAAGTCGATGGAGAGCGGCGTGGAGCCGAGCGCGACGGGCGCAGCGGTCATCATGCCGAAGTGGTTGCGATGCCGGATGGCCAGGTAATAGCTGCCCGCGGCCACCTGCAGGAGCACCGGTGAGCTGTTGTCCATGCCCACGATGTCGCCATCGCGTTGGAGCAGGGCGGAGCGCGTGGCGAGCACCACGGCGGGGTTGGCCGCGCTGCGGGCCTCCACCACCACGTAGTCCACCACGGCATCGGCACCGGTGGTGGAGAGCACGTTCGCGCCGATCTGTTCACCGCCGCCGCCGCCCGCATGGCTGTAGCCCAGCCCGGTGTAGGGTTCGGTGGGCGGCAGGTAATTGCCGGCGCGCAGGTCGTCCTTCATCAGCGGCGTGCTGCCGCCCACATAGGGTCCTTCGAGCCAGGCCTTAGGCCGAACAGCCACCGTGTTGGGCACATTGAGGCAGCCGTTCACGATGCCGAACACCACATCGTTCGCATCCTTGTTCACGATGTCCTGAATCGCGCTGATGCACACCGTGGCGCCGGTGAGGCTGAGGTAATTGATGCGCACCAGCGGCACGAAATCGGTGTTCTTCACCAGGGAACTATCCAAGTACGAGATGCCGAGCACCTTGTTGCCGCCCAAGGTGGTGTTGATGCTCACTTCGCCTTGCGTGTTGGAGCCCAGGTTGGTGGCGCTCTGGATGGTGAGGCCGCTCAGGGTGAACTCATAGCCGAGCACGCGGGTGGTGGGGTTGCGCACCAGCACGTCCACGGTCTTGGCGATGGGGTCGAGGTTCCCGAGCGAGAGGTCCACCTGGTCGGTGGTGGTCCAGCCGCGTGGGAAATCGAACCACGGGTGGAAGTGGATCATGTGCGCGGTGCCGTCGTGGGTGAGCTGCTGGGTGTGGGCATCCACCATCAGCGCGGCGTCGGTCACGGTGATGGCGCCATCGCCGTTCAGGTCGTTGCAGGTGGTGGGGGTGATGTCATCGCCCATGATGCGCTGCACGTATTCCACGGCATCGGCGAGGTCCTGCACCGCGTTGGTGGTGAGGTCGCCGCGCTTCGTTCCGCCGTTGCATACGCCGTTGCAGTCGATGCGCGCATCGCCGTAGGGCTGCCCGAGGCAATCGGTCCAGGTGGGGCAATCGGTCACCACGCTGAAGCTCGGCACGTTCTGAGGGTTGCGCGTGATGTTGATGCAGACCTGGGCGTAGTTGTTCGAGTAATCCATCTCGTGGCGGCCCAGCGCATCGGGCGCCTGCTGCCAGTTGGTACGGAGCACCAGGGTGTAGGTGCCGTCGGGCACATCGGTGATGTCGATCCAATTGCAGGTGGTGCCGCTGCCGTATTCATCGTAGCACTGGCTGCTGATGCCCATGTTGCTGCAGCCGTACTGTCCCGTTCCGCCGAAGCAGCCCACGTCGATCACGCAGTAGCCGTTCTTGAAGCCTGCGGGCGTGGCCACCCCGGTAGCATCGAAGAGCAGGTAATCCGCGTAGCCCGAGTAGTGCGCGTGGCCGTGGCAGTTGTTGGTGCTGAACATCTGCGGCTGGGAGCTGGGGCTGCCGATGTAGTAATCCGTGGTGCCGATGTTGCGGATGCGCGTGGCGAAGCGCAGCACGTAACGCTGTCCGAGCGCGCGCACGCAGCCTTCAGCGGGTGCGCAGGCATCGGTGATGTTCACCGATTGCAGGGTAAGGGTGCTCTGCAGGCGTGCTTGGTCCAGCGTGAGGTCCGGGCCGTCGGGGCAGGCGGGGTCGCCCACGGGGATGCAGCAGCCGTTGCAGGCGATGGTGGCCAACGGGTCGTAATTGCACATGCCCACGGTCATGCAGCCGGTGACCGGACCGAGGTAGATGATGCTCACCGTGACGTTGCTCCCGCATGGCGCGATGGCGGTGTTATGCCCCACGCGCAGGTGGTGCAGGGTGTTGCCCGGCATGTTCGCGTTCACCACGGCCTGCATCCCGCAGCCGCCGTCGTTGTCATCGGCGAAGGTGGCGCCCTCCACGCCGCTGCTGAGCGTAATGCTCCCGCAAGCCATGTCGTAGAGCCAGAGGCGGGTGTCGCAGGTGTTGCTGCCGCACGTGGTGATCTGATATTGGCCGGTCTGTGGTGGTGTGAAATCATACCATTCCTCGAGGAAGGAAGTGGTGAAGGTGGCCAGTGTCTGCGGGTAGCTTCCGCTGAGCGGCGCTAGAGAAAGCGGTGTGGCGGTGGAGCAGCTGAACCCCGGCGGGCAGTTGAAGGTGGTTTCCTCGTAGCTGCCGAATTGGCCGCCCTGCTTCACCAAAGCGCCATTGAGCCAAACGAAGTACTGGCCATAGCCATAGGTATTGTGCCAGATGCCGTCGCCCGCGGTGTCGTTGATCCGGAAGACGAGGCAGGTCCCGTCCGGCACGCACACCGAGCTGCTGGTGGTGCCACTGGCGATGGTCGCGCCCGTGCTGCCGTTCTTCAACGTCCAGCTGGTCTCGCTCTGATAGCCATCATGGAAGATGTCGATGCGCACGCGGCTCTGCCCGCTCGGGCAGCTGTAGTCGCAGGAGCCGTTGTTCACGTTCGCCGCGGCATTGTAGTTGGCCGCCGTGGCCTCCGTGCAGCCGAAGGTGGGGGAGAGGTTGCCGATGAAGACATCGTCGATGGCGATATCGCTCAGTTCGCCCGTGCCGGTGATGGCGCGAAAGCGGATACGCAGGTTCGTCTGGTTGCTCCACGGGGACAGGTTGAGCCATCCCTGCTTCCAATACAGTCCTTGGTCCCCGGTGCGCACCCAATGGTTCTGCGTCACGGTGCCGTTCGCGCTGATGTCCACAGACAGGCTGCCCATATCGGCGCCGCGCATGTGGTACCAGAAGGTGAGGTAGGGTGTGGTGAGTCCCGTGAGGTTGAAGCACGGCGATTCCAGAATGGCCGATTTCGCAGGCGTATCCCCGGCACCGCCGCTCTCCACGTACATGTACTTCGCATTGGTCGTGGTGTTGTTGAGCGTATGGTCGGTGAACGGCCCCGTGGGGATGATCTGCGAGCCGTTGGTGCCGTTGCGGTCCACGTTCCAGTCCAGGTCGTCCGTCAGGAGGTTGGTCCAGTTCGTGGGAAGGGTTCCGGGTGTGCCCTCAGTGCCCGTGGTGAACGGCTGGTTGTGCGGGTAGGAGGTGATGCACTGGGACCAGCCGGCCGTAGTGAACAGCGCGGCACTGAGAAGGAATGCAGGACGAATCATCGGCGCAGGGTTTGGCGCTCGCAAAGTAGCGGGCTCGCGGGGGAGACACAAGCCGAAAACCCGGCTGTCGCTGAACCCCCGGGGCTATCTTCGCCGCTCATTCGCAGCAACCATGGCCCACGGATTATTGAAAGGCAAGCGCGGCATCATCACCGGTGCCCTCAACGACCAGAGCATCGCCTGGAAAGTGGCCGAGCTGGCCCACGCCGAAGGCGCCTCTATCGTGCTCACCAACGCGCCGGTGGCCATGCGCATGGGCGAGATCAACAAGCTCGCCGAGGCCATACAGGCCCCCATCATCCCGGCCGACGCCACCAAGGATGAGGACCTCGAGAAGCTCTTCACGGAAAGCATAGGCCACCTCGGCGGCAAGGTCGATTTCGTGCTGCACAGCATCGGCATGAGCCCCAACGTGCGCAAGGGCCGCGCCTACGACGACCTGAATTACGAGTGGTACAAGCAGACCTTGGACATCAGCGCCATGAGCTTCCACCGTATGCTGCAGGCCGCCAAGAAGACCGATGCGCTCGCTGAATGGTCGAGCGTGGTGGCCCTGAGCTACATCGCCGCTCAGCGTGTGTTCCCCGGCTACGGCGACATGGCCGATGCCAAGGCGCTGCTGGAGAGCATCGCGCGCAGCTGGGGCTACTATCTCGGCATGGAAAAGAAAGTGCGCGTGAACACCGTGAGCCAGAGCCCCACCATGACCACCGCCGGTTCCGGGATCAAAGGCTTCGGCGGCTTCTTCGGCTTCGCGGAGGCGATGAGCCCCCTGGGCAACGCCCCGGCCGAGGATTGCGCGCGCTACTGCCTCACGCTCTTCAGCGACCTCACCCGCTACGTGACCATGCAGAACCTCTTCCACGATGGGGGCTTCAGCAGCAGCGGCGTCACCCCGGAGGTGATGGCGAGGGTGACCGGGGAATAGCGGGCACCCTCCGGAAGCCGCGTCCGGCGGTGCGCTCAACCGGGGATCGTGCTCCGATCTACTTTAGCGGTGATGCGCACTCTCCGGCTCTCCTTGGCCGCACTCGTCACCAACCTGGTCCTCGCGGTCCCTGTCCTTTCGCAATCCGGAAAAGCCTTCCTGAAGGAGGCCGACAAGCTCCGGGCGGAGCAGCAATTCGAGCAAGCGCTCGAGAAGTACGACTTCGCCATCCGCACCGACCCTAAGCTCATCAAGGCGTACCAAGGCCGGGCAGAGACCTATGCGGCGCTGGGCCGGCCGCTGCAACGCGCCCAGGACCTGGGGCAGGCGGCTCAGCTCGATCCGGGGGAATCCCGCTATGCCGTGGATGCGGCTTCGGCCTTCCTCGATGTGGACAGCCTCTCCCGGGCACGCCACCTGGCCGAGCAAGCGCTGCTGGTGTCGCCCAAGGACCAATCGGCCATGCTCGTGCGCGCCAAGGCCTGCCTGCGCTCCGGCGATCTCGACTGCGCCGCGCAGGCCTCGGATGCCGCGCTCGCCCTGAAGGGCACCACCGATAGCTTCTTCATGCACGGACTCGTACGCACCGCCACGCGCGATTACAAGACCGCGGAGTTCGATCTG
Source organism: Flavobacteriales bacterium (assembly GCA_020635725.1). GTDB lineage: Bacteria > Bacteroidota > Bacteroidia > Flavobacteriales_F > PHOS-HE28 > PHOS-HE28. Next base: position 140,720 of record JACJZF010000005.1, read on the forward strand.
GACAAGGTGCTCGAATGGAACTACTTGTATGAGCCCGCCTACGTGGCGCTCTCCGAGGTGCAGCTTGCCCTCTACGAGCTCTATTCCGGCCCCACCATGAAGCTGCGCACCCTGGAGAAGGCGATCGAGAAATGCACGCGCGCCCTGGAGCTCAATCCCCGCAGCACCGATGCCCTCTTCACCCGCAGCAAGGCCTTCGCCCTGCAGAAGGAATACGCCAAGGCCATCGATGACATCAGCCGCTGCATCGCGCTGGAGCGCACCGACCGCGCCGTGTACCTGCAGCGCGCGCGCTACTATCAGGGCTTCGGACAGTTCCAGAACGCCGTCAACGACCTCAATCAGATCATCCTGGCCGACCCGCAGGATGCCGAAGCGCTGCTGCTGCGCGCGGAATGCCGCGAGTCGAACCTCAACCTCGAGGGCGCGCTGAAGGACATCGACGCGGCGCAGAAGGCCAAGGAAGCCAAAGGCACCCTTACGGCGGAAGAGCGCACGGCCTTCGACGACACCCGGGCCCGCATCGCCAAGCAGGTCTTCGAGATGAACCGCGAGGCTGATCCTCCGGCCATCACGGTCATCGAGCCCTTCCGGGCAGGTGATGTCGCGCGGGTCTCCGCCTCGTTGGAATTCGTGAAAGTGAGCGGCCATGTGCGCGACAAGAGCCTGCTGAAGTCAATCACCGCGAACGGCAAGCCCGCCGACTTCACCAAGGATGAGAAGGATCCGGAGTTCGTGGTGAGCATACCGCTCGCGCGCGATGCCGTGGAGATCGTGGTGCAGGCCACCGATGTGTACGACAACTTCAGCAGCGAGGTGCTCAGCGTGGAGCGCACCGAAGGCGTGCCGCCCACGCTCGCGCTCACCTCGCCCAAGCCGAGCGCCGCGCGGGAGGTCGTTCTGCCGCATGGCCGCGATGACCTCTTCATCGAAGGCACCGTGACCGATGCGAGCCCGATCCGGCTGATCGCCGTCAACGGGGTGAATGCGAGCTACGCGCCGGACCGCCTCAACCCGGACTTCTCCATCAAGGTGGACCTGAAGGATGCGGATTCGTTCATCGTGCGCGCCGAGGACCAGTTCGGCAACGCCACCGAGCAGAGCTGGACCGTGCGGCGAGAGGCGGCGCCGATAGCCGCCAAGCCGCTTTCCGTGGAGAGCAATCCGACTTCATCGGCCAAGGGAGGCACATGGATGATCCAGATCGAGAACAGCAACTACCGCAACCTGCCCGCCGTGCAGACCTCGGCCTCCGACCAGGCCCGCATGCAGAAGGCCTTCGCGTCCTACTCCATCCAGCGCACCATCACCAAGAAGAACATGAGCAAGGAGCAACTCGAACGCTTCTTCAATGTTGAGTTGCGAGACCTGGTGCGTACCAACAAGGTGGGCACCATCCTGGTGTGGTACAGCGGTCATGGCCGCACCGTGGGCGGCAAGGCGTACTGGATCCCCATCGATGGCAAGAAGGACGACATCTACAGCTTCTACAACTACGGCGCCTTGAAGGCGCAGATGCAGAATTACAGCGAGAGCGTGACCAATACCATCGTGGTGAGCGACGCCGCCGCAGGCGATGCTTCCTTCTATGACCTGACGCGCTAGCACTCCCCATGCGTTTCCCTTCCTTCCGTCTGATCACGTGGCTGGCGCTCGGTCAGTTCGCGATCTCCGCCAGCGCGCAGCGCTTCTTCTTCGAGAACGTATCCGTGCAGCACGGCCTGCCGGCCTCCAAGGTGTATTGCGCGGCCCAAGCCGCCGACGGCATCATCTGGATCGGCACCGAGGCCGGGCTCGCGAGCTACGACGGCATCACCGTAGTGAATCATGGCCCCGTCGATGGCACTGCCGCAGGCGGTGTCCGCACGGTGCTGGTGGATCGCGATGGGGCGCTCTGGGCCGGGCATGTCGAGGGAGGCATCACCTGGAGCGATGGTCGTCGGTTCGTGGAATGCCGCCTCGCCGAAGGCTCGAAGGATGCAATCACCTCCATGCTCCAGACCGCCGATGGCGCCATCCTCATCGCCACCATGGGCAGCGGGCTCTGGCGCGTGGAGGGAGCCCCCGATGCGAACGGACGGATCAGCGCGCAACGCATCGGCGCCTCAGCCGGCATACGAGAACGCCTCCTCGACATGGAACTGCTGGTGGATGGGCGCATCGCGCTCGTCTCGGTCCACGGAGACATTCAGTCATTCGCCGATGGGAAGGTGAGCGAGATGAGCTTCCCCGGCGTGCCGGATGTGTTCACGCGCACCTCTGTCTTCGTGGATAGCAAGGGTCGCACCTGGGTGGGTACGCAGGGAGGAGGCGCCTTCCGGTGCGATGGCCAAGGCCCATGCGAGCAATTCGACATCCTCGATGGCCTCAGGAGCAACACCATCATCTGTTTTGGCGAGGATGGCCAAGGCCAGGTCTGGATCGGCACCTATGACGGCGGCGCAACCTGCATTGGAGCAGGTGGCATTCAGACCTATGCCGAGGCGAACGGTCTGCATGGCCGCTTCATCCGCTGCCTGGTTCGCGACCGTGAGGGCAACCTCCTCATCGGCACCAACGAGAGCGGGCTCGACATCTTCAAGGGCGATCGGTTCATCAGCTACGGCGAGGCCGACGGCTTGGTTGATCCCAAAGTGTTCGCCGTAATGGAGGATCGCAACGATCGGGTGTGGTTCGGCACGAACGCGGGTATCGTGATCCTGGATGGGAAGGGACGGCTGGTGGAGCAGATCACCACGCAGAAAGGTCAGCTCAGCAGCAATTTCATCCGGTGCTTGAAGGAGGATGACAAGGGATATGTGTGGGTTGGCACCGACAACGGTGGGCTGCTCCGCTACGATCCACGGTCGGGTCGTGCCTCCGAAGCTATCGAGGTCAGCGGCAGCCTGGCTGAACTGAAGGTCACAGCGCTGGAGATCGGACAGCCCGGAGAGATCTGGGTGGGTGGTCTCAACGGCTTGCGCCGCTATGTGCCGGGCTCGGGCACGGTGCCCACGGTGTACACGCAGGAAGAGGGGCTCGCCGGCAACTATGTCACCGCCGTATTCCGCGATCGCGACGGTACCATCTGGGTGGGCAGCACCGTGAATGGCATCACGCGCATCGACAATGGCAAGGCGACGTCCATCGATCTGGGCCGCTCCTTCGGGGTATCGTGCTTCGCACAGGATGGCGATGGCCGGATCTGGGTGGGCACCGAGGGCCAGGGTATCAGCGTGCTGCGGAACGGCAAGGAGGAACAGCGCTTCACGGTGGCCGAGGGGTTGTTGAGCAACACCATCAAGGCCATGGGCGTCGACGGCAGCGGCAACGTGTGGATCGGCACCACCAAGGGCCTCAACAAGTGGCGGCACAAGAAGGAGGGGTTCATCGCCTTCACCGAGCGCGCCGGCTTCACCGGCATCGAGGTGAAGCCCAATGCCGTGTGCGTGCTGCGTTCCGGCGACATCATGTTCGGCACGGTGAACGGCGCCACGCGTGTGGGCAACGAGCGCGAGAACGAGCGCGCCGTAGCACCCCTCGTGGCCCTGCGCGGCTGGTCTGTGAACCTGGAGGAACGTGCCTTGGAGACCCAGGCCAGCCTATCCCATGATGAGCGGAATGTTCGCATCCGCTACGGTTGTGTCGCGCTCAGCGATCCCGGCGCGGTGCGCTACACCTACATGCTTAACGGGCTCGATGAGGACTGGCAGCCGATCACCACATCCACCGAGGCCTATTATCCCGCGCTTCCGCCAGGCTCCTATACCTTCAGCGTGAAGGCCATGGACCGCACAGGTCTCTGGAGCGAGCCGCCGGCAACGGTCAACTTCACCATCCACCCGCCATGGTACCGCAGCTGGTGGTTCTACACGGCGCTCGCGGTCTTCATCGGCATCGCGCTCTTCAGCTACATCAAGGTGCGCGAGAGACAGCTCCGCATGCGCAACATCGTGCTGGAACGCAAGGTCGAAGAGCGCACCGCCGAGGTGGTGGCGCAGGCCAATGAGATCGAAGGGCAGAAGGAGCAGATCGAGGACCTGCTGCTCAACATCCTGCCCAAGGAGATCAGCGAGGAGCTCAAGGAGAAGGGCAAGGCCACCGCCCGTCGGCATGAGCAGGTCACGGTGCTGTTCACCGACATGAAGGGCTTCACGCGCGTGGCGGAGAAGATGACGCCGGAGGAGCTCGTGAATGAACTGGATGATTGCTTCGTTCAGTTCGATGAGATCGTGGGGCGGTACGGCATCGAGAAGATCAAGACCATCGGCGACAGTTACATGTGCGCGGCCGGTGTTCCCACCCAGGACCCATTGCATGCCCACAAATGCGTGCTGGCCGCCTTGGAGGTGCGCGAGCTGATGAGCGGCTGGGAGAGCCGGCACCGCGCGGTGGGCAAGGAACCATGGGCGCTGCGCATCGGCGTTCACACAGGCCCGGTGGTGGCCGGTGTGGTGGGCAAGCGCAAGTTCGCCTACGATATCTGGGGCGATACCGTGAACACCGCCAGCCGCATGGAGAGCAGCGGCGAGGTAGGGGAGGTGAACATCAGCGGCGCCACCTATCAGCTGGTGAAGGACCACTTCGACTGCGTGCACCGCGGCCAGGTGGAGGCGAAGAACAAGGGACGCATCGACATGTACTTCGTGATGCGCCTGAAGCCGGAGTTCAGCGCCAACAAGGAAGGTACGCGCCCCAACGAGCGCATGCTCGCGCTATGCGGGCTGGCCGTGCCGGCCTAGGATCGCGCGCAGCTCCGCGATCATCATGGCCGTGGCGCCCCAGACCACTTCGCCCTGCACATCGAAATACGGCACTTGCACCTTCCGGTCCATGATCGCGACATGCTGCTCTCGACGGCGAAGGATATCATCGCGGAGCAGCAGTTCGAGCGGCACCTCCAGCAGCGCGGCCACCTCCCGCGGGTCGGGGGAGAGCGGGCCTAGGCGCGGTGTCACGGCCACGTACGGTGTGACCAGCGAACGGCTCGGCGGTATGTAGATCGGGCTCAGCGCTCCGAGCAAGGTGGCCTCCACCTGCGCCCCGGTCTCCTCAAGGAATTCGCGCAGCGCCGTGCTCCGCAGATCCGGGTCGGCAGGTTCGCGCCGGCCGCCGGGGAAGGCGATCTGCCCGCTGTGCACGCCTGGGTAGGTGGGCCGCCGCATGAGCAGGGTGTATGCCTCATCAGCATTCGGGTAGAGCAGGATCAGCACCGCGCTCTCCCGTGGCGGCGGATCCAACCGCATGGCCGCCTCCAGGTCGGGCCGTTTGTAGCCGCTCAGTTCCAGGAACGCATCGTGCCCGGGCAGCGGCGATCGGAGGCCTGTGCGCAAGGCCTGCTCCGCGACGGTGAGCTTCATTCCTTGACGGCCCGCTCCAGTCGCTCAGCCAGCCGCGCGGCCTGTTGCTTATAGGTGTGCCGCTGCGCCGTTGCGATCGCCTGCGCGCCCGTGAGCGCGCGGTCCCACTGCTCGCTGCACAGCCAGCAGAGCACGGTGTACCATTCGCATTGGTCCGAGAAATCGCGCATGTGGCTCTGCTCCAGCTTGTCCAATGTGAGCTCGGCGTCGTACGGATTGCCCGTGGCCAGCTGGCTCATTGCCAGGTAGAGCAGCGCGCTCCGTGGTGCATCGCGGTGCGCGGAGACGAATGCTTGCAGGCCATTTGCCGCTTCGGCGTGATCGCCTTGGCTGTAAAGTGCCATGGCATCGAGGTACTCGGCATTGCGCGAGCTGCGCGCCTGCCCGCTGATCATGTCCGGGTACGGCTCGAAGAACTCCGGGCAGAGGGCCGTCCGATCCACGGCGCTATCGCAGGCGATCAGGATCAGCGGCAGCAGGTACAGCAGGCGTTTCATGCGCCGCGAAGGTACCCGCCGATGCTTGTCTCCACGGGCCGCGGCTGCCTCAGTCATCGCCTTTGCTCAAGAGCACCGGACCCCCACGGCCCAGCACCTGGTTCATCGGGAGGAATCCCCAATAACGCGAGTCGGCGCTGAAATGGCGCGCGTCGCCCAGCACGAAACCGTAGTCGTCCTCCACGATGTACGCGGTCAACGGTGCGCCATCCATCGTGAGCGCGTTGCCCAGATGACCCAGATCATGCCCTTCATACACCGAGATGATGCGGTCGTACAGCGGGAGATTGTCCACCGTGATGCGGAGCGTATCACCGGCCATCGGCACGCGGACAGGTCCGTAGTCATCGCTGTTCCAAGGGAAGCGCGGGCTGTACGGGAAAATGTGCGCGGGCGATCCCGTAGCCAGGCGCATCGGGTTCACGGAAAGGACCGCTGAGTCGTGCTCGATCACCACGGCCAATGCATCATTCAGCGGCAGCTCAAGCACGTCTCGGCCCGGACGCTCCAGCTCACTTGGCAAGCCATGTCGTTCGAAGAAGGCGGCCTGATCCGCGCTGGCGCGTAGGCGCACCAGGTGGCTCATGGTCATCCCCGGCGGCTCATGGGCAGGTCGGCCATTCACGAAGAGCCGCCCCGCCCGCAGCTCAACGGTATCGCCAGGCAGCGCCACCAGCCGCTTCACCAGCAACGGGCGCCGCCATCGGGCCAGGTGATCCTTCAACGGGTCGCGGAACACCACCACATCGCCTCGATGCATGCCCGTCCAAGAGGCATACCGTTGAAGGAGCAGCAGGTCGCCCGGGCGCAAGGTGGCGTACATGCTAGTGCTCCCCACCACCACGAAGCTGACTACGAAGAGGTGCACCAGCAGCAAGGCCGCCACGGCCAGCACGAAGGCGCGCAGCCATTCGTTGCGGAACAGGCGCGCGATCGGTCGGAGGGAACGGCGCTGATCCGCAGGGCGATCGGAGCTGGGACTCGGGGTCACCGGCAGCGCGCGTCAGTGCACTCCGGAGAAGAGACGCTTCCAGCGGATGCCGGTCTCCGGATCCTTGCTGAACCACACCAGCACCGCCTTGCCCACCACATGGTCGAATGGAACGAAGCCCCAGAAGCGGCTGTCCTGCGATCGGTGGCGGTTGTCGCCCATCATCCAGTAATAGTCCTGCTCGAACGTGTAGCTGGTGGCGGCTTGCCCGTCGATCAGGATGCGCTCGCCTTCCACCACGAGGTCATGGCCCTCGTACACATCGATCACGCGTCGGTAGAGTGGGAGGTTCTGCATGGTGAGCTGCACCGTGGCGCCTTTCTTCGGGATCCACAACGGTCCGAAGTTGTCCTCGGTCCAATCGTAACCGGCGGTGTTCGGGAAGATGGGGTGATGGTAGCGCTCATCAGTGTAGAAGCCCAGCGGATGATCCTGCCGCTGCATGCTCACCACGCTCTCGAACTTGCTCAGCTTCTCTGCTACTTCGGGCGAGCAGGGGATCACAGCCAGGAAGCGTCCATCCTGCAACTGCGCCTGGTACAGGTCCGAGGCGCTGATGTCGAGCATCTGCTTCAGCCGGTCGGGGTTGAAGGGCTGCGTCAGCACGAATTCGTGGCTGTATTGTCCGGTCGAGGCCAAGGGCTGCGCTTGGCCGTTCACGAAGACCTGGCCATGCTCGATCCGCAGGCTATCACCCGGCACGGCGATGCACCGCTTGATGTAGTTCTCGCGCTTGTCCACCGGGCGGATCAGCAGCCCGCCGCCGGGCACGGCCTGCTGCTCGGCATTGCGCATGTTCTGATGGCGGAAGCGCGGATCGGCCAGTTTCGCCCGCGGGAACTCCCGGGCCAGCTGGTAATAGCTCTGGTTCTGGATGTTCGCCACCACGGTATCACCTTCGGGGAAGTTGAACACCACCGCATCGCCACGCTGCGGCGAACCGAATCCGGGCAGCCTGCGATAGGGCTGGCTGAACCAGGTGACGAACGATTGCGTGTTCGCCACCGGGATCGTGTGGTGGGTGAAGGGGAAGGTCATCGGCGTCATGGGTAGCCGCGGGCCATAGCTCAACTTGCTCACGAAGAGGTAGTCGCCCACCAGCAGGCTCTTCTCCATCGACGGCGTGGGGATGGTGAACGCCTCGAAGGTGTATGTGCGGAATACCGTGGCGACGATGACGGCGAAGAGGATCGCATCGCCCCATTGACCGAGCAGGCCGCGCTTGCGCTTCTCAGGTGGGATCGGACCCACGTACGCATCCTTCGAGAAGACCGTCTCCGGAACCTTCCACCAGGGCAGGAAGGTCATGAGCACATGCTCCTTGAAATCACGGCGCCCCAGCACGATGGAGATGTTCACGTTCATGATGATGAACATGAGCAGGTTCACCCCCGGGACAATGAAGAGGATGATCCACCACCAGGGCTTGCCGCTGATGCGAAGCCACACGAGGATGTTGTACCCCGGCACGAATCCGGCCCAGGCGGGCTGGCCGGCCTTCTGGAAGAGCTTCCACAGGCTGGCCATGAGCACCAGCAGGTAGGCGAAGAGGAAGAGGTAGGGGATCAAGGTGGAAGGTTGGGTTGAAGCGGTTGGGATGGATGCTGCTCGTGGTCCAAGCCGGTCATCGACCAACGGGCCGACTCGGGCTCACACGGTCACGGACTCACATCCAGCACGTCGTCCATGGTGAAGAATCCGTTGCGGTTCCGGAGCCATTCCGCGGCGATCACCGCGCCCTGCGCGAAGCCGCTCCGATCGAAGGCCTCATGCGTGAGCGTGATGCGATCATGTGGGCCGGTCCAAGTGATGCTGTGCTTGCCCGTGACCTCGCCGATGCGCTCACTGGTGATGGGCACCGGGCCCGGCTGGCCTGCTGTGCTGTGCTCCTGCGCCAATTGCCAGCCCGTGTAACGTGCATGGCGCAGATCGATGTCGGTGGCTAAGCTGATGGCCGTGCCGCTCGGGGCGTCGAGCTTGTGCACGTGGTGAACCTCATCGATGCGCACGGCATAAACCGGTTGTCGCTCCATCAGCGTGGCCAACTGCCGGTTCAATCGGAACAGCAGATTCACCCCGATGCTGAAGTTGCTGGCCCAGAGCAAGCTGCCCTCGTACTGCTCCACCAGGGCACGCACCTCATTGATCCGGTCGTGCCAGCCCGTGGTGCCCACCACCACCGGCACGTGGTGCTGCAGGCACAGCCGCATGTTGGCCAGTGCTTGGTCCGGCGTGCTGAACTCAATGGCCACATCGGCACCGGTGGGCGCGGCACCGGCATTGGCGGAGCGCACGCGCAGCATCACCTCATGGCCGCGTTCCGTGGCAGCGGCCTCAATGGCCTTGCCCATCCGGCCGTATCCGTAGAGCGCGATCCGCATGTCGATGGCGCCGAAGGTAACCGGATGCCTCTACGCCGCACCGGCCAAGATTTGTGAACGCCGCCGCCTCAGCGCAGCGCGAGCGACAGGCGCAGGCCGGGCGCGCCCAATGCCGCGGTGCTCAGCGAAGGAGAGAGGGCCAGCGACAGGTCAGGGCTCACGTCGAAGCGCACGAAATGGGCATCCACGCTGGCATCCACGATGTTCAGCACGTACACCAGCCCTATGGCGATGTAGCTCAGGTCGCGCCAACGCCGGTAGGTATCGGCCACGTTCAGCACGCTCTGCGCGCTGCGGCCCTCGAACTCGCTCACCGTGGTCGGGTCGCCATCCACCAGCGCGATGTAGGCATCCTTGTACCGGCGGTACTCGCTATTGTTCTCCTGGATGAAGTACACGCAGGTGCCCAGGCCGGCCAGCACGATGGGCGCCTTCCAGTACTTGCGGTTGTACACCTGACCCGCACCGGGCAGCACCGCGCTCAGGATCGACGCCTTCTTCGGGGAATGGCGGTAGCGCCAAGAGAGGGTGTCCACCTGGGAATGAGCGCAAGCTGCTACGCAAAAAGTGAAAACAACGATAACCAGGATGCGGTGCGCCACCATCACGCAAAGCTCGCGCATGCTCACCCGATCATCGCCAGCAACCGCTCCAGTTCCTCCTTGCTTTTGAAGCTGATCTCAATGGTGCCTTTACCGACGCTGTCCTGCTTCACGGTGGTCTTCACCAGCAGGCGCTCGCTCAGGCGCTGGCTCAAGGCCTTGTCCAGGCGGGGCTTGGGTGCACCGGTGGCGCGGGCGATACCCGGCACGGGTGTGAGCTCGCGCGCGAGATCCTCCACCTGGCGCACGCTGAGCTGGCTCTCCACGATCTTGTGGAAGAGGGCCACCTGCCGCGCGGGGTCGGTGATGGTGATGAGCGCGCGGGCGTGGCCCATGCCGATGCTGCGGTTGCGCAGGCCCATCTGCACCTCGGGCTGCAGCTTCAGCAGGCGCAGGTAGTTGCTCACGGTCGCGCGGTCCTTGCCCACCTTCTCGCTCAGGCGCTCCTGCGTCAGGCTCACCTCGTCGATCAAACGCTGGAAGCTCACGGCCACCTCGATCGGGTCGAGTTCCTCGCGCTGGATGTTCTCCACCAGCGCCATCTCCAGCATGGCCTCGTCGTTCGCCACGCGCACGTATGCAGGCACCTCGGTGAGCCCGGCCAGCTGCGAGGCGCGGAAACGGCGCTCGCCGCTGATCAGCTGGTACCGGTCGTAGCCCATGCGCCGCACGGTCACGGGCTGGATTACGCCCAGCTCGCGGATGCTCTGGGCCAGTTCCGACAGCGCCTCTTCGCTGAAGTGCGCGCGCGGCTGGAAGGGGTTCGGCTCGATGTGGGCCACCGACAGCAGGGTGGTGCCGCCCATGGGGCGTTGCTGCGCGCTGGCGCTGTCGCGCGCGGTGATGTCCGCGGCAGGCTCGTCGAGCAGGGCGCTCAGGCCACGGCCCAGTCCTTTCTTCTTCATCATGATCGGTCTGCTAGGACGTTTGGGTGCCTTACTGCTCCTCCTCCACGGCGAAGGTGCGCTCGCTGTCGGGTATGCGCGTCATGCTGTTCTTCTGCAGGATCTCGCGCGCCAGGTTCAGGTAGTTGGTGGCGCCTTTGCTGCTCGCATCGTGCATGATGATGCTCTTGCCGTGGCTCGGGGCCTCGCCCAGCGCCACGTTGCGGTGGATCACCGTGTCGAAGACCAGCTGCTGGAAGTGCGTCTTCACTTCCTCGACCACTTGGTTGGCCAGGCGCAGGCGGCTGTCGTACATGGTCAGCAGCATGCCTTCGATCAGCAGGTCGGGGTTCAGGCGCTGCTGCACGATCTTGATGGTGTTGAGCAGCTTGCCGAGACCCTCGAGCGCGAAGTACTCGCACTGCACGGGCACGATCACGCTGTCGCTGGCCGTCAGGCTGTTCACCGTCACGAGGCCCAAGGATGGCGAGCAATCGATGATGATGAAGTCGTACCGGTCGCGGATGGGGTCCAGCACCTTCTTCATCTGCCGCTCGCGCTCGGGCATGTCGATCATCTCGATCTCCGCGCCCACCAGATCGATGTGGCCGGGCAGCAGGTCAAGCCCCGGGTTGTCGGTGCCCACGATCACCTCCGAGGCCGGGGTGCCGTTGATGATGCACTCGTAGATGCTGGCCTTCACCTCGCGCGGGTCGAAGCCCGTGCCGCTGGTGGCATTGGCTTGCGGGTCGGCATCCACCAGCAGGGTGCGGCGCTCGAGCGCTCCCAGGCTGGCGGCGAGGTTGATGGCGGTGGTGGTCTTGCCCACGCCGCCTTTCTGATTCACGATGGAGATGATCTTGGCCATGGCCATGGGTTGTTGCGGGGTCAGATGCTGATAGTCTGGCCGATCTCCGGGAGCATGAGCTCGAGACCGGCTTTGGTGAACGAGGCCATCGCCAATTTGGTGTCGATGGCGATGGGAGGGAAGGTGTTGTAATGGATGCCCACCACCTTGGTCACGCCCATGAGCCGCGCGGCCTCGATGGCGTCATCAATCCCCATGGTGAAGTGGTCGCCGATGGGCAGGCAGGCGAAGCGCAGGTTGAAGCCCTTCAGGAACTGCATGTCGGCAGTGAGCGCGGTGTCGCCGGCATGGTGGAAGGAGCCTTCCGATCCGGTGACCACGAAGGCGCCGGGATTGCCGCCATAGCTCCCATCGGGCAACTGGCTGCTGTGCACCGCCGCGGTGTATTTGATGGTGAAGGGGCCCACCTTCGCCTTGCCGCCCAGGTTCATGCCCAGGGTGTTCTTCACGCCCTTCTTCGCGAACCACTCGGCGATCTCATAGTTGCTCACCAAGGTGGCGTTCGTCCGCTTCGCGATCGCTTCGGCATCGCCTACATGGTCGCCGTGGCCATGGGTGATCAGGATCTCCGTGGCCGGTATGCGGCTCACATCGACCTTGCTGGCCAATGCGTTGCCGGTGATGAAGGGGTCGATGAGGACATCGTGCCCGGCGGTGTTCACGCCGATGCAGGAATGACCATAGTAGGTGAGGCGCATCCGGTTGGGCCCGCAAGCGTTGGGTCAACGCTTATGGCACCACAAAGAACAGAGCTAGCTGGCTCTTCTGCCTGTTGAAAAGCAGGCGAGTTTTGAACACCCGGCCGAACCGCTCAGATGTCCTTGCGGTCCAGGTCCTCGAAGTTGACGTCGGAGAAGGGGGGGGCGTCGGTGCCACCCTCGCGTGGGCCTTGTTCCGGACCATTGCCGTATTCCCCGCTGGCCTTCAGCCGATCGATCTCATTGATCGCGTCCTGCAAACCGTCGAAGAACTTGTCGAAGTCCTCTTTGTAGAGGAAGATCTTGTGCTTGTCGTAATGGGCGGAGCCATCTTCATGCGTGTGCTTCTTGCTCTCCGTGATGGTGAGGTAGAGATCGCGCCCACGGGTGCTCTTCACGTCGAAGAAGTAGGTCCGCTTACCGGCCCGTACCGCTTTCGAGTACACGTCTTCTCGGTCGTCGCGCATGGCAAAAGGCCTCTTGGTGAGGGGTATGGCGAATCAAATATAGAAGCGCCTCCCGAACACGCAAGTGCGGGCGGGCAGGACTATCCGGCCGCTTCTTCCAGCAACTGCTCCTCGTGCAACTGGTTGTAGAGCCCGCCGAGGGCTACCAGCTCGGAGTGGGTGCCGCGCTCCGCCACATGGCCATGCGCGAGTACCAGAATCTGGTCCGCGTCGCGCACCGCGCTGATCCGATGGCTGATGATCACCGTGGTCCTGCCTTTCATCACGCTCCTCAGTTCGCGCAAGATGGCTTCCTCGGTGGCAGTGTCCACCGCGCTCAGCGCGTCGTCGAACAAGAGGATGCGCGGTCGGGCGATGATGGCCCGGGCGATGCTCACGCGCTGCTTCTGCCCACCGCTGAGGGTGATGCCGCGTTCGCCCAGCACCGTGTCGTACCCCTTCGGGAAGCCCATGATGTCCTCATGCACTTGGGCGGCACGTGCGGCCTGAACGACGCGCTCCTCATTGTCTCTGCCCGGCTCGAGGCGGAAGGCGATGTTGCTCCGGATGCTGTCGCTGAACAGGAACACATCCTGCGGCACGGTTCCCAGGTGATTCCTCAATCGGTCGAGCCTCACCTGGCGCAGGTCCACATCGTCGATGCGCACTTCGCCTTCGGTCGGATCATACAGCCGGCCGATGAGGTCGACCAAAGTGCTCTTGCCGCTGCCGGTATGGCCCACCACCGCCAGGGTTCCGCCGGCTGGCACGTGAAAGGATACCCGATCCAGAGCCTTGATCCCGGTGTCGGGATAAACGAAGGAAACCTCGTGGAACGTGATGGCCCCGCTGATCTCCTTCAACTCGTCCGCGGCATCGGCGATGGCGGGCTCGGTGGACATGAATTCATCGATGCGGACCATGCTCGCCGATGCCTGCTGGATCAAGGACGTGACCCAGCCGATGGAGGCGAAGGGCCACGTGAGCATGTTCACGTAGATCACGAATTCGGCGATGTTGCCGACGGAAACCGTGGGGTCTCCGTTGATGAGCTTGAGTCCGCCGATCAGGATCGTGAGCACGGTGCTCAGTCCGATCAACAGCATGATGGCGGGCATGAAGAGCGAGTCCACCTTCGCTTGTTCGAGGCTGCGATTCCGATAGTCCTCGGCCGCCTCTCGGAACCGGCCAACGGCCATGGGCTCCTTGGCGTAGGTCTTCAACACGCGGATGCCGCTGAAGCTCTCCTGCGCCAACGTGCTCAGGCGGCTCTGCTGCTGCTGCACGGCGGTGCTTCGCTTATTGATGATGTCGCTCACGTAATAGATGGCGATGCTCATGAGCGGCAGCGGGGCCAGGGTCCAGAGCGTGAGCTCGGTGTTCACGTGGAGCATGAATCCGATGCACATCACGAACAGAACAACGAGGTTGATGGTGTACATCACGGCCGGGCCGAGGTACATGCGCACCTTGCCCACATCCTCGCTGATCCGATTCATGAGGTCGCCGGTGCTGTTACGCTTGTAGAAGGCGCGATCCAGGCGCTGGTAATGGTCGAAGACGTCGTTCTTGAGGTCGTATTCGATCAGGCGGCTCACCACGATGATGGTCTGCCGCATGAGGAACATGAAGAACCCCTTGAGCAGGGCGAACGCCAGGTACAGGATGGCCAGCACGGCCGCCAGCCAGACCACCGTGCTGGCGATCTCGCCGCCATCGCCCAGCGCCGCCGTGCGACCTGCGAGGTCCAGACCGGTCCAGCCGACCCACCGCTGCAGCATCTCGGGCACGGCCAACGTGCGCTGGTCCGCTGGCAGCTCCATCTGCCGGAAGCCGGCGGTGATCAGGTCGATGGCCTCGCGCACCACCTGCGGCGCGTACACCGCGAACAGGTTGCTGAGCGTGATGAACACCATGCCCAGCAGCATGTGCCACTTGTACTTGGCGAAGTATGGGTTGAGCTTGAGGAGCGGTCGCATCGGAGCGCTATAGAACTTCCTACTTTTGCCCGCCTTCCGGCGAAAGCCCTGTTGAACGGGCGCCAAAGGTAGGCGGGGCTGAAGGGCGGAACGGGAGCGTTGACCGATTGAAACCAGCGGCTAGCGCGAACCCTTCCGAAAGCAGGCCCACGAACGACCAACGCCAACCATTCATGCCCACGACCACCGCACGCACCGCCTCCTCGGAGCACGTACTCGCCCGCATGGAGCAGCACGACCACGAGGAACTGCTCTTCTGCCACGATCGCGCCACAGGGCTCAAGGCCATCATCGCCATTCACGATACCACGCTCGGGCCCGCGCTCGGTGGCACGCGCATGTGGCCCTATGCCAGCGAGGCCGAAGCACTGCATGATGTGCTGCGTCTGAGCCGCGGCATGACCTACAAGAGCTCCCTGGCCGGCCTCGACCTCGGTGGCGGCAAGGCCGTGATCATAGGCGATGCCCGCACCCAGAAGACCGAGGCCATGTTCCGGCGCTTCGGGCAGTTCGTCGATAGCCTCAACGGCCGCTACATCACTGCGGAGGATGTGGGCATGAGCACCACCGAGATGGTGAACATCCTGAAGGAGACGAAGAACGTGGCCGGCCTGCCCGAGGAGATGGGAGGCAGCGGCGACCCCAGCCCTGTGACGGCCTATGGCGTGTACTGCGGCATGAAAGCCGCCGCCAAGCAGGCCTATGGCAGCGACGACCTCAGCAAGCGCAAGGTGGCCATACAAGGCGCAGGCAACGTTGGGCGCTACCTCGCCGGATACCTCGTGAAGGAGGGCGCGCAGGTCTTCCTCACCGATATCCATGACGACAAGCTCGCCGCCATCAAGCGAGACCACCAGGCCATCACCCTGGTGAAGCCCGAGGAGATCTATGATCTGGACATCGATATCTACGCCCCGTGCGCGCTTGGCGCCACGGTGAACGACGACACCCTCAAGCGTCTCAAGTGCAGCATCGTATGCGGCGCGGCCAACAACCAGCTCGCCGACGAGAGCGTGCATGGCAAGGAGGTGATGAAGAAAGGCATCCTCTATGCCCCGGATTTCCTGGTGAACGCAGGCGGCATCATCAACTGCGCCTGGGAGCGCAAAGGGTACAACCACAAGGCCGCCATGCGCCAGACCGAGGGCATCTACGATACCGCGTTGCGCATCTTCAAGGCCAGCGCCGACCTCGATATTCCCACCTACCTCGCCGCCAACCAGGCCGCTGAGCACCGTATCTCCAGCATCCGTGATGCGGGCCTCCGATTCTAAAGCATGCTGAACAGGCGATACCTGCGCATCAAGGTCTTCCAATCGCTCTATGCGTATTGGCAAGGCGACTCGGCCAGCACCGCGCGGCTGGAGAAGGAGCTTTTTCAAGGAATCGACCGCACCCACGATCTGCACCTCTCGCTGCTGCTCATCTTCGGCGAGCTGCGACACGTGGCCGAGCTGCGCATGGAGGAGCGCCGCAAGAAGCGCCTGCCCACGCCAGAGGACCTCAATCCGAACCGGCGCTTCGTGGACAACCCGATCGTGGCCACCATCGCCGCCAGTGAGCGCTTGCGCATCGAATGCGAGAAGCGACGCATCAGCTGGGTGGGTCACCAGGAGCTCTTCCTCGGCATGCTCAAGGCCCTTACCGAGAGCGAGCTGTATCGGAACTACCTGGCCGATGAGGCACCTTCCTTCGCCAAGGACCGCGCCTTCGTGGTGGCGCTCTTCGATGAGCACATCGCCAACAACGAGCATCTGCAGGACGTTTTCGAATCGCGCAGCATCTATTGGCTGGAGGACCTCGACCTGGCCGCGAGCCTGGTGAAGCGCGTACTGGAGCAATGGCGGCAGGGCGGCGACGACGAACAGGCCATGGCCGCGGTGATCAACGATCCGGCCGAGGAACGAGCCTTCGTCACGGAGCTCTTCCGCAAAGCGATCGAGCATGGCGATGAGCACGAGGCGCAGATCGCCGCGAAGGCCAGCAACTGGGAGGCGGACCGCATCGCCTACAGCGACATGATCCTCATGAAGATGGCCCTCACCGAGGCGCGTGTCTTCGACCAGATCCCCGTGAAGGTCACCTTGAACGAATACATCGAGATCGCCAAGGCTTACAGCACGCCCAAGAGCAAGAACTTCATCAACGGCGTGCTCGACAAGCTCTTCGCGGAGATGAAGGCCGATGGCCGCATCCGCAAAGTGGGCCGCGGGCTGCTCGAGAGCTGAATGATGCGAACCATGCGCGCCTTCCTTCTCATTTTGCCCTTGG
Source organism: Flavobacteriales bacterium (assembly GCA_020635725.1). Taxonomy (GTDB): domain Bacteria; phylum Bacteroidota; class Bacteroidia; order Flavobacteriales_F; family PHOS-HE28; genus PHOS-HE28. Next base: position 157,676 of record JACJZF010000005.1, read on the forward strand.
CGGCATTGCTCACCGGTTGCTTGCTGACCGATCACAAGGAGGGCGGGGATGTAGGTACCGACGACATCCGGTTCCCCGTGACCGGCTATGAGGATGGAGCGGCCGATGGGTTCCCGGAGATCACCTTCGATAGCACCGCGCTCAGCATGGGCCGAATCATCCAGGGGGCGCGGGTGGAGAAGCGCTTCCGATTCACCAATACCGGAGACAAGCCGCTGGTGCTCTCCGCCGTGAACAGCACCTGCGGTTGCACCGTGGGGAAGGATTGGCCGCGTGAGCCGATCAAGCCCGGTGGCGAAGGGGAGATTACCGTCACCTTCGATAGCGAAGGGCGCCCGGGCGTGCAGCATAAATCCGTTACCGTGGTGAGCAACGCCAAACCTCCCAGCACCGTGCTCACCCTTACCGGAGAGGTGGTGGGGCCGTCCGCCTCGAATTGATTCGCCGTACACTCGCACCATGATCGCATCCCTCCTCCTGCAAGCCGACGCCCAAGCCCAGAACCCCTACCAGTTCTGGATCATGATGGCCCTCTTGATGGTGGTCTTCTACTTCTTCATGATCCGCCCCCAGCAGAAGAAGGCCAAGGACGCCAAGAAGTTCAGGGAGTCCTTGCAGAAGGGATCCAAGGTGGTCACCATCGGCGGCATCCATGGCCGTGTGGTGGAGGTGGCCGACACCACGATCCTGCTGGAGGTCGATGGCAACGTGAAGCTGCGCATCGAGAAGAGCGCCATCGCCATGGATAACACCATGCAGCTCAACGAGGCCACGGCCAAGGGCTGAACAATCGGCCCAGCGGGCCAACCCCATGCTCAAGGTCGGATTGACCGGCGGGATCGGCAGCGGCAAGACCGTTGTCGCGGGCGTCTTCGGGGTCCTGGGCGTGCCTGTCTTTCAGGCCGATGCGGAAGCCAGGGCGATCATGCAGTCAGACGAGGCCGTGAAGGCCGCTCTGGAGGCTCGTTTCGGAGCATCGATTTACTCCGGTGGTATACTGGACCGAAAGGCCATGGCAGCCATCATCTTCCGCGATGCGGAGGCCTTGCGGTTAGTCAACGGGATCGTTCATCCAGCGGTACGCGCGGCTTTCGACCGATGGGCCCTTGCGCAGTCCGGGCCGTATGCGATCATGGAGGCAGCCCTCATGGCTGAGAACGGCGGATGGCGACGATTCGATCAAGTGGTGGTGGTAGCCTGCTCGGAGGCTGAGCGGATCCGCCGGGTGATGGCACGTGACGGCGTTACGGAGGAAGAGGTGCGGGCCCGCATGAGCAACCAGGCCAGCGAGGCGGAGCGCCTGGCGATCGCGCATCACGTGGTGCGCAACGAGGGGGCTGAGCTCGTGATCCCGCAGGTGCTGGCGATACATGAGAAGCTGAAAGCCGCCCCGTGAAACAACCGGAGAAGAAGCTGCCCCTGAGCACAGCGGCGCTGGTGATGGGCGCGCTCAGCGTTCCCTTGGCCTTCGCATGGCATCTCTGCTCCCTGGCCGTGGTGCTCGGCGTGTATGCCACGGTGGCCGGATTCTGGGGCAGGCGACGCGCCACGAAGCACCTGCTGATCTACAGCGCCACCAGCCAGTCCTACGCGTTATGGGGCATGCGCCTGGGGCTGCTCGGTCTGGTGCTCGCGAGCATCATGTGGGTGTTGTGGGCCACCAACTGGCTGCTGACCTAGGCCCGCAGGGCCCGGTTCAGCGGGACAAGGCCCTGCATCACGGCGTCTTCTCCGAACGCATCGAGGTACTTGCTCAACAATGCGGATGTTGCTTCGGCATCGGCCAGGGCGCGGTGGGCGATCGGGAAGGGGATGCCGAAGTAGCGGCAGAGACTGCCCAGGTTGTAATGGCTCAGGTTCGGCACCAGCCGTCGTCCTAAGCGCTCGGTGCAAAGCGTGGGGCGCTCGAAGCCAAGTCCGCTCCGCGCGAACTCCTGAGCGAGGGCCGTCATGTCGAAGCGCGTGTTGTGCGCCACGATGATGCGGTCCTGCGTGAGGGTCTCGATGGTGCGGATCACCTCATGGAACAGGGGCGCTTCGCGGAGCATGTCGTCTTGTATGCCCGTGAGCTTGCGCGTGAACCAGGGCACACGCTGCCGGGGGAACACCAGGCTATCCCAACGCAGGCGCTCCTCGCGGCCATTCATGGCGATCACGGCCACCTCCATCACGCGGCAGGCCAAGGGATCACCCTCGGTGGTCTCCACATCGATCACCGCGAACCGCAAACGCTGCATGGCGCATTCATACGCCACAGGCAGGGGCGGGGTTGCCAAAGGCATATGGATGGCGGCCGAAAATGGCATGGGGCCCAAATATGCCGATCCCCGATCGCACAGCCAAGCCGGGTCGCGCCATATTTGCCGCCATGCGCCTCGTCTATCGGCTGGTGTTCCAGCGCATGCTCGGGTGGCGGATCCAGGATGAGCGCCCTCCAGGGCTTGACCGGTACATCATCGTGGTGGCCCCGCACACCAGTAACTGGGATTTCTTCGTGGGCCTTGCCGTGCGCAGCCTCGCAGCCCTGCACGACGTGAAGTACCTGGCGAAGGCCTCCTTGTTCAAGCCGCCGCTGGGCTGGTTCTTCCGCATGCTGGGTGGCTATCCGGTGGACCGCAGCAAGAGCAACAACCTGGTGGATGCCGTGGTGGCCATGTTCGATCGGGGCGAGATCCGCCGCATCGCCATCACGCCCGAAGGAACCCGATCCTATCAGCCCCATTGGAAGACCGGCTTCCATCGCATCGCCCGGGGAGCAGGCGTGCCGATCCTCCTGGCCACCTTCGACTATCCCCAGCGGCTCTGCATCATCTCAGCGCCATTCCCGCTCACCGACGACCCCGAAGCGGACATCGCCCGAATGAAGGACTGGTTCAGGCCGCACAAGGGGAAGAACCCTGAAGACGGCGTGCGCTGATGGCACCGTTCTTGACAAGCGAACGCGCTCATGACCCGCACCCTTTTCATCCTCGCGCTTTCGGTGGCTACCTGCGCCGCCTTCGCGCAACAACCCTTCCCAGCCATCACCGGTGAGTTCGCCGATGGCCGCGTTGCGCGGTTACCGGCAGAGGGTGCGAAGGGGTACACGATCATCGCCCTCGCCTTCGGCCAGAAAGCCCAGCCCGCCTTGGAGGAATGGTTCGAGCCCGCCTATCTGCGTTTCGTGGAGAAGCATGGGCTCTTTGCCACAGCGTACGAGGCGGAGGTGTTCTTCGTACCGGTCTTCACCGGCCTGAACAAGGCAGCCTACGAGCCCAGCATGAAGCGTTTCCGGAAGAGCGCCGCGCCGGGCATCGTGGATCGAGTGCTCTTCGTGAAGGCGGAGTTCGAGGCGTTCAAGGAAGCGCTGGGCCTCAAAGGCAAGGATATCCCGTACTTCTTCGTGCTCGACGCCGAAGGCAGGGTGATCCACCGGGAGGAAGGCGCTTTTTCCGATTCCAAGCTGGAGGCCATTGAGGACATCCTCCTGCGGTGACCTCCGATGGTCCTTCTACATTTGCCCACCTCATAAACCAACATGAACATGCCGCTCACGTTCTGCTCCTCCGCCCTGATCGCCCTCTCCATGCTGGGTTGTGTCAGCCCCGGTGAAGGAACCGTCGCGACCGAACAACAACCCAAGAAAACAGTGGAGACGCTCGCCGATGGCCTCTATGCCAACATCAAGACCAGCAAAGGACTGATTGTCATCAAGCTCGAATACGAGAAGGCCCCCATGACCGTAGCCAACTTCGTGGCGCTGGCCGAGGGGAAGATGAAGAACACCGCCAAGCCCGAAGGGACACCCTACTACGATGGGCTGAAGTTCCATCGGGTGATCGCCGATTTCATGATCCAAGGCGGTGATCCCAGCGGCACCGGCGCCGGCGGTCCAGGCTATGCCTTCGCCGATGAGATCCACCCGGACCTGAAGCATACCCGTGCCGGTACGCTCAGCATGGCCAATGCGGGCCCTGCCACTAACGGCAGCCAGTTCTTCATCACCCACAAAGACACGCCATGGCTCGATGGCCGCCACGCCGTTTTCGGGTACGTGGTGAGCGGGCAGGATGTGGTGAACGCCATCCAGCAGAATGATCTGATGGAGACCGTGCGGATCGAGCGCGTAGGCAAGGCTGCCAAGGCCTGGGATGCCGTGGCTGTGCTCACTGCCAACAAAGACAAGTTCCGGCAGCGCTAGCGCCTGCCGCCTCCTTGGCGACGGCCTCCGCCCCGGCGGGGGCCGTTCCGTTTCTCCCGTTTGGCTCCCTTGGGGTCGTACGCAGGTCCCGGCGGAAGTCCCTCGGGCATGGGCATCTTCTTCACCTCGTAGCCGATCAGGGCCTCAATGCGGCCGAATTCGCGCATCTCCTTCTCGTTCACGAAAGTGATGGCCGTGCCCTTTCGCTGCGCCCGAGCGGTGCGGCCAACCCGGTGCACGTAATCCTCCGGGTCCTTGGGCACATCGTAGTTGAGCACCAGGTCGATGTCGTCGATGTCGATGCCGCGGCTCACCACGTCGGTGGCCACCAGCACGCGCAGCTTACGGTTGCGGAAGGCAAGCATGGTCTCCTCGCGCTCGCTCTGCTCCAGATCGCTGTGCATGGCGCGGCAATTGAAGCCCCGCTTCTGAAGGTGCCGGTTCAGGTTGCGCACCTCCACCTTGCGACCGGCGAAGATGATGATGCACTCCGCCGGGTTCGTGCGCAGGATGTGCTCCAGCACGTTGGCCTTGTTCATGTCGAAGACCACGTACGCCTGCTGATCCACGCCCTCCGCGGGCTTGCTCAAGGCGATGGTGATCTCCACGGGATCATGCAGCACCTGTTTGGCGAGCTCGCGGATCGGCGGCGGCATGGTGGCGCTGAACATCAGCGTCTGCCGCTCGGCGGGCAGGAACTTGATGATACGCTTGATGTCGTCCACGAAGCCCATGTCCATCATGCGGTCGGCTTCGTCGAGCACCAGGAACTCAAGGCCCTTCACGGGCACGTAGCCCAGGTTCAGGTGGCTGAGCAGTTTCCCGGGCGTGGCGATCACCACTTCAACGCCGCCGGTCAAGGCTTGCTTCTGCTGGTCGAAGGTGGCCCCATCGCTCCCGCCATACAACGGGATGGAGGTGATCGGGGTGTAGTAGGCGATGGCCTGCATCTGCTGGTCGATCTGCAGCGCGAGCTCGCGGGTGGGCACCACCACCAGCGCGCGGATGCTGCCTTCCTCCTTGGGCCGATAGCCGGTGATCACATCGATCAACGGCAGCAGGAAGGCCGCGGTCTTGCCGGTTCCGGTTTGCGCGCAGGCAATCAGGTCACGGTGATCGATCACGGCCGGAATGGCCTGAGCTTGAATGGGAGTAGGGGTCCTGATGCCCATGGCATCAAGACCTTGCAAAAGGTCCTCACTGAGACCAAGGGAGTGGAAATCCATGCTGGAATGCACTGACGGCCAAGGGACGGCGTCAAGGGCGGCGAATATACGCGGCTAAACTGCGGCCCTCAGGAAGCCTTGCGATTCGGCATTCATCGGCGTGAACGCCAGACGTACGTACGTGCCCTTGTCGGATCGGATGCTCAAGTTGCCGTTGAGCTGCCGGGCGAGCACGTGCAGCAGATCCATGCCGAATGATCCCGGCCTTACATACGCCTGCTCATCATTCGGGCAATCGCCGTTATCGGTGAACCGCAGTTCCCAAACGGGGCCTTCAACGGCCACGGAGATGCGCACCTGGCCATGCGCATGGCCGGCAAAGGCGTACTTCAGCGAGTTGGTGAGCAGCTCATTGATCAGCAGGCTCAGGGGCATGAGCTCCGTGGCATGCAGCACCGCTTCCGGGACATCCACGGTCACCGAGATCGAGTCCTGTCGGCCGTGCGCGGCGAGCACCAAACGGCTGAGTTCAAGGATATGCTCCTTGATGGGCAGGGCGTTCTCCCCGCCGAATCGATGGATCGCGCTGTGCACCAGGCCCATCGCCCGGATACGGCCTTGGGCTTCACGCAAGGCACGCGAAGCCGACGGATCCGAGGGGTCGCCGATGTGAAGGCCAAGAAGGCTGTCGATCACTTGCAGATTGTTCTTCACGCGGTGGTGGATCTCCTTGAGCACGATGTCTTTCTCTTCCTCGCCCATGAGCGATTCGCGCAAGCGCATGTTCTGCCGTTCGAGTTCGAGGCTCTTGGCGTGCAGTTCGTTCCGCTGCCGCTCGATCACCCCGCTCTTCAGTCGCGAGCGCCGGGAGAGCCGGGCGCTCCGAAGAACGGCGAGCACCAGGCCGGTTACCAGACCGAGGAGCACCAGCGCGGCCGCGGCCAAGGCCCGAGCGTTCGAACGCACATCGGCCAGCAAGCTCTCCGCCCGTTCGTTCCTGGCGCGCAGATCACGGTTATCGAGGTCCTTGCGCTGGGTGTCGTAGAGCACTTGCGTGCCTGCGAGGAGCAGTTCGCGGTCCGCGAGTTCCAACGAGTCCTCCAAGGTGCGCAGGCGGCTCAGGATGGAATAGGCCTCGGCGTGATTCCCACGCAGGAGTGCCAGATCTTTTTGCACATCCAGCACGCGGACTTGCATGCGTTGGATGCTGGAGGCGCCCCGCACGCCTTCGCTCCGCAACTCTTGCTCGGCCTGCTCCAGGTCTCCGGTGTGCATGGCCACGCGGGCCAAGGCCAGATGCACCTCGGCTTGGCTCTCGGCATCACCGTGCTGTTGAATGCCTCGTAAGGCGCTCACCAGGTAAGGCCGGGCATCGTGGTACCGTCCTTCAGCGAGCAGGGCTTTGGCCAACTGCAGGCGGATCTGCGCGGCTTCAGGGCCGTCCGCTTCTGAACCGCAGAGCTCCAGGGCCCGTTCCGCACAGCGCCGGGCCTCCTGCAGCATGCCATATTCGACCAGGATGTCCAACAGAAAGGTCTCCGAGCTGAGGCGAAGCGCCTGGTTGCCGGTGGCGGTGGCTACGGCCAGCGCTTTGCGCGCCTCCTCCAAGGCCTTGGTCGGTTCCCGGTTGTGCCGGTAGGCGCGCGCAACGGCCTGAAGGTCACTCGCGATCAGATCAGGGCGCTCCAAGCTAGTGGCCACGCGGAGCGCACGGAGGCTGCTTCGCATGTGGTCCGCCCGATGTCCGAGCCTGAGATGCAAGGGCGCAGCCGCCATCAGGGCCTCATGCACAAGCAGGCTGTCTCCGGCCGCGGTGGCCAGGCCAATGGCGCTTAGAGCGTACGATGCGGCTCCAGACGGATCCATGGCCGAGGCCCGGGCTGAGAGCTTGAGCAATGCGCGAGCCCGATCCGTGGAGGAAGCATCACTATCGAGTTGGAACCGGAGACTATCGCCGACGCTGGTCGGCATGGCCCCATGAGAGGCCAGCAGGCATGCGAGTAGCAGCTGCGCGCGGGAGAGCGACATGGGGCCTCTTACGCGCTGATGATGTGGAGGTTGCGCTCTTCGCTATGTTTGGTGCATGCGTGTGACGGTGGAGGTGTGCGCTTCGACTTTGGCCGAAGTGGAGGCGGCTGCCGATGCAGGTGTGGACTCCGTGGAGCTCTGCGTGGCTATTGCAGATGGTGGGCTCACCCCGTCGCTGGGCATCGTACTGCAAGCCATGGCGATGCCCTTGCCATGCCTGCGGGTGCTGGTGAGGCCCCGTCCCGGCGATTTCTGCTATTCGGTGATCGAATCGGAAGCCATCCGCTCCGATGTGGAGCGACTCCTGGAGTTAGGGCGACCCGAACCTGTGGTGGGAGCGATTACCCAAGATGGAGCGCTCGATGAGCAGCTCATGGTCAAGTTGCTCTCCATGGGCCCCGCCCATGCGTGGACCTTTCACCGTGCCATCGATCAGTCATCGGATCCGCTGAGGCTGTTCGGTCGGTGCATTGAACTGGGCTTCGGCCGTGTGCTCACTTCCGGAGGTGCTTCCAACGCCTTGCAAGGAGTTGGCGGTCTGCGGCACATGGTCGAGCTGGGGCGGGGTCGTATCCGCGTGGCCGCAGCCGGTGGGGTGAATCCAACGAACGTTGTCGAATTGGTCGAACGCAGCGGGGTGGGAGAGGTGCACTTCTCCGCCAGCCGAGGTCTCATCCGTGCTTCCAGGGGGGCAGTGAGCATGGGCATGGATTCCGAGCCCGATATCGCGAAGATCGAAGGGGTCCTCGTCGCACTGGCAAAGGCCGGGCTCCGATGAGAAGCGCCGTGCTCTATTCCGCCGTGTTCATGGCGCTCCGTGTCGGAGGTCAGGAACTCAGAATGGCGTTGGATTCGGGCTGGGTCTTCTCCCAGGCTAACGAGAAGGAATGGCGGTCGGCGAGGGTGCCCGGATGTGTTCAAGGCGATTTGCGCGAGCATGGGGTGATTCCCGATTATCGAAGCGAGCAAGGCGTCGGTTCAGCTCAATGGGTGGAGCTGGAAGACTGGACCTATCGCACCTTCTTCGAGCTGTCTGAATCCCTTGCTGTGCATGAGCATATTGAACTGGAATTCAAAGGTCTGGATACGTTCGCTGAGATCTATTTGAACGGTGCCTTGCTGGGCGCTGCGGACAACCTTTTCCGCACTTGGCGATTCGATATCAAGCCCTTGCTCCGAACGGGGGCGAATGACTTGACGGTGATCTTCCGGAGCACCTGGAAGGTGGGGAAGGCCAGTGCACAAGGTTTCGGTCTGGAACTGCCCCACGATAGCGATACCAGCGGTATCAGCCCCTTCGTGCGTAAGCCCGCCTACCAGTTCGGCTGGGATTTCTGCCCACGCTTGGTCACCATGGGGGTTTCAGGGCCCGTGTCCATCATCGCTTGGTCATCGGGGCGAATCCACGGGGCGCAGGTTTTCTGGAATCACGATACACTCTGCGTGAAGCCGAGGGTCGAAGGGAGCGAGGTTGCCTTGACGCGTTGCAGGATCCGACTTTATCTGAATGAGCAGCCGATTGCGGAAGGCCCTGCCTTGGGCACTGCCGTCCTCAGGGCGTTCGTCAGCCCGCGCGACTTGCCCCAGTGGATGCCTCGTGGACTGGGGAAGCAGGTGGTGGCCCGCCTTCGCGTGGATCTGCACGACGGGGAACAGCTGTGTTCACGCTCGGAATTCCCTGTAGGTCGAGCGATGAACGAGCTTATCCAAGAGGCGGACTCCGCGGGTCGGTCGTTCATGTTCCGCAGCCACGGGCAGATCTTCTTCGCGAAGGGCTGCAACGTGGTCCCCCCAGACCTGGTGCCCGCCCAAACTCCGGACAGTGCTTGGGTGGCCTTGGTAGGGCACATGTGCGAGGCGGGCATGAACATGGCGCGCATCTGGGCAGGCGGCGTGTATCCGCCAGAAGCCTTCCTTGATGCGTGCGATACGGCCGGGATCCTGCTCTGGCAGGATTTCATGCTCGCGGGCCTGGTGCCTGCGGAAGGCGAATTCCGGGCGAACATGCTGGCCGAAGCGGCAGAGCAGGTCGAACGGATCTCGCATCACCCATGCCTGGCGCTGTTCTGCGGGAATAATGAACTGGACGTGGCCTGGCGCAACTGGGGCTGGCAGGACCGGTATGGCCTGCATGGTGCTGATTCCGCGGCTGTCATCGAGACCAACTCCAGGCTCTGGCATGACGCGCTCGCAAGCATCGTGGAGGACCGCTGCTGGGCCGGGCATTACCTGGCTTCGTCGCCGATATCCAACTGGGGTAGCGCTGAAGGGCTCCGTTCAGGCGACCTGCATTATTGGGGCGTATGGCACGGCGATTCCGCCTTCTCCTCCTTCGATACCAACGTGGGCAGGTTCATGAGCGAATGGGGCTTCCAGAGCTACCCGGACAGCGCCCTGCTCGCCCGATTCCACGGCTCTGAAGGGCTTCATCTCGGCTCTGAGCTGATGGCCCGGCTGCAGCGCAGCTACAAGGGCGATTCGCCCATTCGGAACGCGATCGGCGAGGAGTTGGGCATGGAGGCTTCCGGCTTGAGCCTCGGTGCATTCATCAGGGCAAGCCAGGCTGTGCAATCCCTCGCCTGCGATAGAGCCATTCGGGCCCATCGAGCAGCGTGGCCGCGGTGCTCAGGCACCTTGCTCTGGCAACTCAACGATTGCTGGCCCGGCCCGAGCTGGAGCCTCATCGATTACCAGGGAAAACGCAAGCCGGCGTACCAAACCGTGCGCACCTTATTCGGCGGGTCGGAATAGGCTTTTGCCGTGGGAATCCTTTCTTGCGACACGCACGGCGGTGGCGGGTCCAAAAAGCTACCTTCGTCCGCCAACCCTCCAGCAGAAAATCACCCAAACATGTCCCGATTCCGACACGTCATCGGCCTTGCTGCGTCGTACCTCCTGCTCGGCGCCTTTCCTGCCTTCGCGCAGGGTGATTGCCAGAACGATACCCAGTACCCCGGCCTCGCTGTAACTCCCGATCCTGGAGGAGCGCTGACCACCATCGCCACCTGCAGCTTCGAGCAGGAGTACTCGGTGATCACCGCCATCGAGGCCGGTGCGACTTACCGGTTCACCTTGGAAACCCAAGGCTACATCACGGTGCGCGAAGGTGCATTCGATGGCCCTGTGGTAGGGCAGGGGTTCTGGATCACCGATGTGGTCGCAGCCTCCACAGCGGATCTCTACGCTCACTGGAATGTGGATGACAACTGCGCCACGAACAGCGACTGCGTGGTCACCACCGTGCAGTACTTCGGCACCTGCTCCCCGCCGCTGGCTTTCGCCACCGTGGTGGAGGATTGCGACCAGCAGTTCTACATGCTGCAGGTCGATGTGCAATCGCTCGGCAGCGGGTCCAGCGTGAACATCACCTACGATGTGTTCGGCAGCGTGGAGACGGTCTTCGGTGTTGGCCTCGGCGTCACCGAGATCGGCCCCTTCTTCTTCGGTGAGCAGGTGAGCGTGATCGTGGAGCACGAATCGGATCCCGCGTGCAACATGGATCTGGGCCTGTTCCAGGAATCCGGCGAATGCCCGGTATTCATCTTCTGCGGCCAAGGCGCGCAGAGCTTCTCCTACTGCTACGCGAACAACGAGGAGAAGATCTGGAACTATACCTCCTTGGGCGGCTCCGGCTCCATGGTGCTCACCTTCATCTCGGGGAACGTTCAGGGCAGCTTCAATGATGTGCTCACGATCTATGACGGCACGGACAACACCGGCACCGTGCTCTTCAGCAACCCCACCAACACCTTCGACCTCACCGGACTGGTGCTGGCCTCCACCACGGGCTCGTTCCATATCGAACTGACCACCGACGCGTTCACTTCCTGTGACGATGGCTCATTGCTCTCGTGGAACTGGCAGGTGGAATGCCTGAATTGCCAATTGCCCGTGGCCAGCGCCACCGTGCTCGACGATTGCCCGAACAACCAGTTCGGCATCGCCATCGACGTATCCAGCCTGGGCGATGGTTCTTCCGTCACCTTCGCCTACGCGGTGAATGGCGGCCTCCCGACCGAGCTTTCGGGAGTAGGGCTCGGGGAAACGGTCATCGGGCCGTTCACCGTGGATGATATCGTATCGGTCTTTGTTCAGCATGAATCCGACCCGGCCTGCACCGTGGCACTCGGTTCCTTCACCGACACCGGAACATGCCCTTCGCTGATCGATTGCGGCTCGGAGCTGAACGTGACGTATTGCCCGGGGGATGGGGAGAACAGCATTTTCTATTACCAGGGCACAGGGACCTTCCCGTTGGCGCTCTTCTTCAACGGCGGCTCCTTGGAGACCTGCTGCGACCACCTCTTCGTGTATGATGGTCCGGATACGAGCTATCCGCTTCTCACACCCGTGAACGGCGTGAATGGAGACCTGACCGGATTGTTCTACTCCAGCACGAACCCCGGGCATTCGCTCACCATCCAGATCACCACCGATGGCTCGGTCTCCTGCGAAACGGGGTTCCAGACCGAACTCGATTACACCTTGTCGTGCCTCGATTGCATCCCGGTCTCAGCGGACTTCGAGATTATCCAGGATTGCGAGCAGTTCCAGTTCTTCATCTCGGTCGATGTGACCGACATGGGTACCGATCCCGACCCGATGATCCTCAATTCGGAGGGCCTTCCTGCAACGACGATCACCGCCGTGGGCACCTACCAGATCGGGCCGTTCGTTTCCGGCACCCAGGTTGACCTCACCATCGAGAACGACGCCAACAGCCTCTGTAACGTGTACTCCGGCACCTTGGTGAACCCCTTGTGCCCCACGATCCTGTGTGGCGGCATCCCCTTCCAGGAGACCTACTGCTACGGCAACAACGAGGATTTCGCCTGGGCGTATGAGGTCCCGACCCCCGGCGCCACCATGCAGCTGATCTTCAACCGGGGAACCATCGAGAGCAGCACCTTCGATGTGCTCACCATTTACGATGGTCCTGGGCCCACCGCTCCCGTGCTCTTCCAGCACAACTTGACCCAGCAGCACAACCTGGGCCCCGACGGCAGCGCCATCAACAGCCCAGGCGCGCCGTACTACGCAGTGGATGTAGCGAGTAGCGGCACCAACCTGTACATGACCCTGACCTCTGATGGATCGGTGAGCTGCCAATCGAGCACCGGCACCTATGATGAATGGTCCTGGCAGGTGCAGTGCATCGGATGCTCCGCGCCCGGCACGGCGTACAATGTCGTGCCCGATTGCCTCTCGCATTCATACATGGCCGAGGTGATCGTCACCACCGCGCCCAGCGTCGATGGCATGACCATCGCGAACGTGCTCACTGGACAGACGCAGAACGTGAGCGGGGTAGGTGTTTTCTCCTTCGGACCGTACCCCCTGGATAGCCTGTCCATTCTCGGCGTCACGGACCTGAGCGAGCCCGGCTGCCTCTACCTCAGTGATTCGCTGACCTATCCGGTCGATAGTTGCGTGATCGCTTCTTGCGGCTTCGACAACTACGATTACTGCTACGAGAACAACGCCGACCGCTGGTACACGTATCAGTCCAGCCTTCCTGTGCCGTCCTCACTGATCTTCCTTGAGGGGCATATGCTCTCCGGTGACCAGATCACCGTGTACAACGGCTATGATGCCAGCGCCGGCATTCTGTACCAAGGCAATTTCGGAGGCAATCTCGCAGGCTTCGCGGTGAACACCCAGAACGTGGAGCATGTGTTCACCTTGCGCATCCGATCCAATGGCAGCGGTTCCTGTGAGGATGGACAAGTGAACGGCTCGCTTCATTGGACCGTGGGCTGCGGCGCAGTGGGTATCGAGGAAGCCACGGGCAACGGGTTCTCGCTGTACCCGAACCCCACCGATGGACAGCTCTACCTGAGCTTGGGCCAGCTGCAGGGTCTCGCCCGGGTGCGCATCCTGGATATGAGCGGCCGGAGCGTCGCCGAGGAAACGATCAATGTGAAATCAGGCTCGTTGAACAGCCTCGATCTCGCCGGTCTACAGTCTGGCCAGTACTTGGTGCAAGTGAGCACCACCGATTGGACCAAGGTGCAGCGCGTGGAGGTGCAGCACTGACCGAAACGGACCTATGGAAGAGGCCCCGGCGAGCAAGCCGGGGCCTCTTGCTTTTCACGCTACGTTGTGCGCGGTACTCGGCTTATCACAACGCTCGTAGCATGTACACGTGAGCGTCACAGACCGCTCCGATCCGTGGAGCCGTCGGGTAGGGGTTGACCACTTGGTAGTGGTGCTCTTGGAACAGTCTGCCCGACCAGACTGCCGGCCCCTTTAGGAGAACGACGCTGATCCAATGGCGCGAGCAGATACCGGCCGGGTGAATCAGGAAGCAGCGCGGGAGAGAGTACCAATCCACACGGATTGATTGAGTAGCCCGGGCCAGCGCATTGAGTCCTCACATTCCTGCCGGAAGACCGATTCGCAACCCGCCTTGCATCAAAGCGCCGATCGCGTGGAGGCGAACAGGAAGGGACCGGATCCGCGCGCCACATGGGCCGAACCGATCACTTCAATGGGAATGGAATGCCCGGCGACCAAGCCTCTGGATACGTCGAGGCTACGATTGATCCAATGGTGCGGTGCGGCCTTGCGTATTGAACCCGACCGACGCTGCGCTCGCCAGAAAGAGCCGGTTGCCGTTCAAGGGTCAGCGCTTGAGGCGCATTCCTGCGTGCGCCAGCCAATCTCCGCTCCGGCCCCGCATGCCGGACTGCCTGCATGCCAGCGTAGGCACAATCGATTATGGTGCCCGCGTCGGCTTCAGCTGCCGCGGGGGCGGGCGCCTCACCTGTTCATGTCGCGTGGGCCGACTTCCCAGCTCGCGGGCCTTCAAGCTGCAGCTTGTTCAAGCAACGACATCCAGCGCTCTGCTCGGTCGGTCGGTTCAAGGAGCTGCAAGCCTACTCGGCGCAGCTACACGGGGCACTGCATCACTGGGGATCCGCGCGTGTCGCCGTTCACACGCATCGGGCAGTCCGGATACGCTGAGATCCTTCATCCTTGCTTGTGCGATCCGCGCCTGTGCCGGCATTGCATCTCGTATTCGAGGGTGCAGGGCAAAAACAAGCAGGGCCGGTGTGTACCGGCCCTGCTTCGGAATAGAGGAGGAGGCAGTGGTTAACGCCCCATGATCAGCTTCTGAGCGCTGCTGCCCGATGCATTCCGCGCACGCAGCGTGTACATGCCTTGGGCGAGACCGATCTCGTGGCCGCTGATCTCGATGCCGGCATTCCCTTGCGGCTGATAGGTCTGACGGTACACCACCGCGCCGCGCATATCGGTGATAACGATCTCGGTGGCGCTGTTCTCCATGCCGGCCACTTGCACGTTGAAGTGGTCGTTGGTCGGGTTCGGGTACAGGTTGATGAAGTCGGATGCTCCGAGCTCATCGATGCCAACCGGCACCCCGATCCAGAGGTCATCCAGATACAGGTTGTTCGAGTACTCGCTGCTCACGAAGCGGAAGCGGAAGCGCACGGTACTGCTGAGCACAGAGCCGGGCAGGGTCAAGGAACGCAAGGTCCAGTTCTCCGGGGGGACCGCCGCGCTCGTGCCATTGGTCACCAGCTGGGCACCGGTGATCTCCGCGCGGTTAAGCCAGGTGCGACCGCAATCCGTGCTCGAATCGATGATCAGTTTCTCCGTGATGTTCGCCAGCGTAGAGGTGTTGGTGCTGTAAGCGTAACGGAACGCGAGCGTGGCGCTGGGGGCACCGGAGAGGTTGAACAGCGGCGTGACGAAATCGTCGTAGTCGCCTACATTATCGCTATCGATGAAATCGAGCTGGTTGCGCGCGGCGCTGTTGAGGCGGACGCAGGCATTGCCCGTCGCGCCACCGCCGGTGAAACGCGCGAAGGAGGTATGGTTGTTCTCATGATTGATGGACAGGTACGGATAGATATCCGTCCCGGTCATCCCCTCGAAGCTCTCGTAGGTCGGAGTAATGGCCAGCTCGGCTGCTCCAATGAAAACGGCGTATTCATCGGTCTTCGAAGAAGAGCCATAGGCATTGCTAACGGTAAGGGTCACCGTCTTCCAGCCGGGAGTGGTGAACTGTACCGTGGGATTCTGCTGGGTGCTGGTGGCGGGGGTTCCGTCTTGGAAGGTCCAGGACCAGCTGTCCGGGAAAGCGTACGCGCTGTTATCGTGGAAACGCACGTCGGTATTGGTGCACGAGAACGGTCCGTAAGGAATCGCAGGACTGTTGAGGTTGGTACCGACCACGGCGTAGAAATCCGCCCCAGGGGCGCAATGCAGCTCATAGCCCTCGGCCACACCGGTGGCTTGCAGGTTATCCTCGGTCCAGAGGCTGGCCCGCTGCGTGGTGGTGCTCTGGAGCGCGGCGCGTGCACGGGTACGCTGCCCATCGGTGAACATCTTGGAGCAGTAGGAGTATTCCATGTAGTTCTCCACGTTCTCCACGACACCGCTCGTGCCGTTGATCACCAAGCTATCCACGATGAACGCACCGGCAGGATCCTCCGCGTTCCAGGCATAGATCCAGAACGTGGCCGGATTCGCCTGGGCGGCAGTGTTCGGCTGTTGGAATGGGCTGTAACCAGCTGCCTGCGGCGATTGGCCCGTGGTGACGCCGGCGGGAGGGTCGACGATGACCCGGAACGTCTGCGCTACATCGGCATTGATGAAGACGGAGCCATTCGCTTGAACGGTCAATCCCGCGCCTACGGTAACGGGAAGATTGGCGTTGGGCGACAAATGGCCACGGATGGCGAACATGCGGGGACCGAGCGTATCGCGCTTCACATCGAAGCTGAAGGAAGTGATGCCAGCCTGCCGATCAACCATGGGGGCCGGGGTGGCCGTGAACTCGTAATACTTGGTGTTGTCGAAGGCTCCGGTGAGCTCAGAGACCAACGTTGCCCCGTTGGGAGCCCCGGTTCCCCATTCGGTAAAGGCGAACGCCCCGTCGATCGCGGAGTTGGGCGAGACACCGGTGGCCGTCATCGGTCCCATGTCCACCATGAGCACGCCATCGTCGTCTGGTCGCATCACATCCGGAGTGGGGGTGGGGTCGGTGGTCCCGCTCGAGGTCGTTACTCCGTTGAAATTGTACACCGTATTGGCAGGGAAAGGGGTCTGTTCGCAATCGGCCCAGGAGCGATCACGGTTGGTGGCCGGGGGGCAGGAGCTCCAGCCACGGGTGATCGGGGTATCATCCACCCCATCGTCTCCGCAAACGGCCTGCATGGCCCAGATGGGCGTATTCTCATCGGGCACGCCGTTGTTGCTGCCCCATACGTGCGAGAGGCTCAGGTAATGGCCTACCTCATGCGTAAGCGCGCGCGAAGTGAAAGCCCCCCCAGTGCCGATGGACCCGGTGTAGTCGTGCAGGATCACGATGCCATCGAGCCAGTTCGGCGGACCGCTGGAGAAATACCCGGCAGCTCCGCTGATGATCCGGTCAACCACCCAGATGTTCATGTACTTATCCCGTGGCCAGGGATTCACCTTGCTCGTGGCTTCGCCCCGAAGCGTCTCAGCGCTGCGGTGGCGCACGATGCCATTGGTGCAATTGCCGTTGGGGTCGCGGGAAGCCAGATAGAATTCGATGTCCATGTCGGCCACGTTATCCAGGTACGCCGGATGCACCGCAGCAGCATCGGCATTCTGACGATCGTAGTCCCTGTTAAGGATGGCCATGGCATCGAGCACCTGATCGTTGGAGATGTTCTCCTGGCCGCCCAAGTGCAGGATGTGGAATACCACTGGAATACGGTACACAACCTCGCCACCGCGCGCCTCGGCGCTGTTCTGAATGAGCATCTCGAGCTCCTGAAGGAACTCGGCTTCCCGCTCCAGGTAGGTCGGGTCTTCCGCTATGGCACGGGCGCGCATGATGTCCGTGGCGCAGAGCACGGTAGGCTGCTGTGCCCAAGCGAGGGAGGTGAGCAGGCAGCCGGCTAGGGTTGCGAGTAGAGAACGTTTCATCAGTTCAGGTTGATTGGCCCAATGATCAGGCGGCCGCAAGATAAACTCCTGAATGAACCGCGACGAGGACCGTTACCTGACCCATTCCGGCCGGTAACCGACCCTAGCTCTTAGCCAGCGCAGCGGAATGCGCATCCGATGGGCTTCGCTCAACGGGCTGGGCCGTGGTAAGAGCCCTTCGGACTGGTTAATAATCAGCTCTTTCTGGCCTGGCTGAGGCTGTCCAGCGCTTTCCGGATGGCGCCGCACGCCAGTTCCACTTCGGTCTCGCTGATGACCAACGGTGGTGCGATCCGAAAAGCGCTCGGGCAGCTGAGGAACCAGAAACCAAGGACACCCTGGGACAGGCAGTGCTGCACCACGTGCTGGACCGATTCCGGATCGTTCAGTTCTACCGCGAGCATCAGCCCCGCTCCGCGGACCTCGCGGATAAGCGGGTGCACGAGGCGCTCTCGGAACAACGCTCCCAGGCGCTCGGCATGCGCGGCCAAGGATTCCGATTCCAATAGGTCGAGGGCGGTCAAGCCGGCCACGCAAGGCAACGGATGCCCGCCGAAGGTGGTGATATGGCCCAGCACGGGGTCGTGGGTAAGCAGCCGCATGCGCTCGGCCGAGCTCACGAACGCGCCCATCGGCAGACCACCGCCCAAGGCCTTGCCCAGCACCAGGACATCCGGTACCACGCCGCTGTGCTCCCAGGCGAATCGTTTCCCGGTTCGTCCGAAGCCGGTCTGCACCTCATCGAATACCAGCACGGCACCCACACGGTCGCAACGATCGCGCAAGGCCCGCAGCCAGGCAGGTGCCGGAACCCTTACACCGGCATCGCCTTGGACCGGCTCTACAACCACGCACGCGGTACGCTGGTCAATGCGGTCCAGCTCCGTTTCGTCATTGAACGCCAAATGCATGGCGTCCGGAAGGAGGGGGCGATTCCGGTACTTCTTCGTCTCGTTGTCGGTTAGGCTGAGGGAGCCATGGGTGCTGCCATGGTAGCTACCCCTGAATCCGGCGATACGCGTGCGGCCAGTGACCCGTTTCGCCAGCTTCAAGGCACCCTCGATGGCCTCGGTCCCGCTGTTCACGAAGTACACGGAGTCCAGACCAGGAGGAAGGAGCGAGGTGAGCCGCTCGGCGAAGCGCACCTGCGGTTCCTGCACGAATTCCCCATAGGGGATGACGTGCAGGTAGCGGTCGCATTGTTCCTTGATGGCCGCCACCACCTTCGGATGGCGGTGGCCCACGTTGTTCACGGCCAGGCCTGCCACCAGGTCCAGGTAGCGCATGCCGCTGCGGTCCGTCAGCCAGCAGCCTTCGGCATGCACGATATCCAAGCCCATGGGATTGGGGCTGGTCTGGGCCAAGGATTCCTGAAAGGACCTCAGTAAGTCGGACATGAGCGCGAAGGTCGGCCGCGCAACGCTACCGGCCTCCTGGCCCGCCGGGTCGGGAGTGCCGGCGCTCTTCCACCCGTTCGCGAATCCGCTTGAGCACTTCGCGGTTGAAGTCGCGCTCCGCGCGATGCAGCTCCACCACTTTTACGGCTCCGATGGCCTTCGAGAAGCGATCGGTATAGCTGCGTTCCAGGTCGAGTTCGCGCTGGCGCAGCACCAAGCCCTTCTCCAACACTTCCTTGGCCTGGGCTTCGGAGAGCGCGCCGCCATCCTTTCGGGTGGTGCGGATGTTCTCCCGCAATTCCTTGCGCAATTTCTCGCGCTCAGCATCGAATTCATTGTAGATCGGCCAGAAGCGCTCGGCCTCTTCGGTGGTCAGGCCCAGTTTGGTGGTGATGTAGGCCGTGCGTTGCGCCTTCACCTCTTTCAAGCGCTCCTCGCTCAATGGGGGCATGTCATCGGGTTGGGCCACGGCTGTCGCAGGGGCCAGGGCGCAAAGGGCCAGAAGGGCGAAGAGGAAGGTTCTCATAAGGCTTCGGCGATCAGTTCAAGCGATAGGTCCTGTTGCTCCACGAATGCGATGAGCTCGTCTTCGGGCACGTCCGCCCCGACAGGCGAGAAGGCTTCCTGGTCCATGGCGAGCGCGACCAGCAGATCGTGGTCGTCGTAGAGAAGCGCATCCACGTCCTCGGCTCCAGGGGAGACCGCCACTTTATCGTTAGGCCGCGTGGTGCCGCTCCCATCGTTCAGCATGAACGGGACAGCAGACACGGCGATGACCAAGGCCAGGCCGGCCATCTTCAGGGCTGGGTGCGCATGCTGCCATGCTGAGAGGGCGCGCCGCCATACCGGGAGCGGCCGCTGCGTTCTGGCCATGAACTGTTGAGGCAGAGACTCGAAGAATCCCTCCGGCACCACGAAGGGGTCGGTGCGCGGAATGGAGCGCAGCAGAGGCGCATCATCCAAAGGGTCTTGTTCCGTGCTATGCATGTCTGCTCGGTTGTCTTAGGACGCGCTGCCGCCGTCCTTGGTTTGATCCAACGTGAGCCAGGCTTCGATCTTTTTCACCGCGATGTGGTAGTTGCTCTTGAGCGCGCCCACGCTGGTGCCGGTCACCGCGCTCATGTCCTCGTATTTCATGCCGTCGAAGTACTTCATGTTGAAGACCGCCCGCTGCTTGTCCGGCAAGCGCATCACGGCGCGCTGCAGGCGCTGCTGGATCGCATCGCCACTGAAATGCTCGCTGCTATCCAAGGTGGTGGTGAGCCGCTCCACGATCGAGGCATCGCTCACGAACAGCCGGCGCCGGGCCTTGCGCAGGTGGTTGAGGCATTCGTTGTGGGCGATTCGGTAGAGCCAGCTGTAGAGCTGCGAATCGCCCCGGAAGCCGTCGATGCCGTGCCAGGCTTTCACGAAGGTGTTCTGCAGAACATCCTGCGCCTCGTCGTGATCGGTGAGCATGCGCCGAACAAAGGCATAGAGCCGGCGCTGGTATTGGCGCACCAGCAGGTTGAAGGCGTAGTGCTTCCGGTCTTCCTGCCGGAGCAGATCGAGCAGCTCCGCATCGGTGAATTCGCTCATGCCACCGACCTGGGATGCCGTGCTACTTGCGCGCCATGACCTTGCGTGCGGCAGCCGTGATGTCGGGCACGTCCAAGCCGTACTTGGCCAGCAGCTCGTCCGGGGTGCCGCTCTCGCCGAAACTGTCGTTCACGGCCACGTATTCCTGGGGTGTGGGCCGGTGGGTGCACAGCACCTGGGCGACAGCATCGCCCATGCCGCCCAAGCGGTTGTGCTCCTCGCAGGTCACTACGCATCCGGTCTTCGCTACAGAAGCTAGGACCGCGGCCTCATCCAAGGGTTTGATCGTATGCAGATTGATCACTTCGGCGCTGATGCCTGCCTTTTCCAGTTCCTCGGCTGCTTGCAAGGCCCGCCATACCAGGTGCCCACAGGCGATCAAGGTCACGTCGTTGCCTTCGGTGAGCACCTGGGCCTTGCCGATCTCGAAGGGCAGGTCCTTGGGGATGAAGACCGGCCATTTGGGGCGGCCGAAGCGGAGATAGCAGGGGCCTTCGTGCGCGCTGATGGCGAGTGTGGCCTGATGGGTCTGGTTGTGATCGGCGGGCACCACCACCGTCATGCCGGGCAGCATGCGCATCAGGCCGACGTCCTCCAGGATCTGGTGCGTGGCACCGTCCTCGCCGAGGGTGAGGCCGGCATGGCTGGCACAGATCTTCACGTTCTTGCCGGCGTAGGCGATGCTCTGCCGAATCTGGTCGTACACGCGGCCAGTACTGAAATTGGCGAAAGTGCCCGTGAAGGGGATCTTGCCGCCGATGGTGAGGCCGGCGGCCACGCCCATCATGTTCGCCTCGGCTATGCCGACCTGGAAGAAGCGCTCCGGGAAGGCCTTCTCGAACGCATCCATCTTCAACGACCCGGTAAGGTCGGCGCAGAGGGCCACCACAGAAGGGTTGGTGCGGCCGAGTTCGAGCAGACCGGCACCGAAGCCGCTGCGGGTGTCTTTCTGGTCGAGGATGGGGTAGTGGGTCATGACTGATCAGAAGTTGAGGCTGGTACTGCGGCCGCTCTCGATGCGCGCTTCCTTCGAAATGCTGAGCTCGGTGCGCTTGGCGAACTGGCTGCGGTAGGTGACCAGGTAGGTGCCGGGCTGCAGGCGCATTTGCGTACGAGCAGCCTTCGGGTCGAGGTCGGCCACCCACACGAGCTCATCGCCCTGCTGAAGGAAGACAGAACCCGGGCCAGGGGCGGCCGGAAGGATGTTCAGCACCCCGGCCCGTGGCAAGGCGATTTCCGTGACCTGGCCTTGTTCGATGCGCACGTCGGAGATGTAGGTCCGCGGGAGGGTGAGCACTTCGAGGTCGTACACACCCACGCGCAGGCGCTGGGAGGCGCCCATGTCCACGGCGACCAGCGTGGCCATTTCGCCATGGGGACGAACGATGCATGCGGCGGCCTGGCCATCTGATGGGCCACTTCCCATGCGGAGACTGAGCGTGCCCAGGCCCGCATCGAGCCCGATCACGTTGTGGATGCCCGGTTTGACCGTCACATGCTCCCGCACGGAAGGGGGCACCGTATGGGCCACCACCCGATACGTGAAGATCGGATCGATGGTCAACGTATCGGGCAAGCCGCGATCATTCAGCGTGTGTTCGATGTGGTAACGCTGCTGGCCGGTCTTCTGGTCGTAGAGCGTCACGGCCACGTCGGTCTCGGTGGGCTTGCCTTCGGTGCTCATGAGGCTGATCTGGGCGGTGGTGCTGTTCAGTGCCTGTGTTACCACCACCTGCAGCACATGCTCGAAGAGCTCGGGCGTGCTCGCGTCGAAGTAGTTGCCGACGCATTGCAGGGCATACTTATCGTTCTCCGTGAGACCCACGCCGATCACGAACGGCTTGAGCACGATCCCCTTCGCCTGCAGGGCACGGCTCACCGCGCAGGGGTCCTCATCGCAGGCCTCGATTCCGTCGGTGATGAGGATGATCACGTTGCGGACCTTACGCGCGTTAGCGCTCTGGTCAAGCTCGGGGAAATCACTCGCCGCCTTCTCCAGCGACCGGGCGATCGGGGTGGTGCCCAGGCAGCGCGTGGCGTTCAGCGTCTTGCGGATCTCCGGAATGGTGTTCGGCCCGAAGGGCACTTCGAGCCGCGTGTCGTTGCAATCCTGCTTGCCCGGCTGGATAGGCGTCTGGTGCCCGTACAGCCGCAGGGCGATCTCCAGGTCGGGCTGTCCTTCGAGTTGCTTCAACGAGCTGAGCAGAAGCTCGCGCGCGGTGTTGATCTTGGGTTGGTTGCCCCAGAACGCGTTCATGCTGTTGCTCGCGTCCATCACGAAGAGCATGCGGGTCAACGGCGGCTGCGGCGCGCTCTGCTGGGCGAAGGCTCGGAAGGTTCCGGTGAGGAGCACGGCACCGATCGCCAGCGCGGTGCACAGGAAGGAGTGGGAGAGGGGTTTGGAACCGAGCATGGCCCGCCTCGAGGCCAAGCGCGTGCCAAGCAGGCTCCGATGCGATTCCTGATGCCGGGAGGAGGGCATATCAGAAATCGCCCAGGGTCTCTTCCAGTTGCTCAAGCGCGCTGCCGAGCTGCGCGTCGTTCGGCGCGATGCCGTGCCAGGCGTGGCTGTGCATCATGAAGTCGACGCCCTGGCCCATCTCTGTGCGCATCAGCACCATCACAGGCTTGCCCTTCCCCGTGCGCGCCTTGGCTTGGGCCATGGTCGAGAGGACTTCATCCATGCTGTTGCCGTTCATCTCCAGCACATCCCAGCCGAAGGCCGTCCACTTCCCACACAGGTCGCCCAGGGAAAGCACGTCATCCACGTCGCCATCGATCTGCCGGCCGTTCCAATCCACGGTGCTGATCAGGTTGTCCACCTTCTTGGCCGCGGCGAACATGGCCGCTTCCCAGATCTGCCCTTCCTGCAGCTCCCCATCGCCATGCAGGGTGTATATGAGATGCTGGTCGCCGTTGAGCTTCTTAGCGAGCGCGGCACCCATGGCCACACTCAATCCCTGGCCGAGCGAGCCGCTGGCCATGCGCACCCCGGGGAGTCCTTCATGCGTGGTCGGATGCCCTTGCAGCCTGCTGCTGATTCTGCGGAATGTGGCCAGCTCCTGAACCGGGAAATAGCCGCTGCGGGCAAGCACGCTGTACCACACCGGGCTGATGTGCCCGTTGCTCAGGAAGAAGAGGTCCTGCCCGGCTCCATCCATGGACCAGGCCTTCGGGTCGTGCCGCAGAATGCTGAAGTACAGAGCGGTGAAGAAGTCGGCGCAGCCCAGCGAACCGCCCGGATGACCGCTCTGCACGGCGTGCACCTGGCGGACGATATCGCGACGGACCTGACTGGCGATTCGCTGGAGCTCGGCCACCGAGGGTGCGGAAGGCGAGGCTACGGCAGTGGAATGGGACATGCGTTCGGGGTGGCCAAAAGTACTGGGGGCCTTGCTGGACGCGGGAAGTGTGAAGAACTTTTGAAAAGTGCCCGTGGAAATCGCCTGCGGACTTCCCGCAACCGTTGCTCCCAGCGCGGGCAACGGGGCGTGGCTCCCTGAATGTCTTGGACGCACCGACATCCATTTGGTTTTGGGTCGGTTTCGGTGTGGACGGGGGCTTTCAGGCCTCCGTTCATGCTTGCGCCCGACGCGAGCGGCTACATTCGCGGCCCCTTAACGGAAACGGATCCATGGGCCTCAAATGCGGCATCGTCGGCCTGCCCAACGTGGGCAAGAGCACCCTGTTCAACTGCCTGAGCAATGCCAAGGCGCAAGCGGCGAACTTCCCGTTCTGCACCATCGAGCCGAACGTGGGCACCATCACCGTTCCCGATGATCGGCTCAATCGGTTGGCAGACCTGGTGAAGCCCCAGCGCATCGTGCCCACCACGGTGGAGATCGTGGATATCGCCGGCCTGGTGAAGGGCGCCAGCAAAGGGGAGGGGCTCGGCAACCAATTCCTGGGGAACATCCGCGAGTGCGATGCCATCCTGCACGTCCTGCGCTGCTTCGACGACCCTAACGTGGTGCACGTGGACGGAAGCGTGGATCCCGTGCGCGACAAGGAGGTGATCGATATCGAGCTGCAGCTCAAGGACCTGGAGACCGTGGAGGCCCGCATCGCCAAGGTGCAGAAGCAGGCCAGCACCGGCGACAAGGAGGCCAAGCGGCGCTTCGACCTGCTCACCCGCATCAAGGAAACCTTGTTGAAGGGACAGAGCGCCCGCGCCGCGGTAACCGGCAACGATGACCCCGCTTTGCTGGCCGAGTTCCAGCTGCTCACCACCAAGCCCGTGCTCTACGTATGCAACGTGGACGAGAAGAGCGCGCAAACGGGCAATGCGTACGTGGAGCGCGTGAAGGAAGCCGTGAAGCATGAGAACGCGGAGGTGATCATGGTCACCGCGGCCATCGAGGCGGAGATCG
This sequence comes from Flavobacteriales bacterium, assembly GCA_020635725.1. Classification (GTDB taxonomy): domain Bacteria; phylum Bacteroidota; class Bacteroidia; order Flavobacteriales_F; family PHOS-HE28; genus PHOS-HE28. The sequence continues at coordinate 182,322 of JACJZF010000005.1, forward strand.
CCGCGCTGGATACTCCGGAAGAGAGGGCCATGTTCCTGGCGGACATGGGTCTTGCCGAGCCGGGCGTGAACAAGCTGATCCGTGCCGCATACCGTTTGCTGAAGCTGCAGACCTACTTCACCGCGGGTGTGCAGGAGGTCCGGGCGTGGACGATCCATGAAGGCGATACCGGCCCGAAGGCAGCCGGTGTCATCCACAGCGATTTCGAGAAGGGCTATATCCGGGCGGAGGTCATCGGTTACGACGACTATGTCACCTTGGGGAGCGAATCAGCCGCGCGCTCAGCCGGGAAATTGCGCACCGAAGGGAAGGAGTACGTGGTGCGCGACGGTGACGTCATGCACTTCCTGTTCAACGTGTAGCCCGCGCTCAGCGCCTGCGGCCCATGTACACCATCAGGTAGTACAAGAGGGTGCCGATGCTTCCGATGGCCGCCACCACGTAGGTGCGCGCCGCCCATTTCAGCGCGTCGGCGCTCATGCCGTACTCGTCAGCCGTCACCGTTCCCGATTGCTTGATCCAGGCCAGGGCACGGCGGCTCGCATCGTACTCGACAGGCAAGGTGATGATGCTGAACAGGGTGGTCATGGCGAATAGCGCGATGCCGAATAGCAGAACGCCGGGGAACTGGTTCACCACTAGGACTCCGCCCAGCAGCACCCACTGCACCCATTGGGAGGCCACGCTCACCACGGGCACCAATTTGCTGCGCAGATTCAGCCAGGCATAGGCTCTGGCATGCTGCACGGCGTGGCCGCACTCATGCGCAGCCACCGCGGCGGCGGCGGCGTTGCGCCCGTGATAGACCGGCTCACTCAGGTTCACCGTGCGATTGGAGGGGTTGTAATGGTCGGTGAGCTGCCCAGGTACACTCGTCACCTTGACTTGGGTGATGCCGTTGTCCGCCAGCATGCGTTCCGCCACCTCGCGACCTGATAGGCCGTTCATCAGTTGAATCTTGCTGTAGCGCTCGAACCGCGACTTCAATTGGCTGCTCACCAGCCAACTGGCCAGCATGATCAACAACCCGATCACATACGCGCCTGCCATGCTCTTCGTTTTCGGCCTGCTCATCAAGTGAAGCGCCAGATCCCAGGAAGGGCCAAAATGACAGCAGGGGCCCGTAAGCCCCTGCCGAATCACTCGTTCAGGCTACTCAGTCGCCAGCGGCTTCCGCCTCCTTGATCTGCAAGTCAAGGATATCCTCCATCACTTTCAGCTCTTGCTCGCTCACCTTGCGTTCGGCGCGGGCCTTCTGCTTCATGAACCGGAACATGGCCGCCTTCTTGATCTCGTACGCGACGTACACCGTGTACTCCTGCGTCTGGTCATTCAGGTAGGTCTCCTCGCCGATCTTCCGCAGGTCGGCCAGGTCGGTGCTCATCACCTCGCGGATCAGGCTCTGGAACTTGTCGGCCACATCGGCGGCGTTGGCGTTCTCAGTCTGCCCGAGGTACTGGTCCGTAACGGCGCGCATGTTCGTGCCCACTTGGCTGGCCACCTGGTTCTTCGCATCGATATCGGCCTTCCCGCGGGCGATGTTCTGCTTCACGCTGGCGCCCTGGCCCGTACCTCGGAACCAGCTCGCGTTGCTCTCGTACTTGTTCCCGGTGAAGGGCATGTTCACCTTATTGCCCTGCGGCGAGACGGATTTGGACTTGCACGCCGTGAAGGCGAGGGCGATGGACAGCACGGCTGCACCAGAGAGCAAGAGGTTCCTGTTGGCGATCATGGACTTCCCGGAATGGGGCGTATGGTTGGCGCCAAGGTCTGAAAAATCGTGCCGAAGCCTTGGGCCTCTCAGATGGGGATCGCAACTTTCGGATCCAAACCACTACCTCATGAGAGCACTGAAGATCATACTCATCCTGGTCCTGGCAGTCGTGGCCATCGTCTTGGTCATGGCCTCGATGGCCGAATCGCATTTCCGTGTCGAGCGGAGCACGATCATCCATGCCCCGGCCTCGGCGGTGTACGCCAACGTGAGCAATCTCGCGGCCATGGAGAAGTGGGGCCCTTGGAAAGAGGAGGAGCCCGATATGGTCGCCACGCTCTCTGGCTCGCCTGACGGTCAGGTCGGGGCCGTGAGCCATTGGAAGAGCAGCAAGAGTGAGGGCGAGCAGGAGCTGGCTGAACTGGTTCCGAACGAACGCGTGGTCACGAAGCTCCGCTTCATCAGCCCGTGGGAGGCGAACAATGAAGGCACCTTCGACATCACGGCGATGGGCGATAGCACCAAGGTGACCTGGGGCATACAAGGCGAGAACAGCTTCATGGGCAAGGTCATGACCGTGTTCATGGACATGGAGAAGGCCATTGCGCCCATGTTCGACAAGGGCTTGGCGAACCTGAAGGCGATCACGGAGAAAGAGGCCGCTGAAGCCAAGCCCTCATTCGATATCCAATCCGTGGAGCGCCCGGCAATGCTTTACCTCGGCAAGCGTGAAGTGGTGAAATGGGCGGATATGAGCGACTACTTCGCTGCGCACTTCGGATCCGGTTTCGCAGCCATCGGCAAAGCCGGTGTCGCGCCAGCTGGCCCGCCGAGCGGCGTCTACTTCAAGTGGGATGAAGAGACGCAGACCGCCGACATGATCGCGGGCGTGCCGATTGCGATGGATGCCAAGAGCAAGCTCAAGGGCATGGATGTGTATGAATCACCCGCCAGCAAGGCGTTGATGATCGAATACCACGGCGGATACGCAGGCTCCATGGCCGCGCATGAAGCCATGGATGCGCACATGAAGGCTAATGGACTGGAAATGAATGAGATTGTGGTGGAGGAGTACGTCACTGGCCCGGGTGCTGAGCCCGATAGCACCAAGTGGGTGACGAACATCTACTACCTGATTAAGTAAGGCACTGGCACTGATTGGAGGCCCGAGCAATCCGCTCGGGCCTTCTTCTTTGCACGCGACAACATGCTTCGATTAGGCCTATGCTCATATCGCCTCCGATTCAGGCACCCCTTCGGCACCTCTCATGGGCTGCGGGACGGAACGGATGCGCTCTTCCTGCACTTGAAGGGTGAGGGCGTGGTTGGCTATGGCGAAGTGACGCTTCCGCCGTACCTGAAAGAGACGATTCCCCTGGCTATCGAGGGTATCACAGCGGCTTGGCGGTTAGGTGCCGGTAGCCCCCCGGGATTGGAAGGCATCCTTGCCGATGATCAATACTGGGGACGGCTGCAGGGTAGTCGCGCAGGCTTGCACATGGCTTGGACCGATTGGCTAAGCAAGAAAACAAATAGACCTGTATATCAGTCGAATAATGGTTCTGGTGTGAAGCAATCGGCGGTCGTCATGACCTTGGGGATCGGACCCGTGGAACGCGTTGCGGAGAAGCTTGCGGAACTGCCGAATACGGGTGCGCTGAAGCTCAAGGTGGGCGACGCGGATAGCCTAGCACGTGTCCGGGCAGTTTGTGAGCACTCGGATGCGATGATTTTACTGGATGGGAACCAAGGCTTGAAGACCGTGGCGGAGGCGGTGAACCTGGCACAAGCGATTGGAAAAGAGCGCTTTCTGGGCTTCGAGCAGCCGTTCCAAGCCCAAGAACGGGCCATGAACAAGCAGCTTCATGAGTCAACCGGCGCGGTGGTCTATGGTGACGAATCGATCCAAGGACTGGACGACTTGGAAGCGGCCCGGACGTGGTTCGGGGGCGTGAACATCAAGCTGATGAAATGCGGTGGCCAGGACCGGGCCAGGACGATTGCGGAGCGAGCCCGGGAACTCGGCCTGAAGGTGATGCTGGGTTCGATGAGCGAAAGCAGTTTGGGCTGTACGGCGATGGCGCATCTGGGAGCAGAGTCTGATGTACTGGACCTTGATGGGCCCTGGTTGATCGCCAACGACCCGTTCCGTGGCATCCGAATCGAGCATGGGAAACTGGTGGTTCCTGAAGGGCCCGGACTCGGCGCGGAGCCTGTTATTGAGCTGGACTATATTGGCGCATAATTTACATTATGTAAAGTCGTATTCTCCTATTCCTCAACCATTCAGATAATCATTCAGTCAGGCTGATTGCAGGTTCACCTAAGCCGGAACCCCTCCATGGCCTTCCGGATCGCCCCTTCCATCTTCGACAGGAACGCATCGAGTTCGGCTTCGGTCCAAGTCACGCGGATGTTGAAGCTGATGAGCCGGCACATGACGGCATCGCTCTTCGGGAACTTCAGGGTCTTGAGGTCCTGCGGCAGGCCGAGTTCGTGGGCCACCATCCGGAACGGCATGCTCAGGTTCTTCACCTGGTCCCACTGCTTGATGTAGTGGTACATGTTGTCGTACCAGTACCCCACTCCGATTCCGGCCTCGCCCAGCAGCTTCACCGCCTGGCGCGCGGTAGCCTCATTCGGCATGAGCAGGTGGAAGAAGGTGGCGCTGTCGCCGGCATCGTCGCATTGCTTCCGGAAGGCCAGTCCCGGGATTCGCGCAAGGCGCTCCTGGATCACGGCCTTGTGCTTACGCTGCTGGCTGAGGATGTAGGGCAGCTTCCGGGCCTGGGCTAGTCCGATGGCCGCGTTGATCTCCCCGATCCGGAAGTTGGTGCCGAGCACGGGGTGCAGCTCCATGCCGCGGTTGTCGCCCACGTGTGTGTGGCCGTGGTCGCTGATGTATTCCGCGGTTCGGACCAGTTGTTCATCATCGCTGATGATCACGCCGCCCTCGCCGCAGGTGTTGATCTTGAAGAAGTCGAAGCTGAAGCTGCCCATCTTCCCGTACAGCCCGAGGTGCTTGCCCTTGTAGGTGGCGCCGAGCGCTTGAGCGGTATCCTCGATCAACAAGATGCCCTTCTCCTTGCAAACCGCCAGGATGCCGTCCAGATCGGCCGAGGCGCCGCACATGTGCACCAGCAGCACGGCCTTGGTCTTGGGTGTGATGGCCTCGCGGATGCCTTCGGCACTGAGGCAGAGCGTCTCGTCGATCTCGGCGAACACCGGGATGGCCCCGGCCCAGAGCACGGCCTCGATGGTGGCCACGAAGGTGAAGGGCGGCACGATCACGTGGTCGCCGTAGCCGATGCCGCAGGCCGCGAGCATGGTGCTCACCGCGGTGCTCCCGCTACTTACCGCCAAAGCGTGCTTCGCCCCGGTGAACGTGGCGATCTCGGCCTCGAAATCCTTCGCCTTCCAATGGCCCTGACGCTGAGCGTCGTGGTTGTACCGGAACAGGACGCCCGTGTTCAGGACATCCATCACCTCCTTGCGTTCCTCGTCGCCGAAAAGCTCAGTACCGGGCATCGTGCTCGTGATTGTGCGCCAAAAGTAGCCCCGGTCAGGATGAACGGTGCCGCACGACCAAGGCGTACTTTACCGCTCGTACCATCGTTCCGATGTTCATGATCAAGCCCTTCCGCACAGCGCTCTCCGTCGTTCTCCTCCTCACCGCCCCCTTCAGCGTGTTCTCGCAAGGCTGCAGCGATGCCGGGGTATGCACGGCCGGCCCGATCGGCGAGGTGCAGAACCCCGCTGATTCCTTAGGCCAAGCCGAAGAATTCCGGCACATGGCCCGGCTCACGTTCAGCTACGGGGCTGGGGAACAAGGCGTCACCGTGGTGCAGGTGGTGCCAGAAATAGGCATCGGGTTGACCGACCGGCTGGGCTTGCAGCTGAAGGTGCCCTATGTGAGCGCCAGCGGCAACCTGGGTTCGAACAGCGGCGTGGGCGACCCCACCCTGAGCTTCTCTTATGCGGCCATCAAGGAGACGCACCGCCGACTCGATGTGCTCCTCGGGTCCAAACTGAACGCCAACAAGGCTGATGCCCGTAGCGCCGATGGCCTCTCGCTGCCCATGCCCTACCAGACCAGCCTCGGCACCACCGACCTGCTTGCCGGCGTGAATTACCGGTGGAAGCGCTGGTCGGCCGCGCTGGCCTACCAGCACGTGCTCGTGAACAACAACGAGAACGCCTTCACGCACCAAGCCTGGATGGATGACATGGACGCCTTGGGCTACTTCGAGAGCGCCTTCCTGGATCGTGCGGACGATGCAGTGGCCCGCCTCCAGTACGCGATTCCTGTGAGCAGCGGCCTGATCCTTCAGCCCGGCGCATTGGCGATCATGCACCTGGCCGAGGATGTGTACACGGCCCAAAGCCTGACCGGAATGGAGCGCTTGGCCATCGCCGGTTCCGATGGGCTCACGCTGAACCTGACCATCGACGCGCGTTGGGCCTTTTCGGAGCGCTGGGCCTTGGAACTGGCCTATGGATCGCCTTTCGTCGTGCGGGATAAACGTCCGGATGGCCTGACCCGCAGCATGGTGCTCAACGGCGGGCTGCGCTACAGCTTCTGAGCCCGGCTACCTTGGCGAGGTGAAGCTCTTTCTCCTCCTCGCCACCTGTTTGGTAGCCGATGGTCTCTCGGCCCAGGTCGAATTGCCTGTCTTCGGCAAGCATCAGGTGATCAACGGCTACGCGAAGGACATCGAGGGCGAGGTCCTCTCCTACTTCAGCGTGTACCCCGAGCATGCCAACACGGCGTTGCTGACCCGCTGCACCGATGGACAGAAGGCGATCGCATGGGAAACGGCCCCAATACCCAAAGCGCTGAAGTCGGACTTCGCCTACTTCAGTTGGATCGCCGCGCACAACAGCACCACCAGCGGTGGCGACCGCAGCTTCGACCTGTACATCGATGACCAGAACGTACTGACGTTCACCACGCAGCATTCGACCAAGCCAGCCACGTGGGAAGCAGAGGGGCTGGACGGCGTGAAGCTGGTGTTCGAATTCTCGAAAATGGATCGCCACGGTGATGCGCACGGCTTCGCGCATCTGCGTGTGCCGTTGAAATTCATCAAGCCGGGCCGACCCATGCGGTTGAAGGTGGTGGGCCACGTGCAGAACAGCCCGGACTGGTTCATGACCTTCCGGTACAGCTTCGAGGAGAAGGTGGAGGTGGAAACGCTACCCTTCACTCGGCGAGACGGCAAGCAGGAACTACTGATCACGCTGATGCACTTCGGAGCGGAGGATCTGCTTACGGCCTCAGTGAAAGGCAAGATGCCTGCTCACGGTTTTGTGGTCAAGAATGGATTGAATGTATTCCGGTTGCCAATTGATCCGGTCAGTAGACCAACCTCGGTCAAGATCAGGTCAGTCATTGCGAGACGCGTGGATGACCCCCGTTCACCAGTGCTCGATTCAGAAACGACCGTGACTGTCGACCCAGTCACTCACCGCAGTATCCACCTCGTCCACCACAGCCACAACGACATCGGCTACAGCCACCTGCAGAGCGAGGTGGAAGTGATCCAGAACAATAACATCTGGAAGGCGCTGGACCTGATCGAGCGGACGAAGGACTATCCGAAGGACAGCCGCTTCGTGTGGAACATCGAGAGCCTTTGGGCGGTGGAGAATTTCCTCGGCATTGCCAGCGAAGCCGACAAGCAGCGCTTCATCGCCGCGGTGAAGAGCGGCAGCATCGCCCTCAGCGCGAACTACGCCAACATCCTCACCGGTCTTTGTACTCCCGAGGAGATGCACTGGATCGTGGAGTACGCCGATTCGCTGCGGAAGTGGTACGACCTGCCAATCACCATGGCGATGCAAACGGACATTCCCGGCATGAGCTGGAGCATGGTGGACGCCTACGCCGCGCACGGCATCCGCCACCTGAGCCAGGGGCCGAACTACATCCCCGACATGCCCGACGGCGGCGACCGCATTGGCAGCACCCTGCGCGAACAGGGCGACAAGCCCTACTGGTGGAAGAGCACGACCGGTCGCGACAGCATCCTCGTTTGGACAGCCGGCCAGGGCTACGGCGGCTGGCACGGCTTCACCGCAGGCGCCATCAAGGAGCGCGGCACGCGGAAGATCGCCGCTTACATGAACGAGCTCGCCGCGAAGGGCTATCCCTACGACATGGTGCAGTGGCGCTACAACATCGTGAGCGACAACGGCCCGGTGGACAGCACCCTCAGCGACTTCGTGCGCGAGTGGAACGAGAAGTACAGCTCACCACGCTTGATCATCGCCCATGCGGGCACGATGATGCAGGAGTTCGAGACCAAGTATGGCAAGCAGATCCCCACCTGGAGCGGTGACTTTACGCCCTATTGGGAGGATGGCGCGTACAGCACGGCGAAGGAGGAAGGCGAAGTGCGCGTGCTCAGCGCACGACTTTCCAACCTGATCGACGCAGCGAAGATCTTCGGCAAGCCCATCGACCCGCACCTGCTATACCGCGCCAAGCGCAGCATCGTGATGTGGCACGAGCACACCTGGGGCGCGTGGTGCAGCATCAGCGATCCGGATGCGCACTTCACCAAAGACCAATGGCGGGTGAAGCAGGACTTTGCGGATAGTGCGGGGTGGTATGTGCAACGGATCAGCGAACAGATCGGAGCAAAGCCGCCTGCACTTTCAGGCTACTCCATCGATGCAATTTCTCCGCCAGACTTCAGTTGGACCTTCGTGAAGGGACTAGACCCAAAAAACACGAAGAGAGAGGCTGCTCAAGGGATGGTCGAGCACGCTCCGGACTGGAGCTATGACCATGTTCACTACACATTGAATGCTACGATTGGCCGTGAAAAAGAGTCAATTCACCTCGCCCTTCCCTTCAACATCCCCAACGCCACCGTCCGCATCGGCATCGGCGATACGTTGTTCATACCGGGGAACAAGACCCCGGCTCTGGGGCCGGGGCAAGTCCCCGGCAGCAACAACGATTTCTTCTGCGCCCAGCGCTGGATCGATGTGAGCAACGACAGCGTGGGCGTCACCATCGTGTGCCCGCAAGGCGCGATCTGGGAGGTGGGCGAGATGGTGGACGAACGCAAGGTGAACCCCGGCAAGGGCACGAACCCGGAGATGTTCAAAGCCTGGAAGACCGAGGCCAAGAGCAGCAGCACCATCTACCTCTACGCCCTCAACAACTACTGGCACACCAACTTCAAGGCCGACCAGGAAGGCCCCATCACCTTCGACCTCTACCTGAAGATGCACGGACCCTTCAAACTGGAGGACGCGCGGAGGTTCGGGCTGGAGATGACGAGGCCGTTGATCACGTGGTGGAAGTAGTCCTCACCCCCGGCCCCTCTCCCGAGGAGAGGGGAGGAACTCATCTCCACAGAGGCATAGAGAAACGGAGAAAGCCGGTTTGAATTCCTCTGTGCCTCCGTGCCTCTGTGGTTAATTCGCGTTCCATGAAGAAGCGCACCCTCAATTCCTTCGGCGAACTGGTCTATTCGAGCGGTCCGAAAGGCTCCGGCAAACCGACCTCAACACCCGGTGAGCAGGACCTGCGCATCCATCTAGACCGGCTGAAAGGCAACAAGGAGGTGACGCGCATCGTGGGCTTCGTGGGCAAGGAGGCGGACCTCGACGACCTCGGCCGCGCGCTGAAGAGCAAGTGCGGCGTGGGCGGCAACACCAAGGAGGGTGTGATCCTCCTGCAAGGCGACCACCGCGACAAGGTGCTGGCTTATTTGATGGAGAAAGGGTACAAGGCGAAGAAGGCGGGGGGATAGTTGTCGGTTGTCAGTTGTCAGGGCTGCGAAACGCCCAGCCTGACGACTGACAACTGAGAACTGACAACTAACGGGGTATGCCCGCGATGAGGAAACCCAGGACCTGGACCTTCACTGCCCCCCTGGAGCGGATGACGGGCCGCTTCGCGTGGCATTACCTCGAGTTCCCGCACGATGTCCACGAGCTCTTCGGAAAGCGCGGCGAGGTGCGGGTGAAGTGCCTCATCAATGGCGTGGCAGCGGATCGGGCGCTGATGCCCACCAAGAGCGGCATGCACATCATCATCCTCGGCGCCGACCTGCGCAGGCAGACCGGCGTACGGAAACCCGGCGATCTGGCCAAGGTTGAACTGTGGCTCGACCCGGAGCCTGATCGTGTGAGCATCCCCGAGGAGCTGGCCGATACGCTCGAATTCCTTCCCGAGATGAAGGCCCGATGGGACCTGCTCACCCCCGGGATGCAGCGGAGCATGTGCTATTGGGTGAGCAGCGCCAAGACCACGCCTACCCGGGCCAAGCGTGTGGCCGAGATGCTGCGCCGCTTCGAGACAGGCGAGTTCGATAAGTACCTGCGGCCGCGCAAGCAAGCCGCCAGGAAAGCCCCAGAAACGAAGAAGCCCCGGTGATTCCGGGGCTTCCATTCGGTTGGCGGTGCCTTACTCGGCTGCCGGTGCGTCGGCTGCGGGAGCCTCTGGAGCAGGAGCCTCGCTTTCGGCGGGGGCAGCGGCCTCTTCGGCAGCAGCCTCCGGAGCGGGGGCTTCGGCGCTGGAAGCGGCCAGCTTGGCGCTGAGCTTCGCGGCCATGTCAGCGGCCTTCTTGGTCTCATCGGCGATGCGGGCCTTCTCGGCGCTGTCCTTACCGGCGGCCAGTTTGCTGCGCTTGCCCTCGACCTTGGCGTTCTTCTCGTTCATCCACATGTCGAAGCGGCGGTCGGCCTCCTCCAGGCTGAAGGCGCCTTTCTTCACCCCGTTGAGCAGGTGGTTGCGGTACACGATGCCCGTGTAGCTGAGGATGGCGCGGCAGGTGTCGCTGGGGCTGGCACCCTTCTGGAGCCAATCCAGGCACTTCTCCCGGTCGATCTCGATGAACGCGGGGTTCTGGTTGGGATCGTACGCGCCGATCCGGTCGATGTACTTCCCGTCACGCGGGGCGCGGGAATCGGCTACCACCAAATGGTAGTAGGGCCGGCCTTTCTTGCCTTTCCTCTGAAGGCGGATGCGAGTTGGCATGTCGCGGTTGTTGGTTTAAGTCCCTGAATTGGGGGTGCAAAGATGGGGTTTTCCGCGGAACGGCCCAACTGAGGAATTCACCCCGACCTTTAGCACGATGCGCCTCACCCCTGCCCTTTTCCCGGTTCTGGCTTCGAGCGCCTTGGCTCAGGAACCGAGCGTGCCTGCAATCATCCCTAGTCCGGTCGAGTATCGCGTGGAGGAAGGTCGATGTAACCTGCAGTGCCCTTGGAGCATCGAGTTCGACAGCGGGGTACCGAAGGCGTTGGAGGACCTCTTGGAGGACGAGCTGACCAGGCTGCATGGTCCGCAGGTGCTGCAGTGCTTCGCCCCATTCCGCATCCGGTTCCAGTTGTTCACGCCGGACACCCTGCTGCCAGCGGAGTATTACGCCTTGGCCGTGCGCGGAAGCGGGATAACCGTTTCCGCCACGAACGAACAGGGTTTGTTCCGAGGCAGCCGCACGCTCGTCCAGCTGCTGGAGCAAGGCCGCGAGACCGGCTCCCTCCCTTGCCTGAGCATCACCGATTGGCCACGTTTCCCATGGCGCGGCATGCACCTCGATGTGGTCCGCCATTTCTTCCCGGTGGACTTCGTGAAGCAGTACATCGACCTGCTGGCGCGCTATAAGATGAACAGCTTCCACTGGCACCTGACCGATGATCAGGGCTGGCGGATCGAGATCAAGAGCCGCCCGAAGCTGACTGAGGTGGGCGCATGGCGCAGCGGCAGCCAGATCGGTCCCTATGCGCGTTTGGAGTTCGATACCGTTCGCTACGGCGGCTATTACACGCAGGACGAGATCCGCGAAGTGGTGGCCTACGCGGCCGCGCGGCACATCAACGTGGTGCCGGAGATCGAGATGCCCGGCCACGCGCTGGCAGTGTTGGCGGCCTACCCGCAGGTGGGCTGTGCCGGAGGTCCTTACGCTGTGAACCGCGGCTGGGGCGTGTTCGAGGATGTCTTCTGCGCCGGCAACGACAGCACCTTCTCGCTGCTGGAAGATGTGCTCACGGAAGTGATGGACCTCTTTTCGAGCCCGTACATCCACATCGGTGGCGACGAATGCCCCAAGGAGCGGTGGAAGGAATGCCCGAAATGCCAGGCTCGCTTGAAGGCCGAAGGGCTGAAGGACGAGCACGAACTACAGAGCTACTTCATCCAGCGGATCGAGCAATTCATGAATGCGAAGGGCCGGAAGATCATCGGCTGGGACGAGATCCTGGAAGGTGGCCTGGCGCCGAACGCGGCGGTGATGAGCTGGCGCGGCACCGATGGCGGTGTGGCAGCGGCGAAGAGCGGGCACTATGCGGTGATGAGCCCCGGCAGCCATTGCTACTTCGACCATTACCAGGGCGACCCCGCGAACGAACCACTGGCCTTCGGCGGTTACACGACCTTGCAAAAGGTATACAGCTACGAGCCCATCCCCACCGAGCTGAACGCCGAGGAGGCGAAGTATATCCTCGGTGCGCAAGGCAACTTGTGGACGGAGTACATCCTTACGCCGGAGCACGCGGAATACATGGCCTTGCCGCGCATGCTGGCCTTGGCGGAGGTGCTGTGGACGCCGAAAGAGAAGCGTGATGAGTCGGACTTCATCCAGCGGCTGGAGAAGGAGTTCATCAGGCTGGAGGAGATGCAGGTGAACACGAGCAAGAGCTTGTACCAAGTGCAATGGAGGCTCATTCCAGCTGATACTCCTGGTCGGATGTACTTCCAGCCGCGTATTTCAATGAAGGATCGTGAAGTGATCGGCTTTATTGTCGAGCCAAACAATAACCGTCTCGGGCGTGAAGGGAAACCCTGGCTGATTGATACTACTTGTCGCATCATGGCATTCGCCACCCACCTCGAAGGCGAGGAGCCTGGTTGGACTCCGAATTCGACGATTGATATCCACTTCAACCTGGCAACCGCCCGGCCCATCACCCTCAGCGTTCCGCCCAACGAGCGCTACAACGAAGGCGGCGCCTTCACCTTGGTCGATGGCATCACAGCGCAGGAGAAGCGCGTGAACACCGAGTGGCTGGGTTGGAAGGAGGATGTCACCATCACGGTGGATCTGGGCAGCGTGCAGGACATCAGCCACATCGGCATCGGCGCGCTGAACGAGACCTACAGCTGGATCCATTTACCCCGAACCGTGGACTTTTTCACCAGTACCGACGGCACCAAATTCACTGTCGTTGGGGCTGATAACGCGCAACTCATACTTCCTGATGGAGCCGAACAACGCCAAGGCTCAATTGAAGCACCGCAGGGTAGAAAACAGTTCGTAACGCGAGGAAGGATGAAAGGCCGGTATGTGCGCGTATCCGTGCAGCATGGCGGCAAAATTCCTGAAGGTTACCCCGGCGCCGGCAACCCTGCCTGGATGTTCCTGGACGAGATCGAGGTGCGTTAGGAACGATCTTTGTCAGGCCCGAACGCCATGAAACAGATCATCGCCCTCGCTCTCGTCCTATTCGGGTTCTCGGCTGCAGCGCAGAACACCATATACAGCCACGCCATAGGCAACTGGCGCAATGGGCCGGTGGTGTTCATCACCCCGCTGATCGAGACCACTGAGGCCACCACCAAGCCGCAGCTGAAGGAACAGTTCCGGGCCCAGTACCCCGAGTTGAAAGAAATCCCGGACACCGACTTGGATGTGCTGCTCTTCGGCACACCGGAAGAGGGCAACGACAGCCGCTTGACGCTTGAACGCAAGTACGGCATGCGCAAGCTGGAGGTGGTGATGCTCGAGCTTCCGAAGGACTAACGTTCCACGATCATCCGGAGCGAACTCCGGCGCCCTTCTCCGCTGACCAGCACCGTGTAGGCACCCTCGGGCAGCGCGGCTACGCTGAAGAAGCGAGCGCCTTGGTCGCGAGCGCGCAGTACGCAGCGACCGGTTTCATCCAGGACCTCGATCGACAGGTTTCCCTCCCACCCTTCGACATGCACCATTTCCGTGGCAGGCTGGGGTGATAAGCGCAACGACGGGTCGATGGTAGCACGTGCTTCCACGGTCTGCACAATGGCCACGCGCCAGAGTGCCGCCAGATGCGATCCGGTGAGCTCATTGCTGAAGACCCATTCATCCGGCGACCACCACGCGATGCCTTCGGTCTGGTGATCCAGGAGGTCGAACTCGCGGCGAACGCCTTCACCGCTGAGGAATGCGTGCCCGGCAGGGTTGCCGAAGAGCACGGTGAACGGCCGCAATGGAGAGAGGCCGTGCCCCAAGAGCACCAATCGGCCATCGGTGGCGAGCGATGCTGCCGTGATCACGCCTTGCGCGTCGAAGAGCTCCCGTGCCTCGGCCGTATGGGTGCCCGGTGTGGCAGGCAAGGCATACAATCGGGTCTGGCCATCGAGCCAGCGCTTGGTGAAGAGGAAGAGGCTGTCATCGATGGCGATGAAGGCCTCGCAATCGTAGTTGTTGCTATCGAAGGCGGGCGTGAAATCGACCTGGTCGGAATAGGTGAACCGGATCGTGTCCACCTCGATCGCCGTGGTCGATTCGTTCTCCAGCGCCCATCGCGGGATGCGGTAGATGCGCAAATCGGTGCGCGATCCCAGGTTGTTGCCGAAATCGCCGATGTAGACCCAGTCCTCGTCGGCGGTGATCTCCTCCATGTCCACGTTGGTGGCGCCCAGCAGCTGCACCGTTCGCAGCACCGATCCATCCGCAGCGCTCACTTGGTACAGATCGGCCGGGTTCCCGCTGTCGAGCACGGTCCACAGGGCATCGCCGATGAGCAGGAGGCCGCTCGTCTCGTTCATCTGCGCGGGCAGGTCGCAGAGGTGCTCCGGCACCAGCAGTTGCGCGTGCGTGGCGGTGGAAGCGAGCAGGAAGGCGAAGCAGATGGGCCGCATGCTGCAAGGTGGCGAATCGTGGACACTGACCGTAGCGGAGATGCGATAGTTGTGACGAGCGCTGCCTGTGGCCTCCGGTTTGTCCTGACACGGCCGGGGAATAGCCGCGCCGGACCTCCCGATAAATTCGCCGCATGCGGAAACTGGTCATCGCTCCCCTCCTGCTGCCTCTGGGATTGCTCGGTCAACTCGGGGAGTCCCGGTTGGGATTCACGCACGCGGACAGCCTGCGCGGGAGCATCGGGCCATACCGCGCGTGGTGGAACGTGGTCGCCTACGATGTCCGGGTCCGACCTGACTTCGAGACGCGCTCGATCATCGGAGCCACGCAGATCGCCTTCGATGCGTTGACCGCTGGGCAGCGCATGCAGATCGATCTGCAACAGCCGCTGGTGGTGGATAGCGTGCTCTCTGATGTGGCCACCTTCAAGGACGGAGCCATCGCGGTGTCGTATGCCGCCATACCCTTCGAGCACGATGGGGATGTTGTGTGGGTGGATCTTCCGCAGGCCATGAAGGCGGGTGAGGCCACCACCATCACGGTGTATTACCACGGTATTCCGCGAGCGGCCAAGAGCCCGCCTTGGGATGGCGGCTGGATCTGGCGGAAGGATGCGCAAGGCAATCCGTGGATGAGCGTGGCCTGCCAAGGCCTCGGGGCCAGTGTGTGGTACCCATGCAAGGACCACCAGAGCGATGAGCCGGAGAACGGCGCCAACCTGCGGATCACCGTGCCGGATAGCCTGCAGGCCATCGGTAACGGGCGGTTGCGGGGCACCGTGAAGAATGCTGATGGCACCACCACCTGGAACTGGCAGGTGAAGTCGCCGATCAACACCTACAACCTGGTGCCTTATATCGGGAAGTACGCGCACTGGAGCGAGACGTACGCTGGGGTCGATGGCACGCTCGATTGCGACTACTGGGTGCTGGCTGCGAACGAGTCCCGCGCCCGTGAGCAATTCAAGCAGGTGCCCGCCATGCTGCGCTGCTTCGAGTCGTGGTTCGGCCCCTACCCGTTCTATGCCGATGGTTATAAGCTGGTGGAGGCCCCGCACCTGGGCATGGAACACCAGAGCGCCGTGGCCTACGGCAACGGGTTCCAGAACGGCTACCGCGGCATGGATCTGAGCGGCACCGGCCATGGGCTGCAGTGGGACTACATCATCATACACGAGAGCGGGCACGAGTGGTTCGGCAATAGCATCACCACGGCCGATATCGCCGATATGTGGGTGCATGAGGGCTTCACCGACTACAGCGAGGCCATCTTCACCGAATGCCAGCAAGGCAAGCAGGCGGCAGAGGAGTACGTCATCGGGCTGCGGAAGAACATCCGCAACGACAGGCCCATCATCGGCCCATATGGCGTGAACGAAGAAGGCAGCGGCGACATGTACTACAAGGGCGCCAACCTCATCCACATGATCCGGCACATCATCGGCGACAGCACCTTCAAGGCGATGCTGCTGGAGATGAACCGCCGCTACCATCACAGGGTGGTGACGAGCGCGGAGATCGAGGACTTCATGATCGGCTTCAACGAGCGCACGAAGCGGCTCCTGAGCAAGAGCATCTTCGACCAGTACCTGCGGACGACGAAACTGCCGGTGCTGGAGTGGGGCTTGGCGAAGGGCGAGCTGTGGTGTCGCTGGCAGAACGGTATCGACGGATTCAGCATGCCGGTCGCATTCACCGATGTTGGTGGGTCGATCGGCCCGGTGCGGGTCGGCACGGATTGGACCCGAGCCGCCTCGGGGCTGAAGGGGTCACGAGCTATCGCGATCGATCGCAACTGGTACATCGTCGATAAACCGATGATGAAGGCGCGGCTCAAGAAGGCGCTGCGCGGCAGAAGTGCCGACGAATGATCGGAGCGCGTATGTTCGGGGTATGCGCGCACCGCTGCTCCCGCTGATTGCCCTGGCTCTCCCAGCCACCGCCGCCACCTTCACCATCACGCATTTCGGCACCCCGCCCGAGGCGCAGGTCGCTATCGCGCACGCCGCCGACATCTGGGGCGGCATCCTCGTGAGCGATGTGCCCATCAAGGTGGCGGTGAGCTGGTCGCCGCTCGGTGGCAGCGCGCTGGGCGTCACCTTTCCCAACGGCCGCCGCGATTTTCAGGATGCCCCAGTGCCTTCGACCTGGTACGCGACCGCCTTGGCGAACAGCATTGCCGGCACGGAGCTGAACCCGGGTGAGGACGACATCAACGTGTATCTGAACAGCAGCACGAACTGGTACTATGGGCTCGATGGCGCAACCCCGTCCGGGCAGTACGATCTCGTGAGCGTGGCCTTGCACGAGCTGGGCCATGGCCTCGGCTTCGTCGGGCTGGCGAAGAAGGTGGACGATGAAGGTTCCTTCGGCACCCTGCTGGCTTCGGACTTCGCGCCGTTGATCACCACGTTCCCGTGGCCTGAGCAGGATACGCTGCCGGGCATCTTCGACCGTTTCCTCACCAGTACGGCAAGCGGCCCGCTGACCTTCCTCGATAACCCGAGCAGCGCGCTCGGTACCGCCTTCACCAGCAACCAGGTCTATTTCAACGGCGCTTACGCCATGGCCGCGAACGACGGTAACACCGCGCGCATCTATGCGCCCGCGGCATTCGCGCTCGGCAGCAGCTGCGTGCACCTGAACGAGGCCACTTATCCCAATGGCAATCCCAACGAGCTCATGACCCCGTTCAGCTCCGCAGGCCAATCGAATCATTGGCCGGGTCCCATCGCCATCGGGGTGATGCGCGACATCGGCTGGACCGTGGCCCCCGATGTGGGGCTGCCTGAGCGGGGCTTCGCGGCCTACCGACCCTATATCGATGCCGACCTTCGTCTTCGGGTGATCGGTGGCGCGCACCACCAATGGCTCGCCGTGCACGATGCCCAAGGCCGACGATTGGGCGCCTTCCGTGCCGATGAGCCCTACCCGTTGCACGGGCTCGCGGCCGGATTGTACGTGGTGCGCGGCGCAGGTTGGGCGAAGCCCGTGATCCTGCGGTGATCGGCGATTGCCCCCGTGGCCGCTTCCCCTAATTTAGCCGACCATGCTTCGCGGATCCCTGCTCCTCTCCCTGCTGATCTTGCTCGTCACCTCCTGCAGCACGCACCGCTACGTAGCGGCCAGCCACCCCAACGGCAAGCCCGAAGTGGTGGTGTACATGAAGGGGAAAGGTGAGGATGCGGTGAAGGTGATGGAGAAGGTGTACTATCCCAATGGCAAGCTGGAATACGTGGGGCATTTCGAGAACGGCGTGGAGCACGGCGAGTGGACCTACTACTACGAGAACGGCACCAAGAAGTACGTGGAGCATTGGGAGAACGGCGTGGAGCATGGCATCCACTACGATTACAGCCCCGATGGCCAGGTGTACCGTGAGCTCCACTACGACCATGGCCACCTGGTGAAGGAGGTGGATCGGAGCAAGCCCCAATAGCGCGATGCCCGGCTGGAGCCGTTACCCCGGCCGCTTCGTCATCATCCTGCTGATCGCCTCGGCGCTGTTCCTCACGCTGGAAGCCATCAACGGAAGGCTCTGGCTGAACGATTTCCGCGTGTATTACGATTCGGCCAGGGCCTTGCTCCACGGCGAACCGGTTTACGGCGTGTCGCACGGGCTCTCCTCGGGCTACTTCAAATACGCGCCGGCGATGGCCATGGCCTACGCACCCCTGGCGGTGCTCCCGTACCCGGCCGCGGCAGCGCTTCAATTCGCGCTCATCGTGCTGGCCTTCGTGGGAGCGGCCACGCGTTGCGATCGCCTGAGCCGAATGGGCATCCTCCCTGGCGCGGAACCGCGATACGCGGTGCTCTTCATCACCACGCTCCTGGTGGGCGCCAACCTGCATCGTGAGTTGCATCTCGGGAACATCAACATCCTGCTGGTGTGGCTGCTGCTGCTCGGCGCCGACCGCCTCCTTGCCGGGCGCGACCGATTCGCCGGCGTGCTCTTCGGCATGGCCATGCTGGCGAAGCCGCACTTCGTGATCCTGCTGCCCTGGCTGTTTCTCCGTTGGCGGCCACAGGTGCTGCTGGGCTCAGCGATGGCCCTGGCAGCAGGCTTGTTGCTGCCCCTGCCCTTTTTGGGCGTGGAGCGCTTCGCGCAGCTCAACGGGGAGTGGCTCGCGGCGATGGCGGGTCACAACGCCTCGTTGATTTACCACGGCGGCGATGCCTACAACGCGGTGGACACGGCCTACTCCTTCGTGCATCGCGCGGTGCTCAAGCATGTGCCGGGAATCACCGATGCGGTCTCGGTAGCCCTTGTCCTGGGCGCGGCCGCGCTCCTCGGATTGCTGCTGTTGCTCCATGATCGTCGGCAGGAGCAGCGTGAGCCGGTCGCGGCCCGCAACCTCCTGATGGAGTTCTGCCTCCTGCTCGCTTGCGTGCCCTCGCTCACGCTCACGGACAGCAACCATTTCCTCTTCGCCATGCCGCTGATCCTCGTGGTGGTGCTGCACCTGCTCGCCAGCGCCGTTCCTCGGTGGTTCGTCGTGCTGGCCGTGCCGGTACTGGTGCTGCACGGCGGCAACTGGGCCGATGCGCTGGGACCGCTGAGCGACCGCATGGTGCATTACGGCGTTCTCGGCATGGCCAACCTGGGCTTGATCGGGCTGGGTGCCGCGCTGCTCTTCCTCCGCCCGTTGAACCTCGAGCGCCATGTGGTGTCAACCCCGAAACCCCTCCCATGAAGCTGATCGCTCCGCTCCTGCTCGTGCTCCCGATCTCCGTTTCCGCGCAAGAGACCTATTTCCCGCCGTTGTTGGGCAATACGTGGGAGACCGTTGACCCCGCTTCCTTGGGCTGGTGCACCGATTCCATCCAGCCGCTCTTCGATTTCCTCGATGCCAGCAACAGCAGGGCCTTCATCGTCCTGAAGGACGGTCGCATAGCCATCGAGCACTACTTCGGCACCTTCACGCAGGACAGCCTGTGGTACTGGGCCTCGGCAGGCAAGAGCCTCACGGCTTTCCTGGTGGGGAAAGCGCAGGAGGAAGGGTACTTGAATATCAACGACCCATCGAGCGATTACCTGGGTGCGGGATGGACCAATTGCTCACCCGCACAAGAAGGCGCCATCACCGTGCGCCACCAGCTGACCATGACCACCGGATTGGATGATGGCGGCGACGTGGATTGCACCGACCCGATCTGCCTGAATTACCTGGCCGACCCGGGCACACGCTGGGCCTATCACAATGCGCCGTACACCCTGCTCGATGGTGTGATCGAAGGAGCGACGGGCCAGAATCTGAATGCCTATCTATTCAGCAAGCTCTCGCTCACCACGGGCTTGCAGGGCGTTTACGTGCATGTCGACTACAACAACGTCTTCTTCAGCAAGCCCCGCATGATGGCCCGCTACGGATTGCTGATACAGGAACAGGGCATCTGGAACGGAACGACGGTGATGTCCGATGCCGGTTATTTCCAGGACATGCTCACTCCGTCGCAAGGGCTGAATCAGTCGTACGGGTATCTGTGGTGGTTGAACGGTCAATCGAGCTTCATGGTGCCCGGCCTGCAGTTCCAGTTCCCGGGCATGCTGCTTCCGAATGAGCCTGCCGAGGCCGTGAACGCCTTGGGCAAGAACGGCCAGATCCTGAGCGTGGTGCCATCCCAAGGCCTGGTGATGGTGCGCATGGGCGACGATCCCGGCTCCGTGGTGCCGGTGCCCTTCCTGCTCGCCGATGAGATCTGGGCCCGTTTGAGCCATGTGCTCTGCTCGTCGACCGCGGTGGTGGAAACGGGAACCGGTGAGCGCCTGCTCCTTCCCTATCCGGTGCCCGCCTCCGAACACCTCACCATCCCGCAATTGATCGGACGGCGTTCCGCGGCCACCTTAACCGCCGTTGATGGCCGCACCTGGCCGGTGGTGGTGAAAGATGGGGTCTTGGATGTGAGTCGATTCGCGGAGGGCGCCTATTGGCTGCGACTGGAATCGGAGCGGGGCATCGAGACCCTGCGTTTCCAGGTGGCGCGCTAGGCCTGGCCGAACTGCTTCACGCTGAGCGCGATGATGCCGCAGGCCTCGCGCAGCTGCTCCTCGGTGATCACCAGCGGCGGCGCGAAGCGGATGATGTCGCCATGCGTGGGCTTCGCGAGCAAGCCGTTGTCGCGCAGCAGGAGGCAGAGCTCCCACGCTGTCAACGGGCTTCCGTCGGTGGCTTCGCGCGGCTCGATGATCATGGCGTTGAGCAATCCGCGGCCACGCACCAGCTTCACGAAGGCGTGCTGCTCAACGAGCCTGTTCATCTCTTCACGGAAGATGTGCCCGAGGCGCTCGGCGTTCGCAGAGAGCTTCTCATCCTGCACGATGGCCAGCGCCTCCATCGCGATGCGCGCGCCCATGGGATTGCCGCCATACGTGCTGCCGTGCGTGCCGGGCGTGAAGACCTCCATGACGCCATCATTGGCCAGCACGGCGCTCACGGGGTACATGCCGCCGCTCAAGGCCTTGGCCAGCAGCACGGCATCGGGGCGCTTCGCGGGATCGCGCTCATTGTCCGGCACGCTGCACAGCAGGCGGCCCGTGCGCGCGATGCCGGTCTGGATCTCATCGGCGATGAAGAGCACGTTGCGCGCCTTGCATGCCGCGATGGCCTTCGGCATGTAGTCGTCTGATGGGGTGAAGACCCCGCGCTCGCCTTGAATGGGCTCCACGAGGAAGGCGCAGACGTGCGGGTCTTCCAGTGCCTTGTCGAGCGCGGCGAGGTCGTCGTACGGGATCACCTCGAAACCGGGGGTGAAGGGCCCGAAGCCGCCTTGGCTCTCGGGGTCGGTGCTCATGCTCACGATGGTGATCGTGCGGCCGTGGAAGTTGCCTTCGCACACCACCACCTTCGCCTTGCCTGCGGGGATGCCTTTACGCTCGTAGCCCCACTTGCGGGCCATCTTCAGCGCGGTCTCCACGGCCTCGGCGCCCGTGTTCATCGGCAGCAGCTTGTCGTAGCCGAAGAGCTCGCAAACGGTCCGCTCGTATTCGCCCAGCACGCTGTTGTAGAAAGCACGGGAAGTAAGGGTCATGCGCGCCGCCTGCTCCTGCATCACCTTCACCAGGCGCGGGTGGCAGTGCCCTTGATTCACCGCGCTGTAGGCACTGAGGAAATCGTAGTAGCGCTTGCCTTCCACATCCCACACGAAGATCCCCTTGCCGCTATCGAGCACCACCGGCAACGGGTGGTAGTTGTGGGCACCGTAGCGCTCCTCGAGGTCGATGGCGTCTTGTGACTTGGAGCGTGAGCGCGTGAGTTGCGGCATGCGTCGACTGGATTGCTGAACGGCGAAAGTACGGGACCGTGTCAGCGAGGCGGGCCATCGACCGCGTGCACATGGCGCAGCGCCTCTTCCTCGGCCTTCGACAGGATCACACCGCGCCGTTCCATCACGCGACGTGCCGCTGCCAGGGCGCGTTCGATATCATAGGTCTGCGTAGCCGATCCACCCCAGTCGAACGAGTGGATCCGCTTGGGCGGGAAGCCTCCGCCGAAGACATTGGCGGCCACGCCCACCACGGTGCCCGTGTTGAACATGGTGTTGATGCCGCTCTTGGCATGGTCGCCCATGATCAGCCCGCAGAACTGCAGGCCGGTGCCCGCCTCTTTCGCCTGTTCGTAGTCGAACACCTTCACTTCGCCGTAGGTGTTCTTCAGGTTGCTGTTGTTCGTGTCGGCGCCCAGGTTGCACCACTCGCCGAGCACGCTGTTGCCCAGGAAGCCGTCGTGGCCTTTGTTGCTGTAACCAAGGATCACGCTGTTGTTCACCTCTCCGCCCACGCGGCACTCCGGCCCGAATGCCGATGGACCATACACCTTCGCGCCCATCTTCAACTGCGCATGATCACCAAGGGCGATGGGCCCGCGGAGCATGCAGCCTTCCATCACTTCGGCATCGCGACCTACGTAGATCGGGCCGTTGGTCGTGTTGAGGATGCTGGCTTCGATCCGTGCGCCTTCCTCCAGGAAGATGCGAGCGGGGTCGCCGATCACGGTGTCGGTGGCGCTCAGCGGCTGCGATCGACGTCCATCGGTGAGCAGCGCGAAATCCTGCGCGATGGCTTTCCCGCAATGCTGGAACAGCGCCCAAGGCCGGTCGAAGCGCACGACCTCGCCGGTGAAGGCGATCGGCTTCGCGTACGCCGGCGGATGGAGCCAGTTCGCTTCACTGGGCATCTCTCGGCCACCGATTCCGAAGGCCAGCACCCGCCCTTGCGCGGTGAGCGCTTCGCCCGGGCGCAGGTTCAGTACCGCGCCGACCAGCTCGTCCGAGGGGAAGAGCGATCCATCCACCTCGAACCGGGGCGCATCATCGGCGGGCAGCGGGAAACCCGCGGCCAGATAGCCTTCCGTGCGGTAGCCGACCTTCAGGCCACTGCGCCGTTCCCAACCTTCCGAGAGGCGCATGATACCCGGTCGCAACTGCGCTACGGGCCGGGTGAAGGTCAGGGGCAACAGCCTGCGGTGGTGACCCGCATCTGAGAGGATGATCGCCATGCCGGCGAATGTAGCTGGGCCGATCGGTCAGATGCCGAAGAAGCCGCAGACCCACCAGGCGATGGCGGCCAGCACGGCGCTCACCGGTATGGTGAGCACCCAGGCCCAGAGCAGGCGCACGGTCACGCCCCAGCGCACCGCGCTCAAGCGCTTCGAGACCCCTACCCCGATGATCGAGCCGGTGATGGTGTGCGTGGTGCTCACCGGTATGCCCATCTGCTCCGTCATGTAGAGCGTCATAGCCCCTGCGCTCTCGGCGCATACGCCTTCCAGGGGGCTCACCTTGGTGATGCGCGTGCCCATGGTCTTCACGATCTTCCATCCGCCGCTGAGCGTGCCCAAGCCGATGGCGCTGTAGCAGGCCAGCGGGATCCAGTTCGGCATGTGCTCCAGGCTCTCGGCCTTGCCGCTGGCCACCATGGCCACCATGATGATGCCCATGACCTTCTGCGCATCGTTGCCGCCATGGCCGATGCTGAAGGCCGCGGAGCTGAGCAGCTGCAGGCGCTTGTACACGTTGGCCGTGCGCAACGCGCTGGGCGTCTTGCTCATGTCCACCGCGTAGGTGATCATGAACACCAGCGAGAAAAGGGCCAGGGCGATCCGCAGGTCGTTGTTCTTGAGGATGAAGATGCTGGTGATGGCGCTGGCCACCGCGATGATGGTGAGCCGTAACCAGATCTTGGGCACCAGGGTGACCAGCGTGATGAAGATGCTGATCAGCATGCCCACCAGCGGAGCCAGCATGATGAAGGCCGCGACCAGGCCGATCTTCTCCATGTTCACGCTGCTCAGGTCGAAGCCCGCGCCCGCCAGCGCCGCGCCGGCGAAGCCGCCGATGAGGGTGTGCGAGCTGCTGCTGGGGATGCCGTACCACCAGGTAAGCAGGTTCCAGGTGATGGCGGCGATGAGGCCGGCGAGCACCACGCGCAGGGTGATGAACTCCTCGTGCACGGTCTTCGCCACCGTGTTGGCCACGTGGTGATCGGAGAAGATGAAGAAGGCGATGAAATTGAAGGCGGCGGCCCAGAGCACGGCCTGGAATGGCGTGAGCACCTTGGTGCTCACGATGGTGGCGATGGAATTCGCCGCATCGTGGAAGCCATTGATGTAATCGAAGATCAGCGCCAGGGCGATGATGACGACGAGCAGGGTCATCGGCTCAGGCGTACTTCAGCATGATGGACTCGAGCACGTTGCCCACGTCCTCGCATTTGTCCGTGGCCAGCTCCAAGGTGCTGTACAGGTCGCGCAGGCGGATCAGCTCGATGGGGTCCTTCTGGTTGGCGAAGAGCTTCTGGATGGCCCGGTCGAACACCTCGTCGGCCTGGTTCTCCATGCTGTTGATCTGCACCACGAATTCCATGTGGGCGTTGCTCTTGTGCATGTGGCGCAGGTTCTGCACGGCCATCTGCACGATCAAGCAGCCCTCGTTCACGAGCCGTGCCAGCTCCACGCAGGTCTCATCGGGCTTCCTCACGCCGAAGAGCTCGATGTTCTTGGCGCTGGCGAGGATGAAATCGGCCACGTCATCGAGGCTGGTGGCCAGGCTGTGGATGTCCTCCCGGTCGATCGGGGTGATGAAGTTGCGGGCGAGGTCGGTGAAGATGGTGTGCGTGAGGTCGTCATTGGCGCGCTCCGCGATCTCCAGCCGCTCGAGCAGGGCGGTGCGCTGCGCCCCGGGCTCGGTGTTCATGATCGCCATCAGGTCCTCGCTCATCTTCAGCACGTTGGCCGCGCTGGCCTCGAAGTGGAAGAAGAAGACCCGGTCGCGGGGCTTGAAGAGGTTGAGGAGCGCGTCCAATGCCATCAGCGGGGCGTTTTAACGGTGGCCAAAAGTATCCGACGAGGCCGAAGCAGGGCGCACACGGCCGATTGATAACGCAGGATTAACATGGGGCGACATCGCTGATGAGTGATGATGGGCTGGTGCCGTGGCCGAGGAAGATGGTTGCAACTTTGGGCGATGCTCTACGAATTCAATGGATATCGCCCGGTGGTCCACCCAACGGCGTTCGTTCACCCACAGGCCGCCGTTACCGGCAACGTGGTCATCGGCGCGGATGTGTACATCGGCCCCGGCGCGGCGCTGCGCGGCGATTGGGGCGAGATCGTGGTGAAGGACGGCTGCAACGTGCAGGAGAACTGTACCATTCACATGTTCCCGGGAGTGAAGGTGGTGCTGCACCCGGGCGCGCATATCGGCCACGGTGCCATCATCCACGGGGCCACTATCGGGAGCAACTGCCTGGTGGGCATGAATGCGGTGGTGATGGACGACGTGCAACTCGGCGATGGCTGCATCGTGGGCGCGCTCGCGTTCCTGCCCGAGGGCAGCATCTGGGAGCCGCGCAAGGTGATCGTGGGCAACCCGGCGCGCGTGGTGAAGGACGTGAGCGACGAGATGCTCTCGTGGAAGTCCGAGGGCACCAGGCTCTACCAAAGCCTGCCCGCCCAGTTGCACGCCACCCTGCGTGCCTGTGAGCCGCTGCTCGAGGTGGACAAGAGCCGCCCTCCCATCACCGCTTCCTATGCGAACTGGAAGCGGACCGGCAGGAAGTGAATCCTTCGCTCACCGGCACGCTCCCGCACCTTCCGCATGAAAGCGCTCACCACCATCGGTCTGCTCCTGCTCTCCAACACCTTCATGACGCTGGCGTGGTATGGCCACCTGCGCTTCAAGGACTTCGAGTGGGGCCGCGGGCTCGGGCTCGTGGCCATCATTCTGATCAGCTGGGGCATCGCCTTCTTCGAGTACCTGCTGCAGGTGCCCGCTAATCGGATCGGCAGCGCCATGCACGGCGGTCCGTTCACCCTAGTCCAGCTGAAGGTCATCCAGGAAGTGATCACGCTGGTGGTGTTCGCGCTGTTCACCGTGGTCTTCTTCCGCAACGAGGCGTTGCGCTGGAACCATGCCTTGGCCGGTCTGCTGCTGATCGCGGCCGTGTGGTTGGTGTTCAAGAAGTGAGTGGTGCGCGGCTCAAGGCGTTCCGTCGGTAAGCGAGCTCGGTAAAGAGCAGCATGGCGGCTGCCACCAGGGCGATGAGCATGGGGCCCGATGGGCCTTTCGGCAGATTCGGGAAGAGCGGCGCGCTCAGGCCCTTGCGACGCTCGGGCGACATCTTGCCTTTCACTTCATCCACGTAGCCCTTGCGCTTCTCGATGTCCCAGCCGGTGAGCGCGCTGAGCTCTTCCAACTCGCGGCCACGGCGGTAGTAGAGCTCTTCGAGGTAATCCTGCCCGGCCGTGCAGGAAAGGTCTCCTTGCGCAGGATGCGTGAGGATGTAACGCGCCTGGAAATGCTCGGTATTGGGCGTCACTTGGAAGACGAGGTCCTGCGGGAAGCGATCGCGCGCGTAGCGCACATGCAGCCGCGTGTAGAAGGTGTTACCGCCCTGCGGTCCCCAATCGGCGCCGGCCTCAGCGAACTCGCGCGGCATGGGCGGTGGCCCTACGCAGGGGTCGCACTTCATGCCGTTGAAGCTGGGTGTCACGGTCCACGCATATTCCAGGAACACCGCGTTGCGTCCTTCTCGGCGGTGCGCGCGGGCGAAGAGGTCGCGGTAGAAGGGCCCGAAGCGCTCTTTCACGAAGAGGGGGATGTTGCGGTCGGTGGGGGGCTTCACGGTCCGATAGTTCACGCACTCCACGCGGCCGGTGCGGGTGAAGGCGTGCACGATCATGTCCTGCGATCCTTTGCTGTTGGCCATGCCCAGGCGGATCGGCAGCATGAACTTGTGGCTGTCGAAGCGGATCTGGATCGGGCGCAGGGTGCTGAAGCCCGATGCCTTCAGCTCCTGCAGGTTCACCTTCACCACGAAGAACTTGAGGTTGCTCTTGATGTAGGGATCCAGTACCTCATGCGCGGTCTGCGGGATGCGGTAACCGTTGCCGATGAGCCAATCCTTCAGGCCCACGCTCTCGGTGGCGCTCAGGATCAGGATGTCGTACTCCCCCACCGTGTACCGGGCCTCGATGGTGACGCCCTTGGCCATGGCCTCCTTCTCCTCCCGGATGTGGTTCAAGGTGGTCGGGGCGGCCAGGACCTCATCCATCTGCGCCTCGGCGAAGCGCCATTGCATGCAGGGGTTCTCGTCGTAGTACTCCACCAGGCGCGGTGCGCTGTATGCATCGAGCGCATCGAACACATGGCGCTGCACCACCTTGATGTCCTCTCGCTTCAGCACCGCCGGAACGGGCACCACCAGGGCGAAGTCCTTCACATCGCCCTTGAAGTCGTTGCTCATGGTGAGGATGGTTCGTTCCCCGTCGCGTACGAGGATGATCTCGCTTCGATCGTTGAAGAGCGTGGCATCGGCCTTGGCCACGTAGAAGCCGCAGAACGCGGAGGCTTGGGATGCGGCCGCCAGCAGGGCCGCGAGGAGGAGGGTTCTCATGTGCTTGGGATTATCGGTTGTTCGTTGTTGCGGGGGTGAGCGGTGCGCCGGGCGTCCAGGTGAAGCGACGCCCCTTCCACAGCCGGTCGAGCGCCGGCGTGGCCGCACTGATGATGAGCAGGGACCAGATGGGCGTGGCGTTGATCCACCAGGCCGTGCCGAGGACGAAGGCGAGGATCCCGATGGCCATGCTCCACCCGATGCGCGCGCCTTGCGCCTTGGGCGTGGTCATGGGGTCGGTGATCATGAAGAAGGTGAAGAGCAGCAAGGCGCCGTTGGTCATGCGATGCAGCCATACCTCGGGCTCCCAGCCCAGGTAGAGCACCTGGCGCGCGAACTCCAGCGCCGCGTAGGTGGCCAGGAAGGCGAGGCTGGTATCGATGCGGCCCACGCGCAGCACCACCATGCAGCCCGCGGCGCCGAGCAGGAAGGCGAGCACCGGGCCGCTGCCCCATTGCCCGGGGCTCACCCAGGCATCGCCGGTGAGCAGCACGGCCGCGCCGATCCCCAGGTTGCCCGGGTTGAAGACGTGCTTGCCATCCACGCGCAGGAAGAATTTGCTGCCGATGGCGATCGCCGCGCCCATGGCCAGCACGGCGAGCGAATCGGACTTCAGCAGCAGGCTCATGCCGGAGCCGGTGACCAGGGCGCTCTTCAGCGTGTGCCAGGGCAGCCCCTTCCAGCGGATGAAGAGCGTTTGCACCAGCAGGCACGTGGCCACGAGCACGGCATAGCGTGGCCATTCGGCATCCCAGCCCAGGGCAAGAACACCGTATGCGAGGAATCCTTGGAGGAAGGCGATCTGGAAGTGCCGCGCATCGCTGCGCAGGAAATGGTGTAGGGCTCGGAGGATGCGCATGAACGAGAGATTCAGCGACCCGTACACGGAAGCGGCGATCAGGTTCGATCGGGCAACCTTCTGCCGCCGGTTCGCGTTTCAGGGCTCCTTCCACAGCATGATCCAAGAGACACTCGCACGCATCGATGTGCACCACATCCTGGTGGTGGACGATGAAGAGGACTGCAACTTCGTGACCGGCCTGGTGCTGAAGAAAGCCGGCTTCACCGGCCGCCTCACCTGCTGCACCAGCGCGGCCGACGCCCTGGCCTTCATGCGTGCCGGCCAGGATCTCCCGGACCTGATGTTCGTGGACATCAACATGCCCGCGGTGAACGGCTTCGAGTTCCTCGCCACCTGCGAGAGCGAAGGCCTGCTTCCCAACGACCTCACCAGCGTGGTCATGTTCAGCAGCAGCAACCGCCCGAGCGACCTTGAGCGCGCCCTCTCCTTCCGCTCCGTGATGGGCTACGTGGAGAAGGCGCTGTCGGTGGAAAGCTTCGAGCGTGTGCTCAACGAAAGACGAAGGAACCCCGCTTAACCCTGGATTTCTCTCCCAGACATGAAGAAGATCCTCATCATCGAAGACGAGACCATCATCTCCTTCGGCTACCGCCTCCAGCTGGAGCGCATGGGCTTCGAGGTGATCGGCACGGCGCGCAGCTCCGAAGAGGCTGAGGAGGTGCTCCGGCAGGAACGCCCCGACCTCATCATCATGGACATCTACCTGAAAGGCACGCGCACCGGGTTGGACCTGGCGCAGGAGATCCAGTCCAAGGAGCCGATCCCCATCCTATTCCTCACGGCGAGCACGAAGCCCGAGATCGTACAGGCCATCCGTGACCTGCACGACTGCCAATACCTGCCCAAGCCCATCAACTCGGATAACCTGGAGGATGTCCTTCAGCGCTTCGCCCGAGCCTGACCGTTGCGATGAAGGCCTCTGCGGAACAGGCCGAACGGCTCCATCGGTTCACGCATGACCTGCGCAACCGTCTGGCTGGCATACAGCAGGTGCTGGGGCAGCTGCAGGGAAGCCCTCCTGACGACGCTGACGAGCTGCTGCTCTTCGCGGAGCAGCAATTCTTCAAAGCCATGCGCGCCACGGAAGACCTGCTCGACGACCTACATGTGGACCGCACGGGTAGCTTGGGCGATTCTGTGCGGCTCAACCTCGCCGACACCATCGCGCGCTGCATCGGCTCGTTGAACCATCGATTCGAGCGCAAGCGCCAGACCGTGCAGCTGGACCTTGACCGCAGTCTGCACATCCAGGGCGATGAACACTACATCGAGGAGCTCGTGCTGGCGCTGCTCAGCAACGCCTCCAAATTCAGCCATGTGGCGGGCGCCATCCAGGTCTCGTTGAAGGCCGAAGGCGGGCATGCCGTTCTCACGGTAGCCGATCAGGGCATCGGGCTCGATGAGGAAGATCGGAAGCAGGTATTCACCCGTTATGCTTGGCTCAAAGGCCGCCCCACCACGGGCGAGGCCCAAGGGCGTTCTACGCTGGGCCGCGCCAGGCAATGGGCCCAGCTGCACGGGGGCGAACTCACGGTTGCAAGTCCCGGCCCAGACCTCGGCAGCACCTTCGTGCTCCGCATGCCAGTAGCCACTTAGGCGAGAACGGCGCGGGTGATCTGCTTCGCCACGCGTTGACCGCGGTGGTTGATCGCCACGTTGAATTCCACCTCGTCGTTCACCATCAGGTCCGAAAAGGCCATGTCCTGCAGGTCCTCGTGGCGGAAGAAGAGGTTGTTGTCCGGGTAGCGGATGAAGCCGTAGCCGTTCATGAGGCTCATGACCGTGCTGCGATGCCGCTCCTCATCCACGAGCACGGCCTGCTGTCGTTCGCCATTCTCCAGCTCAGGGTCCCGCACCGGATCACGCACCACGAACATTTCGCGCACCACCTCGTCATCGTCCTTGAGCCCCTCGTCGATCAGGTCGTGCATGGGCAGCGGGTAGCTCACTTCGTTCCAGAGGTCGGTGCTGGTGCGGGTCACCTGCTGCTCGCCGGTCTCCTGATCGGTGAACTCGAAGTCCCAGCCGAGCAGCATGGTCTTGCACCCCAGCGCGTGGAGCTTGCGCACCAGGGGCACATGGTCGCCATCGCTGGCGATCAGGGCCACCACATCGAAACGCTTGAGCATGCACAGCTCGTAGGTCTCCAGGGCCATGAGCACATCGATGCCTTTCTCGCGCTTGCGGCCCATGAGGTCCTTCACGGGCAGGTAGTGCGTCTGCACGCCGTTGTACATGAGCACGTCATCGAACACACGGTCGTAGTAGAGCTGGTTGGGCTTCTCGTTGGCGTCGCGCGCGCTGAAACGGCCCCGGAAGAAGTGCGCATCGATGATGTGGCAGAGGCTGGGGCGCGTGCCTTCGCGTTCCGCCACCTGGTGCTTGATGAAGTCGTGCAAGCCGCCGATGTGGAGCCTCCGGCGGTGGTCGTGCACGTAGTTGTAATAGTTGCTCACATGCGTGAAGTAGCTGCCGTCATA
Source organism: Flavobacteriales bacterium (assembly GCA_020635725.1). Taxonomy (GTDB): domain Bacteria; phylum Bacteroidota; class Bacteroidia; order Flavobacteriales_F; family PHOS-HE28; genus PHOS-HE28. Next base: position 213,132 of record JACJZF010000005.1, read on the forward strand.
GAACACACCCACTTTCAGCGCTTTGCTTCCTTGATCGTGATAGGTCATGTCAGATAGGTTAACGGGCGCGAATGTAGGCCCGCACCAAGCGCAGGCGCATCTAACTTGCGGCCATGCGCGCGCTCCTAATGCCTCTGCTGCTCTTGAGCGCGCTGGCCTGCATGGCCCAGTCCGAGACGGGCAACGCCATCGGCTATTCCAAGGCCGTGAATGTCCCGCTGAACGCCGTCCTGCTCTACGACCGATCCCTGGAAGCATGGGAATGGACCTTCGGCGGTGAACCGGGAGCGCGTGTGGCATTAAGCGACCGCAGGAACGGGGTGATCGAGGGCACGGCACGGGTGAACTTCAGGTCAGCTGGTCTCGCTCTGCGCGAGGAGACCATGGGCGTGGTGCAATACCGCGTGGTCATACAGGTGAAGGCCGGGGAGTGCCGCATCAGCGTCACCGAGCTCACCCATACGGGCAACCGCAATACCCCACGAGGCGGCATTCATCTAGGCCTCCTCGCCAAGGGCGATACGCCGGTGCGCAGGGTGCGGGGCGCGGCCGCCGGCAACATCCGCAAAGCCTACGCGGAGGTGAAGGCCGTGTCCGAAGCCCGGATCCTCGCGTTGCTGCAGGCCTTCGAGGCGCGGCTGCGGGCAAATGCTGAGCCCTGAGGCGCAACCTGCCGGGCAAAGGGCCGTTCAACGGCTCGCCCATGCTCCGAACGCTTCACCCGCACCGCATGCGCTGGCCCCTGGCCGCGGCGCTGCTCGCCACCCTCTTCATCGCTTATGGCATCAGCCTGGTCTCGCGGTCGCGGGAGCTGCAGGCGCGCATCGGGCAGGAGGTGCGCTTGCTGGAGGAGCTCAATGGGATCAGCGATGACCTGCATCAGCTCTCGCTCGTGCACCGCGCGGACATGGGCTCGCAGCGCTACAACTGGCCCAGGCGCCTGGGTGATCTGCGGGAGCGCGTACGTGCCGCGAGCGAGCGGTACCAGGAGTCGCCAGGCATGGCCGACCTGCCACAGGCCATCGCGCCGGCCCTGCACCAGGCTGACAGCTTGCACGCCTTGGCCCGTTCCTCAGCGGGGCCTTCCAGGGACACGAACATGGCAGAGGCCGTCTTCCAGATCATGATCGCCCGCGCCAAGAAGGCCGTGGATCGCACCACGAGCGAGGTGCACGAACAGGGCTTGAGCGCGCACACGGCCACCTTGAGCGACCGCTGGAACGAGGCGCAGGTGCTGCTCGTGACGGCCTGCCTGCTCGCCGTGCTCATGGCCTGGCTCGTCGGCGTGCGCGACAAGCTGCTGCTGGTGAGCCGGCTGAAGGCCGAGCAGCTCAGCATCGCCAAGAGCAACCTGGAACGCACCAACCACGAGCTGCGTGAGACCATGCTCAGCAAGGAGGAGAAAGAGGTGATGATCAAAGAGATCCACCACCGCGTGAAGAATAACCTGCAGATCGTGAAGAGCCTGATCCGGTTCCAGATGGACCAGGTGAAGGACGCGCACACCCAAGAGCTGTTCAACGAGTGCGTGAACCGCGTGAGCGCCATGGCCCTGGTGCACGAGCAGACCTATCTGAGCAAGGACCTCTCGAACATCCCGGTGGACAGCTACCTGGATCATCTCATCCGAGACCTGGTCTATGCCTACTCGGTGAACGTGAGGCTCAACATGGACATCGACATCAGCGTGAAGACCCTTTCGGTCGATGCCCTCGTGCCCTTGGGTCTGTTGATCAATGAAGTGATCAGCAACAGCTTCAAGTATGCGTTCCCCGAACGGGAGAGTGGCACCATCTTCTTCCACCTGCACGGCAGCGAGAGCGAGGGCTTGCGCATGCGCATCGGCGACGACGGCGTCGGCCTGAAGAGCCGCGATGGCTTCCACCGCCCGAACAGCCTGGGCATGGACCTCATCCACACCCTTGCCGGCCAGCTCGATGCCGACATCCACCTTCTGGATGGGCCCGGCACGCAATACGAGCTGCTCAGCCACAAGCTGAGCAAGCGGAAGGTGGCCTGACAGCCATTCGTCCCACGCGGGAACGGGCGCCCTTGGCGCGTGAACGATAGCTTCGCGCCTCCTCGTAACGCCCATGAACAAGCTCAGCCCCTACCTGCTGCCCATGCTGCTACTCGCGGCATGCGGCCAACCCGAGAACGAACACGTGAAGCGAGAGCCCCTCACCTACCCCGAGACGCGCAAGGACAGCACCGCCGGCGACAGCCTGTGGGGCACATGGGTCGCCGACCCGTACCGCTGGCTCGAGAACGATACCAGCGCGGATACCAAGGCATGGGTCGAGGCCCAGAATGCCGTGACCAACGCGTACCTGGCCAAGATCCCGTTCCGCGACAGCCTGGCGAAGCGTTACGAGGAGCTGTTCAACTTCCCGAAGGTGAACGGTCCGATGCGCGTGGGCAACCTGTACTTCATCTGGAAGAACAGCGGGCTCCAGAACCAGAGCGTGATCTACGTGCGCGAAGGGCTCGATGGAGAGGACAAGGTCTTCATCGACCCCAACCAGCTCGACCCCGCCGGCACCACCACCTACGGCCCAATCGGAACCAGCAAGGATGACCGGTACATGGCCGTGAGCGTGCAGAAAGCCGGCAGTGATTGGCAGGAGATCATGGTTTACGACCTCACCACCCTTCAGCCCACGACCGACCTGATCAAGTGGAGCAAGTTCAGCGGGGCCTCCTTCTACAGGGACGGCTTCTTCTACAGCCGCTACCCCACCCCGGCCAAGGGTACCGAGCTCAGCGCCGCCAGCAAGTTCCAGAAGGTGTACTACCACAAGCTGGGCGACCCGCAGGAGAAGGACGTGCTCGTATGGGAGAACAAGGAGAACGGCGACCTCTATGTAGGCTTAGGCGTTACCGAGGAAGAGGAGTTCGCCACGCTCTACGTGAGCACCGGCACCGACGGCTTCGAGATGTACTACCACGACCTGCGCTCAGGCACTATCCCCAAGCCCGGCACCAAGTGGATGACCCTGCAGCAAGGCTTCGAGCACAAAACGACCATCGTCGATTTCGTGCCCGCCACCGGCAAGTTCCTGGTGATGACCGAGGTGGATGCGCCCAACTACCGCCTCGTGGAAGTGGATCCGATGAACCCTGCCAAGGAGAACTGGAAGGACATCATCCCGCAGGAGAAGGAACTGCTCCAAGGCGTGAGCACCGGGGGCGGCCTGCTCTTCGCCGAGTACCTGAAGGATGCGACCAGCCGCTTCTATCGGATGAAGCTCGACGGCAGCGACAAGCAGGAGATCGCTTTACCGGGCTTCGGAAGCGCGGGCGGCTTCGGTGGCAAGCGCGGCGACACATTCGGCTTCTACAGCTTCACCAGCTTCACCGACCCCGGCAGCATCTACAAGTACGACTATGCCAGCGGCGCCAGCGAGGTGTGGTTCCGTCCCGAGCTGAAGTTCGACCCCGATCAGTTCGTCACGAGTCAGGTATTCTATCCCAGCAAGGACGGCTCTCAGGTCCCGATGTTCATCGTGCACAAGAAAGGCGTGCAGCAGAACGGGAAGAACCCCACGCTGCTCTATGCCTACGGCGGATTCAACATCAGCTTATCCCCCAGCTTCAGCACCAGCCGCATGCTCCTGCTGGAGCAGGGCGGCGTATTCGCGCTGGCCAACCTGCGCGGCGGCGGCGAGTACGGCGAGGATTGGCATAAAGCCGGTATGAAGGAGAAGAAGCAGAACGTCTTCGACGACTTCATCGCGGCGGCCGAGTTCCTGATCAAGGAGAAGTGGACCGACAGCGCGCACCTCGGCGTGAATGGCGGCAGCAATGGCGGGCTGTTGATCGGCGCGGTGGAGACCCAGCGCCCGGACCTCTTCGCTGTTTGCTTCCCCGAAGTGGGCGTGCTCGACATGCTCCGCTATCAGAAGTTCACCGCTGGCTTCGGCTGGGTGCCTGAATACGGCAGCGCCGACAACAGCAAGGAGGAATTCGACTACCTCTTGCGCTATTCCCCCGTGCACAACATCAAGCCCGCGAAGTACCCGGCCACCATGGTGATGACCGCCGACCACGACGACCGCGTGGTGCCCGCGCACAGCTTCAAGTTCATCAGCACCCTGCAACCTGCCCAGCAAGGCGATGCACCCGTGCTGATCCGCGTGGAGACGCAAGCAGGCCATGGCGCCGGCAAGCCCACCAGCAAGATCATCGAGGAGCAGGCGGACAAGTGGGCCTTCTTCTTCCACAACGTGGGCGTGACCCCGAAGTTCTGATCAGCCATCTTTCAGGAACGCCCGGGTCGAAGGACCCGGGCGTTTACTTTTAGGCCATGGGCCGATCGCTCCTGCTGCTCCTCAGCACCGTGCTCGCACTTACTACGCGCGCCCAGGATCAAGCGCGCTACGATGCGCTCATCCGCGAGGCTGAAGCGCTGTACGAGCAGAAGCAGTTCGCCGAATCGGGCAAGCGCTACTCCGATGCCTTCGAGGCTCTTGGCTGGAAGGGCTATGCCACCGACCGCTACAACGCCGCCTGCTCCTGGGCCTTGGCGAAGATGCCTGACTCGGCCTTCTTCAATCTGAACCGCCTGGTTGAGAAGATGGGTTATGCCGACCCGAAGCGGCTGTTGAGCGACCCGGATCTCGCCGCGCTGCGCATCGATCCGCGTTGGGCAGGCCTCATGGAAATGGTCGTTGCCAATAAGGAGAAGGCCGAGGCCAAGCTGGATCACGCGCTGGTCGCTTTGCTGGATTCCATCCATGAGGAGGACCAGGCCCTCAGGCAGCGCATCGATGAGGTGGAGGCAGCGCACGGTTCGGACAGCCCGGAGATGCAGCGTCATTGGCAGCTGATCCACGAGAAGGACTCCTCGAACCTGGTCGTTGTGGAGCGTATCCTGAAGGAGCGTGGCTGGCTCGGGCCCGATGTGATCGGCGCGAAGGGCAACAACACCCTCTTCCTCGTGATCCAGCACGCCGACCTGGCCACGCAGGAGAAGTACCTGCCCATGCTCCGTGATGCGGTGAGCAAGCGCAAGGCCCGTGGAGCGGACCTCGCCTTGTTGGAGGACCGTGTGCTCATGCGCCAGGGCAAGCGTCAGATCTATGGCAGCCAGATCGCCTTCGATCAGGCCAGCGGTGAGAAGTACCTGAGCCCGGTGGAGGACCCCGACCACTTGGATGAACGACGCGCATCAGTGGGGCTCGAGCCCATCGCCGACTACTTAGACCGCTTCGGCTTGACCTGGGACCTGGATGCCTACAAGGCGCGGCTGCCGGAACTGGAGCGCATGCAACAGGAGAGCCACCGATGAGCCAGGAGCACCGGTACGCGCTGGAACTCGAATGGCGGGGCGATCACACGCGTGCGTACGACACCTACACGCGTGAGCACGTGATCCGCATCGGTGGCAAGAGCGAGCTGCGCGGCACCGCCGATCCGCAGTTCCGGGGAGATGCGGCGCTGCACAATCCGGAGGACCTGTTGCTCGCCGCGCTGAGCGGTTGCCACCTCCTCACCTACCTCGCGCTCTGCGCCCGCGCCCGTATCGATGTGCGCTCATACACGGATAGCGCAAGCGGCGATCTGCTGCTGACGCCCGATGGCGGCGGCCGATTCACGCAGGTGATCCTGCGGCCGCAGGTGGTCATCGCCGATGCCGCCATGCTGGAGAAGGCCCGCTCCTTCCACGACGCGGCGCACAAGTATTGCTTCATCGCCAACTCGGTGAACTTCCCGGTACGGCATGAGGCGGTGGTGAGCGCGCTCTAGCGCATCGCCTTCCGCAGCACCGCCTGCGCGGTGGCGCGCACCTTGTTCCGCACCAAGGGGCTCCAGCCTAGCAGCATCCCGCTTACGCCCAAGGCCTGCCGGCTCCATCGCCAGAAGTCGAAATGGTCCCGCTGCCGCACGATGAGTCCATCGCGCAGCTCGAACTCGCTGCGGATGATGTTACGCACCTTACGACCGGTACGGCTGAAGGTGTAATGCGCCTCCCAGCGGCAGAGGCCATGCGTCTCGCTCTCCTCTTCGACACGAAAACTCACTTGCAGGTCGGTGCCGCCGGTGAGCAGCATGCGCCACATGGCCCGCACACCCGCCGCATCCAGATCCGGGAAAACGGGGTCGCTGAAACGCGCATCTTCCGCGTAGCAGGCACTCATGGCTTCCCAGTCGCGCGCGGCGAAGGCGGAATAGAAACGGTGAAGCACGGCCATGGTGTGAAGATAGAAGGGCCGGAAGCGCAAACGTCCGTGCACGTTCCTCGCTTTCCGTCACCCGGGCGCTGGCCCTGTGCCCAGATTGCGCACCTTGGCCTCCACAAGCTCATGACATGCGACGCATTGCTCTGCTCCTCCCCTTCGCGCTTTCGCTTCCGGTCTTCGCCCAGGATCCGGTCATCGCCTTGAAAGCGACCGATGCCTTCCCGATCGAGATGCCGAGCCTGATGCCCTATGCGTTGTGGGCTGGGGTGAACGTCGATGAGCCCGCCACCCTCACAGCGGTCGTCATCAGCGTGGATGGCAATGTGCTACCGACCGTGGAGAGCAGTGGCGCGTACCTGGCCTGGTGGACACCGCTCAGCTATGGCAGCCACCTGGTCGAAGTCACGGCTACAGCGAGCAACGGCAACAGCAGCTCGCAGAGCGCGGTGGTGGAGGTGAGCGCGAGCATCGCCGACCGTACGGCCTTGACCATGGATGGCGCAGTGATCGACTGGACCAGCCTCGGGTCGCAATGGTTCACCGGTGATTTCGTGCTGCCCCAATCGGTAGGCGCCTACGACCGTATCACCGCTCACCTGAACGTGACGTGCCCGAGCGTCGCCGGCGGCTGCGACGATTGGGACCGTCTGGCCTCGGTGGAAGCGCGCGCGCCGAACGGTGAATGGGTGGAGATCATCCGTTACATCACACCCTATGGCGTGCCCTGCGACCACAGCCTCGATGTCACCGACTTCGCCTCGCTGCTCCAAGGCAACACGCCGATCCGCATGTACATCGATACCTGGGGCACAGGCGGCTGGAAGATGGACCTGGAATTCACCTACGAGGCCGGCACCCCGGATTACGCCTACACCACCGTGCAGACCGTCTGGCGCGGCACCTACCCCTTCGGCAACCCGGCCGACCTGCAGCCCGTGGATACTGTTTCGATGACACCGCCCGAAGGCACGCAATCGGCGTCGATGCGACTGGTGACCACCGGCCACGGCTGGGGCGGCAACAACACCGGCAACGCCGCGGAGTTCTACCACGCGGTCCACCATGTCAACGTGAACGGCAGCAGCTTCACGCAGAACCTCTGGACCGATTGCAACCCCAACCCCGATGCCTGCTCACCGCAGAGCGGCACCTGGCAATACGACCGCGCCGGCTGGTGCCCGGGGAGCATCGCGCGCCCGTTCAGCTACGACCTCGACGGCTTGCTCGGCACCGGGCCGCTGGAGTGCGCCTACACCTTCCAGGAGAGCTACGTGGACAACTGCCACCCGAACAACCCGAACTGCGTGAGCGGCAGCACCTGTGCGGACTGCAACGACGGATACAACCCCTACTACCCGGTGAGCTGCTACCTGATCAGCCGCAGCGGCGCGCCCATCAGCACCGGTGTGGGAGATGCGCCAGTCACGCGCCCCGCCGCCCAGCTGCGCGTGAGCCCCAACCCCGCCGATGATCAGTTCCGGCTGCACCTGGATCGCGACCTCGGGCCAGCGGTGGTCACCGTGCACGATGTCAGTGGCAAGGCGCTCCGCACCTGGTTCGTGCGCAGCGTAGGGCAATTGAACGGCCAGGCCTTCGATGTGAGCAGGCTTGCGGCAGGCACCTACTTCGTGAAGGTGCAGGGAGAGCGCGAGCAGGCCGCGGCGACGCTGGTGGTCAGGTAAGGAAGCCTGATCAGAGCATGGATGGGCTCGGCAATTAGGCTGTGCTCCCATGATGCAGAGCAGGGTCGTGCTGCGTGCATGGTTCGTGTTCGTTTGCCAGCTGTAATGCATAGCATTGCCTCATGCTTGCCACGCAGAAATCCCTCGCAGCCCTCGCGCTGTTGGCTCTACCCATCCTCACGTTCGCTCAGGAGAAGGAAAAGCCGAAGGAGAAACCGGACAGCAAGGTGGTGTACACCTATCCGGAGACGAGCGTCACCAAGCACACCATCACCATCCATGGCGAACGCATCGCCTACACCGCTACCGTCGGTCATTTGCTCTTGCTGGATGAGAAGGGCGTGAAGCGCTCGCACAATTTCTACATCGCGTACACGCGCGACATGGTGGGTGATGCCGCCAAGCGCCCGATCACCTTCGCCTTCAATGGCGGTCCGGGTTCCAGCTCCGTGTGGTTGCACATGGGGGCCCTCGGGCCGAAGCGCGTGGTGATGAACGATGATGGTACCAGTGCGGGGCCTCCCTACACTGTGGTGGACAATATGCACTCCTTGCTCGATAAGACGGACCTGGTCTTCATCGACCCCATCGAGACCGGTTACAGCCGCCCAGCCGAGGATGTGGACAAGAAGGAGTTCACCGGCTACTCGGAGGACCTCCAGAGCGTTGGCGACTTCATCCACAAGTACGTCTCCGAGAACGGGCGTTGGGCTTCACCGAAGTTCCTGGCCGGCGAGAGCTACGGCACCACGCGCGCCGCAGGATTGTCCGGCTACCTGCAGGACCGCCATGGCATGTACCTGAACGGCATCGTGCTCGTCTCCGCCGTGATGAACTTCCAGACCCTCTGGCCGAACGACGGCAACGACCTCCCCTACGCCCTCATCCTGCCCAGCCTCGCGGCTACGGCCAGTTTCCATGGCAAACTCGACCAGAGCCGCTTCTCCACACAGGCCGCCCTGCTTGAGGAGGTGGAGCGCTTCGCGATGAACGAGTACACGCTCTTCCTGATGAAAGGCGACCGCACGACCAAGGAGGAACGCGAGGCGATGGCGAGGCGCTTGAGCGGATACCTGGGCATCGACGAAGGCTTCATTGAACGCAACAACTTCCGCATCGGCACGGGGCTCTTCACCAAGGAATTGCTGCGCGACGAGAGCCGCACCATCGGTCGCTTCGACGGCACCATCAAAGGCATCGATCGCACGGACGGCGGCGATGGATACGATTTCGACCCGAGCTACAACCTCACCGTCTTCGGTCCGTTCACCGTGGCCATCAACGATCACCTGAGGAACACGTTGAACTACAAGAACAGCGACAAGGTCTACGAGATCCTCACCGGCAAGGTGCATCCGTGGAGCTACAAGGATGCCCAGAACCGCTACCTGACCAATGCGGAGACACTACGTGCGGCCATCCACAAGAACCCGCGGCTGCGCGTGCTCATCTGCAACGGCTACTTCGATCTCGCCACGCCCTACTTCGCCACGCGCTACACCGTGGACCACATGTTCCTCAACACGGAATACAGGGACAACATCACCATGACCTACTACCAGGGCGGGCATATGATGTACGCCATCAAGTCGGAACTGGAAAAGTTCACCAGCGATGTGCGGAAGTTCTACGGGGATGCGTTGAAATGAGCGGAACACGCCTTGCGCACAACCCCGCTTGCGCCGTCACGCCGCAGGTCGGGCGTGCGTGAGAACTACTGCACTGGCCATCCTACAGGTCATTCCGGAACGCGTGCGATGCGAAGGCAGCGAGGACCCGCGCATCCGGAAGCTCACGAATGCCTTAGACGCGGGGCATGTGTGAGACTCCGGGTCGCGGTTGCGGAGCCAACCTTGCCCGGAGTGACGCACGAGATGAGGAGCGTCTCACGATCTGTGATACCATGGTGTAGGGTCCTGGCGAATGCACGGAGCCGCGCAATCAGAGTATCAATCCAGCCATGACCGCTTAGTCGCCCGCTCAAGGCACTCTTGCCTGATGTGGGCAGCGCAATCGACTGAGTCCATAGTGTAGACCGTATCAAGCACCCATTCGCGAACGCCCCCGTGGTGTGAACAAGCACCACTTCCTGTTGCCCGACTGATTCGACCATCTCTGCAAACCGCTCCGATTCGATAGACCTTTTTCGACTCGTTGATGCAACGCTCAATCCGCACGCCCGTCAATCCTTCTTCCACACATCCCCTATAGAGCAAGCCCACAGGCGTCAATCCACCGACACATCGCCAGATCAACCAGCCTAAACCGACCGCAAGAGCAATCAACTTGGGAAGATCACCAAGCCGAGCCGTCCGACGCCGAACTTCTTCACGTTCGGCATAACGTCTTTGAACTTCTTCCTGTTCTTTCCTGCGTTGCCAGTATTTCCGCTTGGCGTAATAGCTCTTCGGGTATACTCGGCTCACGGTTCGACTTTCTCAGCAAAGTAAGTGCTGGGGCTGTGGAAAACTGATCCCCGCTCCTCCCCCTCCCGCCGGTAGTTTCGCGCTCCTGGCCATGAAGTTCAGTCACCTCCACGTCCACACCCAGTTCTCGCTCCTCGATGGCGCCGCCGCCATCCCCTCATTGTACAAGAAGGCCGCGAAGGACGGCCAACCTGCCGTGGCCATCACCGACCACGGCAACATGTTCGGGGTCTTCAAGTTCGTGGCCGAGGCCGGCAAGCACAAGAACGAGGACGGCACACCCAAGGTGAAGCCCATCGTGGGCTGCGAGTTCTATCTGGTGGCCGACCGGCACAAGAAGCAGTTCACCCGAGAGGACAAGGACCAGCGCTTCCACCAGCTGCTGCTGGCCAAGAACGCGCAGGGCTACCGGAACCTGAGCAAGCTCTGCTCGCTGGGCTACATCGAGGGCTTCTACAGCAAGTACCCGCGGATCGACAAGGAGCTGATCCTGCAATACCACGAAGGGCTTATCGCCACCACGTGCTGCCTGGCCGCGAGCGTACCGCGCACGATCCTGCGCAAGGGCGAGGCCGAGGGCGAGAAGGAATTCAAGTGGTGGCTCGACCTCTTCGGCGAGGACTACTACATTGAGCTGCAGCGCCACGGCATCCCCGAGCAGGAACAGGTGAACGCGCTGCTGGTGAAGTGGGCCGCGAAGTACAACGTGCCCATCATCGCCAGCAACGACAGCCACTATGTCGATCAGGCGGACAGCAACGCGCACGACATCCTGCTGTGCATCAACACCGGCGAGAAGCAGAGCACGCCTAGCGCCAAGGAGTTCGACGACGAGGAAGGCAAGCCCAAGGGAACACGCTTCGCCTTTTTCAATGATGAGTTCTTCTTCAAGACCACGGCGCAGATGGCCGAGGTCTTCAAGGACCTGCCCGAGGCGCTGGACAACACGCAGCTGATCGTCGACAAGGTGGAGACGCTGAAGCTGAAGAAGGACATCCTGTTGCCGAACTACCAGTTGCCCGAAGGCTTCTCCGACCAGGACGAGTACCTGAAGCACCTGACATACGAAGGCGCGATCAAGCGCTGGCTCGGCGAAGGCAACGGCGGCATCGATTCATTGGATGACAAGGTGAAGGAGCGCCTGGACTTCGAGCTCTTCACCATCCGGACGATGGGCTTCGCGGGCTACTTCCTCATCGTGCAGGACTTCATCAACCACGGCCGCGACATCGGCGTGCTGATCGGTCCCGGCCGCGGATCAGCGGCGGGCAGCGCGGTGGCCTATTGCATCGGCATCACCAACATCGACCCGATCAAGTACGACCTGCTCTTCGAGCGATTCCTCAATCCGGACCGCAAGAGCATGCCCGATATCGACACCGACTTCGACGATGAGGGCCGCCAGAAGGTGATTGACTACGTGGTGGAGAAATACGGCCAGAACCAAGTGGCGCAGATCGTCACCTACGGCAGCATGGCAGCCAAGAGCAGCATCCGCGACGTGAGCCGGGTGATGGACCTGCCGCTGAACGAGGCCGACCGGCTGGCGAAGCTGGTGCCTGAGCGCCCCGGCATTGAGCTGGGCCGCGTGCTGCATGCGCCGTTGGATGGCGAGGGCAGCTTGAAGGCGAAGGAGAACCTGAACAGCGACGAGATCGTCGGCGTGAAGCAGCTGCGCGAGATCCTCGAGGGCGGGGAACTCACCGCCGATGTGCTGCGCGAAGCAGAGAAGGTCGAAGGCAGCGTGCGCGGCACGGGCGTCCACGCGGCGGGCATCATCATCGCTCCGAAGGACCTCACCGAGATCCTGCCGGTGTGCACCAGCAAGGAATCGACCCTGCTGCTCACGCAATACGACGGCAAGGTGGTGGAGGATGCCGGGGTGATCAAGATGGACTTCCTCGGGCTGAAGACGCTCACCATCATCCGCGACGCGCTGCGGATGATCGATGCCAACCACGGCATCCGCATCGACATCGACGGCATACCCCTCGACGACCCGAAGACCTACGCCCTCTACCAGCGCGCCGAGACCAATGGCACCTTCCAGTTCGAGAGCGCCGGCATGCAGAAGTACCTGCGCGAGCTGAAGGCCGACCAATTCGCGGACCTCATCGCGATGAACGCGCTGTACCGTCCAGGTCCGCTGGAGTACATCCCCAACTTCATCCGCCGCAAGCACGGGCAGGAGAAGATCGTGTACGACCTCCCCGAGATGGAGGAATACCTGCACGAGACCTACGGCATCACGGTGTACCAGGAGCAGGTGATGCTCCTCTCCCAGAAGCTCGCGGGCTTCAGCAAAGGCGACGCCGACGTGCTGCGGAAGGCGATGGGCAAGAAGGACCGCGCCACGCTGGACAAGATGAAGGGCAAGTTCCTCGAAGGCACCGCCGCCAAGGGACTCGATGCCAAGGTGTGCGAGAAGATCTGGACCGATTGGGAGGCCTTCGCGCAATACGCCTTCAACAAGAGCCATAGCACCTGCTACGCCTTCGTGGCCTACCAGACCGCCTGGCTCAAGGCGAATTACCCGCCGGAGTTCATGGCCAGCGTGCTCACGCATTCGCAGAGCAGCATCGACAAGGTCACCTTCTTCATGGAGGAATGCCGCCGCATGGGCATCAAGGTGCTGGGCCCTGACGTGAACGAGAGCCTCTTCGCATTCAGCGTGAACAGGAAAGGCGAGGTCCGCTTCGGGCTCGGTGCCGTGAAGGGCGTGGGCGAGAACGCCGTGCAGGCGATCGTGGAGGAGCGCACCGAGAATGGCCCCTTCACCGACATCTTCGACCTGATGCGCCGCGTGGATCTCCGCGCCGCGAACCGCAAAGCGCTGGAGAGCCTGGCATATGCCGGCGCTTTCGATTCGCTGGGCGTTCAGCGCGCGGCCTTCTTCCACAGCGCCGGCGAGGGCAAGCCCACCTGGATCGAGACCCTCGCACGCTATGGCCAGCAGCACAAGGACAACGCCGACAGCGCCCAGGTGAGCATGTTCGGCGACGCGGCCGAAGGAGCAGGCATCCCGGAGCCCGCCGTGCCGCAGATCGATGGCTGGAGCGCGCTCGAGAAGCTGCATTTCGAAAAAGAGGTCATCGGCTTCTACCTCAGCGGTCACCCGCTCGATGACCATCGCCTGGAGATCAAGCACCTCTGCCATCACAACCTCTCCCAGCTATCCGATCTGAAGGCGCTGGAGGGGCGCGATGTCACCTTCGCAGGCATCGTCACCAAGGCCGAGCACCGCATCGCGAAGAGCGGCAAGCCCTTCGGCAGCTTCAGTCTGGAGGACCACCACGGCAGCCACGACTTCATGCTCTTCAGCGAGGACTACATGCGCTTCAAGCTCTACCTGCAGCAGGGCACGCTCCTCTTCGTACGGGGCCGCGCCAGCGCACGCACCTGGGGGCGCGATGAGGGCCAGATGGAGTTCAAGATCGGCAGCATGGAGCTGCTGAGCGATGTGCGCGAGAAGCACCTCAACCGCATCACCCTGATGCTGGACGCCGATCGCGCCACGGACGAACTGGTGAAGGAGCTTGGGATGCTGATGAAGGCCAATCCCGGTCCGTGCAAGGTGGTGGTGCAGCTGGTGAGCAAGGAGGAGAACATGGCCGTAGACCTGCCCAGCAAGGGTATCGCGGTGGCCATCTCCGAGGAACTCGTGCGCGGGCTCGATGGGATTGCTGAGCTCAGCTATACCCTGAACTGACAGAACGGCGTGGAATTCTCCCTGGCAAGGAAGTGGTAAGACAGGGGTAACTTTGGCTCCCTGGCCCAGCAGTCAGGAATCAGACCGGAGACGACCAACAGCAGATAACCAGCAGCGCGAAGAGCGCACCCAATACAATGGCACTCGAATTCACTGACAGCAACTTCGAAGAACTCGTTCTCAAGAGCGACAAGCCCGTGATGGTGGACTTCTGGGCGGAATGGTGCGGCCCCTGCCGCATGGTGGGCCCCGTGGTGGAGGAACTCGGCAAGGAATACGACGGCCAGGCCGTGGTGGGCAAGCTCAATGTGGACACCAACCCCGGCATCAGCATGAAGTACGGCATCCGCAGCATCCCCACCATCCTGTTCTTCAAGAACGGCGAGGTGGTGGACCGGAGCGTAGGCGCCGTGCCCAAGGGCCAATTGCTCCAGAAGCTCCAAGGCCAGCTCGCCTGATCGCATCAGCGTAACGAACGGAAGCCTCGGCCTGGCCGGGGCTTTCCCGTTCTTTGCCGGACGGCCAACGAACCCGCGTCGTTTCGAACATGCCCATCCAACAGGAACAGATACAGGCGCTCAGCGCGCTGGAGTTCAAGGCGCGCCAGGTGGTGGAAGGTTTCCTCGCCGGCCTGCACAAGAGCCCCTTCCACGGCTTCAGCGTGGAATTCGCCGAGCACAGGGCCTACAACAGCGGTGAGAGCACGCGTCACATCGACTGGAAGCTCTTCGCCCGCACGGACAAGCTCTTCGTGAAGCGCTACGAGGAGGAGACCAACCTGCGCTGCGAGCTCGTGCTCGATGCTTCCTCCTCGATGTACTACCCGGCGAAGGCCGACGCGCAGGAGTTCACCAAGGTGGAATTCGCCGCCCATGCCGCGGCCGCTTTCATCCAGCTGCTGCGAAAACAGCGCGATGCCGTCGGGCTAACGGTATTCAGCGAGCAGGTTCGGCTGGCCGAACGGGCACGCAGCCATGCGGTGCACCTGCGCCACCTGATGACCGAGCTGGAGGCGCTCCTGGCGGCCGAGGCGCCCAGCCGCGGCCAGCGAACGGGTCTCGTGGAGGCGCTGCACGACATCGCCCAGCGCGCGCACCGTCGCAGCCTGGTGGTGATCCTGAGCGACATGCTCGACGATGCCGACCGGGAGGCCGAGGTCTTCGATGCCCTTCAGCACCTGCGCTTCAACAAGCACGACATCATCCTCTTTCATGTGGTGGACCGCCGGCACGAATTGGAGCTGGACTTGAAGGACCGCCCCTACACCTTCGTGGATGTGGAGACCGGCGAGCAGGTGAAGGCCCACCCTGCGGAGATCCGCGAGGCATACAGGGCCGCGTTGGCTGAGCGTTGGCATCGGCTGAAGCTCAAGTGCGGGAAGTACCGGATCGACCTGGTGGAGGCGGACATCAACGCCGGATTCGCCCCGGTGCTGCAGGGTTTCCTGACGAAACGGGCCCGATTGTACTGACAACCATTTGCAGGATGGCGCGATGCGTTTACATTTGCGCCCGCTCCGTTGAAAAACGGGGCTGAACGGACCGGTAGTTCAGCTGGTTAGAATGCCGCCCTGTCACGGCGGAGGTCGCGGGTTCGAGTCCCGTCCGGTCCGCAAGAGAGCCCGTCAACAGACGGGCTCTCTTTTTTCCTGATCGAGCGACCTGTTCTTTTGGTCTCCGACCCCTGCCGGCGACTCAGCGCCGCTGAGCCCTCCACCCTGGTCCTAGGGGGAAAGGCTCCGAACCTCCATATTTGACTGCATGGCACGCAGCAGTCCGCACAAGCGATTCTGGCTGATCTGGACTGCTATAGCCCTGCTCCTGCTGGCGGCGCATGTTGTCGCGGACCGTTTCTCCGGGCCTGAACCGGATCGATGGCTCTATTACACCAGGGCCGGGATCTACGCCCTTGGATTCCTTGCCTTGGCCGTGCTCTCGGCTCGCATCGACCGCCGGATGCTCCCGCAGCTCTTCATTCTGCTCGCGCTGCTCGGCCTCACCGACCTCGTGTTCTATTTCGTCCGAGGGCGTCCTGCGATCGAGCATCCGAGGTATGTGCTCCCTGATTATCCGCAGGACCATCCCGGCTACCATCTGGGCGAGTTGCCGCCCGCCAACGCGGTGCAGTCCGACTTGAAGATGAAGGATGGTGACACCCTCTATTACGCGAGATACACCATCGATGACCACTTCCGACGAACGACGCCTGGGCACGACAGCTCGTGCACGCAACACGCCCTGTTCTTCGGGTGCTCGGTGTGCTTCGGGCAGTGGATGAGCGATGACCAGACCATGCCTGCCTACTATCAGCAGATGAGCACCGCAATCAACTCCTACAACTATGCCTATCCAGGCTGGAGCACCGAACAGATGCTGGCGCGCTTCGAATACGAGGACCTTTCACAACAGGTGCCGGAGCAACAAGGGGTTTGCGTGTACACCTTCATCTGGTCGCATATCTACCGGAGTATCGGCGATATGCGCACCTATTGCAGCTGGGGGTTCCAGCACCCTTACTATGAACTCGTGGCTGGCGAGGCGCGTCGGAACAAGCGATTCAAGGATGGCAGGCCGATCCGGTCAACGCTCTATGAACTGCTCTGGCGCTCGAACATCGTGCGGTACTTCGACCTGAACCTGCCGCTATCCTTGGATGAAAAGGATCTGGAACTGAACGTGGCCATTGTCCGGGGCGCCAAGCGTCATTACCTCGACCAATTCCCTCAAGGCCGGTTCGTGGTCTTCTGGGCCTATGACTGGCCTTGGTCGGGGGATGAGGCGATGCAGGAGCGCTTTCTGAAGCTGCTCAAGGAGTCGGACATCGACTTCATCGACGGCCGTCGCCCGGACCGGATGGACACAACCCATGTGCTCTTTGGCGACGGGCACCCGACCGCACTGGCCCACCGCGAAATGGCTCAATGGTTGGCGGCGGGTCTGGATAGCCTTGGATTCGGCGTTGGGCCATCGCCGTCCGAGTGAACGCCATTCGAAGCGGCACATCCTGGTAGACATCTTCTTTCATATGCGTCATGGGCAATTGAGCAAGAACTCAGGTCTCCCTCGCCCAGGACAGGTTCCCCTACTGGCCTTAGCACGTGGGACCGTAGTTGCGGGCAGGAGGACAGCCCTGCTCGGCGCCCCTAGAAGTGGTCTTATCGCCGCGACAACTGGTTCAATCCACGCACATATTCAATATTTCAATAAGTATTGAAATATATGTGACCGTGACGTACCTTTGCGGAGCAAGCACAGACATGGAACTGAACGAAGCCCGCGAAAAATTCATTGAGGCCTGGGGCGCCTTCGGTAGCGCATGGGGCATCAATCGCAGCATGGCGCAGGTGCACGCGCTACTCTTGATCAGCCATGAGCCCTTGTGCACGGAGGATGTCATGGAGCAGTTGAACATCAGCCGTGGGAATGCCAACATGAACCTGCGCGCGCTGATTGATTGGAGCCTTATTCGGCGCGTGCTGAAGGCCGGTGAGCGAAAGGAATTCTTCGAGGCCGAGAAGGATGTCTGGAAGATTGCCACGCACATCACGCGGGAGCGCAAGAAACGCGAACTAGAGCCGCTGGTACGGCTGCTTCAGGAACTCGAGGATGTGCCAGGGACCAGCGCTGAAGCGAAAGGCTTCCGCCGCATGACCCACGACCTCCACGACCTCACCACCCGGTTGGATACGCTGCTGGAACACAGCACCCGCCGCGATGTGCAGTGGTTCGTGAAGGCCGCCACCACCCTGCTCAAATGACACACCTGCGCCTCACTTCCGCGACACCGGACGCTGATCCGGTTTTTTCAGCGAGCAATGTTTCATATCTTCCTGAAATGCCAGATAATGCGAGCATGTCCGCCGAAGCCGGGTCCATGCAGCTGGATGCGCGCGTCCGGCGGCACTACCTGCACAGTGCAGCGCTCTACAAACGTTGGAGCCCTGCGGGCCACCTGCACTTCGGGTATTGGAAATGGACGCTGAATCCATTCAGCCGCAGCGCGATGCTCGCTGAAATGGTGGATCAAGTGGCGCTTGCCTTGTTGCCGCGCCCTGGGATGCGGTTCGCGGATCTGGGATGCGGCTATGGCACAGCGGCGCGGTGGATCGCCGAGCGCCACGGCTGCGCGGTCACGGCCATCACCGCGGTGCCGCAACAGGCCAGCGAAGGCACGGCGGCGGCCATCGCCTGCGGAATGGGGCATACGGTACGCATGCTGTGCGGCGATTTTCGAACCACGGGCCCGGACAGCGGTTCCATGGACGGGGTGTACGCCATCGAGAGCCTGGACTACGGCGCAGGGACAGATAAGGCTGACGTCCTCCGCGAAGCCGCGCGCATCATCAAGCCTGGTGGTCGGTTCGCCATGGCGGGCGGATTCCTGCTGAAGGAACCGCGCGGCTGGCGTCGGCGATTGGTGAGCCTCACCACAGAAGGCTGGGCGATCGAGCATTTGGCGGAGCGCGATCCCTTCGTTCGCGCGATGAAGCAGGCAGGATACGAAGGGATCGAAGTGCGCGATGTCAGCTGGCGCCTGGCACCGAGCGCGCTCCATGGCCTGCTCCTCATGACCCGCCTTTGGGTCAATCGCCGGATCAGCGGCAGCCGAACAGACCCGGAAGAGCGGGCCCACCTGCATAGCTGCATGGCGGGCATCGCGCTGGGCACACAGGTCGATCTCTTCCGGTACCTGATCATCACCGCACGCAAAGCATCATGAACCTCAACCTCCTCGCCTACCTGCTCTTCTTCCCCGCGACGCTGGCCCTGGCGGTAGGCGTGGCGCGGACCTGCCACAGGAATGGGAGGCCATGGATGCTCCGGCTCTTCGACGGCGATGCGGCCTTCGTGGATGCCGTGAACAACATCCTGCTGGTCGCATGCTACATGGTCAACCTAGGCTACATCGCGCTGGTGATGGCCGATTGGGAACGGATCGACAGCCCTGCCATGCTCTTCGCCACGCTCACGCAGCGCATGGCCACCATCATCATCGCGCTGGCCGCCCTGCACTACCAGAACATCGCGGTGCTCCTCATCTGGAGCAGGCTCCGGAATCGCTCGAAGGCGCATCATGCCCCGCCAGCTCCAGGAATCGATAAACCAGGCACGTGATCGCGTGCCACAACACTCAACAGTCATGAGCAACAAGATCGTCCTCACGTACCTCATCTACCTGCCCGTGGTGGCAGGGCTCACCCTTTACGTGGCACGCGCGCTCTTCCGCAATGGGCGGGTATTCATGCTCGACATCTTCAAGGGCAAAGTCGACATCGCCGATGCCACGAATCGTCTCTTCGAGGTCGGCTTCTACCTCGTGAACCTGGGCTTCGCGCTTCGCATCATGCAGGTGGGCGGCCGTTACAATAATCCGCTGGATACCAACCAGGAACTCGTGGAGACGCTGGCTGGCAAGGTCGGGGGCTTCGCCATCTACCTCGGGCTGATGCTCTTCCTCAACCTCTTCCTCTTCTTCCGTGGCCGTCGCAAGGCACGCCAAGGCACGCATGGGCCTGTCGTCGTCGATCCCGTGCACGCGTAACCCTAGGCATGAACCAATCACACAAGCCATGAAAGTCATACTCGCCGGGGGAACCGGCACCATGGGCCGGATACTCCAACAGCACTTCGCCGCGACTGGCGATGAGGTGGTGGTGCTCACGCGACGGCCCGAATTGCGGCAGCATCCTGCGGCACGCATGGTCGCGTGGGATGGCCGCGGCCGCGGTGACTGGTGGCGCGAGCTGGACGGTGCCGACGCGCTGATCAACCTGGCCGGGCGCAGCGTGGACTGCAGGTATACCGCGGCGCGTCGTGCGGAGATACTCAACAGCCGATTGGAATCGACCCATGCGCTCGGCAAGGCCATGGAAGCGTGCCCTCGCCCGCCCGCCGTGTGGATCAACCTGAGCAGCGCCACGGTTTACCGGCATGCGGAGGATAGGCCGATGGATGAGGAGACCGGCGAGCTCGGCGATGATTTCAGCCCGCGCGTGGTGAAGGCTTGGGAGAACGAGTTCTTCCGGCACGCAAGACCTGGTGTGCGCCAGGTAGCCGTGCGCAGCGCGATGGTCTTCAGCCGCAAGGGCGGCGCGTTCCCTCGTTTCGCGCAGCTCGTACGCTTCGGCCTGGGCGGCCGGCATGGATCAGGGAGACAGTTCGTGAGCTGGGTGCACGAGGATGATGTTGCGCGCTTCTTCCAATGGATCATCGACACACCCGAGGTGGATGGTGTCGTGAACCTGAGCGCTCCGGACCCTGTTCGCGAGATCGACCTGATGCACGCGCTGCGCGAACGGATCAAGCCCTTGTTCGCGTTGCCTAGTCCGCGTTGGATGCTGGAGCTCGGCGCCCTATTCCTCCGAACCGAGACCGAACTCGTGCTGAAGAGCCGGCGCGTGTCATCCAAGCGAGCAGCCGCGTTGGGCTTCCGCTTCGCCTATCCTGGCGTGGGGCTCGCACTCGAGGAGCTGCTGCCCGTCGCGGAGCGTTAGTCCACGCTCACCTGCATGCCCTTCTCCTCTTCCTTGCGTGCCCCGCGAAGCTCCGTTTCGGCCGAGACGCCCTCGAGGACCTGCAGGTTGATGCCGTCGCTCAGCCCGGTCTTGATCCAGGTGCGTTTCCAGCCCTCGCCATCCTTCACCTGCACGAAGGCGCTATCGCCCTTGGCGTTGAATTCGACCACGCTCTCCGGAACGGTGAGCACACTGTCACGGCGCTCCAGTTCGATGTCGGCGTTGGCGCTGTAACCGCTGCGCAGGTTCTGTCCCTCCTTGAGCTTGACCGCGGCCCGTATCTCGAACTGGATGGCACCGTTCTCCTCCACGCCCTTGGGCGCGATGTACTCTAGCTCCGCGTCCCATTTCGCTTCCTCGATGGCGCCCACGGTGAGCACCACCGGCATGCCCAGACGCACCTTGCCCACCTCGCTCTCGTCCACCTTGCCTTGGAAGATCAGGTCGGCCATGTCGGCGATGGCAGCGATGGTGGTGCCCTCATTGAAGTTGTTGCGCTCGATCACGCTGTTGCCCTCCTTCACCGGCACGTCCAGCACCATGCCATCGATCGTGCTTCGAACGATGGTATTGCCCGCGCTGCTGCGGCTGATGCCGTCGCGCACCACCTGCAACGACTCCTGAGCGGCGGCGAGCTCCTGCTTGGCGTTGCGCAGGGCAATGTCGTAGGTCTGCATCTCGGCGGCGGCGATCACGCCCTTGTCGAGCAGCGGCTCGTTGCGGTCGTAGTTGATCTGAGCGTTCTGCACGCCGATCTCGGCCGCCTTCACACGGTTCTCGGCATTGCTCAGGCTGAGCATGTCGGGCACGATCTGGATCTTGGCCAGGGGCTGGTCATTCTTCACCGCATCGCCCGCTTCAACGAAGAGTTCGCGGATGATGCCGCTGACGACGGGCTTGATCAGGATCTCCTTGCGAGGCACGATCTTGCCATTGGCCACGGTCTTCTTCACCACATCGGTGCGCTTCGGCTTCTCCACGTTGTACACCACGGGATCGGGAATGCTCTTCTGAACCAGGAAGGCGATGAGCCAGACGAAGAGCAGGCCGAGGATGACCAGGAGCGAGATCTTGAGGATGCGTTTCATGCCTGCGTATAGCTTGAAGGTGTATCGATGCGTTGGGTGTGGGTCATTCGGCTCGGAGCGCATCCACCGCCTTGATGCGCAAGGCCCGGACCGCCGGGAGTAAGCCCGCGAGCAGGCCGAAGACCAGGAGAACGACGAAGGCGACGATGGCCACGACGATGTTTACGGAAGGGTCTTTCAGGAATTCACCCTCGCCGAACGAACGGATGGCCTCGAGAATGAGCACCCCGGCGAGAAGGCCGAGATAGCCGGCGACGAAGATGAGCGTGAGCGCCTCCTGCACGATCTGCCCGGTGATCACTCGCGGTGTCGCCCCCAGGCTGCGACGGATACCGATCTCCTTGGTGCGCTCCTTGATGCTCACGAGCATGATGTTGCCGATGCCGATGCAGCCCGCGATGAGCGAGAAGATGCCCACGAACCAGCTCAGTCCTGCGATGCCGATGAAGAGGCCGTTCATCATCATGTAGAACTGCTGCATGTTCCAGCTGCCGAAGGCGCTCTGGTCGGTGGGGTCGACCTTGTGCTTGCGCGCCATCACGAGCCGGATCTTCTTCTCTACTTCGGCTACATCCACGCCCGGCTTCGCCACGATGGTGAACCAATGCACCTCGTTCAGGCTGTTGAAGGCCTTCTGGAAGGTGGTGAAGGGCACGTAGATCTTGGCGTCGGGGTTATCGCCCATCTGCGCGCTGCTCTTCTTCTGCGAAACGCCGACCACTTGGAAGAAGACCCCGTTGATCTTGATGTATTTGCCCAAGGGCTCGTCCTTGCCGAAGAGCTGGTTGACCACTTCCACGCCGATCACCGCCACCTTGCGCTCCTCTACGAGATCGGCCTTGTTGAGGAAACGGCCCTGGGGCAGGCGCACGGCCTCCACGGTGATCACCTCGGGCTCGCAGCCGTAGATCGAGAACGCGCCGATCTTGCCGTTGTAGCTCACGTTGTTGCCGCCCTGCCAGCCGCCCAATTGGAGCTGCGGCGAGCACACTTCGATGCCGGGCACGTTGCGGCGGATGATCTCGATGTCCTCGTTATCGAAGTTGAAGAAGCGCCCCTGCTTGAAGCCCGCGTAAGGCTTCGTGGTGGGCATGGTCCAGATGAAGCAGCTGTTGGTGGCGAAGCCCTCGAAGCCCCCGAGCACGGCGTTCTGCAGGCCCTTGCCCATGCCCAGCATCACGGTGAGCATGAAGATGCCCCAGGCCACGCCGAACATGGTGAGGAAGCTGCGCAGCTTGTTGCGGCTCAGCGTCTGCCAGATCTCGCCCCAGCGGTCACGGTCGAACATGGCGCGATGAATAATTGCCGCAGAGACGCAGAGGCGCCGAGTCGGTCGAATACGCAACAGGAGGAAGCAATGACCACACGCCTCGGCTCGGGCACATGGGTGCGGCCTGAATTCTCAGCGCCTCGGCGTCTCTGCGGCAATCCCTTCTCATTCGTCGCGCAGGGCTTCGATGGGACGGATGCGCGCGGCACGGCGGGCAGGGAAATAGCCTGCTAGGGTGCCAGCGGCGATGAGCGCGGCGAGGGCTTTCACGGCCACGCCGATATCGATGGTGGGGTCGCGGAAGAACTCGCTGCCAGGAATCAGGCTCGCCAGTCCTTCGAGCAGCAGCACACCGAGCCCAAGACCGGTGAATCCGAAGAGCGTGGTGACGAAGAGCGCCTCGAGCAATACCTGTCCGATGACGTTGCCGGGCGTGGCGCCCAAGGCCTTCCGGATGCCGATCTCGCGCGTACGCTCCTGCACCACGATGAGCATGATGTTGCCGATGCCCACGATGCCTGCGATGAGGCTGCCGATGCCGACGAACCAGCCGAACAGCGTGATCGCGGTGAACACTGTGCTGATGGTGCCCACGTTCTCGACGTTGTTGTTGACCCAGAGCGCCCGTTCGTCCGTCGGGTCGAACTGGTGGCGGCGTGCCAGCGTGTGCACAGCGCGCTGTTGGGCCTGCTGAGCGCCGGCAATGCTCGCATCGGCGAAGGTGAAGAGGATGTCATCGACTTCGCCCTTGGCGTTGAACACGCGCTGCGCCACGCTGAGCGGCACATACACCGCGCTGCGCTGGCCCTGCTCCGGCCCGCCGCTGTCGTAGTCGTAAAGCCCCACCACTTGGAAGGGGATGCCGTTCACGTTCACCCACTGTCCGATCGGATCCGCTTCCTTGAAGAGGTCCTGGCGGGCATCCTGCGCGATCACCATCACCTTCCTCCCCTGCTGCTGATCGATCTCGTTCAGGAAGCGGCCGGCCTTGATCACCTGATGCTCCATCGACTGCCACTCGGGCATCACGCCGCGCACGCCGTAGCTGCCGTACTGCTTGCCGTATTGCAATTGCGTGTTGCCGCGCCACACGCGGTACTGGCCGCTGATGTGCTGAATACCCGGAATGGCGTTGCGCAAGGCCTCCACATCCTCCTCGGTCAAGGTGATCGGCCTGTTCGGCGGGAGACCGTTCCAGGGTTTGCTGGTCTCGTTGCCCCAGATGTGGATGCTGTTGGTGGCGCTGTTGCGGAAGTTGTACATGAAGCCCTTACTCAATCCGCCGCTGGCGCCCAGCAGGATGATGAGCATGAAGATGCCCCACGACACGGCGAAGCCCGTGAGCAGCGCCCTCAGCTTGTTCTTGCCGATGCTCTCGAAGACCTCCGCCCATTTCTCCCTATCGAACATCGGCGACGAGGGTTCTGGGGTCCGCGTACGCATCCTCGATCAACCCGTCTCGCAGGCGGATCACGCGCTGGGTGACGGCAGCCACCTCCGGCGCGTGGGTGACGATGACCACCGTGAGGCCGAGATCGCGGTTCACGCTGGTGAGCAGGCCCATGACCTCCACGCTGGTCTTGCTGTCCAGCGCGCCCGTGGGCTCATCGGCGAGGATGATCTTGGGGTTGCTGATGAGCGATCGCGCGATGGCCACGCGCTGTTTCTGACCGCCGCTCATCTCGTTGGGCATGTGCTTGGCCCAATCGCCCAAGCCCACCTTCCGCAGCATGTCCAGCGCGAGCTCATTGCGCTTCTTGCGCGGCACGCCTTGGTAGTAGAGCGGCAGGGCCACGTTCTCCACCGCGTTCTTGAAGGCGATGAGGTTGAAGCTCTGGAAGACGAATCCGATGTACTTGCTGCGCAGCAGGGCGTTCTCCGTCTCGTTCTGGCCGCGGATCAGCATGCCATCGAGCCGGTACTCTCCGCCATCGTAGTTGTCGAGGATGCCGATGATGTTGAGCAGCGTGCTCTTGCCGCTGCCACTGGCGCCCATGATGCTCACGAGCTCCCCGGCACCCACGGTGAGGTCGATGCCCTTGAGCACGGGCAGGATATTGGCCCCCATGCGATAGGCCTTGCGAATGGCTTTCAGCTCGATCATCCCCTGCTCAATGCGCTATGGCCCCGAAAGTACCGGGGGCAACCGGTCGTCACTTCCTGCATACACGAACGGTGCGCCTCACGGAGGAGCGGCCGCCTTCCCATGACGCCGTCGGAGCGCCGATGGTTACACTTGCCTCATGATGCGCTCCGCTTTTCTCCTGGCCTGGCTCGTTCCGGCCATCGCTTTCGGGCAGCAACCCGACCTTAAGGCTCTCGACGCCTACATCGCCGATGCGCTGGTGAAGTTCGATCAGCCCGGCCTGGCCGTGGGCGTGGTGAAGGATGGCGAGCTGGTCTTCAGCCGCGGCTATGGCAAGCTCGATTTAGACAAGCCCGACCCCGTAACACCGAACAGCCTGTTCTACATGGCCAGCATCAGCAAGGCGTTCACCGCCTGCGCCATCGGCCTGCTCGTGGATGAGGGCAAGCTCAGCTTCGATGACCCCGTGCGGAAGCATCTTCCGGAATTCGGCACGCCGCAGGACTACATCACGGAGCACATGACCATCACCGACCTGCTCTGCCACCGCAGCGGCTGGATCACCTTCGATGGCGACCTGCTCTGGTACGGCACCGGGTACTCGCAGCCGGAGATCCTCGCGCGCCACGCCCACCAGCCACTCACGCATCCGTTCCGGACCGAGTTCGGATACAGCAACCTCATGTTCATCGCGGCGGCGCAGGTCATCGAGCGCGCCAGCGGCATGAGCTGGGACCGATTCATCACCACGCGCATCCTCGAACCGCTAAAGATGGAGCGCAGCCGGGTGGAAGTGGCCGACCTCGCCGGCATGAGCGATGTGGCGATGCCCCATGTGCGCAAGGGCCAGGACCCCAACGAGCCGCAACGCAGCATGCCGTACCAGGCCCTGCGCGGCGCCGATGGAGCGTGCGGATTAATCAGCACTGTGAACGACATGGCACATTGGGACGCCATGTGGGCCGATGAGGGCAAGGTGAATGGCAAGCCCTTCATCAGCGATGCGACCTACCGCACCATCACGGCCATGCACCTGCCCATGGGCGGTCGACGCGATGGCGCCGGGCTCGGCTGGTTCCTCGAGAGCGACCATGACCATGCGGTGATCACGCACAGCGGCGGCATGCCCGGATTCATCCTCAACCATGCCGTGGTGCCCGATGCCGACCTCGCCGTGATCTGCTTGGGCAATGGCGAGAGCTATTGCGTCTTCGCCATCACCCAGAAGATCCTCGACGCGTACCTCGGGGACGGCACCGCTGATCCGGTGAAGGACATGCTGCCGCGCATCGCCAAGCGCGATGAGCGCGAAGCCAAGCGCCGTGCCGACCGTATCGCCGCCCGTGTGGCCAAGACGAAGCCATCGCTTCCGTTGAGCGCGTATGCCGGCACCTACTCCGATGCCATCTACGGCTATGCCACCGTTAGCGATAAGGATGGCCGGCTGAGCCTCTCCTTCGCGCCCGCGCCGCAACTCTTCACCGGAAGCCTTGAGCACTGGCACTTCGATACCTTCCGTTGGCTGCATGCCGATCCCTTCCTGGAGCCCGGCTACATCACCTTCAGCTTCGATGCCGATCACCGGGTCACCGGTTTCAAGGTGGACCTGCACAGCCCCGACTTCCATTTCTACAAACTCGATTTCGTCCGGCGCTGACCGCAGCGGCACGACCATGCCGCCAGATGATCACCTTTACCGGCGATGAAGCGGCGCTGGTCGGCCACGGCATTCTTCCTGATCGTCCTGGGGCTCGCGAGCTGGCACCTCGATGTGGGCCATAACGCCAACACCATGAGCCGCGCCGCCATGGTGGCCGCTCTGGTGGAGCACGGCAGCCTGCGCATCGACCCCTATCACCAGCTCACCGACGACAAGGCGCTGGTGGATGGCCATTACTTCTCCGAGAAAGCGCCGCTGCCCGCGCTCGTGGTGGTGCCGTTCTGGTACCTGGCCGATCGCCTGGGGCTCGTGGAGGCCGGCGAGAACGGCCTGCTCACCGATGGCCTCCTGCGCCTCGGCGGCTTCCTCTGCGGCAGCCTTCCGTTCGCCCTGCTCGCGCTCCTGCTCTTCCATCGGCTGAAGGCATCGCCGCTTCCGTGGCCGCGCGCCTGGCTCGCGCTGCTGCCCCTGCTCGGCTCCTTCCTCTTCGTGTACAGCGGCAGTTTCCACGGCCATTTGCTCGCCGCGCTCTTCCTGGTGCTGGCCTGGTTGCTGCGGCGCAAAGAGGTTCATGTGATCAGCGGCGCTCTGGCCAGCGCGGCCGTGCTCTGTGAGTACAGCCTCTTCGTGTTTCCCTTGGCCTGGCTGCTGCAGGATATCGCCGCTCGGCGTTGGAAGCCGCTGGCCGCTCAGGTCTTCGGCGGCTTGCCGGGCCTGCTTTTCCTGGGGCTGATGAACCTCCTGGTCACCGCCTCACCGATCACACTGCCCTATTCGGCCGTTGCCGCGCACGTGGATCGTTCCGGCGGCACGCTCGGCCTCGGCGGTCCGCGCCTCGATGGGCTCTTCGGCCTTCTCTTCAGCAGCTATCGCGGGCTCTTCACGCACGCGCCGGTGGCGATCATCTGTGCCCTGGTCGCGCTCATGGCCATGCGCCGCCAAGGATGGCGGTGGACATGGATGCATCCCTTGGTGCTCCCCTCCATCGCCTTGGTGCTCATGATCGCCGGCCACAGCATGTGGTGGGGCGGCTGGGCTTTCGGTCCGCGGCACCTCACCAGCGTGGCGGCCCTGCTCATCCTCTCGGCGCTTCCGCGGTTGCCACAACGGCCATGGGCCGATGGCGCGCTCGCATGGCTCTGCAGCTGGGGCTTGATCGTGGCCCTCGCGGCGAAGGTCACCACGGTGTATTCGTTGCCTACCGAAGTGCTGCACCCGTTCCGCGAGATGATCCTTCCGCAGTTCATGCACCGCGCCTTCACCGAATCGCAATGGCCCGTGCTCGTGGGCTTCTCCCCCACCATGGGCACCTTCCTGTTCGCGCTGGCCCTCATCTTCGCCCTGCGCGCGCTCCGCCGCCTGCCCAACGATGCACCTGTTCTACTGCCCTGACCTGGAGCCCGGCCTGGTGACCCTTCCGGAGGAAGAGGCGCACCATGCCACGCAGGTGATGCGCCTGGGTGTGGGCGAGCGCATTGGGCTGCTGAACGGACGAGGGACGCGCGCCGAAGCCGAACTGGTCGATGTGGCCCGGAAACGCTGCGTGGCCATGGTGCTCGAGAGCGAGGAATTGGCGCGCGAGCGTGCGGGGAGCATCCACCTGGCCGTTGCGCCCACCAAGCAGATCGACCGGCTCGAATGGCTGGTGGAGAAGGCCGTGGAACTGGGCGTGGATCGCATCTCTCCCGTGCTCACCACACGCACCGAGCGCAGCCGCCTCCGCCTGGACCGGCTGGAGCGAGTGGCCATCGCCGCCATGAAACAGAGCATGCGCGCCTGGTTGCCATTGATCGATCAGCCTGTGCCCTTGCAGCAACTCGTGGATGAAACACCCGCGCCGCAGCGCTTCTTCGGCTGGTGCATACCGGACCAGCCAGCGCTGATGAACGTGTACGAACCTGGGATCGATGCGCTCATGCTCATCGGGCCGGAGGGCGATTTCACGCCGTTGGAGGCGCAACAGCTCATGTCCAGTGGATTCACGGCGATCGCGCTGGGCGAGGCACGGCTGCGCACCGAGACGGCCGCGTTGGCAGCAATCACCTGGATGAGCCTGGCCCAGCAACGGTAATTTAGCGGCATGTCGCGCATCCTTCCCCTGCTGGCGTTGCTGCTGATCACGGGCTCCGCATGGGCCCAAGGCTCCTACCAGCTGGCCGTGCTGAAGTACAGTGGCGGCGGCGATTGGTACGCCAATCCTACTTCGGTTCCCAACCTGGTGAAGTTCTGCAATGCGCAAATGGGCATGGGCATCAATCCCGATGTGCCCACGGTCGAGGTCGGCAGCCCGGAGCTCTTCAACTACCCGCTGGTGCACATGACCGGCCACGGCAACGTGGTCTTCAGCGCGCAGGAGGCCGACAACCTGCGGAACTACCTCATCGGCGGCGGCTTCCTCCACATCAGCGACAACTACGGCATGGATCCGTACATCCGTCCCATGCTCAAGCGCGTATTCCCGGAGCTGGAGCTGCTGGAGCTGCCCTTCGCGCATCCCATCTACCACCAGCAGTTCGATTTCCCGCGCGGCCTCCCGAAGATCCATGAGCACGATGACAAGGCCCCGCAAGGCTTCGGGCTGATCTGGGAGGGAAGGCTCGTGGTGTTCTACGACTTCGAATGCGACCTCGGTGACGGCTGGGAAGACCCCGATGTGCACGGTGATAGCGAGGAGGCCCGGCAGAAGGCGCTGCGCATGGGCGCCAACATCGTGCGCTGCGCGTTCGGTGGTGCAGGTGATTGAGACCTGACATGCCTTATCGAACGGTCTTCGACCTGGCCGAGCAGCCGCCCTTCGAGCCCATCGTTGCTTGGATCGCCGCGGCCTTCATCGTCACGGGCACGGCGTGGGCGCTCATCCGGCGGGTGAAGGATCGGCAACTGGCTCCACTGCGGCAGCGCCCGAAGTGGACCACGCCCAAGGTCTTCATCATCTTTGGTTGCGCCATCGCGGTCATCGGTGTGGGACTGATGAGCTGGGATCATTGGCGGCTCATGCGCGCCATGGCCAATGGCGAAGGCCTGGTGGTGGAAGGCCCGATCCAGAGCTGGGGCACCGAGCGTGTGCGGACTTCGCGCCGCGACCGTTACGAGTACCACACCTACGAGCGCTTCTATGTGGGCGACAGCATCTGGTTCGGCTTCTACCGCGAGGTGGGCATGGCCGGCTTCCACAACGGCGCCCGCGAGCTCATCGACCTGCACGATGGCATGCGCGTGCGCGCCACCTACCTCTATGCCGATGGCAAAGATGACCCGCCCCGCATCATGAAACTTGAGGTGAGATCAGAGGATTAGGGAATGAGATAATCAGACCATGAAGATCCCTTTCGAGGCCATCGACTGGTCGCAAGTGCCTGACACCATCGTGAATGGAACCACTGGCACGGCCTCCATGCGCACGATTCAGCACGATGGCCTGCGCATCCGCATAATCGAATATTCAGCCAACTACCTCGCCGACCATTGGTGTCAGCTTGGGCACTTGGTGTTCGTGCTGGAAGGCGAACTGATCAACGAGCATGAAGATGGACGTGTGAATGTGCTAAAGGCTGGGATGTCCTACCACGTGAGCGACGGGCTCAGCTCGCACCGTTCGCGGACGAATGGATTCGTGAGACTCATAGTGGTCGATGGAGCGTTCCTGAAATCAAGGAACTGACGGGGCACAGACTAAGGGAGCGTTACCCAGTCCTGGATATCGGCAAGATTCAAGTAAACATCCTCGACTTTCTTAAGCCCAGACCACCCGAATCGTGACTCTTGATATCGCACTCTGCCTTCCGACAGACTGAATCCACCGACGAAGCCCTTATGAACTACCGGTGCTCTGCAGAACACGCGCTTCGTCACGTCAATAAGAAGCAGGCAGGTATTGGGACCGAATCGTTCAGCAGTGGTCATCCACTCTTGGACGGCGACAAGGTCATTCGACAGCCAGCGGGCCTCATCGCCGGCGATGACGTCCTCGAATCGGACACCGTCGATATGGACTGTATTATAAGTCGGGCCATAACGAATCTCGCCTTCGAACTTCAAGACCACAAGATGCCTGCCATCTGGTGATGGTAACGAGATGTCATTCATGGCACCCGCTCCGCTCACATCCTCCTGTACCACCCTTTGATCCGCTCGCGGTCCAGCACGTTCTGCCAGTCGGGGCCAAAAGCGTGGTCCCACATGTGCGGCAGGTTGTAGGCCACTTCGGCCATGGCGTCGAGGGTTTTCTCGTCCCAGCCCTTGCTCAGGTTCGAAGGGATGCTCACGCCGCGCTGCTTCACCATACCCTTGAACTCAGCCACGTACTCGCCATAGACGTCATCGAGCTGGTTGAAGGCGACGCAATTCGCGTAGCAGTGATGCATCTCCAGCACCTTGCCCAAGCCATAGCTGAGCGCATGGCACACGCCCACCTCGCTATAGGTGAGGCTCAGTCCGCCCATGTAGCTGGCTACCATCAGCAGTTCGTCGCTCTTGGGGTCGTCACGGTCCAGCTTCAGGAAGACCTCGCGGCACATGTCGAGCGACTTCTCACTGTACGCTTCGGCGAAGGTGTTCTTCTTGGTGCCGGTGATGGCCTCAACGCTGTGGATGTACGTGTCCATGCCGGTGTAGAACCACTGGTCGGTGGGCACGGTGGCGATGAGGTCCGGGTCGAGCACGATCTGGTCGAAGACGGTCCAGTCGCACTTGAGGCCGAGTTTCTTCACGGGACCGGTGAGCACGGCGGTCATGCTCACCTCCGCGCCCGTGCCGCTGATAGTGGGCACACCGCAGTGGTAGATGCCGGGCTTCTTGATCAGGTTGAGGCCCTGGTACTGCACGCTGCTGCCCTCGTTGGTGAGCATGAGCGAGAGCGCCTTGGCCACGTCCATCACGTTTCCGCCACCGATGCCGACCACGCCGTCGGGTAATCCGCGGCGGGCCAGGAGGTCATCGCGGAGGCCATCGATCTGCTCGGTGCTGGGCTCCTTCGCTGTGCTGCAGAAGATCAGCTCGTCGCCGTCCTTCTTCGGGATGCGGGCGATGAAGGCATCGTTCCCCTCGAAGTAGTGATCGACCAGGAAGACCATATAGCCCTTGCCGGAATCGCGGTGGGGCTCCAGGATCTCGCCGAGCTTGCCGAAGCTGCCACGGCCGTAACAGGTCTTGGTGACGGACTTGAAGTTGCGGAAGAGGTTCATGTGCAGGGGCCGTGATTCGCCACGGCTCGCATGCAAAGGAAGCCGCTGCGCGATTATCCCAGCACCGAAATAGAATGCGTGCGACCCCTCCGGGGTCGTGCCGAACACTTGATCGATGACCAACCCGTGCGACCCCTCCGGGGTCGTTTGGATTGCTCTGACTGAATGCCAACCCGTGCGACCCCTCCGGAGTCGTGCCGAACACCTGACCGATCACCAACGCCTGCGACCCCTCCGGGGTCGTTTGGATTGCTCTGACTGAATGCCAACCCGTGCGACCCCTCCGGGGTCGTGCCGAACACTTGATCGATGACCAACCCGTGCGACCCCTCCGGAGTCGTGCCGAATACCTGACCGATCACCACCGCCTGCGACCCCTACGGGGTCGTTTGGATTGCTCTGACTGAATGCCAACGCGTGCGACCCCTCCGGGGTCGAAGAGACTTATGTATCCATGCTCATGCATGCCCCGCGACCCCGAAGGGGTCAAAGGCATCTTGAAGAGCAGGTTGAGCGTGCCGTATTCGACCCTGAAAGGGTCGCAGGGATTCCAACTAGTACGTTCATGCACACAGGCTGGACGCTTACCCTCAACCCCGAAGGTCACAGGGGTCATGTAGGGATTCGTCGCGGGAGAGTTTTCGACCCTGAAGGGGGTGCAGGATTCCTCCAATCATCTTCCTGTCCCCCACAAACTGAAGCATGTTCCACGACCCCGGTGGGGTCACAGGTATCTCGTAGGTATTCGTTGCTATAGGGTATTCGACCCTGAAAGGGTCGCAGGAATCCTAAATTGAGTACTCAACGCTTACTTTGACGCTATGGCCGCCTACCTAAGCCTCCATTATCATATCGTCTTCGCGACGAAGGGCCGTGCTACGGCGCTTGACAAGGTCTGGCGGGAGGAGCTTCACGGGTACATGGGTGGAACATTGAAAGGGCTCGGGGCCTTCCCACAAGCCATCGACGGATGGAACGACCACGTGCATGTCCTGGTCGGATTGAGGGCCACACATGTACTGGCTGATGTTGTCCGAGAATTGAAGAAGGCATCGACCGCATGGATCAAGGAGGAGAAAGGCCTGCGCTCGTTCGCATGGCAGGAAGGCTATGCGGCCTTCACCGTGGGCTGGCGCGAGCGTGAGATCGTCCGGAAGTACATCGAAGGACAAGAGGATCATCACCGCAAGCATGCGTATGGGGAAGAGGTGCAGCGACTGCTGTCGGAGGCTGGCGTAGAATTCGACCCGAAGTACTTGGGATAGCCCTGCGACCCTTTCAGGGTCGAATGCGCCCTAACCCGATGCGAATTCGTGCGACCCCTCCGGGGTCGTACTGAACACTTGATTGATTGCCAACCCATGCGACCCCTCCGGGGTCGCTTGGATTGCTCGAACTGAATACCAACCCGTGCGACCCCTCCGGGGTCGGAGAGACTTCTGTCTCCACGCTATTGCATGCCCCGCGACCCCGAAGGGGTCAAAGGCATCTTGAAGAGCAGGTTGAACGAGCCGTATTCGACCCTGAAAGGGTCACAGGAGTTTCACCCCAGCATACTTCTCATGTCCACAATCTGGATGCACTCCCTCGACCCCGACGGGGTCACAGGCATTTTGATGGAAAGCGTTGCAGTAGGGTATTCGACCCTGAAAGGGTTGCAGGGATTCTCACCCCAGCATAGTTCTCATGTTCACAAGCTGGATGTACTCCCTCGACCCCGAAGGGGTCACAGGCATCTTGATGGAATGCGTTGCGAGAGCGGTATTCGACCCTGAAAGGGTCGCAAGAATTTCAACCCAGCACCTCCTTCACCTTCGCGCCGATCGTGGCCGGGCTTTCCACCACGTGGATGCCGCATTCGCGCATCACGGCCTTCTTGGCGGCCGCGCTCTCATCGGCGCCGCTCACGATGGCGCCCGCATGGCCCATGGTGCGGCCCTTCGGCGCGGTCTCGCCGGCGATG
Organism: Flavobacteriales bacterium; assembly: GCA_020635725.1. Lineage (GTDB taxonomy): Bacteria > Bacteroidota > Bacteroidia > Flavobacteriales_F > PHOS-HE28 > PHOS-HE28. The sequence continues at coordinate 246,895 of JACJZF010000005.1, forward strand.
AAGCCGACAACGGGCTTCTTGCAGTTCTCCTTGATCCAGCGCGCGGCGCGGATCTCCAGGTCGCCGCCGATCTCGCCGATCATCACGATAGCCTTGGTGTCGGGGTCGTTGGCGAAGAGCTGCACGGCCTCGAGCGTGGTGGTGCCTATGATGGGGTCGCCGCCGATGCCGATGGCCGTGGTGATGCCGAGCCCGGCCTTCACCACCTGGTCGGCTGCTTCGTAGGTGAGGGTGCCGCTCTTGCTCACGATGCCCACGGGGCCCTTCTTGAACACGAAGCCGGGCATGATGCCCACCTTGCATTCATCGGCCGTGATCACGCCAGGGCAGTTGGGGCCGATGAGCGTGCAGCCCTTGCCGCGGATGTACTCGCGGGCGGTGACCATATCCTTCACCGGGATGCCCTCGGTGATGCACACGATGACCTTGATGCCGGCCTCAGCGGCCTCCATGATGGCATCGGCGGCGAAAGCGGGCGGAACGAAGATGATGCTCACATCGGCACCGGTCAGCTTCACCGCATCGCTCACGGTCTCGAACACCGGACGGTCCAGGTGCTTCTGACCGCCTTTGCCGGGGGTGACACCGCCCACCACGTTGGTGCCGTACTCGATCATCTGCGAGGCGTGGAAGGTGCCCTCGCTGCCGGTGAATCCCTGTACGATGACCTTGCTGTTCTTGTTGACGAGTACGCTCATGTTCCGTGTGTCGTGGTGATGGTTGCCCTTGGTCGAGCGGCGGCGAAATTAGGCCTTCACCCCGGACTGACCCGTAGCTTGGTGATGGCCCTGCCCCGAGGCGCGCAAGACCCTGATGTAGAGCACCGCGAGCCAGGCATTGATCGCGAGCAGAAGGCCCGCGGAAAAGAAGGGCAGCAGATAGCTCGTGGCATAGAGGGTGGTGCCTACAATGGGCCCAACCACCCTGGCCAGCGAACCGAAGGATTGGAAGAGGCCCACTACCCTGCCCTGGTTGCGCGGGTCCACCTCACGCGAGAGCAAGGAGAGCGATGCTGGCCCCACCGGGCCGTTCACCAAGGCCATCAGGAAGATCAACGGAAGCTCGCCCACGAGGAAATAGCCCTGCGGCACCAGGCCCAGGAATACGAGCACGATGGCCATGCCCACGTTGCCGATGATCAAGAGCCGCTCATCGCCGAAGGCGCTGCTCAGCTTGCGGATCAAGAGCCCCTGCACCAACGCGGTGCATACTCCCAGGAAGGCGAAGGCGTAGCCGCGCTGCTCCTCATTCAGCCCGAAATGCTCTTCCCAGAACAGCGTGGAGCACACCTGGAAGAGGAAGAAGGCCGTGATGTAGAAGAAGTTGATGATGAAGATGCGGCGCAGGTGCGGATGCGCGAGCACCTCGCGGTAATCCTTCACCGGCACCAGGCGCAGCACGGCATCGGGGTTCTTGTGCTGGAGCGATTCGGGCAGGATGAACCAGGCCAGCACCAGGTTCACCACGCAGAGCAGCGCCGCGAACCAGCCCACATAGGCGAAGCCGAACTTGGCCATGATGAGCCCACCCATGGGCGGACCGAAGATGAAGCCGAGCCCGAAGGCCGCGCCGATGAGGCCGAGCGCGCCGCTGCGCTTCTCGGGCGGGGTAATGTCGATGAGGTAGGCCTGCGCCACGCTGATGTTGCCCGAGGCGATGCCGTTGAGCGCTCGCGCCGCGAAGAGCAGGATGATGCCCTCGGAGAAACCCAGCAGGGCGTAGCCGGCCGCGTTCAGGGCCAGGGTGATCATGAGCACGGGCCGGCGTCCGATGCGGTCGCTGAGGCTGCCCAGCAGTGGCGTGCTCAGGAACTGCATGATGGAGAAGATGGCGATGGCGAAGCCCACCCACACCTCGCTGCCCATGAGCTCGCTGATCCAGTTGGGCAAGATGGGGATCACCAGCCCGAAGCCCATCAGATCGATGAAGATGGTGAGGAAGAGGACGATGCGCGGGCTCATGGAAGGCGCGCGAAAGTACCCGTTCGGCGGGCCGTTCACTCCTGCGCCACGAAGGCGCGTGTCACGGCCGTGCCTTTCCGCATGTACGGACGTACGATCAGGCGGATCGTGTTCTTCCAGCTGATGTACTTCCACGCCCAGTTGAAGAGCACCATCATGCGGTTGCGGAAGCCTACCAGCTGGATCACGTGGATGAACATCCACATCAACCAGGCGAGGGTGCCGCCGAAGCTCGATCGGCCAATGTCAACGACGGCCTTGCGGCGGCCGATCACCGCCATGCTGCCCTTGTCGCGGTAAGAGAATGGCCGCATTGGATGTCCATTGGCGCGACGGATGAGATTGTGTGCGAGGTTGCGTGCCTGCTGGATGGCGGCCTGCGCCACCTGCGGGTGCCCGCGTGGCCAGTCGGGCTCTTCCATGAGCGCGATGTCGCCGACCGCGTAGATATCGCTGTAGCCCTGCACCTGGCAGGTCCGGTCCACCATGAAGCGGTTGGCGCGCTCGTTCACACCCAGCTCCAATCCGGGGATGAGGTCGCCTTTCACCCCTGCCGCCCAGATCACCGTATTGGTTTCAAGCAGGCTGCCGTCGTCGAGCACGATACGGTCCGAGTCGCCACCGGTCACACGCTGATTCAGGCGCACCTCCACGCCCAGCCCCTGCAGGTACTTCAGCGCGTTGGCGCTCGATCGCTCGCTGAAGTTCTTCAGCACGCGGTCGTTGCTGTCGATCAGCACGATGCGCATCAAGCTGCTCTCGAGCTCGCGGTACTCATGCTTCAGCACCGTGCGGCGTATCTCCGCAAGCGCGCCCGCCAGCTCCACGCCGGTTGGTCCGGCGCCCACGATCACGAAGTTGAGGCAGCGCTGCCGCTCCTCTTCATCGTGGATCACCATGGCGCGCTCGAACTCCTGCAGGAAGTCGCTGCGGATGTCGAGTGCCTGGCTGATGCTCTTGAGCTGCATGGCCACGTCGGCCATCTGCCGGTTGCCGAAGAAGTTGGTGGTGCTGCCCAGCGCGAGGATCAGGATGTCGTAGGTGTAATCGCCCACGCTGGTCTCAATGCGCTTCTCCTCGGGTACCACGCGCTTCACCTCGGCCATGCGGAAGGCCACGTTCGGCATGGGGCCCACGGTGCGGCGGAAGGGATGGCCGATGCTGTCGGAGCTGAGGCTGGCGGTGGCCACCTGGTACAGCAGCGGCTGGAAGCAGTGGTGGTTCTGCTTGTCGAGCAGCAGGATCTTGTACGGCTTGCCTGCCAGCTTCTGCACGATCTCCAATCCGGCGAAGCCGCCGCCCACCACGATCACCGTGGGATAAGGCAGCTGGTCGTAACGATGCTTATCGAGGGTCCACATGCTGGGGCGAAGATCCGGACATTTGTCGCCGATCATGCAGCTCACTGACACCATCGCGGCCATTTCCACGGCTCCCGGCACCGGCGCCATCGCCCTGTTGCGGCTCTCCGGACCGCAGGCCGAAACGGTGGCCCGTGCCATATGCGATGGGCTGCCGGACGAGCTGCGCGAGCGTTTCGCGCACCGCTGCGACTTCCGCGACGCCGAGGGCCGCATCGACGATGGCCTGCTCACCTTCTTCCGCGGACCGCGCTCCTACACCGGCGACGACATCGCGGAGCTGGCGGTGCATGGCTCACCCTACATCCAGCAACGGCTCATGGAAGCCCTGTTGGCAGTGGGAGCGCGCCTGGCATTGCCCGGTGAATTCACGCAGCGCGCCTTCCTCAACCGCAAGCTCGACCTGAGCCAGGCCGAGGCCGTGGCCGACTTGATCGCCAGCCAGAGCGCGGCGCAGCACCGCCTGGCCATGCAGCAATTGCGCGGCGGCTTCGGGCAGCGCATCGAGGAATTGCGGCAGCAGCTCATCGACTTCGCGGCATTGATCGAATTGGAGCTCGACTTCGGCGAGGAGGACGTGGAATTCGCGAAGCGGCCCGAGCTGCTCGCGCTCGTGGACCGCATCACCGCCGTGTGCGACCGCCTCATCGAGAGCTTCCGCTACGGCAACGCGGTGAAGCAAGGCGTTCCCGTGGCCATCGTGGGCGCGCCCAACAGCGGCAAGAGCACCTTGCTGAACGCGCTGCTCGAGGAGGACCGTGCCATCGTGAGCGACATCCCCGGTACCACGCGCGACACCGTGGAGGAGGCCATCACCATCGGCGGCGTGCTCTTCCGCTTCATCGACACCGCGGGCATCCGCCGCACCGACGATACCGTGGAGCGCCTGGGCATCGAGCGGAGCTACAAGAAGGCCACCGAGGCCGCTATCGTGGTGCTGCTGGGCGATGCGAGCGTGATGAATGAGCAGGCCTTCGGGCTGGAGGCACGGATGCTGCGCGAACGGATCGGCGATGGGCCTACGCTCATCCCCGTGCTCAATAAAGCGGACCTCGCGCCCAAGGCGTTGAGCGGCACCCTGGCCATCAGCGCGAAGAAGGGCGAAGGGCTGGATGCGCTCAAACAGCGCTTCCTCGAACTCGTGAACAGCACCGCGACGCAAGGCGACATCGTGGTCACCAATGCGCGGCATGTGGATGCGCTGACCAAGGCTCGCCAGGCGCTGCTTGATGCGCGCGCGGCCATCGAGCAGGGCATCAGCGGCGAATTGCTCGCAGTGGACCTGCGTCGTGCGCAATACCACTTGGGCGAGATCACCGGCCGCATCACGCCCGACGATCTGCTCGGCAGCATCTTCGGCAGATTCTGCATCGGGAAGTGATGCTGCTGCTCCCCTCCTTCTACTTCGGCAGCGTGGAGCATTACTGGTTGTTGGCGAAGCATCCGCAGGCACTCATCGACACCGGCGAGCATTACGTTCGGCAGAGCTACCGCACACGCACAACCATCATCGGACCGAACGGCGTCCACGACCTGAGCGCGCAGATCATCCACGGACATGGAGCCAAGTTGCCCATGCGCGAGGTGCGATTGAGCCGAGCCGAAACCTGGCCGCAGCAGCACCTCCACGCCATCCGCAGCGCCTACGGCAAATCGCCGTGGTTCATCCATTACGTCGACGAGATCGAGCAGGTGCTGATGAAACGCCATGAGCGGCTCATCGACCTGAACAGGGATACGCTTCGATTGGGCATGAAATGGCTCGGGCTCAGCACCGAGGTGCTCACTTCGGAAGCCTTTGTCGAGGACGTCTCAGAGATGATCGATCTGCGCACTTCCTTTCATCCGAAGAAGCCGTTGCCCAGCCACGTGGAGCAGGTACCGCCCTATACCCAGGTGTTCGCTGATCGCCACGGATTTAAGCCGCGCATGAGCGTGATCGACCTGGTCTGCAACCAGGGCCCAGCCGCTGCGGAAGCGCTCCGTGCGCCGTACTAGAGGTTGATTTTTACCGTTGCAACTTCCGACCTATTTTGCACGCATGATGCGTCATCTCGCTCTCGCCGGGTGCATCTGGCTGAATGTGGCCGGAGCCTTGGCCCAGAGCCCCGCAGCAGAGCGCGAATGGTCGGAGGCGCAGCGGCTCGATAGCTTGGGGAAGCCCAAGCAGGCCGTGCGGATCCTGGACCGTCTCGTTTCTGACGGCGCCTATGCCTACCGGGCGCGCCTCATGCGCAGCTCGATTCGCTACGGCGATCAGGAGACCCGCCCCGGTGCCTTCGAGGACCTGTCTGAAGCGATGCGTCTGGAGCCGGACAGCATGGCGCCCTACATCAACCGCGGGAGCTATTACCTCGAAGGCGGCATGACCGATCGGGCGCTCGCCGATTACCAAGAGGCGCTGAAAAGGGCGTACGATGGCCCGGACAGCGTAACGGCATTCCTGAATATCGGTTCCGCGCATACCCAGGTGCGCCGGTTCCGTGAAGCCGTGGAAGCGTACGATCGGGCCTTGGCGATCTCACCGGATGACTGGGCCTCTCTGTCCAACAAGGCCGCCACCATCGATGAGCTCGGGCGCGCGGATGAGGCCCGCTCCATCTACCTGAGGCTGCTCGAGATGAAGCCCGAGGAGATACCGATCCTGAACAACCTGGGCTTCTTGGCCAATGGGCAGGGCCACTACGAAGAGGCCATGGACTGGTTCGAACGGGCGCGGAAGCTGGTGCCGGACGACCCGTACGTGCTGAACAACCTCGGCTATGCCCAGTTGATGTCGGCCCGCACCGACGATGCGCTGCGCAACGTGCAGCGCTCCATCAAGCTGATGCCGAGCAACAGCTACGCGCACCGCAACCTGGGGCTCGTGCTGAAGGCGCGCGGCGAGAAGGACAAGGCCTGCGATGCCTTCGAGGAAGCGCTTCGGCTTGGTTTCACGAAGCAATACGGTCCGGAGGTGGATGATCTGCGCCGCCAATACTGTGCCCCATGAGACTGCTGCTGGCCCTTGCTGCCGCGGCCCTGGTGGGCACCGGCACCGCCCAGGAGGCGGATTCCACCCTCCTGCGGATCGCCAAGGACCACAAGGCGAAATCGGAATGCAAGGAGCTGGAGCGGGTGCTCGCACCGCTGCTGCGAAGGGAGCCGCCCGATGTGGAGGCGCTGCTCCTGCGCTCCGGGTGCGGCCTGCGCGACCAGGAGGATGTGCAGCGCCACCTGCGCACCATGCAGGACTTGCTCGACCAGGACCCGCGCTCCTACACGGTGCTCATGGTCCGTGGCGACCTGTACAACGACCTGCGCATGTTCGACCGGGCCGAGGCCGACCTCTCCATGGCCGTGGATGCCGCACCGGACAGCGCGGCGCTGGTTCGTGCGCTGAACGCGCGCGCCTGGAACCGCTTGCAGACCATGAAGCACGCCGAGGCCCGCGCCGATTGCGAGCGCGCGCTCGCGCTGGACAGTGTGAGCGTGGCCGCGATCAACAACATGGCCCTGGCAGCCAATGGCGTGGGCGATACGGCCCTGGCTTTCCGCATGCTGAAGACCCTGGTGCGCTTGAAGCCCGAAGACACGGTGGGCTACATCAACACGGGTTTCTTCCTCGGCGGGCTGGGCCGGCATCAGGAGGCCCTGGCCTATTACGATGATGCCGAGCGACATGGCGCCAAGGATTCCCGCTTCTTCAACAACCGCGGGTTCTCGCGCATCGGCGTAGGCGATCTGAAAGGCGCGCGCAAGGACATCGAGCGCTCCATCGACCTGAACAAGAACAACCCGTACGCTTACCGCAACCTGGCCCACCTCGAACTCGCCGCCAAACACGCCGAAGCCGCATGCGCCGCCATGGAGCGGGCCTTGGAGCTCGGCTTCACCCGCATGTACGGCGAGGAGATGACCCAAATGAGACGCACCCATTGCAATTGAACCATGAGCATTCGCTTTCTGCTGCCTTTCCTGCTGCTGCCTTTGTCCGCCTCACCCCAATCGATGCTGGACCGCGGTCATGGCCACGCCATGATGCGCGAGGCCGATGAAGCCCTGGCCCGGTCCGATGCCGACGCCGCCCTGAACAAGCTTGCCACGGTGAACCGGAACGACTCCCTGTACGAGCGCGTCGTGCTCAAGCGTGTCTCCATCCTGATCGATGAGAACAGCCTGAGCGATGCCGAACGACTCTGCCGCGCAGGCATGCAGCTGAAAGGCGAGAACTCCAGCTATTTCCAGATCATGCGCGCCGCCATCCTGCTCGATCTGGAGCGCCCCCAAGATGCCATCGCGGCGTGCGACTCGGCCATTCGGGAGCTGCCCGGCAACTTCCGCGTTCGGCATATCCGGGCCAAGGCGCTGGGCAAGAAAGGCGACCGCGCCGGCGAGCTGGTGCAGGCCATGGATAATGCCAAGCGCTTCCCCTACCAGCGCGATGCCCACCTCCTGCTCGGCGACATCGCCATGAGCGAGGAGCGGCTGGCGCAGGCCGCAATGGCCTACATGATGGCGCAGATCGTGCGATTCGAGGACCCGAAGGCCGAGTCGACGCTGATCCGCTATGACCAGATGCTGGGCGGCACCAGCGAGTTCGAGCACGCCGGCTACGATCTATCCCCAGCGGGTGATGACCTCGCCGACCTCGACCTCATCATCAAGAGCAAGGTGGCCATGGACAAGAAGTACAAGGTGAAGCCCGACCTCGCCTATCCCACCTGCCGCCAATCGCACGTGCTCTTCACCTCCATTGCCGAGCGCAAGAACGCCGAAGCGGGCTTCTATGAACGGTTCTACGGTCCGCTGATCAAGGCCATCATGGATCAGGGCCGATTCGAGGGATACGTGTACCACTGCCTCGCCTCCAGCACCAATGAACAGGTGAAGAGCGTGGCCACGAAGAACCGCGCCAAGGTCGATGAGTTCCGGCGCTGGCTCCCCTCGGTGCTGGTGCCCATGTATCAGGTGTTCCCCGAGACCGAAGGCGGTCCTTCGCTGGTGCACTACTTCAACGACAACGAGGACCTGCTGGCGTATGGCCCGGGTGATATCGGCGCTGGCCTCAACACGGGCGATTGGGTCGCCTTCAGCCCGGGCGGCCGGATAAGCGGCCGTGGATCGTTCAACAGCAGCGGCAAGCGCGATGGGCGCTGGGAGCATTGGAACGCCGCCGGCGGCATCGAGACCCAGAGCGACTACAGCAATGGCAAGTACCATGGCGTGCTGATCAGCTACCACGACATCGGCACCAAGTCCGATAGCGCCGTGCTGCACGATGATCTGCGCGATGGTCCGACCTGCTTCTATTACCGCATGGGTGGTGCGCGGGTGTGCAAGGTTGGCGTGAAGGGCGAATGGAACGGGCCGGTCACCGAGTACCACCCGGCCGGCATGGCGGAATGGACCTACGCGCTGAAGGCCGGCAAGACCGACGGCCCAGTGCGACAGACCCGTGCGGACGGATCCTTGCAGTATGAGGGAACATTCACGAATGGCGACCGCATCGGCAAGCACGTGGAGCACCACATCACCGGCGTGCCACAATCAGAGGTCACCTACGTTGGCGGGAAGGGCGATGGCCCGCTCCTGACCTGGCACCCCAGCGGCGCGAAGAAGCAGGAGGCGACGTTGAAAGCCGGCACGATGGTGGGCGAGCGACTCACCTATGATGAGTGGGGCACTTTGCGCGAAGTGGAGCGCTTCGGAGAGAATGGGAAGCTCCAAGGGCTTTACGAGGATTACAACCCGGATGGGACCAAGGCCTCGGTGATGGACTACAACCGCGGGCTGCTCATGCGCTACACCTACTATAGCCGCGAAGGCAAGGTGCTCAGCGAAGGAACGCGGTCCAAGGGCCGATTCCAGTTCAAGGGATACAACGCCGATGGCGGATTACGCGTGGAGGGGATCTATCTCGATGAGGGACTCAAGGATGGGCCATGGAAGTACTACCAGCCCGATGGGACCATCGAGATCGAGGAGGATTTCGACAAGGGCAAGGAGATCGGCGTGCACAAGTACTACGATGCTGGCGGGGTGCTCGCGCGCCAGGATGAGCACTACGAGAAGGACGGCACGCCCTATTCGAAGTTCACGCGGCAATACCACTCAGGCCAGGCCCGCGAGATCGGCTTCTTCAAGAACGGAACGGTCGAAGGTGTGCTGCGGCGCTACTTCCCCGATGGCGCCCTGCGCAGCGAGGAGTACTACGCCGATGGCGATCAACTCGGCTGGCAGGACTATTACGACTCCAAGGGCAAGCGCGTCTATTCCGAACGGATCGATGAGGGCGCCATCGCCGAGCGGGTCAACTATGATTCCGAGGGCGTCGAGTACGAACGCATCGTGGTGGCCCCTGGCGCCTTCGAGATGGTCGCCCACTACCCCGATGGCAAGGTGATGCTGCGCTTGCAGATGATGAACGGCTGGCTCAATGGCAAGGCTGCCTGGTACTACCCCGATGGCAAAGTGGAGACGGAAGGCGCGCACCTGAACGGCAAGAAGCACGGCGCTTGGACCTCCTTCCATCCGAATGGGAAGAAGCGCAGCGAGGTCAGCTATGTCCTCGGCGAAGAAGATGGCAGCTCGAAGCGGTATCACGCCGACGGCAGCCTGCTCTCCGAAGCCACCTACCGTATGGGCCGCGAGGAGGGCGTTTCCCGCGAGTACCACCACACCGGCAAGATCTCCTTCCTGAGAGAGTATCAGTTTGGCGAGCTCCATGGGCGTGTGATCAGCCACACCCACGACGGCGTGCCCCAGCTGGTGCGCTTCTACCACAAAGGCCATATGGTGGCCTACGGATCGCCCATGGCCGATGGCAGCGTGAAGGATACGGTGCGGCTCAGCGGCGGCATCCATCAGATCGAATCGCACTTCCCCGACGGCACCCTTTCGCGGCGGATGACCTACCGCAACGGCGAGCTCGATGGCGTCTTCGAGGAGTACCATGCCAACGGGCAGCTCATGGAGAAGGCCGAATACAAGACTGGGTACGTGCAGGGAACGAGCACCGAGTACCACGCCAACGGCAAAGTGATGGAGACCATCCCCTATGTGAATGGCGCGGTGCACGGCGAGCGGGTCCTGTACTGGGACAATGGCCAGGTGCGCGAGCGGATGAATTACGTCCAGGGCCAGTTGCATGGACCGTGGTCGCAGCATGACCGCACCGGCAAGCGCGTGGCCTTGTATCAAATGCGGAACGATGACATCATCCGGGTCGGTGAGTAAGAAGCGCGCCCTGTTGGCTCTGGCCGTGATCGGCATCGCCGGCGCGGCGACTGGTCAGTCCTCGGAGGAATTGCTCGTGCGCATGCGACGCGCCTGGCAGGACCAATCCTCCGTGTATCTCGTGCGCAACAGCACCTACCGCATCACCAAGGGCGAGAAGGGCTACGTGGCCTATCGGGAGACCGTGGAGGAAGAGCTCATGCTCAAGGACCCCACAGGTGCGGCACAGCAGGAAACGGTGCACTACAGTACGCTCTTCCCGCTGAAGCGGCTCGAGGCCTGGACCATGGTGCCCCAAGGCAAGGGCTACCGGCGTATGCCCGTGCGGGACATCGAGCATCGGGACTCGCGCGAGTCGCACATCTTCCACGATGATTCCCGCGTGGCCAGCTTCCTCATGCCCGGCCTGGTATCGGGAGCGATCGCGCACATCGAGCACGAGGTGTCGTACGCCGATGCGCGCTTCGTCGGCGGCCACTTCTTCACGAGCAACCGGCCCACCGTGCTCAGCACCCTCACCGTGGTGAGCGATCCGGGCATCGAGGTCGACCTGCTCACCTTCCACATGGCCGACAGCCTCCTGGAGCGGAGCGATGCGATGGAGAAAGGGAAGCGCGTGCAGCGGATCACCATGCGCGATATTCCGTCGATGCTGTATGAGGATGATGGGCCCTCGCCCCGGTACTACGCGCCGCATGCGCAGATCGTGGTGCGCCTGCCCGGCGCCACGGGCTCCGGCCTGGATCAGCTCTACGCCTGGTACAGCGAGCACATCAAGGACACCTTCCGCGAGCCGTCGGCCGGCTTGCGCGCGCTGAGCGACTCCATCGTGGGCGATGCCGCCACCGAGATCGAGAAGGCGGCCCGCATCTACCGCTGGGTGCAGGACCGCATCCATTACGTGGCGATCGAGGATGGCATGAACGGGCTGGTGCCCGCCCCCGCCGATGAGGTCTGCCGCTCCCGCTACGGCGACTGCAAGGGCATGAGCAATCTCATGCACGCGCTGATGAAGGCGCAGGGGCTCGATGCCCGGCTTGCCTGGGTTGGCACGCGGGACCTGCCCTATGCCTATTCCGAGCTGCCCACGGCCTCGGTGGATAACCACATGATCGTGGCGCTGCGCTCCGGCGACACCACCCTGTTCCTCGATGGCACCGCGCAGAACAACGCATTCGGCGTACCCAGCGGGTTCACCCAGGGCAAGGAGACCCTGGTGAGCGATGGCCCCGACCGCTACAGCGTGATGCGCATTCCCGTGATGCCCGCCGCCTTCTCTACCGTGGTCGACTCCGTGTGGGTGCGCCTCGAAGGCGATGCGCTCATCGGCACGGGCGTGGCGCGGTTCTCCGGCTACGAGCGCTACGACCTCTCCTACTACCTCAAGTCCGTGCCGCCGGCACGCAAGGATGAGCTGCTGCGCGCCACGCTCATGAAGGGCTCCAACAAGTTCCTGCTCGACGATTGCACCATCACGGGCCTCGATGACGCCTCCGCGCCGCTCACCCTCCAGTATTCGTTCCGCATACCCGACCACGCGCGGGTCGCGGGCAACAAACGCTACGTGCCGCTGATGCTGAGCGACCCGTGGAAGGACAAACGGGCGCGCAACGGGCGCCGCCTGGCCATTGAGGTGGAACACCGAGCCCAGCACGACTACGTGGTGCAGCTCACCCTGCCGCCCGGCGCGAGCTGCTCCGGGGTGCCCGTGGCAGGCCAAAACGGCAACGACCACTTCGGCTATTCCATGGAGATCGCCGGGAATGGCACGGCCATCACCAGCCGGTCCCTCTTCACCTTGGAGGACCTCATGCTCGACGAGCGCCTGCCCGAATGGCGGAGCACCAACGTGGAGCTCATGAAAGACCTCGGACGCACTCTCGTGATCGAAACTCCTTAGCCTACTCCTCGCACATGCGTATCCTCCTCGCCTCGCTGGCCGCCGCCACCGCCCTTACCGCCACGGCGCAGCACAGCCTGCTCACCAGCTATGACTGGGACCCGGCCCCTGCGATCCCCGATGGCCTGCGCCAGGGCACCGACTCGGATGTGCTCCTGAAGCGCAACTCGATCTCGCAGTACGATGACTCCGGCCAGGAACTCGCCTTCTACGAGCTCTTCCACCTGCAGCGCTACGCGCATGATGAGGCATCGGTGGAGGCCAACAAGACCATGGAGATCAGCGTGGGCCATATCGAGCGCATCATCCGGATCAAGGCCCGCTCGGTCTCGGCCGATGGCACCGTGCATGAGCTCGGCGAGAGCGCCTTCAAGCGGCGCGTGGATGACGAGGACAACCGCGAGAAGCTCTACTTCGCCTTCGAGGGGCTGCAGCCCGGCAGCATCGTGGAGTACATGATGCTCTGCAAGCAGAGCGGGGACATCCAAGGCGACATCACGCGGATGCAGTTCAACATACCGGTGGTGGAGCAACGGTACGAGCTCCTGGTGCCGAAGGGATGGCAGTTCGCCTTCAAAGGATACAACGGCGTGCCCCAGCCGGAAATCGACACGACGCATGCCGGCATCACGCGCCACCACCTGCTGCTTACCGACACCCCGGAGCTGCCCGATGAGAAGAGCGCCATGCCCGGCCGCTACCAGCGTTACATCATCTCGAAGGTGGATGCCATACCCGATCGCGGGCTGCGCGACATCAGCGGCTATGTCACCGCCACACGGAACTACCACAAGGCGCTGTATCCCGAGCTGAGCAAGGGCACGCAGCGCTCCCTCGCCTCGCTCATCAAGAAGATGGGCCTCTCCTACGCGCGCGATGAAGAGGACCGCATCCGGACCATGAACAGGTACATCCGCGGGAACTTCCGCATGACCGAGAACGGCAGCGCCCAGCTCAGCGACCTCGATGAGATCCTGCGAACCGGCAACTGCAGCCAATTCGGCCTGCAACGGCTCTACGCCAACCTTTTCCGCGAGGCCGGGATCGTGCACGAGACCGTGGTGACGAGCGATCGGGAGGAGATGCCCTTCGACCCCGACTTCGAGGCCTTCAACTACCTCAACGACATGAGCTTCTATTTCCCGGGGATCGGCAAGTACCTGGATCCCGCCGCCTTCGGCCTGGGCCTGGGCTACCTGCCCACCGAGAACATGGGCACCCACGCGCTCTTCATCAAGAACGTGGATGTGGGCGGCCTCTGGGCCGGCGTGGGTTCCATCAAGCGCATCCCGGAGCTGCCCGCGGAGAGCACGCGCCACGACCTCGACATCGGCGTGACGATCAGCGAGGACGGCGGCGAAGCGACCATCACCGTGGTGAATGAGCTCACGGGCTATTACGCCAGCTTCACGCAGAACTACTGGCCCTTCCTGCAAGAGGAGCAGCGGAAGGAAGTGATCGACAATCACCTGAACCACCTGATCGAAGGCGCCAGCGAGGAGAAGGTGGAAGTCGAGAATGCCGAGCAGCAATATTTCGGCGTGAAGCCCCTCACCTTCCGCGGCACGGTGACCACGCCGCTTTACACCAGCCGGGCCGGCGACGACCTCATCCTGAAGGTCGGGGAGCTCATCGGGCCGCAGATGGAGATGTACCAGGAGAAGGAACGCGCCTTGCCCGTGGATGAAGGATTCAACCGGTACTACGATCGCCGGATCAGGATCACCGTGCCTAAAGGGTGGAACGTAGAGGACCTCTCACCGTTGATGATCCACAAGACCCTCGAATTCGATGGCAAGGTGCAAGCCGAGTACAAGAGCACCGCAACCCTGCAGGATGGCCAGGTGCTGGTGGAGGCGATCGAGTACTACCGGTCCACCCATGTGCCCTTGGAGCAATTCGAGGATTACCGGGCGGTGATCAATGCCGCGGCCGACTTCAACAAGCGGGCGTTGCTGCTGCACCCGGTGAAGCCGTGAGCGGATCTGTTCCGCGGCGCAGGACCGCCTGATCCCCGGAACGAGGAACGCGATCATTCCTTCGGTGAGCGGTCATCCGTGCGCGCTGCCCGGCTGGGCGCCTGCATCGCGGCGCGATACCTTCGCCATCCATCCCATGCGCGCTTCCCTCCTACTCCTTGCGATCACCGCCGGCCTCAGTGCTGCAGCGGCCGATTTCGCCGGCCCGAACCAGTTCATCTGCGGCACCACCACCGCCATGCAGGCCAATGCCCTCAGCCCCGGCGAGACCGGCTTCTGGCAAGTGGTGCAGGGTACGGCCGTCTTCATCAGCGGCAACTCGCCCAACTCGCCCGTCACGGGGCTGAGCTTCGGCGAGAACGTGCTCCAGTGGACGATTTTCGGACCGGGCGGCACCTCTTCGGACCAGGTCTCCATCTGGTGCTACGATAACGCGTCGCCGCAGGCTAATGCAGGCGCAGACCAGACACTGCCGCCCTGGCCGGGCAGCATCCAGCTCCATGGCTCCACGCCTACGGCCCCTGCTGCGTGCTTCTGGACCATCGTCTCCGGCAGCGGCGCCTTCAGCGACCCCACCGATCCGCAGGCCACCTACTTCGCCCCCGCCATCGGCAGCAACGTGCTCCAGTGGAGCTGCGACAACGGGCCCTGCGGCACCAGCACCGACCAGGTGGTGATCGAGGGCGTCGTGGGCATTGCTGAGGAAGGCGCGATCGCGCACGTGGTGCGATATGATGCCGCGCAGCATGCGATCATCCTCGCACCAGAGGCCACGCGGGTGAGCTTATCGCTCTATGATGAGCGCGGCCGCCAGCTGCTGAGCATCGGTACGCCGGCGGGCGCTGGCCGCTGGATGCTCCCGACACTGCCTTCAGGCCTCTATGTGGTGCGCGCCGAATCATCAGGCGCTACGCAGGTGGTCCGCTTCGTGGTGGCCGATTAAGGCCGCGACGATTCCGGCTTCGTTCCCTTGCCGAGCGCGAACTGGGCGCCCACCGCCAGGTTGGCCTGCCAGAACCAGAAGTGCTGGCTCGCGCGATCGCTGCTCTCGCCGGTGGTGAGCACGTCGGGCAGCTCGATCCAGCCCGTACGTCCGGTGAAGCGCACCAGCAGATGCTCCCATAGCGTAAGGTGAAAGCCCGCTTGCGCACCCACGCCGAAACCGGAGAGGTGGAAGTTGTTGTTGATGCCCGTGCCGAAGACCCGCACATCGCTGCGCGGGATCACCGGTCCAACGTGCATGCCGCCGAAGCCCATCAACCGAAAGCGCTCGTTCCGCGATGACCAGATCGCGCTGTAATGGTCCAGGTCGATGCTCAGCAGGTTGAGGCCATCGGTGTGCTCGTACTTCAGCAGGTCGGGCCGCAGCTCCACGTCGCGGCTGCTGTAGTCGAGCGCGTACTC
>JACJZF010000006.1 GCA_020635725.1 Flavobacteriales bacterium
ATATGTGCTGCGCCTCACACCCGAACTGATCGACCTGGTCGTGAGGCCGATGCTTGGCGCGCGGGGGACGAAACCTGCGAACCGTTAAGCCGAGTACCCGATTTCGAACATGAGCGCCTCTGCGCTCCATGTGCAGGGACCGCGTGATCTCATTCAGCGTGCCACTGACGGGATCGCCCTGATGGCGAAACTCAGATGCCGGTCCGTCTCATGCGTGAGCAGGATGAGTTCCCAGCCGTGCCGCACGCAGAACTCATGAACGGCTTCAACCACTCCGTACCGCACACCTCCGTCCCAGTTGGAGGTGATGTAGTCGTGCCCAGCGATGATGCCACCGGGTTTGACCTTGGTCCGTGCGATGCTGAGCTCATCGGCCGTCACGCGGTATCCGTGATCGGTGTCGATGTAGATCCAGTCGAAATAGTGATCGGGATACCGAGGAAGCACCGAGGTGCTCAGTCCCAGGTCGATCTGCACCCGGCCGTTGGTAATCTCGTCCGCAAAGCGCTCGCGCACGAAGCCTTGCAACCCACCATGGTACCTCTTGCTGTGCCAGACATCAATGAGGTGCAGCTTCCGGGGCTGCGTGATCTTCAGGATGCGGGCCGAGAAGTCGCCATGGTCCACGCCGGCCTCGGCGACAACACCCCCCTTGGGCAGGGCCTCGAGGAACGCATCCCGATCGAGCACGATGCGCAGGTTGGCAATGTGCTTCGGTTCGAGTTCAATCTGAGGTATGGCTCCGCTTTGCTGCTTGCGGACTTTCTCCATCAGGCCGTTCAATGCCCGATACGCGGGTTTGGCGATGTTCTTCAGCAGGCTCATGCGTCAAGGATGCGGGACAAAGCTGCCACGCGTGATTCAATCGTGAACGGAAGGATGCGCTGGCGGGCTCGAGCGGAACGTTTCGCTTGTTCCTCCGCGTTCAGTTTGGATAGCTCGGTTAAGGCACGGACGAGCAGCAACGGATCCCGGCGCGCGATCACCATGCCCGTGTCGCCAACGATGTCGGGCATCGAGGTCATCTTCGAGACAACGGGGATGCACCCCATGAGCATAGCCTCGCAGAGCGCGTTCGGGAAACCCTCCATCATGGAAGGCTGGAGGTAGAACTCATGTCGGGCCATCAACTCGCGAAGTTCGTTAGGTGGGATGATGCCGAGCAGCGCGACGTTTCCGGGCAGAGGGGCATAGGCTCCGGGATCAGCGGCCCCCACTATCGTGAAGCGGATCCCGGGTAGAGCCTGCGCCGCCTCGAGGATCAGGTCCAGGCCTTTGCGGAAGTGCACATCGCTCCCGGGCTTGGCGCCGAAGGCGATGCATAGCGCTCCTGAGCGTGGCGGGTTGGCGGCGATCGTCCAATGGCTTGTCGAGAATCCATAAGGGATCTCTTCCCAGCGCGTCTTCAGCTTGGGCACGAAATGCTGGAATCCCTGTTGAATAGGTCCCGAATCGCTGTACGTATTGGTGAAGGACACAAGGCTCCGATGAACCGGGAGGAGTGTCGTTGCCCTGCGCATGCAGAAGGCGATGACGGTGCGCATGAGCGGCTTCCTGAAGCTCCCGTAGTTGATGCCTGGGAAGGAGCACGCATCAGCGCCTGCAATGATGATGTGCGTCCGAAACCCTAGGAGTACGGGGAGCAGCGTGTGATACCCTGCAAAATGTGCCAAGACCTGTTTCACGCCCTGTCGACGCATGCGAAGCAAGAAGCGGAACTGATGGAGCCAGGCTATGGGAACATCCTTCGGTCGAGACGCATGGAACAGGTGGAGGTGAACAATGCGCTCAGCGCTGAGCGCCTCAACATCCTTCCTGACAAAGAAGAAAGCCTGCGGTGCGAGATAGGCGATGGGCTCCTTCTGTTGCATTGTTCACGACCGGGCAAAGCCGGTCATCTCAGCTATCGGTCTCAGAAACTCCTCCCCACGGCCACCACGTAACGGAACGCGAAGTGCGAATCCTCGGTGGCCGGTAGAGCGGAGAGGAGCAGGGGCATGTCGAAGCGGATGGTCAGGGGCTTGATGTCGGTGAGCGGTCCCCAGCGCTTGATGGTGAGGGCGAAGCCGGCGCCGGCATCGGCACGGGGCTCGGCGAATCGGAGCATGGTGCCATCGGCCGAGATGGAACGGTAGGCCATCACGCCCGCATCGCCAAAGAGGTAGGCATCGAGGTGCAGCACGCGCGCGAGCTTGCCGGGGCGCAGGGGCACCAGGCCATCGAGGTCGAGCTCCGCGCTGGCCCCGGCCCCGGTGTTCCCCTGGTAGGTGTAGATCAGGTTGCCGTCGGTGTCGAGCTCGGGGGCGAGGTAGCCGGCATAGCCGCGCAGCCCTAGGCCGCCGCCATGCTGGAAATGGTTCACGTCGGCGCCGAACCCGGTCCAATCGTAGGGCACGAAGCCCACGCTGCGCACGTACTTGTTCTCCATCATCTCCTCGGGCGAGGCGCCTGCCAGATAGAGCGCGCTCTCACGCGGCGTGCTGCCACTGCCGTATTGCGCCACCAAGCGGGTGCGGAGTTCCACGGGGCCTTGCGTGAGGCTGTTCACCGCGGTGAGGCGCAGCCAGCCGTAGCCGTATGCCGAGCCTGGTGCGCTGTTACGCGCTTCAAGAAGCAGGTCGCCCTGTGTCCCGTTCTGGCGGTATCGATGCCGCAAGCTCAAGTTCAGCGACGCGTTGAGCGCATCCAATCCCCAAGCATCGGGCAGCAGCAGGTAGGTGAGGTCCGTGCTATCGGGCCTCCAGAAGTAGAGTGCCTCGGCCTGGGCCACGGTGCGATTGCCGGGCAGGGTCCATTGGAAGCCGGCGCCGAAGCGGCGCAGCCCATCCAAGGAGCGGGCATGCACGAAGACTTCCGAGCCGCGCAGCAGCTTCTCGGTGCCATTGGCGTAGCGCACGTTGAAGGAGATGCGGTCGAATCCGGTATCGGTGTTGCCGGGGATGGAGTCCACGGCGCGGGCGGGATTGTCCGGCGGCAGGTATTGCCCGAGCCCGGTGTTCACCCAGACGCTGGCGTGCAGCCGATGCTTGTAGCGCATGTAGCTCCCGTTCACATGGAAGCCGGCCTTCACGCCATCGTATCCATTCCACCAGAGGTCGGGCCGAACGAAGGCCTCGTAGGTGCGGCGATCCGGGTAGTTGCGGATGTGGTGGTCGAAGCGCACGTCCAGGGGCAGGGAGAGCCGGTCGTTCAGCTTGTATCGGTCCGCGAGCCGGTTGGTGCTGTCGATCACCACCTCGGCGATGCCGCTGGGGATGTCGACATGGGCCACGTAATCCTTATGCAGCGTGCCGAAACCGGTCCAGCGGGGGAGCACCGTGGCATCGGTCCGTTTCACCCACCAGGTGTTGGGCACATGGTAGGCGTAGCGCCGACCATCCTTCGCGGTGATGTGCAGATCGATCGGCATCTGCATGCTTCCCTTGCGGCGCAGCAGGATCGATTGTCCGGCATCGCGGTCGCGCCCCTTCACCCTTCGCACGGCGTAGTCGATGGTCTTGTCGGTCTCGATCCACTGATCGAAGAACCAGTTGAGGTCCACCTTCGTGTGATCGATGAAGCTCTGCCGCATGTCCTCGATGTACGGGTGGCACGCGCGCCATTGCCCGAAGTAGTGGCGCATGGCGCTGAGGAAGAGCGAATCGCCCAGCACGTATTGCAGGTTGTACAGCATCACGGCGGTCTTGCTGTACACGTGGCCATAGCCGCCATAGCCGCGGCGCTGCCATTCATCGAAATCGTCGCTGTGGGTGTTGATGGCCGGCATGCGGTCGCGCACGGCATCGCGCTGATAGCTGTAGTACACCTCGCTCTCGCGGGCGAGTTCGGGCAAGGTGTAGCGCCGCTCATAGGCCGTGCGGGGCGTATCGGTCACCAATGTATCGCCGTCGATGCGCTCGAGGCCCCAGGCGGTGAGGAATTGCGTGAATCCCTCGTCGAGCATGGCGCGGTAGGTCTCGTTGTTCCCCACCATGCCGAAGAACCAATTGTGGCCGATCTCATGCACGAAGAGGCCGCGGTAATAGGGGTCGCGTCCGCCGTCGAGGGTGAGCATGGGATACTCCATGCCGTCGCGCGCATCGGCCACGATCATCTTCGGGTACATGTACATGCCGAAGGATTCGCTGTGCGCCTGGATGCTCTTCGCGCAATAGGCCGCCGCGTTCTGCCATCCGCTGGCATGGGGCTCTTGGGCGAGCGCGATGCACTTCACGCCGTTCCACTCAGCCTCGCCGATACGGTAGGTCGGGTCCGCGGTGAAGGCGAAGTCGTGCGTGTTCTCGCTGTGGAATTTCCACACGCGGCGCTGGCCTGGCACGGGCTCGATGATGGTGCTAGGCTTCTCGTTCCAAGGCTTGTCCTTGAAAAGAGCGATGTCGAGGCGCGCGCGCAGGTCGGCTGGCAGGCATTGCTCCGGGTTCTGAAGCACCCCGGTGGCGTCGAGGATGTAATGGTGCGGGAGATCCAAGGTGACGTCGAAGGAGCCGAAGTCGCCATAGAACTCCATGCCCAGGTGCTGCTGCATGTCCCAGCCGAATTTCCGGTCGTACACCGCGATGCGCGGGTACCAGTGCACGCCATCGTAATGCTTCCAGCCCCAGGCGTTGAACAGCTTCATGCGGCGCGGCAGGCCCATGGCCCAATGCGTGTCGAAGTCGATACGGAAGGTGATTCGCTCCCCAGGCGCCAGCGGCTGCTTCAGCCACACCTTCAGCACCGTGTTGTCCTGCTCGGTGCGCAGGCTGTCGCCGTCGGCCTGCAGGCGGCGGATGCGCGTTCCGGCGTAGGGCAGGTCGCGGTAGCGCCGCATGTCCGCGCCCTCGTCGTTCATCTGGGACTCCAGGTGGGAGCCGTGCACATACGCCTCCTGGTACAGGTGGAAGAAGACATGCCGAAGGGTGTCCGGGGAGTTGTTCCAGTAATGCAGGGTCAGCTCGCCTGTGAGCGCATCGGTCTCGTCATCGAGCCGCCCGTCGATGATGTAGTGCACATCCTGCTGCCAATAGCCCTCATAGGGCGGACGGTTCTTCCAATAGTGCGGATTGTCGGCGTTGCGGTAGGTGTTGGGCGGGCGCCGATCATCGAAGCGCTGAGCGAGGAGGGAAGACAGGGCTGCCAGCGTCGCCAGCAGGAGCGTGAGCTTGCGTTGCATACAGGGGCGCCGTGCGGGCGATGGCCGAATGTAGGCCTTCCGTCAGGACCCGGAGGCGGGCACCTCCAGGCGGCCGCTGCGGAGGGAGCGCGCCCGTGCGATGCTGGTGTTCAGCTCATATCCGACCAGGATCCCGATCATGTTGAAGTAGATCCAGAGCTGCACGGCGAGGATCACGCCGATGGAGCCGTAGAGCGCGTTGTAATTGGTGATGTTGCCGAACATGTAGGCCAGCGCCTGGGAGATCAGCAGGATCAGGAACACCGCGAGCAGCGCACCGGGGGTGATCAGCTTGAAGCGGTTGGAGGTGGGGTCGCCCGCGCTATAGAGCAAGGATACCGCCGTGACCACCACCAGCACCGAGACGAGCCATTTGGCTGCGAAGAGGGAGTAGTAGATGATGATGTTGGGCACGAAGCCGAGCCGCGCCAGCTCGTTGATCACCGTGCCGCTGATGGTGAGCACGGGAATGGCGATCACCGCGAGCAAGGTGAGCGCGAGCAGCAGGCCCAGGCTCAGCAGCCGCTGCTTGAAGGGGCTGTGCCAGGTGGTGAGGTTGGCGCTCCCGCTGAAGCCGGCCAGGATCGCATCGATGCTGTTGCTGGCGAGGTAGATGCCCGTGACGAAGCTCACCGAGAGCAGGGTGGCGTGCTTCTTCACCACCAGGTCGTGCAGCGTGGTCTCGATGAAGCGGAAGACCTCCAGCGGCATCATGTCCTTGAAGGTGGCCAGCAGGCGTGCCTGGAAATCGTCGATGGGCACGTAGGGGATGAGCGTGAGCAGCACGATCACCGCAGGGAAGAAGGCCAGGAAGAGCTTGAAGGCGATGGCCGAGGCGCGTGTGGCGAGGTGGCCCTTGGTGAGCGCCTGGATGAAGAAGCGGGAGATCTGGAAGAGATCGAAGCCCTCGAAGCCGGGCAGCACGATGCGGCGCGACCAGCCGATGAGCCGGCGGAAGGCCTTGGAGAAGATCAGCTTACGCAGCAGCCTACGCAGCATGTCACATCGCTTTCAGGCTGAGGTCGAGGCTGGGCGCGCTGTGCGTGAGCGCGCCCACGCTGATGTAGTCCACGCCGGTGCTGGCATAGTCCCTTACCGTATCGAGGGTGATGCCTCCGGAGGCCTCGGTCTCGAATCGCTCGCCAATCAGCTCCACGGCCTTGGCCAGCAGCCGAACCGGGAAATTGTCCAGCATCACGCGGTGCACGCCGCCGCGCTGCAGCACCTGCTCGAGCTCTGCCAGATCGCGCACCTCCACCTCGATCCGCAGGTCGAGCCCTTTGGATTCCTGGTAGGCGTGCACGGCATCGATGGCCTGCGCGATGCCGCCCGCCATGTCCACATGATTGTCCTTGATCATGATCATGTCGTACAGCCCATGCCGGTGGTTCGCGCCTCCGCCGAGGCGCACGGCCCACTTCTCGATGGCGCGCAGGGTGGGGGTGGTCTTGCGCGTGTCCAGTATCGTGCAGCCTGTCCCTTCCACCGCATCCACGAAGCGGCGTGTGAGGCTGGCGATGCCGCTCATGCGTTGCATGAAGTTCAGCAGCACCCGCTCCACCATGAGCAGGGCGCGTTCCGGGCCCATCAGATGGAAGGCGACCTCGCCGGGCTTCACGCGCGCGCCATCGTTCAGGTAGGGGTGCATGCTCAAGCCGCCATCGAAGCGCCGGGCCACCTCGGCGGCCAGTTCCACGCCGGCGAGGATGCCTTCCTGCTTCACGAGCAGGCGCACCGCCCCTTTCGCATCGGCGGGCATGGTAGCCAATGAGGTATGGTCGCCGTCACCGATATCCTCGCGCAGCGCACGGTCGATGAGCTCGTCGGTGCCGGGAGGCAGCACGGTCAGAAATCGTTCTTGCTATCCTCGATCCGCAGCGCTTTCACCTGGAAGGCATCCCCGGTCTTCTTCAGGAAGAAGGTGGTGCGGAAATAGCCCGTGCGGGTGCGCAGGATTCCGATGAAGTACTTGTCGCCGCTCTTGCTCACGCCACTGTGCTCGATCACCAGGTCCACCGGCGGGTTCTCGTTGAAGAACTTGCGCAGCACCTGTTCTGCCTGCGCCTTGCTGTACACATCGGCGGTGGACTTCACGGTGAGGTCGATGTTGGCGATGAGGTGCGCCGAGAGGGCGCTGGCATCACCGGTCTTGAGGGCATCCACCACTTGATCCTTCACGGCATCCTGGGCCGAAAGGCCGAGGACCGCCACCAAGGAGAGCAAGAAGAGCATCGCACGGATCATGATCGGTTCTTTGTGGCGAATTTTGACAAATACCGGGCCACTGCGGCCAAGGTACAGGGCACAACTTACCAACACGCACAGGATTGAGGATCAGGCTGGTCATGGTGGGCAAGAGCGAGCGGGGCCCCGCGAAGGAGCTCATGGAGGAGTACCTCCGGCGACTGGAGCGCATGGCCTCGGTGGAGCTGGTGGTGGTGCCCGAAGCCGGCGTTGGCGATCCCGGGCAGCAGCAACGCCTGGAGAACGAGCGCCTGCTGGCGGCGCTGAAGCCGGGCGAGCGCGTGGTTGCCCTCGATGAAGGGGGGCAGGAGTTCACGAGTCCGGCCTTCGCGGCTCGGATCTCTGCCTGGCGCGATCAGGGCGTGAAGCAGCTCGCCTTCGTGATCGGCGGCGCCTACGGGTTGAATGATGCGGTGCGGCAGCGCGCCGACCTGGTGATGGCGCTCTCGCGCATGACCTTCACCCACCAATTCGTCAGGGCGGTTCTGGCCGAGCAGATCTACCGGGCCTATGCGATCATCAATCGCCTGCCCTATCACCATTGAGCGGCTTCACCGCCCAAGCCTTCAAGTGGTCGCCGATGCCGAGCAGGCTCAGCGTGGAGTCCACAGCGCGTTTGGCGAGGCGCAACCAAGCGCTTCCTTCCATGCGCTTACGCAGATCCTCCTGTGAATTGGCGATGGGTCGCCGGCCCGTGCAGCCCTGATCCTTGCGGTACCGTATGCGCATCAGGTCGATCCCCGTGGTGCGGATCCGCAACGGAGCGAAGTTTCTCTGCCGAAGCAGCCGCTTCATCGTCCGCGGCGTGAAGAGGCTCAGGTGCTCGGGGTAGTTGACCACGCTCCAATCCGCGCCGGCCATCCAATGCCCCACGCAGCGGTAGTTGGGCGTGGTCAGGTACAGCAAGCCACCGGGCCGGAGCACCTGGTGCATGCGCCGGAGCTCATCGCCCGGGTCCATCACGTGCTCGATCACCTCGAACGAAGTGACCACATCGAAGGATCCCGGGGCATATCGAGCGGGGTCGAGCGCCCCTTCCTCCACCGCGATGCCCTTGGCGCGGCACGTCTCGATGGGGATGCGGCCGAACTCGGTGCCGTGCACCTCCCAACCGCGTGCAGCGGCCCGTTCCAGGAAGGTGCCTGCGCCGCAACCCACGTCGATCAGCTTGTTGGTTCTCCGGTACGGCTCGAAGGCATCGAGCAGCGCATCGTATCGCTTGAGGGTGATCGGCGACACACCCGCATGCACGGGATATCCAGCATAATAGGCGGCCAGTTCCTCCGCAGTGGGCCCCGGGCTGGCGAAGGCCATGCCGCAGCGCCGGCAGCGCACGAAGTGGTCCTTCTCATGCCGGGCGATGGAGCGGCACTCCAAGGACCCGCAAACGGGGCAGGCGCGCGCTTCATCCAACGGCATGGCGCGCAAAGTAGGCACGGCCGGAGCGAGCGAGACCGCGCCTGTGTCCCATCTTTGGCGCATGTCCCTGGTTTGGGTCTTCGGGCAGGGTTACGTGGGCATCGACTACTGGGAGTGGGCCATGGCCGCGCTCTACGTGGTGATCCTGTACATCTACTTCGCCCGGATCAAGAATGTCAACATCAAGACCGCGCCGGAGTACCGTCACTTCCTCTGGGGCCTCTGGGCCAAGGTGCTTGGCGGGGTGGCCTTCAGCCTGATCTACTTCTATTACTACGGAGGGGGCGATACCATCATGTATTTCTACAGCGCGGTGGCCCTGAGCAAGATGGCGACTTCCGTCGATTTCTTCACGTACCTCGATGTGCTGACCGGTCCCAACGATACGGAGCATCTCGACCTGTTCAACGATATCACCGGATGGCCGTTCGCGTACATGTACTTCGACTCGCGCGCCTATTTCGTGGTGCGGCTCATCTCCCCGCTGGTGATCGCCACGTTCAACAGTTACCTCATCACCACCATTGTGCTGGCGAGCTGGTCCTACTTCGGCCTCTGGCGGTGCTACCGCACCTTCGTCTCGTATTTCCCGGCGCTCACCGACAAGTTCGCGATCGCGTTCCTCTACATGCCCTCGGTGGTGTTCTGGGGGTCAGGCATCATGAAGGACACCTTCACCATGAGCGCTACATGCTGGTGGGTCCATTGCCTCGATGAGGTGTTCTTCAAACGGCGGCGCCTCGGCTATAACATCGCAGGCCTGGTGGTGAGCTCCGTCGCGCTCATCGTGATGAAGCCGTACATCTTCATGGCCTTGTTCCCGGCCTCGGTGCTCTGGCTGCTGTACTTCCGGGTGGCCCGCCTACGCAGCGCCTTCCTGAAGTTCATCCTGATGCCCCTGGCCTTCTCCGGCATGCTAGGCGCATCGTTCTACGTGCTGAACTCGCTTGGCGACAAGCTCGATAAATTCTCCCTGGACAAGGCGGTCGGAACCGTGGTGACCCTGCAGGCGGACATGAAGCGCACCGATCTTTACGGCGGCAATTACTTCGATATAGGCCCGCTCGACGGCTCCCTTCCCAATCTGCTGGGTAAGTTCCCGGTGGCCACCACGGCTGCGCTCTTCCGGCCATTCATCTGGGAGGCGCGGAACGTGGTCATGCTGCTGAGCGGACTGGAGAACGTATGGCTTCTGGGCTTCTGCGCGCTGCTGCTGCTGCGGACGCACGTTCGGTTCTTCTTCAGGGCCATCGTTGGGAACCCGCTCGTGCTGCTCTGCATGGTCTTCGTGCTGATCTTCGGCTTCACGGTCGGCATCTCCACACCGAATTTCGGGGCGCTGGTGCGTTTCAAGATTCCGCTGATCCCGTTCATGGTCTCTTCCTTCTATATCATCTCCTATCTCAACGAGCACCGTCGATTCGCCGTCCGCAACCACCTGCGGTTCTCCATTCGCGACTTCGTGTCCGGCCAGCCAAGGGCCGTGAACGGGGCGGAGCCGATACCTTCCTGAGCATGGCTTCACCGCAGCATGCAGAGGAGCGGCGGGTGCTGGTGCTTTGTGGCCATGGCATCAACGACCCCTTGGTCTCCACGCTCATGCTGGACTATGTGCTGCGCCTGCAGGCTGGCGGAAGCGTGGGCCGGATCCTGCTGATCACCGAGGAGCACGACTCTTCAGGCGCCTCGCCCGAATCCTTGGTCCGGATGAAGCAAGCCGGAATCGCCTGGCGCCCGCTTCGATACGATGTGCGCGGCTGGCAGCTGGTCCAGCGCATGCGCAACATGCTCCTGCTGCTCTGGCATGCCTGGCGTTTCATGGGTTTCAGCCGGCAGCGGGTCGTTGTCGGATTCCTCTCGTTCGCGGGCAGCTATGCCACGGTGCTGCGCGCCTTGGTGCGCGCGCGCTTGGTGATCGTGAATTTCGAGCCGCACAGCCGGTACATGATCGAAGGCGGCACCTGGCGGCCCGGCAGCCTGAAAACTAGGCTCACCCAATGGTTCGAGCGTCGTCAGGTGGCCCGTGCGGATGCGATCATCGCGCCGTCCGAAGCGGTGATGGACATGGTCCTGGAGCAGCGGAGCCGAGCCCCCGTCCGACTGCAGGGTGTGACCATCGATGCGGACTCCTATGCTCGGGACGAAACAGCGGGCAACCGTGTCAGGGAGCAACTCGGGTTGAAGGACCGCTACATCATTCTCTACATCGGCAAGTTCCGAGACCTCTACCATAGCGAGGCGGAGTACTTGCGCTTCATGCAGGAAAGCCTGATCGCCGTGCCTGATGCGCATCACGTGATCATCACGCAAGACGCGCATGCCGAGGCCTTTCGTTCGCACGCGCTCTGGGGTGGCATTTCCGCTCGCTGCAGCTTGATTCCTCCGATGCCGCCTGCAGCGCTGATCCCTTATCTCAGCGCGGCCGATATCGGTGTGGTCGCGGTTCCGCCCACGCCCTCGCAGCGTTTCCGCTCACCGGTGAAATCCGCCATGTATTGGGCCGCCGGCCTGCCGATCCTGATCGCCCAAGGAGTGTCGGACGATTGGAAGGTGGCGGATTCGGAAGGCGTGGGCGTGGTGCTCCCGGATCTCGTCGGTGCCGATGCTGGGCGATTGCGGCGGTGCATCGATGCGCTGCGCGCGCAGTCCCGGGAATCGCTCGCGCGGCGATGCGCCGAAACGGCGAGGCGATCGCGGGATACCAGCCTCATGGTGGATTTGTTGCGCGAAGCGATCACGGAAGGCTTCGGACCATCGGATGGTCGCGCAGCGAATTGAGGAGCGAAGGAGCGAGGTGCGGACCGCGGAGCGATCGCCAGCCGTGCTCGTCGCCTGCTATTCGCGCAGCTGATACACGTGTTGAAGGCTATCCGCGTAGATCCGCTCATACCGCGTGTCGCTGATCGGATGTGCCGCGCGCACGAGCAGGATCTCATGCGCACCGGCCTGAAGGAGGCTGTCTCGGTCCACGCCTTCAGCGGAGAGCGTGTATTCCAACTGAATCCCGCGTGCGCGCATCTCGAAGGTGAGGTTGTCGCCCATGACCACGAACTCGCAATAGACATCGTGCCTGCCGGTGGCCAGCACGGCATCGACCATGCGGGCCGCGCCATGGCTCAGGTACTCGACCCGCTCGCGTCGCTGGTCGAAGGAGCCGATCTGCACGGCGATCACCGCCACCACGGTCGGGAACGCCAACAACGCTTGCCACCGCGCGGGTAGCTGCCAGGGAAGCATGCGACCAAGCGCCTGCAGGCATAATCCGAGGCTCATGGCCAGCGCTATGCACAGGTATATCCATGTCCGCTCGAACGGAATCACGCGATGCACAAGGGGAATGAGCAGGGATCCGAACACGATGAACGCGGCCGCCTTCCCTGCCACACGCGACTCGCCGCGCGAGCCAAGGAAACCAGCCAGCACCACGAGCAGTGCGATCACGAAGCCGTGCGAGGTTCCCGATATCCAGGCGAAGGTGCTCTCGAAATGGCCCAACCAGCCATGCACCACCTCGGTGAAGCTCACAGGCGCCACCCACGGATTGCTCAGGATGGCGGCTGGCCCGCTCAGCAGCAATGCGGGAGTGTAGAACAGCAGGGTGAGGCCGGCGAGCGCCATGCCTGAATGGAGCCACGCCTTGAGGAAGCCAGGAGTCCGCACCGGACCCATGAGCAGCAGGAAGCCGTAACAGAGCGCTGCTGGATAAAGGAAGGAGGGCATGGTGCATAGGCCGATCGGCGAGGCCAATGCCAGCGCCGTGAGCGCGCGTCGATCACCATGCGTGGCCGCGGACATGGTCGCCCAGTAAGCGCCTATGAAAGCCAGTACCACCAGCATGTAGCCGCGCGAGGAGTAGCCATAGAAGAGCAGGGGATAGCTGCACACCGCGAGCACGGTGGCGAGCATGGCCGGCCAGGCGCCGAGGTAGCGCCGCAGCAACAGGTGCAGCAGCACTTGGGCCAGGAGCGCTTCGATCAGCACCGGTATCCGCATCGCGGTCAGCGTATCCACAGGGAGCAACCCGAAAAGCGAGACCAGCAGCGAGTGCAGGATGTGGTTGTTGGGTGCCGAGTAGTAGCTGAGCGCCACAAGCGGTCCACGGGAGGCATATTGCAACCAGGTCACCGCTTCATCGGTGTGCGAGGGCTCGTGCAGCGCCCAGTGGGATCGCAGTGCCGTGCAGAAGAGGGCGAGCACGACGAGCATCCAGCGTTCCCACACAGCCATCCGCTCCCATACGCACCGCAGCGCGTGGCGAGCTGCGCGCACGGCGTCGGTGGCTTTGGCGAGCGGCCGCAGGATGAGCGTCGGACGTGTGAAGAGAAGCGCAGCCGCGGCTAGAAGGCCGAGCATCGCGATGCGTAAGAGCGAGAAGCGCGCGGGCGTGAGCTGGGATGCGATTCGGTCTGGCTTCGTGTATCCGGTGGCACGGGCGACCACGGAGATGAACTCCGCATGCTCCAACGAGATGAGCAGGATGAAGAGCGTGATAGCCAACAAACCCGCCGCAGCGGACAAGGCTTTCACGATTCTCATGGCGCCAATGTAGCCGAGCGCAGCGAAGTGGATCCGAGGCGCGTAGGGATCCGGATCACCTGAAGAGCGCCAACACAGCGCGCAGGTGCCTGCCCGCTTTCCAGAAGGTCCCGGCCATCATGCGCCGCCGTCGGATCTCGTACTCCAGACCCTGCGCCCAGGTCACCATGCGGCGGCGCCGCAGCTCGCGTCCGATCCAGATCATCGAGCTCTCCATGCCCTCGAAGTTGGTCGCCATCGAACTGGAGCCCGTGCGACGATACAGCAGGATCTCCTCCTCGGTGAAGCCGAAGCGTTTCCCAGACGAGTAGCACATGCAGAAGAAGAGGTCCTCCGCGTGGCTGATGGTCTCGGTGTAGCGCAATGTCTGATCCGGCGACCAACGGATCATCCAGCTGGGCCCCATGAAGCACCGCGCGCTGAAGGTGACCAATTCGTGGAAGGGGTCCTGCACCGCTTGCGGGACGTAGGTGCGTAGCGTGCGCTGGAGCTTGATGTCCTTGAAGGTGACACGGCCATCCACGATGTCCAGGCCAGGATCCTTGCTGAACACATCAAGCCGGGTCTCCAGGCTCCGTGGCGAGAGCACATCGTCCGAATCGAGGCAGCAGAGAAAGGATCCATGTGCCTTTTCCAGGGCCAGATTGCGCGCGCTGCCGATGCCGCCGTTGTGCTTGCGCAGGAATCGGATGCGCGGGTCCTTGTAGCGCTTGGCCACTTCAGCGGTGCGGTCGGTGCTGCCATCGTCCACCACGAAAAGCTCCCAGTTCGGGTACGTCTGCGCGAGTACCGATTCAATGGCCTCGGCAATGAAGCGCTCCGCGTTGTACGCGGGCATCACAATGGTCACGAGCGGCTGCTCCATGCGGCTGCGTTGGCGGTTTCTGTGATCGCGGCAGCGAACGATTCGGTGATGCGCTCGATGTGGAACGAACGGATGAAAGGCTTATCGGGCCTCAAGCGGATACGGCCCTCGAGCAGGTCGGTGAGCCGGAGCGCGGCGCCTTCCGGGTCGTCCGGTGGGCAGTCGATGGCCATGCCGGTCCGCAGCAACAGGTCGCGTTGCGCGCCCTCCGATACGAACGCGACCATCGGCTTGCCTTGGGCCAGGTACTCGAAGGTCTTCCCGGCTATGCTGTAGTCTCGGCCGCCCACCACCTTGGATGAGGTGATCAGCAACGCGTCGCACCGCGCTTGGAAGCGCAAGGCGGATTTATGGTCCGCACGGCCCAGGAAGGTCACCTTGTCCGCGAGACCGAAGCGCTCGCGCATCTCCACGAGCCAGGCGGGCGCTTCGCCCATGAACTCCACGTTGAGCAGGCCGTAGAGGTCGGGGCGAGTCTCTCGCAGCCGCTCCAGCGCACGGAAGAAGGCCCACGGCGAACGGTACAGCCAGTCCTCTCGACGAGGAGCGTACTGGAGGTACTGGTGCGGTTTCTTCCGCCACCACGGCTTGAACATGAGGTCGCGCTGGTACGGCGTGTAGTAGAAGCTGCCCACATAACCGATGGTGAAGGGTCGATCCCTGGTAGCGGCGGCCAGGTCCACTTCATCGGGCAGCTCAGGAGCAGGTTGATCATAGCCGTTGGTCACCAGGCGATAGCGCTCGGGCTCGATATCCGGATGCGATCGCTGGAGGTCGGTGATGGTCTGCGCCGAGGTGACCGTGATGCGGGATGCCGCCCGTAGCACGCGTCGCTCATGCCACAGGCGCCAACGGAAATGCAGATAGCTGACATAGGGCGTGATCAGCCAAAGGGTCCACGCGTCGCGCAGGTCGAGCAGGAGCGGGAGCTTCGCCATGCGCGCCACTTCCACGCCGATGGCGCCCGTGCTGAACGGCGGGATCGAGATGACCACGGCGCGGATGTCATGTTCCTGAAGCGCTGCGCGCGCGGCCGCGAGCACATGGCGGCGCCATCGCCGCGCCACGGGGTCAACGGCGTTCAGGTAATACGAGTTCCTGAAGCGATCCAGGAAAGAGGGCGGGTCCACCGGCGTGCGTATAATCACCGCGGCGGAATCCGGTATGCCCGACGGGTCCTTGTCCAACGCGTCCGTGCCATGCGCCGAGGCCTCGGGAGTGATCACCACAGGGGTGATGCCATGCGCATGCAGATGCTTCACGAATTTGAACGGCCGGTGAGAGCCCCCGATGTTCAACGGCGGGAATTGATACACGATAAAGAGCACCTTCATCGGTTCGGTTTCTGGAGATGGAGTGCGCACCGTGCTCATGCGGTGGGGCTCAACCGGATGATTTGTTCGAGCACATGTCCGTATCGCGCCGCCACATGAGGTTCGGATACCAGCTCGCCCATCTGTTCGGAGATCGGGCGGCCATCCATGCGCAGGAGCCTATCCCAATGGAGGTCGATCGCATCGGCCCAGGCCACCGCCGTATTCTCCTCCACCAGCACGCCCATTGCCGGTGTAAGGTACTCGCGTATGCCGCCAACGGCCGATGCCGCCACGGGCGTGCCGCAGCACAACGCCTCGGCGCATACCGCGGAGAAGGTCTCGTAGTCGCTGGCATGCAGCAGGGCGTGCGCTTCCTGCATCAACGACGCGGCGTGTTGCGGGCTGGCCTGGCCGATGAGCTCGACGCTCGAGGTGAGGCCGGCGGCTTCGATTGCCGCGCGCATCGTCTCGACCTCATCTCCTTCGCCAGCGATGCGGAGCCGGGCGTCCCTGCCGCGCGCTCGCAACAGGCCGATGGCTTCGATGAGCACCAGCGGCCGCTTCGGATAACGCCACGTGGCGATGGCGAAGAACCGCCCCTCGGTCCGTTGGCCATCCCTTGGCCTGAACAGGCCCGTGTCCACCACGTTGGGCACGATGTGCACCGGAGGCGATGGAGGACCTGCGAAACCGAGGATGTCATCGGTGAGCGCTTTCGATACCGCGATCACCGGTATGCCCTGATGGAAGATCCGTCGGATGCGATCCAGGCCCTGCGCGCCCGACTTGAAGCCGAGGCGGTAGATGCTCCAATGCTCGGTGATCACCAGGGGTAGACGCATGACCCGGCGCAGGAGGCCGATGCGCGTGCAGTTGGGATAGGCGATGTGGAAATTCACCGCGTCGTGCTTCACGGTGCGATCGCGCGTGAACCAGGCCCAGAGGATCACCAGGGTGGCCAGCCACTCGATCACGTACCAACGTCGAATCGGAGTGGTGATGATCAGCGTCCGATCCGCCTTCAGGCTCTCGCGGCAGATCGACCAGCGCGCGCCCAAGCGCACATCCAATTGCCAGACCGTGTTCTCGCAGACGCTATCCAATGCGCGGATGTGCCGTTCGATGAAGGGCGTTTCATACGGCTTCAACCTATTCGGATACCAGCCCGCTATGTGCAGCACCTTCATGCGTGATCGCGGGAATGGCACCCACCGGGAGCAAGGCGCGAGACCAGCGGCTTCCTTGCCGCCGCCGGGCTCGTGCAAGCCGAAGCGTGAGTGAGGCTCATCAGGGCAGGTAGGTAGGCAACCAGCTTCCGAAGATCAGGTAGCGCACGCCGGCCATCGCGGCCCCAAGCACCACGAAGATGACGGCGGACCGCGACATGCGGGCCACGCCGTTCAAGCCGGCCTCATTCAGCAACAGAATGCCGAGCACCACCTGGCCCAAGGTGCTCAATCCGCCATACAGCAGCACCACAGAGGCGGAATCGGCTCCATGTTTCAAGGCGATCAGCATGGCGGAGAAACGCACGATGAGCATCACGATCCCGAAGATGAGCATCACATGCTCGCGCTTCCGCACATTGAAGAGGGTCACCATCGGATCGGTGAGCAGGCGGGTGAAGAACCAAGCGCCGAGCATGGCGGAGATCACGCCCGCATTGCGCCAGGGTTCACCGAAGAGCAAGGCGAACCCCTCATCGGCGAAGAACGTGAGCAGCAGGAAGGGCCCGATCCCCAACCAGAACAGCCGATCGAAGATGCCCCCCGTGACCCGCGCCACGTGCCCGGCGATATCATCCCGCAGCTCCGCCATGCGCTGCAGGTAGATGGTGGAGAGCGAATAGCCCATGAAGCGCAGGGGGATGAGCAACAGGCTGGCGCCAAGGCCGAATTCGCCCACGATGCGCAGGTCGCCGGCGAGGAGGAAGGTGGGCAGCTGCAAGCCGAAGGTGCTGACCCAGCGCTCTGAGAAGATCAGCATGGGGTAGCGCTTGTACTCCAGCAACACGGGTCCCATGGCTTTCCACGACCATGTGGCCCACAAGCCGCGCAGGCCGCGTTTGCTCAGGCTGTAGATGTACACGGGGAGCGCCAGCAGGCGGATGAGCAGATCGCTGAACGGCATGGCCGAGGAGCCTTTGCTCATCCAGCCCAGGGCGACCAGCAAGGCCCGGATCGATGCCTCGATGGTGCCGCCGATGGTGGCACTGGTACGGAACGCTTTCAAGCGCGTGAGGGCCTGCGTGAAGGCCACGGAGAGCGCATAGGCCATGACCCCAATGCCCACGGCGTGTATCCAGGGGCCGAGAGAACTCCACTCGGGAAAAGCACCATATACCAGTCCGGGTATGTAGGAGAGGCCGGTCACCAATGCGCCCAGCACCAGAGCCGAGGTGATGTTGAAGCGCAGGAGCTGCAGGAAATCCGCCTCCTTGCGCGGGAGGACATAGGCCATGGAGTAGCCCAGATCGCTCACCGAGGCGAGGTTGATCATGAGCGCCATGTAGATCGCGTAAGCGCCGTAGGCCTCAGGTCCATAGATGCGCGCGATCAGCGGCGTGAGCAGCAGCTGGCTGGCCATGCCGATCGCGTTGCCGCCCACCACCCCGGCCACGCTGCGCGCGAAGGTGCCCTTGGTCCGCACCCGGGCGATGTCTTCTTTCAGATGCTGTATGACCCTCCGGTGCGGCACCGCTTCTCGTAGCGCGCCAAGGTATCCAAGCGGCGCTCAGTGATCCGACCCATCTTCGCGATCCAGAGACACGCTTCGCGGCATGCGCATGATCATCTGCACCGGCAATGCGGGCAAGCTCCGTGAGATCCGTACACGTCTGCCGGAAGGCTTCGAAGCCATCACGCTCGTCGATGCCGGACTGCCCGCGGATCTCCCGGAGGATGGAGATACCCTGGAGGCGAACGCCCTGCAAAAGGCGCGCTATGCCTTTGAACGAACGGAGCTTCCTTGTCTGGCCGACGACAGCGGCTTGGAGGTGCGAGCACTGGGCGGGCGACCCGGGCCGCTTTCGGCGCGATACGCCGGCGAGCCGCGCGACGATGAGGCCAACATGGCTTTGCTGCTCCGGGAACTGACCGGAGCAGCGGATCGTGCAGCACGTTTCCGTACTGTGCTGGCGTGGGTGACACCTGCCGAGGCGCGTCTTTTTGAGGGAACGGTGGAAGGGAGCATCGCGTTGACGCGACGCGGCAGCAGTGGATTCGGCTACGACCCGCTCTTCGTTCCAACCGGCGAGGCGCGCACTTTCGCCGAGATGCAGCTTCACGAGAAGCAGGCGGTCAGTCATCGCGCACGTGCGATGAACCACTGGCTGGCGTACCTGCTCGGCCGCTGATCAGGGTATCACCGGGCGAGCATCCGCTCGATCATGCCATTCACCAGTCGCGGCACGCCGATGCCGGAGGCTTCGACCATCTTCGGGAAGATGCTGGCCGCGCTGAATCCCGGCGTGGTGTTCACCTCGATCGTCACGAGCCGCTCGCCGGTCCACAGGTGATCCACGCGCACCAAGCCGCGGCATTCGAGCAGCGCGTAGATCGCCTCGGAGCGTTGCTGCACCAGGCGCGTCACCTCATCCGGTACCGGAGCGGGCACGATCTCCTCGGTGTCCTTCGCATGGTACTTCGCTTCGTAATCGAAGAACTCGCGCGTGTGCCTCACCTCGCAGAGGGGGAGCGCCTGCGGCCGACCTTCGAGGTCGATCACGCCGCACGTCAGCTCCCGTCCATCGACCGCACGTTCCACCATGATCGTGGAGCACTCGGCGAAGGCCAGCTCGAGCGCCATCGGCAGCGCTTCCGGCTGCTTCACCTTGCTCATGCCCAAGCTGCTCCCGCTGCGATCGGGTTTCACAAAACACGGGAAACCGACGCTCCTGGCCTTCTCCAGCGCGTCTGACATGCTCGCTTGCAGCATCACCGAAGGGGCCACGTCGAAACCGAACTGTCGAAGAAGCGCGGTGGTGCCGAACTTGCCCATGGTGAGCGCCATGGCATGCACAGGTCCCGTTTGATAGGGCACGTCCAGCATGTCCAGGTACCCTTGCAGCAGGCCGTCTTCTCCGGGACTCCCATGTATGGCGATCAGCGCCGCAGCGATGCGCTGGCGACCGCTTCCCCGATCCACGGAGAAGTCGGCACGGTCGAAGGCGAGCGGCTTCTCTTCCGGATCGCTCGCGCTCCATCCGTCGCGACCAATGGTGACGAAGACCGGCGTGTATCGGCTTCGGTCTACCGCGCTGATCATCCGCGCCGCGCTCTGCATGCTGATCACCGACTCGCCGGAGTAGCCGCCGCGTACAACGGCGATGAGGGGAAGCGACATCTTCGTTTTCCGTTGCGGCGAAAGTCGCATCCCTGCGCTGATGCCGCGAGGGCGTGGCGACCTGAAGAGCGCACCGTCCGTTGTTAGCTCGGATAATCCGAGGGGCGCGGCGAGGAGCCTACCTGCCGGTGCCGTGGATCCTGATGCCCGCCGGTTCGGCGCGAAGTGGAATCGAAGGTGGTCCTGAACGGGCCGCGATCAACGCAGCAGCGTGATGTGGCCGGTGAGATCGAACGATTCTCCATCAGAGCCGTTCGCTTCGAGCACGAAGAAGTAGGTGCCGTCGGAGGCGGGTTCGCCGGAGAAGGTGCGGCCGTCCCACACCTGCTGCGGCCGCTCCAGCAGCGCGATCTCCTGGCCGTAGCGGTTGAAGATCCGGAGCGTCAACGACCGTATGCCCACCGTCGTCAGCGCGAACTGATCGTTGATCCCATCGCCGTTCGGGGTAAATACGTTCGGCACCACCACGCTCGATTGGCCATTCTCCCCGAACACCGTGATCGTGGCCTGGGCGCTCGCCGTGCAGCCTTGATCGGTGACGAGCAGGGTGACGATGAAGGTGCCGCTTTCCGCATACACATGAACGGGATCTTGATCCGCGCTCACCGCACCATCGCCGAAGGACCAGCTCGGCACCGCGCTCGAGGGCGTGCTGGTATTGGCGAAGCTGACCTCCAGCGGAGCGGTGCCCGATAGCACGCTCGGCGTGAAGGCTGCATTGACCACGATCGCTGATACGGTGGCGCTGGCATCGGCGGAGCCGCATGCGGTGGTGCCTGTAACGAGGTAGGTTCCCTCCTGCGTTACCGAGATGGATGCCCCGGTTTCCAGCGTGCTCCAGACATAGCTGTCCGCGCCCGTGGCGGTGAGGGTGATCGCATCGCCGGGGCACAGCAGCGAAGGGCCGCTGATGCTCACGTTCGGCGCTGCGCCCGAGGTGATCTCGATTTCAGCGGTGTCGTTTCCGCAGGCGGTCTGCCCGCTCACGATGATGGTTCCGGCCTGCCCCACGGTGATTGCCGAGGTGGTCTCACCGGTGCTCCAGCTGTAGGAATCCGCGCCGCTCGCCGTCAGGGTCACCGTTTCGCCGGGGCATAGGGCGGTGGAGCCGCTCGGCGTGATGCTCACATTCGGCAGGGAACCCATGGTGATCTCGATCTGTTCATCGGCAGTGCCACAGGCATTGGTGCCGCTGACGGTAATGGTGCCGGCCTGCGAAACCGTGATCGATTCAGTGGTCTCGCCTGTGCTCCATACGTACGTGTCGGCACCTGTTCCGGTGAGCTCAATGCTGCCGCCCGGGCATAGCGCCGTGGAGCCATTGGGCGTGATGCCCACCACCGGTGCCTGACCTGCAGGAATCACGATCGGCGCTACCAGCGGGTCGCCGCAGGAGAAGCTGCCGGTGAAGAAAAGGGTGACGTCGCCCAGATCGCCAGCGCCCGCGGTATAGGTTGCCGTAAGGGCCGTTGGGTCATCGAAGGTGCCGGTGCCTCCGCTCCAGCCTCCGCCTTGGAAATTCCCGGCAGGCACCGCCTCCACTGTCACCTGGCCATTCCCTCCGCACAGGCTTCCGCTGATCAGGTTCACCACGATTTCATTGACCACCACCGGTGCCTGGCAGCCGTTGTTCTGATACCCGACCTGCGGCACGCCGGGCCATGTATAGGTCACCGTAGAGCCGTCATTCTCCCCCGATGTCCCACCATACGTGCCCAGGTTGTTCACCAACAAGGAGCGGTCGTAGCTCACCGTATCGGCGCATCCCGTGGGCAGGTAGGTGAGGATCAGCGTACGCAGGTCCGAAGGCCCAGTAGGCACAGGTGACACGCTGTTACCGTTATTCTGGTTGCCGAAGTGGCCGCTGCTATTCCCGGGGTTCTGGAAGATGACATGCAACGTATCCGCAAGATTGGCGAACGAGTTGGCGGCCGTGCACATCTGCGTGCTGGTGATCAGCAGCACGGAGCTGCCGGCCGGAATGATACCGCCTGGGGGCTCCACCAAGTAGCCGCAGGAGAGGATGCCATCGTTCAGCGTGGCGGTGAGCGTGGCGGTGGCGGCATTCTGCACCAGGCCGAGCCAGTTGTTATTGGGCCAATCTGCCTCCAAGTCGGACAGGGCGATGTCGACCGGACCGGTCTTGAATCGCACCATCTCATTCATGGCCTCCGAGCTGCCGGGGCACAGCGCTGCCGGCGCGCACGCATCAACGAGAATGCTCTCGATCTCCAGGCATTGCGTGGGTACCTGAGCCACCGCCGTCGCTGGCACGAGCAGCAGCGCGAGGATCGTGACCAGCATAAACGAGATCGGGCGGCAGGTCGCACACATGGTCACAAAGGTGCGGGGCCGTTCGCGCTGCACGGCCGGTGGGCGGTCGCACGATGTCAACAAGGCACTGATAATCGCGGGCTTAATGAACGGTTAACGCGCACGTGCCGAGGCTGACCTAGCGGAACAGGGTCAGATGCCCTGTTTTGGCGATCTCCTTCGTGGGCTCGCATGGGTCCCGCATCCGCATGGTGTATGGGTACACGCCCATCGGGGTGGTGCCGCCGTCCCATTGCTCCTGCGGGTCCGTGGTGCTCCACACGGTGCTGCCCCAACGATCATAGAGCACCAGCTCGAAACCGGTGTCCGGAATGTCCACGCGGTCGGGCCAGGCATCATTGATCCCATCATCGTTCGGGGTGAAGGCATTGGCCAGGAAGAGCACCGGTTCCGTGCGCACATCCACCACCAGGGCGGTGGTGTCATCGCAATGGTTCACCTGTGTCGCGTAGAAGGTGAAGTCGTAGAAGTCATAGCGGCCGAAATCCCAGCGGAACCGATCGATGCAGGCGTCGATCACCAGGCTATCGCCGATGAAGAACGCGCAGGAGTCGGCTTCGCTCAGCAGTTCGATGTCCACGGTGGGCGTGCACGGTATCTGGGTCACCGAGAAGGTGGCGGGCTTCACCTCTTGGATGAAGATGCTGTCGAGCGTGGGGATGTTCCCGCATCCGAAGAGATCGAAGCCTTGGAGGGAGATGGGCTGCCAACCGATGTTGGTGAAGGACACGGTGGGGTCGGTATCGTTGCTGAAACCATCGGCATCCCAGCGCCAGACCAGTGAATCGGCATCGGTGGCCTCGGTATGCGCGATGGCCAGGGCGAACTGGCAAATGGTGTCCGGCGCGCTGAATACGGCGAACGGACTGGGCAGTTCCACCAGTTCGATGTCGGCGGTGGCCACGCAACCGATGGCCGTGTTGGTGGCGGTTACGCTCACGGTGCCCGTTGTTCCGGGAATCACATCGATGGAGCCCCCGGTGTCGCCCGTGCTCCATTCGATCAGGTCTGGTTGGAAGCCCCAGGTGTTCACCACGCTCAGCGTCGGTGGGTCGCTCGGGCAGTACACCTCCTCACCATCGATCTCAACCCCAGGGTCGCCGAGGTAGCCCGCGATGATCGAGGGGCAGGGGGGCGGCCCTCCGCTGATGATCGCCGTGTAGCTGCCCGGGCCGGCATCAACGAACTGGGTTCCCGTGAAACCCGGATTCTCCGCCCACACAAAGGTGTATGGTCCGGGATTCAGGGTGAGGGTGACGGTGCCGTCACTGGCGCCAGCGCAGGAGATATTGGTCACTTCGATCGTGCCCAAGGGTGCCACGAAGGGCTCCGTCAGATCAACGATGATCACGGTATCGCAATCCGCAGCGCTCACATCCACCACGTATTGCCCAGGACCGAGGTCGATCGCGAAAGGGTCGGTCAGGAACGGGTCATGCGACCAGATGTAATCGAACGGTCCTCCAGAAAGGGCCACAACGGAAATGACACCGTCGCCGGTATTCGGGCAGGTGATGGGGGTGACCACCACTTCCACATCGCACGGGGGCAGCTGGGCCTGTGCCCTCACGGCCACGAGCAGGCAAACCAGGATCAGTGCGCACGACCGCATCAGGGCCAAGAAGATGGTTCGGCGAAGCTGGCCCCTTTCGCGGGAATCAGGCATCGGCTGGGTTGGTGACAGCATCGGTGCTTGGGCGGAAGCGAATGTGGGGTTGTAGCGGTGCCGATGGATTCGCGCACGGCGGTGCGAAGATCGCAGATCTCACTGAATGCAGTTGGTTCAGAGCTCAAACGAATCGCCCCGACGCGGGATCACGACCTCTCGGAAGCCATTCTGCCTGCACGCTGACTGGAAGGCCTGCAGCGATTGCTCCACGCCATGAACCAGGAATAAGCGGCGCACCGCGCCTTGATTCTGGCAGCCGAGGAATCGCTGCAGCTCCTGTCGGTCGCCATGGGCGCTGTAGAATTCCATGCGCGCCACCGAAGCGTTCACCGGTATCTCCTCGCCGAAGATGCGCACCGTGCGGTGGCCGGCAAGGAGGTCGGCGCCCAGGGTCCCGGGTGCGCAGAAACCCACGGCCAGCACTCCGTTGGCAGGGTCGGCAAGGCCATGGAGCAGGTGATGCCGCACCCGTCCGGCCTCCATCATGCCGCTGGCCGCTATGATGATGCAAGGGCCATGCATGGCGTTGAGCTGCTTGCTCCGCTCCGGGCTGCGCACGAATTCCACACCTGGGAAGCTGAAGAGGTCGGGGTCCTGGGCTAGTTCGGCGCGCACTTCCTCGCTCAAGAGGTTCTCGTACCGGCGCGCGATATCGGTGGCGCTGATGGCCAGCGGGCTATCGACGAATACCGGAATGCGCGGGAGGCTGCCGGCGTTGCTGAGGAGATTCAAGGTGTGCAGGATCTCCTGTGTCTTCCCGATGCTGAATGCGGGGATGATCAACTTGCCTTTCCGGTCAACGCAAATGGTTCGCACATGCTTGAGCAGTTCATCCTCGGCTTCAGCGATCGGCGCGTGCTCCCGGTCGCCGTAGGTGCTCTCGCAGATCAAGACGTCGGCTTGCCGGAAGGGCGCGGGCTGAGGAAGCAGTCGATCGACATAGCGGCCCACATCGCCGCTGAAGGAGAGCCGGAGCACGCGTTCGCCGTCATCGAGGTCCAAGTGCACAGCCGCGCTCCCCAGAATGTGCCCCGCATCGGTGAAGGTGAGGTCGATTCCAGGTGCGATCGCTCGGGTCTCACTGTAATCCAGCGTTTGGAAGAGCTCCAGCGTCGGCGCCACATCATCGGCCGTGTACAGGGGCCCTTCCTCTTGCGGCTCCCGCCCGCGCCGCCTGGCCCGCTTCACGTCGTAGGCGTAATCATATTCCTGGATGCGGGCGCTGTCCTCGAGCATGATGGAGCAGAGGTCGCGCGTGGCGGGCGTGCACCAGATGGGGGCCTGGCAACCTTCGGCGACCAGTCGCGGCAGCAGTCCGCTGTGGTCGATATGGGCATGGCTCAGCACCACGAGGTCGATGGAGCGCGGGTCGAAGCCGAAGCGCCGGTTGCGGTCCTTGCCGCTACGGTCCATCAAGGCCTCGCCTTGGAACATGCCGCAATCGAGCAGCACCCTGGTGCGGCTGCCATCGGTGCGCGTGAGCTCCACCAGGTGCTTGCTGCCGGTCACGGTACCCGCGGCACCGTGGAACGTGATCTTCACCGCCATGCGGTAAAGATGGTCACCTCGGCCGGCCCGGGTTACTTCTTCTCGGACACCTTCACCGCGGAAGCATCGAATACCATGTAGATATCGAGGTAAGGCCGCATGCCTTCCGGGCGCTTCTTATTCGCCTCGGCAGGTATCACCAGCAGCACCTTGTCGGCCCAGCGCGCCAGCCTGAAGGCCTTGAACTTCTTGAAGGCCTGCAGCTTGGGGTAGCGCTCATCGAAGCTGTCGATGCCATCGGGCCAATTGCGCTCATGGCTCCTGAAGACCACCGCTTCGATCTCCGCACGGCTCAGGCCTGCTTTCTCCAGGGCGGCCAATGCATCGGGCTCATCGCCCAGGTCGAAGGTGGCGTAGATCGCATCGGGTTTCAGGATCCGCGCAGGGCGGAGCCGCCGCCAGCTGGGGCCTGCGCTGGGCGGATCCTTCACCGGTGAGGTGATCAGCATCTGCAGGCCGAAGGCGCGCACCACCAGGTACAGGTCTTGCTGCGAGCGCAGGTCCTCCGGCATCTGGTAGTTGTATGCTGTCGGGATGGAGAGCAGGCTCACGGCGCCATCGCCGGTGGAATACTCGCATACCACGAAGGCCGCGTAGTTGGCGATGGCGGCACGGTTCGCGGCGCGCGCGCTATCGGTACGCAGGCCGATGGGCCAGTTGGCGGGCTCGCTCAGGCGCTCCGCCTCGGCGATGATCGTTTCGCTCAGACCGGCTGCCTGCATGCCCGCTTGGGCCGATGGGTCATGGCTCAGCTCCGGTCGGATGACGATGGCACCCGGGTCAGTGATGCGTACGGCGTTCTGAGCCAGCACGCCCAAAGGGAGAAGCAGGAGAGGGAGGAGTAGGTTTCGCGACATGGAACTGCCCGTTCTACGTGCACGGTGGGCAAAAGGTAACACCGCCCATCACGTCGGCATTCACACGGCCATACCGAACTTCGCGCTCACACATGCGGATCATGCCCACCATGCTGCTCATCTCCATCCTCGGCCTCTTCGGCTGCTTCAAGGGCGTGCGCTCCTCCAGCGCCGATGCCACCACCCCCGCACAGCCGTTCCACGAGCTCACGGCCGTCGATATACACGGCCAGCCCTTCGCGTTCGCGCAGCTGAAAGGGCATAAGGTGATGGTGGTGAACACGGCCAGCGAATGCGGATACACCCCTCAGTACCAGCAGTTGCAAGAACTGTATGAGGCCTACGGGGAGAAGGGCTTGGTGATCATCGGGTTCCCGTGCAACCAGTTCGGCGGGCAGGAGCCCGGTTCGGCCGAGCAGATCGAGAGTTTCTGCCAGAAGAATTACGGCGTCACCTTCCCGCTGATGGAGAAAGTGGAGGTGAAAGGCGATGGGCAGCACCCCGTATATGCTTGGCTCACGCGCAAATCGGCGAA
The DNA here is from genome assembly GCA_020635725.1 of Flavobacteriales bacterium. Classification (GTDB taxonomy): domain Bacteria; phylum Bacteroidota; class Bacteroidia; order Flavobacteriales_F; family PHOS-HE28; genus PHOS-HE28. The sequence continues at coordinate 26,820 of JACJZF010000006.1, forward strand.
CGGGTCCATGGATAGCCAGGTGAAGTGGAACTTCCACAAGTACCTGATCGACGAGGAGGGCCGCTTGGTGATGTCGCTCGAGAGCGGAGTCTCTCCCCTGGATGAGCGCGTGCTCGCATGGCTCGATGGCCGATGAGTCGCCCCGTGGATATCCTGTGCGTGACGGCGCACCCCGACGATGTGGAGATCTCCATGGCCGGCACCGTGTTGCGCCACGTGGCGCTGGGGCGCAGCGTTGGATTGGTGGACCTCACGGCCGGCGAGCTCGGCACGCGCGGCACCCCAGAGATCCGTCGCGCGGAGGCGGAATCCGCGCGGCAGGTGATCGGCGCCGCATTCCGTTACCAGCTCGCCTTGCGCGATGGCTTCTTCCGCAAGGATGAAGAGAGCCTGTTGGCCGTGATTCAGGCCGTGCGCCGCCATCGACCGGCCGTGGTGCTCACCAATGCGGAGCGCGACCGCCACCCCGATCACGGAAGGGGAGCTGATCTGGTGGCCGAGGCGTGTTTCCTGAGCGGGTTGCGCCGCATCGAGACCAGCGACGAAGGCAAGGCGCAGGAAGCCTGGCGGCCGCGCGCGGTGTACCATGCCGTGCAGGACCGTTTCATCGAGCCCGATCTCGTCATCGACATTACGCCGTATTGGGAGAGGAAGCTCGAGGCGCTGCGCTGCTTCCGCTCGCAATTCCACGACCCGGCGAGCACGGAGCCTGTGAGCCCGATCGCCAGGGAGGACTTCCTGCCCTTTCTGGAGGGCCGGGCCCGCGAGATGGGGCGATTGCTGCTCTGCACGTATGGCGAAGGGTTCACCGTGCGGCGCCCTATCGGAAGCGAGGATCTGCTGGGCTTGCTCTGAACTCACGCCCGCCGGATGCGGCGCCACACCGTGAGGAGACGGTCCAGGTCTCGATGGTCCGGCAGATAGTGGCGCAGCCCCGCTTGAGTGATTCGATTGAACACCAGGATCTGGTAGAGCAGTGCGGCGGTATAGGCCGCGGATGCGGTGATCGCGGCGCCAGTGGCCCCTCGCTCAGGTATCAGCGCGGCGCCCAAGGCAAGGGTGACCACCAGCCCGATCCCCGAAGCGATGGTGTTGTGCGCCACCAGACCGGTGCCGCTGAGGAAATGGCTCAAGGCCTGCGAGGCCGCCATGGCCAACAGGCCAGGTGAAAGAGCCAGTACCAGCCTGCGCACGCCGCTCACTTCCGGCCCGAAGACCGCATGGTACATCGCGTCGGGGAGCAGGATGAGCAGCATGGCGGCAGCGAAGGCCATGGCCACCGAGGCTTTCAGCATGGTCAACGTCAGGTCGCGCTGCCGCGTGCGCTCATCCAGGTTGCTGACACGTGCGAAGAGCACTGTTCCCAGGCTTTTGGGGGCAAGCCAGGCGCTCTCGGCCAGCTGGGTGATGATCGACCACAGCCCCAACGCGGCCGCACCTTGGAAGCGGTCCATGAGGTAATAGGAGAAGCGGTAGTTGATCAATTGCAGCCCATTCGCGATCTGGGCCGGAGCTCCTTGGCGCAGCATGGCCTTGAATGCAGCCACGGTATCCGAATGCTGCCCTGGCTTACGCCGAAGGAGCAGCGCGCTGAGCAGGGCCGTGCTGCCGTCCGCCACATAACACGCGCGCACATAATCCATCAGTTCCGCCGAGGCTTGGGAGAGGAAGAAGGCGAAGGCCAGCAACAACAGCAAGGAGCGCAGGCTCTGCAGGGCATTGGTGGCGGCGTAGCGCTCGCGCCCCAGCAGAAGCGACAGGTGGATGCTGCTCACGGATTGGATCCACGCGATGGCCACCACATGCGGCAACAGGTCATCCGGAACGATTGCCAGGGCCGAGCAGAGCGCATACGCCGACCCCGCCGTGATGGTGGCCCACGCATAGGCGATCCAGCGGAGGGTGGCGGTGCCGTGGCGCGACTCCAGGTACACCAGACCAGTGCCGCCGACCACGTGGTTGACGAGCAGGATTAAGGTGACGCCGAGCACGATCAGGCTGATGCGGCCGACATCGGCCAGGCCCAGTGCCCGTGCCGCTATAGCCACCACCAGCAGGCTGATGGCCGCCATGACCACCCGCGCAGCGATGGTGCCTAGGACCGGACGGATCATGATGCCGACGGTTTCGCGCGCTTGCTGCGGCTCGCATTCGCGCGCTGGGCACTTACCACCGGGCTGCACAAGCCATCCACCAAGGTGATATCGCCCATGGCGCTGATGGTCCGAACGCCGTGCCCGTACGCCGAGGCACTGAACCCATCGAGTCGGCGCGCCGTTTCCTCGCAGAAGACATCCGGACTGAGCTGAAGGATCCGCTGGATCACCACGGCCGGTCGGTTCGCACGCGAAGCATCGAGCGCGGGCCGGTAGAGCTGGCCTTCATGCACGAAGGGCGTTCCGGCAGGACGTGACGAACGCAGGTCGCATTTGATCGCGCCGTTCGCATGCGCGGTGTAGGGGCCCTCGGGATGGGGAGCGTGCCAGGCCATCAGCAGCGCATCGGGCAGCGGGTCCAGCGTGCCCATGAGCCACCAGCGTCCTTCGTGCTGGAAGAGGGTGGGCGCGTACAAGGCCTCGCGAACGAGCATCGGGCCCGGCAACAGGGCGTCGTTCAACGGCGGCACATGGTCCAGCCGAACGGTCCGTTCCCGTCTATTGCTGATCACCACGCGTGTCTCTCCGCCTAGCGTGAGCGCGAAAGGATAGGCGGCTCCATGACCCTCATCGAGCATCACACGCGATCGCTTCAGGATGTTATCCGGCTTGGGGCGCACCCGTGCGATCAAGGCGCTTCCACCGTCCTCATCCGCCTTGCGGAATAGCACGTTGAGTTCTCCGTCGCCCCCGTGGTAGCCGAAGGGTTCCAAGCGCACTTTGCCCTTCGATGGCGTCGGGAGCCAGCGCACGTTACGGCTGCCCTCTTCATTCAGCAGCACGTGGATCGGTTGGTGCAGCACCCCGATGTTGAAGGCTCCGTGTACACGCTCCTCCACGGGAACGGGCTGCATGAAACGCCGCTTGATCTGGAAGCGGAGCATGCGCAGCGGTCCAGGTGTCGGGGCGGCCGGCCACCTCTCGGGCGGTTCACCACGCGCGGCCCCTGGGTTCGCGAGCATCGCGCGCGCCACGGCAGCGGGCCATTTCGCGGCGATGCCTACCATGGCGGCCGCCAGTTCCAAGGGATCGCCTTGCGCGGGCACGAAGCATCGCTCCAAGGCCATTCCAGAGACCATCTCGCACAGCTCGAAATAGGCCATGGCCTCCTTGTTCAAGGCCTCTCGGATCCCGGGCAGGAATACATGCGGGCTGTCGTCGGCATGCCGAAAGGCCCAAACAAGTCCATGGAATGCATCAGGAGGCTTTCCTCCACCGAGCAGCAGGATCACGTCAGCATCGCCCGCATCCTGCAGACGGGGCCACGCGGTGTCAAAATCGGTTGGCTTGCTCGCAGCGAGCAGGCCATTCCCCGTGGACTGATAACGGAAGAACGGTCGATCGAGCAGACCGGGCTTCTCCTGCGTCGGTGATGGGGCACGGAGGCAACCCAGTATCCGAACGCCTTCCACCTCACCCAGGTGTTGCACGCACTCCAGCTCCCACGCACGGGCGTGCGGGCCGTAGGCGATGGCCAGGCGCAGGAGGCGGTCAGGCATGAAGTGCTCGTTCGTAAACCATCTGGAAGGCGCGACCCACGGCCTCCGTGCTGAAGCTAGCGCTAACCGAGCGCCTGATCACCGCCGGATCGTATCGGTCCGCGTTCGCACAGAGCGTGAGCATCGCGTCGCATAGGGCGGCATCGTCACCGGGCGGAATGAGCAGGCCGTTCTGATCGGTGACGAAGGCTTGCGGGCCGCCGCAGCGCGTGGCGACAACAGGCTTGCCTTGGGCCAAGGCTTCTCCGGTAACCACGCTGAAGGTCTCCACGTGACTGTTCACGACCACGGCGAACGCGTGCGCCATGTGATCGAGTACTTCATGGTTCGGCAATCGGCCCAGAAAACGGACGTGCTGCTGCAGGCCGAGCTGGTCGGTGAGCTCCTCGAGCATCTTCCGGTCAGGGCCATCGCCGATCAGGGTGAGCCGCAATCGCGGGTCTCGCAGGCGGGCCGTTGCCAGCGCGCGCAGCACACCGCTCACGTTCTTGATTCGGTCCACCAGGTCGGCCACCATCAGGAAGGCTCCGGTGTGACCGGCAGCGGGCAGGGGCCGATCGATGCCGGGTATCACGTTCGGCACCACGGTGTACGAATCGCAGAGGCCGTGGGCCTTCAGCGCATCACCGAGCCAAGCCGATACGGCCGTGACGCAACGGGCTCTGCTGGCCAGATAGCGGCACAGCGCCCGGTGCGCGGGATGCTTCGCCGCGTAGGTGCCATCGAGGTACACGCTGCTCTGTTCGCTCAACAGGTAGGGCACCCGGTGCTTCCGCCAGAGGATATAGGCGAGCAGCACCGGACGAACCAGGATGTAGGCGTGGATGAGCTGGGGCTTGCCGCGCTCGCGCACCAACCGCTTCCACCCAGCGCGGCCAGCACGCAGGTAGCGCGAGAAGTTGACCATGCGGCGCCATGGGCGGAATGCACTGGTGCTGGCGGTATAGCGCACGGTGAGCTCCCAAGCCCCGTCATCCTCGAGAACGACCTGTTCTGGGGTCAAGGGTTGGTCGATGGCCTCGATGTGCAGCACGCTGATGCGCACGTACCGGGCGGTGGCCAGGGCTTGCTTGCGCAGGAAATCGCCGAGTTGCGGGTCCTTCAGGCCCGGATACCACTTCGGCAGGAACAGCACGTGCATGGATCCGCGCAAAGTACGCGGGAGCCCGATGCGAGCCATCCGGCCTTCTATATTTGCCGCCCCGCCGGGGCAGCCCGGCAGCATGGTGGATGTAGCTCAGTTGGTTAGAGCGTCGGATTGTGGTTCCGAAGGTCGCCGGTTCGAGCCCGGTCTTCCACCCGAGAATGAAGCGCCCGCGAGGGCGCTTCGTCATTCTCGGGCGGAAGGGAGCGCGGCGCGCTCTGGCGCTCTTAGCGCCACCGGGCGAGAAGTCTATCCCGCAGCTCATGCGGGAAGCCCGGTCTTCCACCCGAGAATGAAGCGCCCGCGAGGGCGCTTCGTCATTCTCAGGCGGAAGGGAGCGCGGCGCGCTCGGGCGCCCAAGGCGCCACCGGGCGAGAAGTCTATCCCGCAACTCATGCGGGAAGTTCGGTCTTCCACCCGAGAATAGCGCCCGCGAGGGCGCTTCGTCATTCTCGGGCGGAAGAGAGCGCGGCGCGCTCGGGCGCTCTTGGCGCCACCGGGCGAGAAGTCTATCCCGCAGCTCATGCGGGAAGCCCGGTCTTCCACCCGAGAATAGCGCCCGCGAGGGCGCTTCGTCATTCTCAGGCGGAAGGGAGCGCGGCGCGCTCGGGCGCTCTTGGCGCCACCGGGCGAGAAGTCTATCGCGCAGCTCATGCGGGAAGCCGGTCTTCCACCCGAGAATAGCGCCCGCGAGGGCGCTTCGTCATTCAGTGCGATTCACGCGTGGTGCTTGGCGTTCCCCGCAACGGTCTGGGGCGTCCATGGGATGGTGCTTTCCTGCGGGGCCTTTCGCACGGGGCAGTCGCGCAGCGCGCAAATGCCGCAGCTCGCAGGCACGCAGGGGTCCATGTGAATGAAGAGCTCGACCTCGCGCTCCTGCATGCCGTTGGCGATGCCCTCGATAGCCGAGATCTCCGCATGGGCCTCTTCCAAGGAGTAGTACCAAGGGAGCGTCACATGGCAATCGATATGCAGCACGCTGCCGTACTTGATCATGCGGAAATTGTGCAGGTCCACCCACTGGGGCCGGCGGGCGCGCTCCAGCTCTGCGATCACCTCCGCGGCCAGTTCGAGGTCGGCCTCATCCATGATCCCGGCCACTGATCGCCGGAAGATGCGCAGGCCGGTGACGATGATGTAGATGGCGAAGAGGATGGCGAAGAACTGATCGAGCCAGAGCAGTCCGGTGAGCTTGATGAGCACCAGGCCCACGAGCATCGCCACGGTGCTCCAAGCATCGCTGAGCAGGTGTGCCCCGCTGGCCTCCATGGTGATCGAATGCGAACCACGTCCACGCTGCCTCAGGGCCAGGCCCATGATCAGGTTGATGCCACCGGCGGTTGCTGTGAGTGCGATGCCGGTGTCCAAGGCATGGAGGTGCTGGTGCTCCAGCAACGCCTGCACGGCGCGCCAGATGATGAGGCCGCCTGCCATCATCACGAGCCCCCCTTCGATCCCCGCGCTGATGAATTCAACCTTGCCGTGGCCGTACGGATGGTCTCTGTCCCGCGGCTTCGCAGCGAGCACCAGGCTGTAGAGCGCGAAGCCACCGGCCACGACATTCACGATGCTCTCGAGCGCGTCGCTCAGGATGGCGTTGCTGTGCGTGATGCGCCAAGCGACGAATTTCAACGCCATGAGCGCGATGCCCACGAGGAGCACCACTCCCTGCAGCCGGATATGGCCACGCTTCACGCAGCAAGTTTAACGGTGCGCCGTTGGCAATGGCGAGCGGCTCGCCGGGCGGATGAGAGCGTGGTGCCGTAATCTTGCGCCCGTTCAATGAAAAAACGAGGACCATGTTCATCCTGATGGCTGTCGTATTCGTGCTGGGGTATCTGGCCATCGCCTTGGAGCACCCGATCCGGATCAACAAGGCGGCTAGCGCGATCCTCACCGGTGCTGTGGTCTGGGCGATCCTCATGCTGGGCCGCGATGCGGTGTTCCACGGCGATCCCGCTCATGCCGAGCCCGACGGCCTGGTGCACCACCTGCTGGAACACCTGGGCGACATCGCCAGCATCCTCTTCTTCCTCATGGGCGCCATGACGATCGTGGAGCTCGTGGACGTGCATGAGGGCTTCCGCGTGATCACCGACCGGATCAGCGCCACCAAGAAGGTGCCGTTGCTCTGGATCATCAGCCTGATCACCTTCTTCCTGAGCGCCGCGCTGGACAACCTCACCACCACCATCGTGATGTGCGCGTTGCTGCGCAAGCTCATCAAGGACAAGCATGACCTGTGGATGTTCACAGGCATGGTGGTGATCGCCGCCAACGCCGGTGGCGCTTGGAGCCCCATCGGCGATGTGACCACCATCATGCTCTGGGTGAAAGGCCAGGTGACCACGGTGAACATCATCGTGAAGCTGATCGTGCCGAGCCTGGTCTGCTTGGTGCTTCCGCTGCTCTGGCTGGGCCGCAGCCTGAAGGGGCACGTGGAGCGACCCGATGCGCTGGTCGGTCATGGCCACCATGGCGGAGGGGTCACCGCCGGTGAGCGCGTCGCCGTCTTCGCCTTGGGCGTTGGCGCCTTGCTCTTCGTACCTGTATTCAAGGCCTTCACCCACCTGCCGCCATTCATGGGGGTGATGCTCGGGCTGGGCGTGCTCTGGGTGTACACGGAGATCATTCACATGCGCCATGGCGTGGACCAGCGTGGGCACCTGATGGTGGTGGCGGTGATACGCCGCATCGACCTGCCCAGCGTGCTCTTCTTCCTGGGAATCCTCGTGGCCGTTGCGGGCCTTCAGGTAGCGGGGCACCTCACGTTGCTCGCGCAGACCTTGGACCGTACCCTGGGCGACGTGTACCTCATCAATTCCGCGATCGGTGTGCTCTCGGCCATCGTGGACAACGTGCCCCTGGTAGCCGCCGCCCAGGGCATGTACCCCATGAGCCAATACCCTTCGGACCACATCTTCTGGGAGCTGCTCGCCTTCTGCGCGGGCACGGGGGGCAGCATGCTCATCATCGGCTCAGCTGCCGGTGTGGCCGCCATGGGCATCATGCACATCGATTTCATCTGGTACCTGAAGCGCATGGCCTTCCCCGCCGCGCTCGGATACGTCGGTGGCATCCTCTGCTTCTGGCTGCTCTGGGGCTGAGCCCGACTATTTCTTCGCCGCGCTGAATCAGGAAGCGGGGGGCGCATGCACATTTGTGCCCTAATCCCCCCGACTTCATGTACGCCCTCATCGGTATCCTCTTCATTGCAGGGTACCTCTGTATTGCCTTGGAGCATCCGCTACGGATCAACAAGGCCGCCACGGCGCTGGTCACCGGTGTGCTCATCTGGGTCTTGATCATGGTGGGCCACCATGATCTGTTCCCCGCCGACGCTGGTCATACGAGCGAAGGATTGGTTGCTGAACTCCTGCATCACCTGGGTGACATCGCCAGCATCCTCTTCTTCCTCATGGGCGCCATGACCATTGTGGAGCTGGTGGACGCGCACGAAGGCTTCCGGGTGATCACCGACCGGATCACGGGAACCAACAAGGTGCAGCTCATGTGGGTGCTCAGCATCATCACCTTCTTCCTAAGCGCGGCACTGGACAACATGACCACGGCGATCGTGATGTGCGCGCTGCTGCGCAAGCTGATCAAGGATCGGAACGACCTGTGGACCTTCGCCGGCATGGTGATCATAGCGGCCAATGCGGGCGGGGCCTGGAGCCCGATCGGCGATGTGACCACCATCATGCTCTGGATCGGCGGGCAGGTCACCTCACTCAACATCATCCTCAAGTTGATCGGCCCGAGCCTGGTGTGCCTCGTACTGCCTCTCATCTGGTTCACCTTCACCTTCAAGGGCACCATTCAACGCCCCGCTTCCGCCGCTGATGACAACCCCGGGCACCGGGCCGTGTCTCCTGGAAAGCAACGCCTCATCTTCATCCTGGGGCTCTTCGCCCTGCTAGGCGTTCCGCTCTTCAAGACCTGGACCCATCTGCCACCGTACATGGGTATCCTGCTCGGCCTGGGCATCCTCTGGATCGTCACCGAGCTCATGCACATGAACACCATCGAGACGGATAAGGGCCACCTGCTGGTCACCTCCGTGCTACGCCGGATCGATGTGCCCAGCGTACTCTTCTTCCTCGGCATCCTCACGGCGGTCTCCGGCCTCGAGGTGGCCGGGCACCTCACGGATACCGCGCGTTTCCTGGATTCGCAGCTTGGCAGCATGTACGCCGTGAACACCGTGATCGGCGCCCTGAGCGCGGTGGTGGACAATGTGCCGCTGGTAGCCGCGGCCATGGGCATGTACCCCATGGAGCAGTTCCACCAGGACCATCCGTTCTGGGAGCTGCTGGCCTATTGCGCGGGCACGGGCGGCAGCATCCTGATCATCGGGTCGGCGGCTGGCGTTGCCACCATGGGCATCCTGGGCATCGACTTCCTCTGGTACGTGCGGCGCATGGCTTTCCCAGCGGCGCTGGGTTACGTCGGGGGCATCGTCATGTTCTGGCTGCTCTGGCACAGCCAGCACTGAGCTAGATCGTACGCTGGCCGTAGAGCTTGCACAACCAGCTCAGGTGGCCGGTATGCAGGGCTTCGTGCCGCACCGCATGCGTGATCACATCGCGCACCGTGGTTCCTATGGCCTGCAGCCCGGTGATGTTCGGCGCGTCGAGCTGCTCCGGAGTCAGGGTAGGCAGGTGCTGCATCACCCGTTCGTGCACCGCGTTGAAGGTGCCCCACACCTCTTCATAGGGCGGGCATTGGTCTGGTGGCAGGCCTTGGCTGCCCACGCTGAAGTGCTTGGCCCAGCTGAACTTCTCGAACGGCCCGCCGGTGGCGCGCAGCAGCAGCCCATTCTGGCTGGTGGCGAGATGCGCGATGAGCCAGAACGCCGTGTTCAAGGGCTGTCCTTCAGCCGTGAAGACCCGGTGCATGTCCTGTCCTTTGAGGAAACCGGCGTAGAAGCGGGTGTATTGGCGGGTGCGGTCCACCATGTGCGCGAGGACCTGTGCTTCGGTTGGTGAGGACATGCGATTAGGTTATCCGGCGAAGATGGCGGATGATCGACAACCGGACCTGGCCTCTCCGGATTCGCTCGGACTTTCCGATTCATACATCGGCATCATTTGATTCCTGCACGCACTGCGCTAGGCAGGGGAGTTCTCTGCGCCCCTGCGCCTCTGCGGCCATACTATGGGATTGGCCTCCCTTCGGTCAGCCTTTCCCTGAGGGGGAGGCATCAGCACGTAGCCCTGCTCGCTCCGCTCGCGGCCTTCTCTTTCACGGCCTTTTGCTCAAGCTGCGCTTGGCAACGGCCGTTAAAGAGAAGGCCCGCTGCCATCGGCAGCCGGGCCTTGCGTTGGCGGAGAGGGAGGGATTCGAACCCCCGTTACCCTTGCGGGTAAAGCGGTTTTCAAGACCGCCGCATTCAACCGCTCTGCCACCTCTCCTAGGGGCGCGAAAGTAGGAGGCGCCGCGCCGAGGGCGATATTTGACCGTGGCCTCGATCGAACTGACTTTCCTGGGCACGGGCACCAGTCAGGGCGTGCCGGTGATCGGTTGTGATTGCGCGGTGTGCCGCAGCACCGATCCGCGCGATACACGCCTGCGCACGGCCGCATTGGTGCGGCAGGGCGAGGCGAGATTGCTGATCGACGCGGGCCCGGACCTGCGCGCGCAACTCCTTCGAAGCCGGACCACGCGCCTGGATGCCGTGCTGCTCACGCATGAGCACATGGATCACCTCGGGGGCATCGACGACCTGCGCGCCCTCAACTATCACCAGCGCCGCGCGATGCCGATCCATGCCAACGAAGCGACCTTGAGCGCGGTGCGGCGCACGTTTCATTATGCCTTCGCGGAGGAGCGTTACCCCGGCGCGCCTGAGCTCGAGCTGCACCCGATCGATGGTCCTTTCGACGTGGCTGGCGTGCGCATCGCGCCCTTCGAGGTGCTGCATGGCCGATTGCCGGTCCTCGGCTTCCGCATCGGAGGGCTCGCCTACATCACCGATGCGAAAACGATATCCGATGAAGTGATCGCGAAGCTGCGCGGTGTGGATACCCTTGTGCTCAACGCGCTTCGCCGCAGCGACCATCCGACGCACCTCAGCCTCGACGAAGCGATCGACGTGGTGCGACGCATCGGGCCGCGCTGCGCATGGTTCACGCACATCAGCCACCTGCTGGGCCGGCATGCCGAGGTGGAGGCCGAGCTCCCTCCCGGCGTCCGGCTAGCATACGATGGCTTGGTGGTGGAAGTCCCCGAATAGCGGCATTCATCCGGTTCCGACCCTTGCGATCCACGCATCAAAGAGCCACCTTCGATCTCTCCCAACCCTACCGCATGACCCTCAAGACCCCGTTATCCGTTTCGGCGATCCTCGCTCTCGGCATCTCTGCCATGGGGCAGCATCACCCTGATCCCGCGCGCGTCGGTTTCATCAAGGACATCGGCCGCGTGCCGGACATCACCACTCAGGCGCAATTGCGCGCGGGGGAGCCGTGGAGCTCCTTCCTCGCTGAGCATCCGCTCTGGACCGTGGAGTTCAACGAGAGCTCCGGCATGCCGCGGAAGGCCTTCGGCCCGCCGATCATCGTTGCGGGAGCGAGCGATGCGGAGAAGGCCATCGGATTCATCACGGACAGGCTGGGGCGCTTCGGCGTGCCGGTGGAGGAGCTGAGCATCTCGAGCACGAAGCGCTCGGGGCGTGTGACCTACGTGCATCTCAAGCAGATGCACAACGGGCTGCCCGTGCTCCTCTCACGCGCTCAGGTGAAGCTCGATGCGCAGCACCGGGTGATCGCGTTCTCCGCCGATGTGCACGGTGCGATACCCGAGGACCTGGTCGCGTTGCTGAGCGCCGAACAGGCGATGGCAGCGGCCAGCGAAGGTCTCAGCGGCATCACGGAGCGCGAGGCCCTCGGCCAGCGATACCTGCCGATCCCGAACGGACAGGCCACGGATTACCGGATCGTCGAGGAAGTGCTCGTGCTTACGCAAGGCGCTCGCCCCGGTCGGTACCAGTGCCTGGTGGATCTGCGCAGCGGCGAGCTGCTCTACCGGAATGACCAAGTGGTGAGCGAGCACGTGGAAGGCGAGGAGGGCTCGGATGATGCGGCCGATGCCCAGGTGAATGCCACGGTGCATGTGAACGGCGCAACCATGCCGGCCACCGTGGAGGGCCTGCCCGACCTGCGTCTCACGATCAACGGATCGTTCTACTACACCGATGCGAATGGCTTCCTGCCCACCGGGCTCTCGGGTCCCCAATCAGCGCAGGTGCAATTGCGCGGGCGCTGGTCCAACACGCGCACCAATTCAGCGACCCCTTCGTTCAGCACCACGCTCAGCGAGGGCAGCAACACCTTGAGCTTCGATGCCGCAGCGAACATCCGCGAGCGCACCGCATACCTGCATGTGAGCCGGATCCACAACCACTGCACGGCCGTGCTGCCGGGATTCACCGGCATGGACTTCGAGCTGCCCACCAACGTGGATGTGACCGGCGACACATGCAATGCCTACTACGATGGCAGCTCCATCAATTTCTACGCGCAGAGCGCCACCTGCCGCGCGCTCTCGCTCTACGGCGATGTGGTCTATCATGAATACGGCCACGGCATCAACGACAACTTCTATCAGAGCCAGGGTTCCTTCTTCCTGAACGGCGCCATGAACGAGGGCTACGCCGATGTATGGGCGATCACCCTGACGCAGAATCCCGTGATGACGCTCGGCTACCGCTTCAATGAGCCGAGCTCATTCATCCGCCGCTACGATGAGAACCCCCGTGTGTACCCGATCGATATCGTGGGTGAGGTGCACCGCGACGGCGAGATCATCGCAGGCGCTTGGTGGGATACGTACCGCCTGCTCGGTTGGGACATGCCGCTCACGCTCCAGCTCTTCGCCGACGCCTTCGGCGGCTTGCAGGCCGAAGCGACCAATGGGCAGGAAGGCGAGGCTTTCCGCGATGTGCTGCTCGACGTGCTGCAGGCCGATGATGACGATGGTGACATCACCAACGGCACTCCGCATGGTGCCGCCATCGTGGAGGCCTTCGCGCTGCACGGCATCACGCTGCTGAGCAACGCGCAGTTCAACCACGCGCCGGTGGCCTCCGCCAATCAAGCCACGGCGATTCCCATCAGCGCCACGCTCAATGTCACCTTCCCCTTCAACAGCTACGTGGCAGGCGCCGACCTGCATTACCGCGTGACGGAGAATTCACCGTGGGTGATCGTGCCCATGACCATCAACGGCAGCAACTACTCCGCGCAGATCCCTGGTCAGCCGGCGGGCACCATCGTGGCCTATTACCTCACGGTGAACGATGTCTTCGGCGGCCTCAGCTCGGTGACACCCGCCGGTTCGCAATACCATGCGCAGGGTTACCTGCCGAATTACGTGCTGATCGGATTCAACCTCATCGCCACGGAGGATGGCGACGATTTCAGCCAGCTCGGCAATTGGACCACCAGCGCGCAGGGCAATGCGACCACGGGACAATGGGAGTACGGCGTGCTGATCCCCTCGTACGGTACACCAGGCAACGCGAGCACCATCGTGCAGCCGGGGCAGCAGCACACGCCGGGCGGCTTCCTCTGCTGGTTCACCGGGAACGCGTCGGGCCCGAACGCAGGGCTCGGTGAGAACGATGTCGATGGCGGCTCGACGATCCTGATCAGCGACCCCATGAACCTCACGAGCTACACGAACCCGGCCTTCACGTACTGGCGCTGGTACTCGAATAACAGCGGCGCCAACCCCAGCGCCGATTGGTGGCAGGTGCAGATCAGCAACAACAACGGCGCCTCCTGGGTGAAGGTGGAGGACACCAAGTCCAGTGATCGCAGCTGGCGCCGCAAGGCTTTCCGTGTTGAGGAGTACCTGCCGTTGACCGCGACCATGCGCCTGCGCTTCATCGCCAGCGACAGCATCCGTCCGGGAGTCTCGCTCAACGGCGGAAGCCTGGTGGAGGGTGCCCTCGATGATATTCAGCTATGGGACGGTCCGGAGAACACCTTGGATGTAGAAGAGGAGGTGGAGTTGATGACTGGCCTGTATCCGAGCCCGGCGAGCGATGCGCTCTACCTGGTGCTCTCCGGCCAGGCCTTCACCGGCGCGCGGCTCTCGGTGTTGGATCTCACGGGGCGTACGGTGCTGCGCGAGGTGAATGTCCCCGATGGCACCACCATGCAGCAGCTCGATATCCGCGCATTGGCTGAAGGGCAATACATCGCGGTGCTGCGCTGGAATGGCGGAAGCAGCGAACGACGCTTCAGCGTGATGCGCTGACGAGGGATCAGGGCCAGGTCGCAATCCGTATGGTGCGTGCGCGATTCACGCCGCGCGCCTCCACGAGCAGCGGGCCGTGAGCCAGCGCGCTCATGCGGGCATAGGCATCGGCGCCGCCAGGGCCTGTCCAGAGCAATCGTCCGGTCAGGTCGCGCGCGGTGAGCATGGTGCGCGCATCGCGCAGCGCATCAAGGTCATCCGTCTGACCCCCTTCCGTCGTGCCAAGGTCCGTGGTCATGGTGGCGAAGAGCAGCTCGGTGATCTCGTTCAGGTCGAGCGCGCGGTCATACAAGCGCACATCATCGATCCATCCGGAATAGGGCTGGCTGCCGGTGCTCAGCGCGCCCAATGCCGCGGGTGCTTGCGGGTGCAGGCCGATCACCCCGCTCTTGGCCATGCTGCCAAGGAGCCCCGCATTCACGTAGAGGCGCATCTCCGCGCCATCGTACACGCCAACGATGTGGTACCAATTGCCGCCGAAGAGCGAGGAGGGCGATGTGGTGAGCTCGGTGGTGCTGCCACCGGCCTGCACGCGGAAGCGCAGGGCCGTGCCATTGACGAACGCGATGGACCAGATGTGATCGGTGGCTTGCGGCCCCACGGCCTTGGCGATGAGCGTGCGTTCCATGCCGGTGACGAAATCGGGCTTGGTCCATAGCGAGATGGTGAAGCCGCCGGTGCCGGTGGTGATGTCACAAGGGCCCAGAACGATCCGGTCATTCACCCCATCGAATCGGGCGGCGCCCTGATGGTGACCGCCGAACGGGTCCCACGTGGTGCCGCCCGCGAGCAGACCATCGCTCCCGCCCCAAGCGTGGGCGGTAAGGCCTGTGCTCTCATCCAAGGGCCAGTGGTACACCGGGACCTGCGCCGCGATGGTGGTGGCGAAGGCCGCGAGCAGGAGCGAGGAAGCGTACCGCATGGTGAAGGCTTTGCCGCACGAACGTGAGTGGCCGAGACCGGGTTCCGGCAGATCGCCCAACAGGCGCGATTCCCTCACCGAACGCGAAAAGGCCGCGCCGGGCCTAGTGGAACGCGCCGCCGTTCCGGCACTCGGCCAGTGCGCCGTACACCGCCAATACGCTCGGCTCGGCGGGATTCGGCCCTAGATGGCGGAGGATGCGCGTGGCGAGGTCGCCTTGCTCGATGATCAGGTTGATCCGCTCGCGCGCGTTCTCGCTCAGCTCGCCGTACAGCTCCACGAACAGGTGCTGCAGAAGGCGAGCGGCCTCGCACTCCTCCTGCTTCAGCAAGCCGAACATGAACAGGTAATCCTTGTTGCTGATGACCGCCGATGCGCCGTGCTGGATCGTGCCGCGCATGATGGACATGAGGTCCTCGGTGCTCCACGCGCGCTGGAGGTAACTGCTCACCCAGCGCCCGCCCACCAGCGCGCGCAGGATCACCAGCGTGAATTCGATCACCGCCATGTCGGCCGCGGCGTTCTCTTGCGCGTCGATCGCGTGGATCGAGATCATCGCGGGGTCGGCTTCCACGGTGGCCGCGCGCCAATCCAACGCTTGGGGCGGCACGGCGCTCTGCCCGCTCGAGCGTGCCATGGCCGTGGCGATGGGGCCGAGGACCTCGCGATCGTATTCGGCCAACTCGAAGCGCGGTTCGGGGATGAAGCCGCCAACGCGCTCCGGATAGCGGTCGTAGAGGTCGAGGCAGGAACGCAGGCGCCCGGAGCGGTGCCCCGTGACGCGCCCTTCCAGCAACGGGGTGGAAGCGCTGAATGCGGGCAACAGCGGGAGCAGCACGCGAACGCCGGCGAGCAGCTTTCCGAAATCCGAGGGCCGTTCGAAGGGCAGGTCGAGGCGCAGGCCCGCGAGGAGGCAGGCCGGTTCATCGGTGTCGGTGCCGAAAGCGCTGCTGAATGGCGATAGGCCCGGCAGGAGCACCATGCCGCGGGTGCGCGAGGGCATGGCAAGCGCCTGGTTGAGGGCGTTCACCTTCCGCACCCAGTTGGAGGGTCGTTTCGCCATACGGCAAGAGCGGACCGTGACGCGTGTGGCGCGGTGTCCGTTCTTGATCTCCAAGTCGCGCCGTTGTGGATTGGTGCGCGAGGTGGGCGGAAGCGGCACCCCGACCAGTTCCGAAGCCAGCGCCACCGGTCGCAGCGTGCCAGCATCCACGCATTCGGCTTCCGATGCGAACCCGAATTGGCTCAAGAGAGGTGAGCGGCGCGTTCGTTCAGGCATGCGCCAAAGGTCGCATTCGCCCGGTGAAAGGCGCCGCCCACCGGCGATCGTGCATGATCGGGCGAAGCGCCGCCACCCCGGGGCGTGGTGCCCCGCTATTTTAGCCTCGCATGAATCCCTCCATGTCCCGACTCTCCACGCTCCTGCTGCTTCTGCTGCCTGTCCTCGCCCTTGCCCAAGGTCCCGGCCGGCGGGTGGCGCAGCGCATCGAAGCCGCCAAGGGAGCCAACGCGTTCCGAACGATCAACCTGTTCGAGCCCGTGCACGAGCAGTCCGCTGATGCGCTCTGGCGCGGTGCGCTGCGCAAGGCCGATGTGATGCGCTTCGATCAGCAAGCGGCCCGCGCGCTGCTCAGCACGCGTCCGAAGCACATTGCGTTGAGCATTCCCGCAACCGGCGGCGCGTTGGTCCTGGATCTGGAAGCCGCGGATATCACCGCGCCCGGCTTCGTGGTGCGAACCTCTTCCGGTGAGGTGCTGGTCGCGGAGCCGGTGGCCCTTCATTACCGGGGCACGATCCGAGGCCGGGAGGGATCCCTGGTGGCGATCAGCATCTATGAGAAGGAGGTGATGGGCCTGATCGGCGATGCGGACGGGGATATCGTGCTGGGCCGTCTCGCGAATGATATCGCCGGGCTGCATGTGCTGTACAACGAATCCGATCTGCTGGCCAGCCCCAATACGGTGTGCGGCACGCCGGATCAGCCCGCGGACGACGATGAGGTCGTGCAGGAAGGCGCGCGCACCATCCGCTGCGTGAATATCTACTGGGAGTCCGCCTACGATATCTATCAGAACAAGGGCAGCGTGGCCAACGTCACCACCTACCTCACGGGCCTCTTCAATCAGATGGCCACGCTCTACGACAACGATGACGTGGATGTGCTGCTCTCCGAGATCTTCGTGTGGAATACACCGAGCCCCTACAACGCGACCAGCAGCGGCGGCCGGCTCGATCAATTCGGAGCCACGCGCACGAGCTTCAACGGAGACCTCGCTCACCTGCTGGATCTGGGCGGTTATGGCGGGATCGCCTGGCTTGGCACGCTTTGCAGCAGTACCGGGTATCGTATGGCCTACAGCGGCATCAACACCACCTTCAGCTCGGTTCCGACCTATAGTTGGAGCGTGGAGGTGGTGACGCATGAGACCGGTCACAACCTGGGCTCGCGCCACACGCATGCATGCGCATGGAACGGGAACAACACCGCCATTGACGGTTGCGGCCCGGCGGCCGGCTACTCCGAAGGCTCTTGCGCGCAAGGCCCCATCCCGAGCTCTGCCGTCGGTGGCACCATCATGAGCTATTGCCATCTGGTGAGCGCGGGCATCAAGTTCGCCAACGGCTTCGGCCCGCAGCCCGGCGATGTGATCCGGAATGCCGTGAACGCGGCCAGCTGCCTGGGCCTCTGCGGCACCTCTTGCGATCCGCCCAGCCTGCTGAGCGTATCGAACCTCGCCGCCACCAGTGCCACGCTCAATTGGGCCTTCATGGGAGCCACCAGCTACACCTTGCGTTGGAAGCCGGTGAGCAGCGGCACCTGGAACACCGTGACCGGCATCACCGGCACCAGCTACGCCCTCGGTGGCCTCACGCAGAACATCACGTACGAGTTCCAGGTTCTGAGCGTGTGCGCCAGTGGCAGCAGCGCGTACAGCGCGAGCCAGCAGTTCACGACACCGGTGCCCTGCCCGGAGGCCTACGAGCCGAACAACAGCACAGGCGCCGCTCCGCTGCTCACGCTGCCGACCACGGTGAACGCGCTGATCTCCTCCGGTTCCGACGTGGACTATTACCGCATCACGCTCACCGCCACCTCCACCATCAACCTCTTTCTGGGCAATGTGGCGGGTGATTACGACCTGCGCCTGTTGAGCAGCGGCGGCACGCAACTCGCCATCTCGGAGAACGGCGGCACCTCCTCCGAGTCCATCAGCTACGCGAACGCCGCGGCAGGCACCTACTACATCCACGTGTACGGTTATGGCGGTGCTTTCAGCGCGGAGCAATGCTACCTGCTCACGGCCTCGGTGTTCGTGGCCTGTGCGGCGCCGCAGGGTCTGACCAGCAACTCCGTCACGTACAATGGTGCTACCATCACCTGGGTGGCGGTGCAAGGCGCGAGCGGTTATGACCTGCGTTGGAAGGCGAGCAGCAGCGGCACCTGGAATGATGTCGCCGGATTGACGTCCAACTCGTACCCGCTCGGCGGCCTGTCCCAGCTCACCAGCTACGATGTGCAGGTGCGCACCAATTGCGCAGGTGGCACGCAGGGCGGCGTGAGCGATTACACCAGCACGCACACCTTCACCACGCCGCAAGCACCGTGTGATGTGGTGCCGCGCACGGTGGTGGCCGCCAAGGTCTTCCTCGATGGTGCCTACCGCTCGGCCAACGGACTCATGGTCGATTCGCTGCGCAAGCTGGGGCTGCTGCCGCTGAACGAGCCGTACACGGCCTTGGGCCATGTAGTGAGCGGCCCTGCCAGCACATCCAATGGCGTGCTCGCCGTTACGGGCAACAACGCGCCGGTGGATTGGGTGCTGGTGGAGCTGCGCGCCAACAGCTCGCCGTATGCGGTGCTGGAGGCGCGTGTGGGCCTGGTGCAACGCGATGGCGATGTGGTGGCGCCCGACGGCAGCTCACCGCTCGGCTTCTGCCTCGATGCGGGCACCTATCGCGTGGCCGTGCGTCACCGCAACCATTTGGGCGCCATGACCGGCAGCGGTGTTGCGCTAAGCGGCTCGTCCACCATGGTGAACCTCACCGCCAGCGGCACGGCGACCTACGGCACAGGCGCGCGGAAGTCGGTCAGCGGCGTGATGGTGCTCTGGGCCGGCGATGTGAGCTCCAACGGCGAGCTGAAGTACACGGGCGAGGGCAATGACCGTGATCCCATCCTCATGTCGGTGGGTGGCAGCGTGCCCACCAATACCGTGACCGCTTACAGCAGCAGTGATGTGAACATGGATGGCGAGGTGAAGTACACGGGCCAGGACAACGATCGCGACCCGATCCTCTCCAACGTCGGGGGCAGTGTGCCCACCGCTACGCGCAGCGAGCAGTTGCCGTAGGGCAAGGATCCGCGTCAGGCGGCGTTGGAATCGCATCCGATGCGTTACCCGCTGCTCGTGCTCTCCATCTTGGTCATGCTGTCTTCGCCTGCGCAGGAAGGCGTGCGCTTGTTCGTGCGTGGCGGTGCCAACATCACCGTGCATGGCGATCCCTTGGGTTCCCCGAAGGGGCCCATCGCGCCCCGGGCTGCCTTTGGTGCGGGCTACCAGCTGGGGGGCGATGCCGAATTCGCACGTGGCGGTGGGCTGGGGCTGCTGCTCGGCATCACGGCCGTCTCACGCAGCACGGGTTATGCGTTCGACGAGAGCCAGGCGGGCTATCCGCCCGAGTCGTGGGACGACGGCCGGGACCGCGGGGAGCGCACCGTGCGCTGCCGCTTGATCGAGCTGCCTGTCCTGCTCACCGTGCGCCGCTGGTCAGGGCTGCGGGTCGATGCGGGCCTGCAGATGGGACGATTGATCAGCGCGAAGCGGATCGAGCGCGGCGTGCGCTGGCTCGACGGTCAGGAGCTGCGCTTGGATGCTCACGAGGACATCCGCAGCCAGCTCGCCGGTTGGGAGGGCGCGGTGGTCGCCGGCATCGTGGTGGAAGGCCCGCATGGGCTGCACGCCATGCTGCGCTACGTGCACGGCCTCACCAACCTCGATGAAGGTTCCGGAAGCGCCGCGAGCTACACGCGGCAACTTCAAGTGGGATTGGTGTACGCGTGGGGCTGGGCCGCGGCTCAGGCACGCACCGCGATGTAGGATTTGGGGATCACCCAAAGAAGCCGCTCGGTGATGATGCGGCAATCGGGGAAGAGGCGCTTCATCTCGCGCTTCGTCAGCAGGCGCGTATAATCCACCATCTCATCGATATCGGCCTTGTTGGGCTTCTCCAGCAGGCCCCATACCGTGAACCAGCGCGCCAGGATCCGCCGCACGCCTTTGGGGTACCAGTGCATGAAGGGCGTGAGGTAGTGCGGCTCGATCGGGCATTCATAGGCGGGGGTCTGGATCCAGAGGCGCTTGCCCACCCGGCGGGCTTCCCGGGCGAAGGCCTCCTGCGCAGCGAAGTCGCCCACGTGCTCGATCACCGAATTGCTGTACACGATGGGGAAGGAGCCGTCGGTGTAGGTGAGGGCGCAGGCGTTGCCTTCCTCGATCACGATCCGGTGGTTCGGGAAATCCTTCTCCTCCTTCCAAGGATACACCTTCAGGTTCAGGCAGATGATCTCCTCCACCGCCTGCGGGGCGCTGGTCCAGGTGTGCGGGTAACCGCCCAGATCGAGGATGCGCTCGCCCGCTTGGGGAGCAATCAGCTCCCGGAACACTTTCTGGCGGTCTTCGCGCCAGATCTTGAAGATGGGCTTGTACAGGTCGGCGATGCGCATGGTCCGGGAAATGTAGCTGGCCGCCTTCTACGCCCTTCGCCGCAGGCTTGTTCAAAACCCCAGCCGATCGTGAATAACAGGAGTTTTCAACGGCCGTGCCCCGCCGCGCGCGCGAACTACCTTCGTGACCGCCGGAAACCCTTGCCAATCGCGGGTTCCGGGACGAATCGATGAGCGCGACGAACTATTCCGAGGAGCATATCCGGTCGCTGGACTGGAAGGAGCACATCCGGCTGCGGCCGGGCATGTACATCGGCAAGCTGGGCGATGGCAGCAGCTACGACGACGGCATCTACATCCTGCTGAAGGAGGTGCTGGACAACTGCATCGATGAATTCGTGATGGGCCACGGCAAGAAGGTGGACATCAGCATCGAAGGCAAGCGCGTGACCGTGCGCGATTACGGCCGTGGCGTGCCGCTGGGCAAGGTGGTCGATGTGGTGAGCAAGATCAACACCGGCGCCAAGTACGACAGCAAGGCCTTCAAGAAGAGCGTGGGCCTCAACGGCGTGGGCACCAAGGCGGTGAACGCGCTCAGCACCTACTTCAAGATCGAGAGCGTGCGCGATGGTCAGCTCATGCGCGCCGAGTTCGATCGCGGCGAGCTGCGCAAGAACAACAAGGCGGTCTCGTCAGACGAACCCAACGGCACGCGCGTGGAGTTCGAGCCGGACGAGCAGATGTTCAAGAACTTCCAGTTCCGCGACCAGCACATCGAGCGCCTGCTGTGGAACTACTGCTACCTGAACACGGGCCTCACCATCCACTACAACGGCACCAAGTACCAGAGCAAGGATGGCCTGAAGGACCTGCTCCAGGAGCGCATGGATGGCGAGCCGCTCTACCCGATCATCCACCTCAAGGGCGATGACATCGAGGTGGCGATCACCCATGCCAACCACTACGGCGAGGACTACTACAGCTTCGTGAACGGCCAGCACACCACGCAGGGCGGAACCCACCAGGGCGCCTTCCGCGAAGCGGTGGCCAAGACCATCAAGGACTTCTTCAAGAAGGATTGGGAGGCCGGCGATGTGCGCACCGGCATCGTGGCGGCCATCGCCGTGAAGGTGATCGAACCGGTGTTCGAGAGCCAGACCAAGACCAAGCTCGGCAGCCTGGAGGTGGAACCCGGCGGCCAGAGCATGCGCAGCTTCGTGGGCGACTTCATCGGCCGCGAGCTCGATAACCACCTGCACAAGTTCCCGCAGGTGGCCGAGGTGCTGCTGCAGCGCATCACGCAGAACGAGCGGGAGCGCAAGGAGCTCACCGGCATCCGCAAGCTGGCCCGCGAACGCGCCAAGAAAGCCAGCCTGCACAACCGCAAGCTCCGCGATTGCCGCGTGCATCTCACCGATGGCAAGAAGGACGATGCGCGCAAGCTCGAGACCACGCTCTTCATCACCGAGGGCGACAGCGCCAGCGGCAGCATCACCAAGAGCCGCAACGTGGAGACCCAGGCCGTGTTCAGCCTCAAGGGCAAGCCCCTCAATTGCTACGGGCTCACCAAGAAGGTGGTGTACGAGAACGAGGAGTTCAACCTGATACAGGCCGCGCTCGATATCGAGGATGGCATGGACGGCCTGCGCTACAACAAGATCGTCATCGCCACCGATGCCGATGTGGACGGCATGCACATCCGGCTGCTGCTGATGACCTTCTTCCTGCAGTTCTTCCCCGAGGTGGTGAAGAACGATCACCTCTACATCCTGCAGACGCCGCTCTTCCGCGTGCGTAACAAGAAGGAGACGATCTACTGCTACAGCGATGAGGAGCGCCAGCGCGCCATCCTCAAGCTCGGCAAGGGCGTGGAGATCACGCGCTTCAAGGGCCTCGGCGAGATCAGCCCCGATGAGTTCAAGCACTTCATCGGCGAGGACATCCGCCTGGAGCCCGTGCAGATCACCAAGGATGCCAGCGTGGGCAAGCTGCTCGAGTTCTACATGGGCAAGAACACGCCCGAGCGCCAGGAGTTCATCATCGGCAACCTCAAGGTGGAGAAGGACCTGGTCAACGAGCAGGCCATCGACCCGGTGAAGGTGATCGCGCGGAAACTGGAGGAGGTGGAGGAAGAGGCATGAGCGTTTCGATACGCATAGCAGGCGAATCCATGCGGCCATGGGGTCATGGTTCCATGTGGCCGCGGCGGATCGTGCGACTCTTCGTGATCGGGTTGTTCGCAGTGATCCACGGTCAAATGAGCACATGCGTGTCGCAGAGCACCGGCACGGTCCGCATCTTCTGCGAGCCCGGCGGCTCCAGCTACGTGCTCGATGGCCAGCACCGCATGGCCGACCGGGAGCTCACCCTCATGGAGGGGCCGCACCGCTTCGTGTTCTGGGCGCCGGAGCGCCGCATGCTCGATACCACCCTCATGGTGCTGCCCAACACCACGCGGGAGTTGCGCGTTCAGTTGCGCTACTCGCAGGAGTACATCGCATTCAGGCACCGCGCGGACAACTTCACGCGGAATACCCGTTGGCTGCGCTACGGCCCGCCCGTGCTCGCCTTGGGCTCAGCCGCCTGGGCGGGCGTGAGCATCAAGCACGCAATCGATGCGCGCAAGGACCTCGACGCCTTGGCCGATGCCTACACCGATTCCTCTTACCCGGCCGGGATCCGCGACATCAAGCAGGAGAAGCTGCCCGCCGCGAACAAGGAGCTGCGCGATGCCCGCACCATGGCCTATGTGAGCTCGGGTGTCTTCGTGGCATCAGCGGCGGCGGTGTGGTACACCCGGCGCGTGCTGAAGCACCGCGCCTTGCCGGTCTTCGAGGACAAGGAGAAGGCGCGCTTCGAGGGCCTGGCTTGGGTGCCCATGGGCGCGGGTGAAGGCGTGTGGATGGCGGGGCTAACGATTCCATTGCGATGAAGGGCTGGAAGCTTCTCGCCATTCTCCCGTTGCTCGCCGCTTGCGGCAAGGGCGAGCTCGATGGCACTGAGCTCACGGACAACCCCTTCGACCCGGACTACCAAGGGCCGAGCGTGTTCGTGGCCGACTCCACCTACCTGCAGGCCGTGCCTATCGGTGCCGATATCGTGATCTACCAGGCCATGGCCTTCCACGTGCGGGAGGACCTGTTCACCTCACCGGCGGCGTATTCGGTGCAGCTCCGCGATCCGGTCACCGGGCAGGTGAGCGTGCTCGAGCCCAACCCGCCGAACAGCAGCCGCTTCGCCTACCTCATCGGGGCGCCGCAGCCGAACGTTGCGCGCTGCTTCGACCTCAGTCTATACAACAACCTCAGCGCGGCGCGGGCCGATGGGCTCTGCGTCACTTTGCAGCAATGAACGAGATCAACGACGGACAGAACGGCGCCAACGGGAGCGAGCAGGAAGGGCAGGTGCCTGCAGGCGGCCATGCCAGCGGCTTCAGCGTGAGCGGCATGTACCAGGACTGGTTCCTGGATTACGCGAGCTACGTGATCCTGGAACGCGCCGTGCCCGCGCTCTATGATGGGCTCAAACCCGTGCAGCGCCGGATCCTGCACGCCATGGACGACCTCGACGATGGCCGCTACAACAAGGTGGCCAACATCATCGGGCATACCATGCAGTACCACCCGCACGGCGATGCCAGCATCGGCGATGCGCTCGTGCAGCTGGGACAGAAGGACCTGCTGATCGATTGCCAGGGCAACTGGGGCAACACCCTCACCGGCGACAGCGCCGCCGCCCCGCGTTACATCGAGGCGCGCCTGAGCAAGTTCGCCAAGGATGTCGTCTTCAATCCGAAGACCACCGATTGGCAGCTCAGCTACGACGGCCGTAACAAGGAGCCGGTATTCCTGCCCGTGAAGTTCCCCTTGCTGCTCGCGCAAGGTGCCGAGGGCATCGCCGTGGGCCTCAGCTGCAAGGTGCTGCCGCACAACTTCAACGAGCTCGTCGACGCCAGCATCGCCGTGCTGCGCAAGCGCTCCTTCGACCTGGTGCCCGATTTCCCCACGGGTGGCATGGCCGATGTGAGCAATTACAATGAGGGCGAGCGCGGCGGACGTGTGCGGTGCAGGGCCCGTATCCGCAAGGAGGACAACAAGACCCTGGTCATCTCGGAGATCCCGTTCGGCACCACTACCACCTCGTTGATCGAGAGCATCATCAAGGCCAACGAGAAGGGCAAGATCAAGGTGCGCCACATCGAGGACAATACGGCCGAGAACGCCGAGATCCTCATCCACCTCGCCGCGGGCGTGAGCCCCGATACCACCATCGACGCGCTCTACGCATTCACCGATTGCGAGGTGAGCATCGCCCCGAACGCCGTGGTGATCGAGAACGACAAGCCGCGCTTCGTGGGCGTGAAGGAGCTGCTGCGCATCAGCACCGACAACACGCTGCGCCTGCTCGAGCTCGAGTTGAGGATCAAGAAGGGCGAGCTGCAGGAGCAATGGCACTTCGCGTCGCTCGAGCGCATCTTCATCGAGAAGAAAGTGTACCGCAAGATCGAGGAGGCCGAGACCTGGGAGCAGGTGCTGAGCTTCATCGACAAGGGCTTGAAGCCCCACATCCAGGAGCTCAAGCGGCCCATCACGCAGGACGACATCATCCGCCTCACCGAGATCCGCATCAAGCGCATCTCCAAGTTCGACAGCTTCAAGGCCGATGAGCACATCAAGCAGCTGGCCGAGCAGATCACCGAGGTGCAGGGCAAGCTCGACCATCTCGTGGACCACGCCGTCGACTGGTTCAAGGAGCTGAAGAAGAAATACGGCGCGGGGCGCGACCGCAAGACCGAGCTGCGCCCCTTCGACACCATCGTGGCCGCCAAGGTGGCCGTGGCCAACAAGAAGCTCTACGTGGACCGCAAGGAGGGCTTCATGGGCTGGAGCCTGAAGGATGCCGACCTCGTGGGCGAATGCTCCGAGATCGACGACATCATCGTGTTCCGCATCAACGGCAGCATGACGGTGACCAAGATGGCCGACAAGAAGTTCGTGGGGAAGGGCATCGAGCACATCGCCGTGTTCAAGAAGAACGACGAGCGCACGATCTACCACATGATCTATCAGGACGGCGTGAAAGGGCCATACTACATGAAGCGCTTCATCGTCACCGGTGTCACGCGCGACAAGGAGTACGACCTCACCGCGGGCGCTCCGGGCAGCACCATGGAGTACTTCACCGCCAACCCCGATGGCGCGAGCGAGGTGGTGAGCGTGCTGCTGCGTCCGAAACCCAACCTGCGCAAGAACAAGTTCGATGTCGACTTCGGCCAGCTCGCGGTGAAGGGCCGTGGCAGCAAAGGCAACCTGCTCACGCGCTATGCCGTGCAGAAGATCGCGCAGAAGGAGCGCGGTGCCAGCACGCTGGGCGCCATCCCCATCTGGTTCGACGAGACGGTGCGCCGCCTCAACGACACCGGCCATGGTCGCTACCTGGGCCGTTTCAAGGGCGATGACCGCATCCTGTGCATCACCAAGAGCGGCACCTACCAGCTCTTCCCCTTCGTGCTCGGCACGCATTTCCCCGACGACGCGCTCACCGTGGTGAAGTGGAACCCGAAGGACGTGGTGACCGCCGTGTACTGGGAAGGGGAGAAGCAGCAGTTCCAGGTGAAGCGCTTCCAGATCGAGGCCTCGCGCGATGCCGTCTCCTTCATCACCGAGCATCCCGACAGCAAGCTCACCCTGCACAGCTTGCTGCCCGAGCCCGCGCTGCACATCGCCTACGACAAGCGCAGCACCAGCCGGCCCGATGAGGACATCGAGCTCTCCTCGTTCATCGGCGTGAAAGGAGTGAAGGCCCTGGGTAACCGTCTCACGCCGCACAAGGTGAAGGAGCTCACGCTCACCACCGAGGTCTTCATTCCCATGACCCCCGAGCTGGAGGAAGTGCAGGGCATGCTCATCACCGACGACGAGGTGGGCAACCTGGAAGCACCCGAGGAAGAAGGGCTGGAGGAGAGCCCCGTGAAACAGTTCAAACGCAAGCAGGCCACCGAGGAGCAGGAGCGCTCACCGGAGGATCCGCTGATCGGCTACAAGCCCGGCAAGCAGATCACCATGGGGCTGGATGAGTGAGCGGCCCATGCGCGCACGAAGCCGGTTCGCTGTGCGTTCTTGAAGCGATGCTGCGCAGTATTCGTTGCACCGTCCTCAGTGGCTCATTGGCCATCGCATCGCTGGTTTGCGGCCAGACTCGTGGACAGGCGCATGCGGACAGTCTCGCCTTGCCCGTGTTGAATCAACGCGTGCTGGATTTCGTCGATGCGCATCTCGGTCGTCGTGTTGGAACGGGACAGTGCTGGGACCTCGCGGCGGAAGCGCTGAACGAGGCGGGGGCGACCTGGGATGGGCGGTATGGCTTCGGGGAGCCGATCGACCCGATGAGGCAGGACGTGCTGCCCGGCGACATCATGCAGTTTGAAGGCGTGCTCGTTGAATATTCCGATGCGACCAGCCGCACGCAGGAGAGCATGTCGCACCACACCGCCATCGTGCACGCTGTGCACGGAGCGGGGCACTACACCTTGGCGCACCAGAATTTTGGTCGGGCAGGGCGTAAAGTGAGCCTCTTGGACCTGCGCATCGAGCACATCGTCAAGGGGACCTATACGATTTACAGGCCGAGGCAATAGCCGCGGAAGCTTAGCGAACCCTCACAGCCCCAGCTTCCCGCTGAGGAACTTGTGCACGCGTCCCACGCGCTCCACCTGTCCTTTCGCTGCGAAGCGCTCATAGAAGCCGTCGTCGCGGAAATCGGCGATGGCATCGGCCCATGCGGCGGTGAGGCGCTGCGTCCAACGGGCCTGGCGTGTATCCTCATCACCGCGGTCGCGCGCATTCAGGTCGGCGCACACGCGGATCAGGGCCTTGATCGTGACCGGTTTCGTGATGTGGTACTTCGCATCGCCCCAAGCCGGACCGAAGGCCGCCTTGGCCGCCTTGAAGAAGTCCTGCATGATGCGGTAGCGGCGGTTCACGTTGCTCTCGTTCACCTTCTCGCTCTTGTCGAAGCCGCGCAGCACCCAGCGGTGCACCTCGTTGAAGAGCTCCGCCTGCATGATCCACTTGTCCTGCTTGCTGCGGTTGCCCAGGCGGTTGATGCGGTACTGCAGCGGGCTGGTATCCTCGCTGTACAGCTTCTCGATCACCTTCGCCGCCATGCGCTTGTCGGGCTTCTCCCAGCTCACGCGCTCGTACAGGTCGATCAGATGGCTCTTGTTGATGCGTGTGGGCGTGCTGTTGATGATCACGAACATCTCCGCCGCGAAGTCCTCGCTCTCGCCATCGAAGATGATGCAGGGCACGTGGATGCTCTTGGCCTCTTCGGGATGCGAGCGCATGTAGAACTCGAGCGCGGCCAGGCGGTGCTGCCCATCGATGATCAGGTACTTCTCCTTCGGCTCCTTCAGATCGCCCACATGCTTCAGGTTTCCGAGCGGAGAGAAGTCGAGGATGTCGCTGCTGAAGAGCAGCACGGTGCCGGGGATCGGCGGCTGTGCCACGGCGGTCTCGTAGAAGTTGCGGATCGCCTTGATCTTGCCATGCGCCATGCTGCGCTGGAAGGCGCTGTCGCTGCGCTCGATCTTCTGGATGAAGCCGGCGATCTCATCGCCCTTCTTCGCCTCCTCGGGAGCGATGCTCTTCTCACCTTCCGCATAGAAGCGGCTGATGAAACGCACGCGCCGCAGGATGTCCTCAGCGGGGTAGGAGACGAAGTAGAAGCTGGCGTCTTTCTGGCGGATCTGCGTGGCGATCATGGTTGGCGGGGGCTTGTCGCGTCCGAAAGTAACCGGATGCGCGATCCCGGCAACTCCGCGCTACAGCTTCACCAAGCGGAGCAAGTTGGCCGAGCCATCGGCGAAGGCCGCGCGCAGGTAGTAGATGCCGGGTGCTGACCCTTCGAGGCTCATCTCGCGTAACCCCTTGGCTGCCAGAGGTCCAGAGCGTTGGATCAGCCGGCCAGTGGCGTCGATCAGCTCAAGTTGTAGGATGGAGGCCTCTCCTGCGCGCACACTGAACCCAGTGGTGAAGGGATTCGGCCATGCCTGTAGCTCAGCGAGTTGTGCATCAATCACCCCGCTGCAGATCTCGATCTGAACGTCCAAAGAGCCTGTTCCCTGGCATTCCCCCGGCGCGTTCCCGGTTAAGGTGACAACCCATGTTCCGGCGCCCAAGCTGCTCGGATCCAGCCAAGTAGAGGTTCCGGTGCCCGAGACGTTCCCGCCCCAGGTGCCATCCAGCGAGCCCATGAGCTCCACAGGGGGGCCGTCGGTGCAGAGGATTCCGGTAGGTTCAATGACCGGTGTAGTGGTCGGCAGCACGTAGAAGGTGCTGGTCGCATTCTCGAGCACGCAGCCATCGGCACCGGTCCAGTTGTACACCACGGGGTAGTCGCCCGGGCCCACCACGGCGGGGTCCATCAGCCCATTGTTCGTGATCGGAGCAGTCCAAACGCCGCCAGCTGGGTAGCCGGTGAATTGCGCTGGGGGATCCACCGTGCAAAAGGTGAGGTCAGCGGCATCAACGGTCACGGTGGCTTCGGCGAGCACCTCGATGGGCACGGCTTGGGCCGATGCGCAGCCTTCCGGTGCTTCATAGGAATAGGTGATCACGTAATTGCCTGGGCCCGCCGACACCGGGTCGAACCCGTTGCTGCTAACGGCCGGACCAGCCCATGTGCCGCCGGTCGGGGTCGAAAGCGGCAGCAGATCCACCGGGGCCGATGTGGCGCACAGCGTGCCGATGGGGGTGATGCTGAGCGCGGGGAAGACGTCGCTCACGCTCACGACCAGCGTATCGAATCCTTCGCAATGCCCCGGCTGATTCGGCTCTACCGTGAGCACCACTGTATAGGTGCCGGCACCTTGAGCGGGTAGGAAGGTGGCCCCGGCGCTATTGGAACCGGCGATGTCACCGCTCCAGATCTGATCCGCGCTGCCGTTGGAAACCGCGGTGATCAGCTGCGGACCTTCATTCACGCAGAAGGGCCCTTGCGGGTTGATCTGCGCCGGCATCGATGGCCAGATCACCAGCGGGGCCGTTTCCGCCGCGCACACCTCCCCGGTGCTATCGGTGAAAATCGCCATTACCACGCCATCATCGAAGGTGGCCGGATCGATGGTGCCGTCCGGCTCGCAGCCCACCCATTCCGTGGCCGGGGGCACCGAGCTCAGCTGAATGGGTTGCTCGGTGGCGCACACGACGCCCGACAAGGTGGGGCTGATGGTGGGTTGCTCAACGATCAGGATCTCCGTGGCGGCCCCTACTGCGCAGCCTGCGGTCTCATACACCGCGTAGGCTACCGGCTGGAATCCATCGGCGAGCACGTTGGCGCGGAAGAAGGCATCCAGGATCACATTCTGCCCGGACCAATGCCCCGCAGCAGGCGAAGCGCTCGGCAGCGCGAAGGCTTCTCCGTACTTGCAAAGCGCAGGCAGCTCGGGAAGTTCCACGGTGGTGCTGGGCGTGGGGATGGTGTTCCAGAAGAGGAGGCGCTCGTTGTTGAAGGAGAGCACGAGGTCATCGCGACCATCGCCGTTGAGGTCGGCGAGCAGGGGAACTTGCCCGCGCGGCAGGTCGGCCATGGGATTGTCGAAGGCGAAGTCGCCCAAGGCATCGAGCCAATGCGCATACCGCACATCGGCGCCGGGGTTCAGCGGGAAGACCACCACGCTGGCGCCTTCGCCGCAGCCGAGGTGACCGAATGCTCCAGGCCCGGCGCTATCCCAGGCTTCCAGCTGGTGATAGCGCCAGCCAGCCCATTGCCCGCCCTCATCCAGGGTGTTCTCGATCCATTGCACATTGGGGAAGGAGGCCTCGCCGATGTCTAGGTCACCATCGCCATCGAAATCGAGCAGTTGCGGCTGCTGCATCAGTTGCAGCAGCGGCGCATCGGCCACGGCGCACACGGTATCGGCCTGCCACGCGCTGGCATCGCCCTCGATGTTGCGCAAGGCGATCACGTTGCCTTGGTCGTCTTGCACGAGCAGGTCGTTGCCGCCCAAGAGGTCCAGATCGGCGCTACGGATGAAGGGAAGGCCTACGCCCGGCAGCGGAATGGGCACCACTTGCGGCGGCCCGAACGCACCGCCGGTATTCTCCATCCAATACAGATAGGTGCCGATGTCGGTGATGTAGGTGCCGACGACCAGGTCGCGTAGGCCATCGCCGGTCAGGTCGGCAAGGTCCATGGTGCTCGGATTGCCCGGCACCGGCACGCAGGGCGATGCAGCGCCGAAGAAGCCGCCGCTGTTCAGGTATTGCTCGGGCCCGGGCTCACCGAACCGTTGCGCCACCAGATCGGGCAAGCCGTTCCCGGTGATATCGCCCAGCACCCAGTAGGCGATCGTGGCGGGCTCTTCGGCCAGCACTCCGCCGAATGCGAAGTTGCCCGCTCCATCGAGGTTCGAATAGAGCACGATGCCGAACACGGGGTCGAGTCGCACCAGATCCAGGTCGCCATCGCCATCGATGTCGATGGCCTGCATCGGCTCCGGGCTATCGTTCTGCAGCAGGCTCGTAGGGGCGCTGAATTGGCAGGGCGCCAGCAGCGATGAGGAGGCCAGGAACGCGAGGAGTAGGAATCTGACCATAGGCGCGGCCCGCTAAAGGACCACGAAGATAGCCCGCCGCAGCCCGGTTCGACCCGGCGAACGGCCGCGCGAAATAGTTCCCTAGGCGCAGATCACCGGGATACCGCTCTCGTTGGCCAGGATGCGCTCCTTCTCGGCATCGGCGATGTACCGGAATTCATCCGAAGCATGGGCCATGATGGCAATGGCCCCGGCATTCACCCGCTTGGCGTAATCGATGGTGGCCTTCGCGAAGCCGACGCTGAACGAGCTCGATGGCTCATTCACTTCCTGATGCCGGATGCCTTCCTCCTGCAAGCGCTCAATCATGCGCAGCTTGTTGTCCAGCAGCGCATCACTCGGCGATTCTCCCGGTCGCACCAGCTGATACACATCCACCTCGGCGGCGCAGGCCTTGGCGAGCAGGCATACGGTATCGAGCAGGCGGCCGATCTCGGCATGGCCGGCCACGGGCAGCACGATGCGGTTGAGCTCGCGATCCACCGGGCTATGCGCCTGCACCACGTAGCTGGGCACCGCCGATTTGCGCACCAGCTTGAGGATGTCCGCGCCGAAGAGGGTTTGGCGCAGCCCATGCGGGCCATGCGTGCCCATCACCAGCATGAGGTGGCCGCGTCCGCTCTCGCTGACGATCTCGCTCATGAAATCGCCATCGGGTAGAAGGATCCGCGCCTGCGCGCCCAGCCGATCGAGCTTCGCCTCGATATCGGCTTTCACCTTCTCCTTCGCTCCTGCGTCACGCTCCTGCTTCCCGATTACGTGAAGGAGGCTCACGCGCGCGCCGAGGCGGTCCCCTAAGGCGATCGCATGGGTGAGCGCAGTGTCAGACGCGGGGGAGAGGTCGGTGGTGCAAAGCAGGTCGGGCATGAGTGGTCGATGAATCTCCGCGCCAAGATACCCGCGCTGCGTGAACGCAGTTCCGCCTCCCTGCGCTGGCTGCATTCCTACCTTACCAGAACAGAGGTGGTTATCCCGTGGCCCAGCGCATGCCGAAAGTCTACTTTGGCCGCTTCACATGCGCATGCGATTACCCCTCCTCACCGGCTCCCTGTGCCTGGCCCTCGCGGCGGCCGCGCAGGTGAACATCTCCTTCGTGGGACAGCTTGATTACCAGGCTGAACGCAACAGCAACCTGAGCAACCTCTGGGGCTACACCGATGAGTTCGGGAACGAGTACGCCCTGGTGGGGGTGTGCGGCACCGGCGCGTCCAATCCGGGCGGCATCGCTGTGGTGAGCCTGGCGGATCCGGCCAATCCGGAGGAGATCTTCTTCTTCCCGGGCCCCGCTTCGATCTGGCGCGAGATCAAGGTCTGGGGCGACTACGCCTATGTGACCACCGAGGCCAGCAATGGCAAACTCACCATCGTGGACCTGAGCCCGCTGCCGCAGAGCACCGCGCTGAACGCCGTGGTGTGGGACGCCCCCACTTGGACCACCTCGCACTCGCTCTTCATCGATGAGAACGGTCGCCTTTACATCCATGGAAGCAACCACGGCAATGGCGGCGTGATCATGTACGACCTCACGCAGGATCCCATGAACCCGGTGCAGGTAGGCGAGTTCGACACCTGGTACTGCCACGATAGCTTCGCTCGCGGCGATACGCTCTATGCCGCGCACATCTACGACGGCTTCTTCTCCATCGTCGATGTGTCGGACCCCGCCAACCCCGTTCTGCTGGGCACGCGCTCCACGCCGAATGAGTTCACGCACAACACCTGGCTCGATGCGAGCGGCCAGTACCTCTTCACCACCGATGAGCAGACGAACTCCTACGTCGGCGCCTACGACGTGAGCGACCCGACGGACATCACCGAGGTGGATCGCTTGCGCAGCGACAACGGCTCCGGCGCCATCCCGCACAACACATACTGGCTCAACGGCTACACCGTGCAGAGCTATTACACCTACGGCGTGTCGATCTATGATGTGAGCGATCCCTCGAACATGATCGAGGTGGGCAGCTTCGACACTTCGCCTTTCAGCGGCGATGGCTTCAACGGTGCATGGGGCGTGTATCCTTTCTTCTCCTCGGGCCTGCTCATCATCAGCGATATCGAGCACGGCCTCTTCGTGCTGTCACCCACCTACGTGCAGGCATGCAGGCTCGAAGGCATCGTCTCCAGCCTGGTCACCAGCGCTCCCGTCGCGAACGCATCGGTGAGCATCATCGGCACCTCGGCCAGCGCCACCACGCCCATCGATGGCAGCTATGCCACGGGCTATCACGCGGCGGGCACGTACACGGTTCAGGTATCGGCACCGGGCTACATCACCGCTACCATCACGGGTGTGGCCTTGAGCAATGGCATCACCACCCAGCTTAACGTGCAGCTCACGCCGCTGGTGCCCTTCAGCGTGTCGGGCACGGTAACCACCGCCGTCACTGGCGATCCGGTGCCCCTTGCGCAGGTCCACCTGAGCAGTGATACCTATTCCTTCACCACGCAAGCCGATGTGAACGGCAACTTCATGGTATCAGACGTGTACGCCGATGATTACACCGTGACGGCCGGGGCCTGGGGATGGCACACGGCCTGCTTCGATCTCCCCGGCCTCAACCCAGCTTCGCCGGCGATATCGGTGGAGCTGGTACCGGGCTACGCCGATGACTTCGCCCTGGACCTCGGTTGGGTCGGCACGGGAACGGCTTCCACCGGGCAATGGGAGCGGGGTGAGCCCGTGGGAACCAACTTGAGCGGCGCGCCTTCCAACCCCGGCGCCGATGCCACGGGCGATTGCGGCGGCGAAGCCTATGTGACCGGCAACGGCGGAGGCGCGGCTGGCGACGATGATGTGGACGGCGGCTCGGTGGTGCTGACATCACCCCTGTTCGACGCCACCGGCGATACCGAGCCGCATGTGCGCTATCAGCGGTGGTTCGTGAACGGCGGCGGAAGCGGCAGCCCGAATGATGCGCTCACCATCGCGCTCAGCAACGGCATCACCTCGGCGACGATCGAAACAGTGACCGCTGGCTCTCCGGCGAACGGCACCTGGGTGCAGCGCGACCTCCGCATCGCCGATTTCATCGCCCCCACAGCGGATATGCGCGTGATCGTCACCACCGCCGACGCGGAACCGGGCCACGTGGTGGAAGCCGGCTTCGATGTCTTCGAGCTTTACTACGATGTGGGCAGCGGGCTGGCGGAGCGCGACATCGCTTCCTTCCGCATCGTCCCGAATCCGAGCGCTGGAGAGTTCACCGTGCGTCTGGTCGAGGAGTTCTCTGGCGAGGCGCAGGTGCTCGATGCCACAGGTCGCGTGGTCCTGCGGGAACGCGTCAACGGCAGCTCCGCGACGATGACGCTGGTGGCGCCATCGGGCTCGTACACCGTGCTGCTGCGCTCCGATGATGGCCGGGTGAGCCGCGCTCGCTTGATGCTGGTGCGCTGATCGCTCGAGCAGGCCGAGGTGATGCTCAGCGCGCTCGTTCATTTCAACCGGACATCAACGTTCCGGACAGTCGTGTGCGACACCAGCGCAAGACAGGGGCTTGGTCCCGATGAAGAAGATCGGCCGGTTCGCCGCGACTAACGCTTGCGCTTCATGCCGCCACAATGCTCCAGCATCAGCTGGTCCACCTCCGGGATATCGGCGAGGGCTTGGGCCACCACCAGGTCCTGGCAGGCCTTCTCGCGCTCGCCCTTGCGCAGTCGCAGAATCGCGCGCGTGCGCAGCGCATAGGGGTTGCTCGGGAAATTCTTGATGCTTCGCTCGATGTCCACCCAGGCCTCGTCGTTGCGGCCCATCTTCAGGTAGGTGTAAGCGCGGTTGCTCAGCGCGATGGGCTCATCCTTGTCGTAGGCGAGCGCGCGCTCCAGGGCGTTCAGCGCCTCGTCGTATCGACCGAGCATGGTGAGCTCGTAGCCGCGGTTGCTCCAGT
Organism: Flavobacteriales bacterium; assembly: GCA_020635725.1. GTDB lineage: Bacteria > Bacteroidota > Bacteroidia > Flavobacteriales_F > PHOS-HE28 > PHOS-HE28. The sequence goes on from JACJZF010000006.1 coordinate 61,958, forward strand.
GGCCCAGGTCGTTCGGGTCCAGGTCGCACAGGCGCTCGAGCACACGCAGCGCATCGGCGTTGCGGTCCTGCACATCGTAGAGCCGTGCCAGCGTGCGCATGGGAATCACCTCCTCCAGCCCAACGGCCAGCGCCGCCTCGAAGTCGGAGATCGCTTCCTCGTTACGCCGGTCCTCGGCACGCACCTCGCCGCGTATGTTGTGCGCCCGTGCCCGTGCCCGCTCACCCTTGAGCAGCTCGATGGCCTTGGTGACATGGTACTCCGCAGCGGGCGTATCGCTCACGCGCAACGAGTACATGGCCCGTTGATAGTGGGCCTCGCCGGAAAGACTGTCGAGCTTCAAGGCCTTGTCGATGTCCACGAGGAAACGATCCATGCGGTCCATGGCCTCCCAGGCCCGCGCGCGGCTCAGCAAGGTGGTGGTGGTGGTCTCCTTCTTCACCGCCTCGTCGAACACATCCAAGGCCTTTTGGGGCTTTCCGGCATCGAGCAGCGAGTCGCCTCGAACGAGCAGCACGTTCACGCTCTGCGCATGCACCGTACTGGCAAGCAGCGCCGCACAGGCAAGCGCAGGAAGAATGGCCGTCAGGGAGCGAGAGCTGGTCATGTGCCGCGAAGGTAGTGGGAGCACGGCTGGCACGGCGCGGCCGGATCCATGAGGAACGGCCGAGGGGAACCGTGAATGAACGTGCATGAACGGTAATCAGACCGGGCCGCAAGGCATTCATTCCCGTTGATGCACGTTCATTGCCGGTTGTATTTCCGTGCGCTATCCGTGTGAAGTGAACCGTGAATGAACGTGGATGAACGGTAATCAGGCCGGCCGCAAGGCATTCATTCCCGTTGATGCACGTCCATTGCCGGTTGTATATGCCATGTTTATCTCTGTGTATGGTCAGTGCGAGCGAAGCGCAGCACCGTGGTTGCTCAGAGGGCGAGTAGAACCGTGAATGGACGTGCATGAACGTTAATCAGACCGGGCCGCCAGGGATTCATTACCGTTGATGCACGTCCATGGCCGGTTGCATTTCCGTACGATACCCGCGTGAATCCGTGTCTATCCCTGTCTATCCGTGGTTGCTCAGGGGGGCGAGTAGAACCGTGAATGGACGTGCATGAACGTTAATCAGACCGGGCCGCTAGGGATTCATTCCCGTTGATGCACGTCCATTGCCGGTTGCATTTCCCCGGCCCGCTCAGAAACGAGCCACCGGCACCACGTCGAGGCCTGCGGTGCGGCCCGCGCGATAGAGCAGGTCGCCGGCCATGGCGATCATCGCGGCGTTATCGGTGCAGTACGCGAAAGGAGGCAGATGCAGGCGCCAGCCATTCCGCATGGCCATGGCCTGCGCCTCTGCGCGCAAGCGGCTGTTCGCGCTGACACCGCCGGAAAGGCCGATCTCCGTGATGCCCCGCTCGCGTGCGGCGTGCTCCAATTTGCCCAAGAGGATCCGCACGATATGCGCCTGCAGCGACGCGCAGAGATGCGGCAGCTCACGCGCGGCGAAACCCGCATCGTGCAGCTCGCCCTTGCGGATCAGGTTCGCGAAGGCCGTCTTCACGCCGCTGAAGCTCATGTCATGCCCGGCAACATCGGGCACGGGCAAAGGGTACCGTGCGGGGTCGCCTTCGCGCGCGTGCCGGTCGATGAGCGGACCGCCGGGGTAGGGCAGGCCCAGCACTTTGGCGCCTTTGTCGAAGGCTTCGCCCGCGGCGTCATCGAGGGTGGTGCCGATCACTTCCATGTCCAGCGCATCGCGCACCAGCACCAGCTGCGTGTGCCCGCCGCTCACCGTGAGGTTGAGGAAGGGGAAGCGTGGTGGCACGCGTTCCTCCGTATCGCGGATGAAGTGCGCGAGCACATGCGCCTTGATGTGGTCCACCGCCACCAGCGGTTTGCCCAGCGCCTGCGCGAAGGAGCGCGCGTAGCAGGCGCCCACGAGCAGCGCGCCGATCAGCCCCGGCCCTTGCGTGAAGGCCACCGCGTCGATGTCCGCTATCGCGATGCCCGCCTGCCGGATCGCCTCCTGCACCGTGGGCACGATATGCTCCTGGTGCGCGCGGCTGGCCAGCTCGGGCACCACGCCGCCCCAGCGAGCATGCACCTCCTGGCCCGCCACCACGTTGCTCAGCACACGTCCGTCGCGCAGCACCGCCGCCGCGGTATCGTCGCACGAGCTCTCGATGCCGAGTACGGTAAGCGGGCGTGGCATGGCCGCGAAAGTACCGGTTGGCCAGAGCAGCGATGGTTTCAACCAGCGCCGCCGGACAACCGACAACCGACAACTGGCACCCCTGCCACTACCACCTGCACGAGACCACGCGGTGGATCAGCGGGGCGAAGCTGGTGTGGTGTAGCTTGGTGGCATGATGGATGGGAATCCTCCAATGCGCAGGGTCTCCGAAGACGGAAGACCCGGCTGCGGTTTAGGATCCGTCAAACTCAACTTGGTGCGTTGATAAAAGGGTCGAATAGAATCGCTGCGCTGCTGCTGCTTGGTCTTTGCCAAGCGGTGGCGGCGCAGCCGTTCAATCTCCGCCACGATCTGAACGGCTCGTACTCTACGGGTAGCACGGGATGGAGCGTGGAATTGAATGACGCTGGGGAGATCGTTGTAGTTGGCATTTCGGACTGGTCCGATAGTCTGTACTACAGTTCGGTCGTGAGTAGTTTGAGATTGAGTCCTCAGGGAGAGTTCATAAGCAGCGAACATTTCTGGGATCCACCGAAGGCCACCTATCCCGGCTGGAGCAATAGCACGAACAAGCGGTCGGATGGTGGGTTTGTCGTTGGCGGCAGTAACTTCAATATCGATAGCCTGGATAACTGGTTACAGCGACCAGTACTTTACTTCTTAAATGCCGCTGGCGGCTTTGAGCAGTTCATAGAGCTCGGGCCGGAGAACCAAGAGTGGATCGGCCGCCAAGCAAAGCAGACCCCGGACGGTGGCTATGTGATCTGCGGGGAGACCAGTTCGGTGGGCAACGCCCTGCAAGCCTTCGTGATCAAGACCGATGCGCAGGGCAACGAGGAGTGGACGCGGACCTATGGCGGTGCGAACAATGACTATGCAATGGCCATTGACACCAGGCCAGGCGGCGGTTATTTTTTGGGAGGTGAATACTGGGCGCCACCAAGTAATTCTCAACTCTGGGTTCAGGCCTTGAACGATACAGGCGGAGTGGTCTGGGACAAGAAATGGGGGAGCTCCTTTGACGAACCCAATGCACACCTCACCACTGCTGCCGATGGCCATGTGCTTGTAGCCAGCGCATGGGCCTACGGCGACAACTATCTCACGAAGCGTTACCTGGCGAAATTGGATGCGGCAGATGGCACCATCATCTGGCAGCGCCAATACGGAAGTGCAGGCTACAACTATCCTGTCTTCTACGTGGTGCAGGAGATAGTTTCGGGCGGGGACTTGATAGCGGTCGGTCCTGCGGGTGGTTTCCCCAATTATTACGGTGTGCTCTTGCGCACGACCAGCAGCGGGGACAGCCTGTGGATGCGACAGTATCAGTACCATGACAGCATCGTAAGCAACGCCAGCGGATTGTTCCGAGATGTTGTACCCACTCCCGATGGCGGCTTCATCGCGGTAGGCACTGCGCTTCAAGCCGGGCCTTACACGCAGGATGTATGGGTGATCAAGACCGACAGCATGGGCTGCCTCGAGCCGGGCTGCCACCTGATCATGGGCATGGAGAGCCAGATCACCAATTTGCGCGATGCGCTGAGCGTGGCGCCCAACCCGGTGGCCAGCGGCGGCATGGTGCACGTGAGCGTGAAGCTGCCGGAGTCCCTCACGCCGCAAGGTCCATTGCGCCTCACGGTAACCGATGCCACCGGCCGCATGGTGCATGAGCTGCAGTTGCCCAGCCCCGCCGGACAACTGACAACTGACAACTGGCTCAACCTCCAACTCCCTGCGGGCTTATACCACCTGCACCTGCACGACGCCACACGCTGGATCAGCGGGGCCAAGCTGATGGTGGAATGAGCGCCAACCGCACCGCGGACTACTTTTGAGCGGTTCGGCCCGGTGATCGCAGGAGCCACGGGCATAGCAAGGGAGCCCTGGCCGCAGCACCAACATATCCCATCGGGCGCCGCCTGTTGCGCTGGACCGGCATCGCGCTGCTCTGGGGCCTGATCCTGATCCTGCTGCTGGCCGCCCTCCTGCTCATCCCTGCGGTGCAGACCCGGGTGGCGGGCTGGCTCGCGGAGCAGGCCTCCGAGAGCCTGGGCACCGAGGTGCGCATCGGGCGGGTGGCCCTGGCGCTCGATGGCAGCGTGCGTGTGCAGGAGGTCTTCGTGCGCGACCTGCGCGGCGACACGCTCTTCCACGTTCCCGAGCTGCGCGTGCTGGGCCTGCGCGTGCACCCGCGGGCGCATGTGGTGAAGCTGGCCTCCCTGCGCCTCGACGATGCGCGTTTCCGCTTGAGCACCGCGCACGGCGATGAGCGCAGCAACCTCACCGCGCTCCTGGATCAGTTGGCCGCCTCGGATACCACGGCAGGCGCCGACTGGACCATCCGCTGCGCCAACTTCGACATCAACGCGCTCCACTTCTCCTTTCACAACGCCAACGACACCGTCGATCCCTTCGGCGTGGACTTCGAGCACATCGATATCCCCGATGCGATCATCCACGGCCATGCCCTCTCCGTGGTAGGCGATTCGATCTCGGCTTCCTTGGAGCTGCTGAGCCTGTCGGAACGCAGCGGCCTGCGCATCGACCAGCTCGCCGGTGAGACCACGGTGAGCGGCAAGGGCATCGTGATCGAGGGCCTCGACTTGCGCACGCCGGCCTCGCGGGTGGATGGGCGGCTCGTGCTCGAATCGGAGAGCTGGCGCGACTTCAACGATTTCACCAGCACGGTGCCCATGCGCCTGGACCTGGAGCCATCGCAGCTCAACATGTCCGATGTGGCCTGGTTCGCGCACGAGCTCCAAGGCATCGATTTCCCCATGGACGTGAGCGGCAAGGTGCGCGGCACCATCAGCGAGCTCAAGGGCCGCGGCATGGAGATCGGCTTCGGGCAGCACAGCCGCTTCAAGGGCTCAGCCGAACTCAGCGGCCTGCCCGACATGGATGGCACCTTCATGCTGATCGACGTGGATGAGCTGCGCACCTCACCGGCCGACATCGAACGGTTGCCCGTGGCGCCGTTCACCAGCGGTGAGCACGTGGTGCTGCCCAAGGAAGCGGATGCGCTGGGCGACATCGATTTCGCCGGCCGCTTCACCGGCTTCCTCCGCGCCTTCACGGCGAATGGCCGCGCGCGCACCGCATTGGGCGACCTGCGCGCCGACGTGAGCTATGAGCGCGACACCCTCACGCGCCGCGCGGTCTTCTCCGGCCGGGTCGCCACCGCTTCGTTCGACCTGGCGCCCATCGCCGGCACGCGCATGCTCGGGCCCATCGGCGCCAACCTGCGCCTGAACGCCAAGGGGCGCACCTTCCGCGACATGGCGGTGGACCTCGACGGCGACATCCCTTTGCTCACCATCAACGGCAGGAGCATCACGGGCATGGTGGCGAACGGCCACTTGGAGCGCAACCTGTTCAACGGTCGCGTGGAGACCACCGACGAGAACCTGCAGATGCGCTTCACCGGTCTGGCCGATCTGCGCGGGCGATGGCCCTTGGTGGACTTCACCGCCGACGTGCAGCATGCCGACCTCAAGGCCCTGGGCTTCTCCAAGGCGCCCGGCTATAATGCCCTCAACCTGCAGGTGCGCGCCAACGGGCGCCTCTCCCCGGACAGCCTGCGCGGCAGCCTCGACCTGCACGGCATCTCGTACTGCGCGGGCGGCATCGATTACGACCTGGGCGATGTGCACCTGGAGAGCGATCGCGCCATGGGCGAGAACATCCTCCGGCTCGATGCCTCGTTCGCGCAGGCCGAGGTGCGCGGCACCTTCCTCCCGACGAAGCTGCCGCAGGCCTTGGAGCATGTGATCTACAGCGTGTTCCCGGCATTGGGCGATCAGGTGGTGTACAACCAGCAGCCGCAGGACTTCCGTTTCGAGGTAACGGCACGCCGAACGGACGACATCCTCGGCCTCTTCGTGCCCGGCCTCGCGGTGGACTCCGGCGCGCGCTTCACCGGCGGCATCGACACGCGCAGCTTCGACCTGGACTTCGGCGCCACCATCCCTGGCGTCCGTTACCAGCAGATGCGCTTCGATTCACTCGAGCTCATCGCCGACAAGACCTTGGACCTGCTGGCGTTCTCGGTGCGCAGCACGCATCAGCGCATCAACGACAGCCTCTGGTTCGCGGGCACCGCGGTCACCGGCAAGGCGTACCAGGATGAAGTGGAGCTGGAGGTGGGCTGGGAGACCAGCACACAGGGCACGCACGGCGACCTGGAGCTGCTCGGCGAGGTGCGCGGCCTGCGCAACATCTCGCTCGACCTGCTGCCCTCGCGCCTCTTCTTCGGCCGCGGCACGTGGGCCAACGAGCGACCCGCGCATTTCGAGATCGACAGCAGCACGGTGCGCATCGATTCGCTCATCCTGCGCAACGGCGGCCAGCAGGTGGCTTTGGATGGCATGGTCTCACGCGATCCGAGCCTGCCGCTCGCCTTCGACATCGAGGCCTTCGACCTGCTCAACCTGGAACCCGTGCTCGATGGTCCTGTGGTGAACGGCACCGTGGGCGGCGATGGCCGCATCTTCGACCTCTACGGCGCCCCGTACGTGATTAGCTACCTCTGCGGCGACAGCCTGCGCGTGGCCGACAAGCCCGTGGGCGATATCCGCCTGGCCGTGACCTGGCTCGATGGCCAAGGCGCACTCGACCTCAACGGCGAGCTCATGCGCGGCCCCATCAAGGCGCTCGACTTCACCGGTCGCATGGCCCTGCGCGATGATCACGAGCTCGACCTGCTGCTGCTCATGGACCGGCTCGACCTCGGATTCGTGAACCCCTACGTGCCCGAAGGGCTCAGTGACATCGGCGGGCTGGTCACCGGCAATGTGGCCCTCACCGGCACGCTCTCCGACCCCCGCCTCGAAGGACGCGTGGAAGTGGCCGATGCCACCCTGCGCATCGATTACCTCAACACCCGCTACACCTTCACCAGCGCGGTGGACATCGCGCCGGACATGTTCGCGATCGACCATGTGGAGGTGCATGACGAGGAGGGTCATACCGCCAGCATGGGTGTCACCGTGATCCACGAGCGGCTCGCGCACTGGAACTACAATATCTGGGGCAGCATGGAGAACATGCTCGTGCTCAACACCACCCCGGAGATGAACGGCCTGTACTACGGCAAGGCCTATGGCACCGGCGACCTGGAGGTGAGCGGTGTGGCCGGGTCCCTGGAAGTGGTGGTCGATGCGGCCACTGGTCCGGGCACGCGCATACACCTGCCCGTAGGCGGAAGCACCGAGGTCTCGCCCATCAGCTTCGTGCGCTTCGGCGGGCTCGATTCGCTCGAGATCGATGAGGACGTGGACCTCAGCGGCGTGTCCCTCGACCTGGACGTGGAAGTGACACCCGATGCCTACTTCGAGCTCATCTTCGACCCCACCGTGGGCGACATCATGAGCGGCCGCGGACAGGGCCACATCGAGATGGGAGTGACTCCAGCCGGCGATTTCTCGATGACCGGGCAGGTGCAGATCACCGAGGGCGATTACCTCTTCACGCTGCGCAACATCGTGAACAAACGCTTCGAGGTGCAGCCCGGCGGACGCATCGTGTGGTACGGCGATCCCTTCGACGCCCAGCTCGACCTCGATGCCATCTACCGCGTGCGCGCTTCGCTCTATGACATCGTGCCGCCCACCGAGCGCACCGAGGCCTACCGCAAGCGCGTGCCCATCGATGTGATCATGCGCCTGCGCGACCGTCTGATGAACCCCGAGATCGGTTTCCAGGTGCGGCTGCCAACGGTTGATGAGAGCGTGAAGGCACAGGTGAACAGCGTGCTCAGCACCGATCAGGAGATGAACCGTCAGGTCTTCGCGCTCATCGTACTCAACAAGTTCCTGCAGCCCCCGGCCTATGCGGGCGCCGAGGCCGTTACCGCCAGTGGCGGCAACGTGGCGGGCACCACCACCAGCGAGCTCCTGAGCAACCAGGTGAGCAATTGGCTCAGCAACCTCAGCAACGATTTCGACCTCGGCTTCAACTACCGCCCCGGCGACAACATCACCCAGGATGAGCTGGAGCTGATGGTGAGCACCCAGCTCTTCAACGAGCGGCTGCTGCTGAGCACCAACGTGGGCGTGCAGTACGGCGCCCGCAGCGCCGCTGCCGCGGCCAATTCCAACAACGTGGTAGGCGACTTCCAGATCGAGTACCTCATGACCGACGATGGACGATTCAGGCTCCGGGCCTTCAGCGTGACCAACGACCGCAACCTGAACCAGGCCGACCAGGCACCCACCACGCAGGGTGGCGGCATCGTGTACCGGAAGGAATTCGACCGCTTCTGGGACCTTTTCAAGCGGAAGAAGAAGCCTTGATGCCGGTGACCGGGATCACCCGCACGGCCTTGCCATAGGGGTATCTTTGGCATTCCAGCTTACAGCCATGCGATTGCCTTCCACTGCTCTCCTCTGCACCTTGGTTTGCGCGATCATCCTGCCCGCCTGCCGGAAGGATGCATCCGTGACACCGCCACCCGATGGGTTGCGGATCCGCATCGCGCCCACGTGGGGCGATCAGCCCTTCGCTACGTACACGGAGTATCGGGCGCCCGGGAACCTGCGCTTTCAGGCCGAAATGCTCCGCTTCTACCTGAGCGATCTGCGCCTGGTGAGCGATTCAGGCGAAACGGCCCTGTCCGATGTGGTGCTCATCGACCTGGCGAAGAGCGATGCCGTGCTGGAATTCGATGTGCCCGACGGGCAATGGCGAGGACTCCGCGCGGGGCTTGGCCTGCCGGCTGAGATCAACCACAGCAACCCCGGTTTGTATGCCGAGAACCACCCCATGAGCGTGAACACCGGCATGCATTGGAGCTGGGCGAACGGATACAAGTTCGTGCTCTTCGATGGCCGCTTCGATCCCGATCCGGCTTCCACCGGTCCATTGTTCTCCGTCTTCAGCGTGCATACGGGCATGGATACCTGCTTCACCGAAGTGGACCTGTTCGCGGACCTTCCCTTCAGCACGAAGAACGGCAGCTTAACCACCTTGACCCTGCACGCCGATGTGCATGGTTTCCTGCAGAACGGCCCGGACACGATCGACGTGACCACCGAGAACCAGTCGCACGGCGGCAATTACCCGCTGGCCTTCAAGCTCACCCGCAACGTGAAGCGCAGCCTTCGTTTGGAATGAGGCCGGCACGGTTCATCCTGCCCCTTGCACTGCTGGCCTCGGCGTGCACCCACGACGTGTCGGATGAGCCTCTCGCATGGGATCCCACGCCGTTCGTGATCGAGCTGCCTGCGGGTTTCCCGCCGATGGCGGTTCCGTCGGATAACCCCCTCACCCAGGCATCGGTCGAATTGGGCAAGACCCTCTTCTTCGACAAGCGCCTATCGCGCGATGGCACCCTCAGCTGCGCTTCGTGCCATTTCCCCGAGCTGGCCTTCAGCGATACGGTGCCCTTGAGCGTGGGCGTCGATGGGCTCACCGGCATGCGCAACGCGCCGCCTCTGTTGAATCTGGCCTGGCATGAGGCCTTCTTCCGCGATGGAGGCGTGCCTACGTTGGAGCGGCAGGCCATCGCCCCCGTTCACGACGAGCGCGAGATGGCGTACAGCATCACCCGCGCCGCCGCCGCGCTCCGTTTTCAGGAACCGTATGCCACCCTGAGCGTGAAGGCCTACGGCGGAGAGCTCGATGGCTGGTCGTTAGTCCGGGCATTGGCCAGCTACGAACGCACATTGGTGAGCGGATGGTCGCGCTGGGACCGCTGGATGAATGGCGATGCCACGGCCATGAGCGAGGACGAGCAGCGCGGATGGGAACTGTTCAGCAGCGCCGAATTGAACTGCACCGCCTGCCACAGCGGCTTCGACTTCTCGGATCACGGCTTCCACAATGTGGGACAATACCTCGCATACGATGACCCCGGACGGGAACGCATCACCTTGAACCCTTCGGACAACGGCAAGTTCAAGACACCGACCCTGCGGAACATCGCGCGCACCGCGCCGTATATGCATGATGGCAGCATGGCTTCCCTGGAAGAGGTGATCGATCACTTCGCCAGTGGCGGTCTCCCGCATGCCAACCGCGATCCCGAAATGCGGACCTTCGTGTTATCTGCGGAGGATCGTGCCGACCTGTTCGCCTTTCTCCGTGCCTTGAATGATGAACGCCTGATCGATCAAGTCCGATGAAGCCGCCTTTCCCGACATACGCCGTTCTGATACTGCTGGCCGCGCTTGCGGCGTGCCGGCCCGATGACGATGATCCGGGCGATGATGGAGGAGGCGGCTACACCGGCACCCCATACACGTTGCAGATCCCGGCGAACTTCCCGCCGATGACCATCCCCTCGGACAATCCAATGACGGAGGAGGGCGTGCGCTTAGGCCGCTATCTGTTCTACGAGGAGCGCCTCAGCGGCAACAACACCCAGAGCTGCAGCAGCTGCCATGCGCAGGCGTTCGCGTTCTCGGATCACGGCAACCGCTTCAGCACAGGCATCGATGGCGTGGCCGGGACGCGTACGAGCATGGTGCTGCAGAACCTGGGATGGGAGACGCGCTTCTTCTGGGATGGCCGTTCGATGACCCTCGAGGAGCAGATCCTGCAACCGGTGGAGAACCCCATCGAGATGCACGAGACCTGGCCCAACGCGGTGGCCAAGCTCCAGGCCGACCCAGGCTATATGTCGCTCTTCCAGGGCGCTTTCGGGAGCACCACCATCGATCGGTACAAAGCGGCGAAGGCGATCGCTCAGTTCCTGCGCACGATGATCAGCGGCAACTCACGTTTCGATCAGTTCCAGCGCGGCGAGATCGTGCTCTCCCCGGAGGAGCAGCTCGGCTTCCAGCTCACTCAGCAGGAAGGCGGCGACCCCAATCTGGGTCTGGGTGGCCAATGGGGGGGCGACTGTTTCCATTGCCACCCGCACGGCGGCGCACGCTTCACCGATGGCCTGTTCCGCAACAACGGGCTCGATTCGGTCTTCGATGACCCCGGGCTGGGCGGCATCACGGGCAATGCCTATGATATGGGTCTGTTCAAGACACCCTCGCTGCGTAACGTGGCGGTGAGCGGGCCGTACATGCACGATGGCCGCTTCGAGGTGCTGGAGGAGGTCATCGAGCACTACAATAGCGGCGGCACGCCATCCCCTACGATCAGCCCCTTCATGAAATTCACGCAGGGCGGATTGTCGTTCACGCCGGAGAAGAAGGCGCAGCTATTGGCCTTCCTCCACACGCTCACCGACGACGAGTTCCTCACGAATCCCGCGTTCAGCGATCCGGGTCCGCCGTGATCAGGAATGGGATCGCTGCGGCGCCGATGATTACGAGAGTGCGCAACCGCACTGCTGCCCGTGCAGGTCTTGCGCGAATGATGAGTGGATGAAACGCCGTGATGTCCTCAGGCCGCGGCGGCATCATTCTTCAGCGGCATCCACGCGTCGAGGCGGATCTTGTCGCCGAACACTTCCGGCTTGAAGAGACCGCGCCCGAGCAGCAGCCGCGCGCATTCCTGAACGCCTTCGGTGATGCTGGGGTGCGGATGCACGAGGTCCGCGAGCTCGCTCACCGGGATGCCGAGCTTGATCATCATGGCCACGGCCTCGATCGCGCTCGAAGCATGCTCGCCCACCGCGCGCATGCCAAGCACGCGCATCTGCTCGTCGTGGGTGACGATGACCTTGAAGAAGCCGCTCGTGCGCCGCATGGCGATGGCGCGCGCGATGCAGGCGTAATCGACCCGCGCGACGCGGTAGGCGATGCCGCGCTTCTGGCACTCCTGCTCGTTCAGGCCCACACCAGCCACCTCGGGGTCGAGGAACATGATGGTGCTGACATCGTTGTAGTTGAGATCCGGGGCGGTGCCCAGGCTGATGCGCTCCGCGGCGCAGCGCCCTTCCATCTCGCCCAGGTTCACGAGCATGTTGGCGCCGGTGGCATCGCCCACGGCGTGGATGTGCGCGGCGGTGGTCAGCGTTCCCTCGAGCACGATGCCTCCGGTCCTCGCGTCGGTGCGCACGCCGGCTGCCGCCAGATCGAGCCGCTCGGTGTTGGCCACGCGGCCCACGGACAGCAGCGCCTTCTCCACGCGGACGGTCTCCTCATGGCCATCTGGGTAGGAGAGGCGGTATTGCACCTCATGCCCCCGCTCGTCGGCCTCGATGGTGCGCAGCTCCTCCAACTTCGCCTGCCGGTGGATGATGACGCCCTTGCGCTCGAGATTGCGCGCGACCAGCTCGCTCACATCGGAATCCTCGAAGGGCAGGATGCGGTCGGCGCGGTCGATGAGGTGCACGCGGGTGCTGCCGAGCAGGGAGAAGATGGCGGCGAACTCGCAACCGATGACGCCCGCGCCGATGATCACGATGCTCTTGGGGAAGTCGTCGAGGCCGAGGATGCCATCGCTGGTGAGGATGCGCCGCTCATCTACGGCGATGCCAGGCAGATGGCGCGGTCTGCTGCCGGTGGCGATGATGACGTGGCGGGCGCGGATGTCGCGCAGATGCCCGGGCCGCTGGATGCGGATCACATGCGGATCCAGGAAGCACGCTTCGCCGCGCTCATGCTGGAAGCACGCTGGATGGTCCGCGCTGCCGTGCTGGGCGAGCAGTTGCATATGGCATGCGTAGAGATACTTGCGCTCGAAGGCGGCCTCGTTCACGGCCTTGGTCACCTCGCTCCAATCGAGGCGGAAGGGCTCGCGGCCGCGTGTGCGCATAAGCTCGTTGGTGCTGGAGACGCGCTGCGCGATCTCCCACATGGTCTTGGAGGTGAGGGCGCCGTTGTAGATGCCTGTTCCGCCGATGCGGTCGCGTTCCACCAGCAGCACGCGCTGGCCGAGGTCGATGGCGCGCATGGCCGCGGCGTACCCGGCAGGGCCGCCTCCGATCACGCAGAGGTCGAATTGGTCCATGGGAGACACCGCTGAGCGGCGCGCCGTTCTTACGGTCGAATACGGCTATGGTTCGCTACTTGGCGCTGCTGGTCGGCCGCGCGCGCCGGTTCGTCGCACAGGCTGGGGCGGGCGTATCCGCAGGGGCGGATCGCGCGTAGGAAGGCGCGATAAGAACCGTACCCGTGCGCCTGCTCCACCGTTCACCGACCTTGATCGCCTGTGCCTTGCTCGGCGGTGGAGCGCTCGCGCAATGCCCGCAGCTGTTCGATTACAACGGTGTTCCCTCAAGCAATCCGGAATGGTACAGCTGCTCGGGCACCAACTACACCTTGCTCATCGCCACGCCGCAGAGCGTAGGAGCGTACACCGTCGACTGGGGCGATGGGAGCCCGGTGCAGAACGGTGCCGTGCTGGCGCCGCCGATGACCGTTCCGCACGTGTACGCCGCGGCCGTGGCCACCTACTCCGTCACCTTCACGGAATTGGCCACCGGTTGCTCGGTGGTGGGCACGCTCACCATGGAGCAGAGCACCAGCGCGTCCATCCAGATCCCCATCGGAGGGCTCACGCAGGTATGCGCGCCGCACCCGGTGGACTTCATCAACAGCAGCACCAACGTCTCGCCCAATACCGTGTTCACCTGGAACTTCGGTGATGGCTCGCCCGTGCTCACGTTCGATCACACCAATTGGGGCCAGACGATCACGCATACCTACATGCCGGGCACCGTGGATTGCGAGACCACCGTGGAGCTCACCGCCGAGAACACCTGCAACTCGCTTCAGGGTGGTGCCAGCGTGGCCACCTTCAACCCGATCCGCATCTGGGACATCGATGATGCGAGCATAGCCGCCAGCGCCACCCTGCTCTGCTGGCCTGACCGCACCGTCACCTTCGCCAACACCACCGAGCGCAACTGCTTCCAGCAGGGCAATATCTTCCAGCGCTACGAGTACTGGAATTTCGGCGACTACTGGGGCCAGGGCCAGGATTCGATCATCGACTGGTCGCCGTGGCCGCCCACGTTCCCGCGCGTGATCCAATACCCGGGGATCGGCACGTACGAGGTGATGCTGCTCGACAGCAATTACTGCGGCATCGATACGGCCTACATCGAGGTGACCATCGTGCCACCGCCGCAGGTGACCCTCACCGTGGATCCCGATACGATCTGCGTGGGTGAGACGGCGAACTTCAACGAGACCACCAACGGAGGCGCCAATTACTTCGAGTGGGACTTCGGCGCGGGAGCGGGCTTTCAGTGGACCGGCGCTGGCGATCAGGCGCACACCTACAACACGGCCGGCACGTACACGGTGTCCTATGCCGCCAGTATTCAAGGAGCCACCGCGGGCTGCGCCGATACCGCATCGGTGGTGGTCACGGTGCTGCCCAGGCCAACGGCCGATTTCACCATCGATCAGGACGCGGCGTGCGATTCCCTCACCGTCGCCTTCACCAACGCATCGATCGGCGCGGTATCGCACGCATGGGACTTCGGTGATGGCAGCACGAGCATCAGCCCGGCGCCGCCACCGCACACCTACACGGTGGCGGGTGATTACACCATCACCCTCACGGTGACCAACGCGCTGGGCTGCACGCACAGCTTCTCGCGCGATGTGCACGTCTTTGACCCGCCTACCGTTTCGATCCAAGTGGCGAATCTCTGTTTCGGTGAGACCGCGGAATTCACACCCGTGATCGGCACGGCAGCGGGGAACCCGGTCAGCACCTGGGCGTGGGACTTCGGCGATGGGAATACCGCTTCATCGGAGCAGCCCACGCATGCCTATACCGCACCCGGTCCGTACACGATCACCTTGCAGGTGACCACGCCGTATTGCGCGGGCTCCGGCACCCAGGCGGTGAATGTGCAGGCCCGTCCGATGGCGGCGTTCACGCCTAGCGCCGTGCTCGGCTGCTCGCCCATGCCGGTCGATTTCGTCAATGCGAGCACCGGTGCCACGCAATACCTGTGGCTCTTCGGCGATGGCTCCACTGCCAACACAGCGGATCCATCTCACACGTTCCTCAATTACGGGAGCGCTGATACCGTCTTCACCACGACGCTCATCGCGAGCTCGCCGTTCGGGTGCGCTGACACCATCTCGGTGCCGATCACCGTGGCGCCGGGTGTGAGCGCGGGCTTCGTGCACAATGCCAATCCCGGCTGCGCCCCCATGGATGTGGCGTTCGTGAATACCAGCACGGGCGCCACGACCTATTCGTGGGACTTCGGCGATGGCAGCACGAGCAATGCGGTCAACCCCGCGCACACGTTCGTCAACACCACCTTCTTCCTCACCATACACACGATCACGCTCACGGCCTATTCGCCGGCGGGTTGCCAGGCCAGTGCCACGCAGCAGGTCATGGTGTATCCCACACCCGATTTCACCTTCACCGCGCTGCCCGATAGCGGGTGCAGTCCGTTGGCGGTGACCTTCCCGAGCGTGGTGGGCGCCGTGAGCTACGACTGGGATTTCGGAGACGGCACGCAGGGATCGGGCCCATCACCGGTGCATACCTATCTCAACGGCACCACCAACGACCAGCTCTTCGACGTCACGCTGGTCGGGTCAAATGCCTTCGGGTGCATGGATACCGCGCATGCCAGCGTGACGGTGTTCCCCAATCCCACGGCGCAGCTCACCACCACGCCCCTGGCCGGCTGTCATCCGCTCACGGCGCAGCTCACCAATGCCAGCACGGGTGCCAGCATTTTCCATTGGGATTACGGTGACGGTCAATCGGGCGATACCACGGCTGGCGTTCACGGGCACACTTGGTACAACTATCCGGGGCCTGGTGCCGTGAGCTATCCTATCACCCTCACCGCTATCACGGACCATGGCTGCACGAGCACGGCCACGGCGCAGGTGCAGGTGTATCCGCAGGTGGTCGCGGCATTCGTGGAGCCGCCCGGTGGATGCGCGCCCCTGAGCGCCACCTTCGTCAACACCTCTTCCGGGGCCGATAGCTACTACTGGAGCTTCGATGACGGACAGGGGAGCAGCGCGGTATCGCCTGTTCATACCTACTTCAACCAGACCCTGGACGACGCGAGCTTCAAGCCGATGCTCATCGCCACCTCCAGCTTCGGATGCAGTGATACCGCGCGAGCGGACGTGATCGTGCACCCGCAGCCCATCGCGCAGTTCATTCCAGGTGTGCTCAGCGGATGCCAGCCCCTGCTGGTGCCCTTCCAGGATCTCACCATCGGCGCCACCGGCGCGCATTGGGAATTCGGCGATGGCGCCGTGCTCGATACGCTGCCAGGGAATCTCTCGCACACGTACACGCACAGCGCGGCCTCACCCGCCACCTTCGTCGCCGCGCTGATCGCCAGCAACGCGTTCGGTTGCACGGATACCACCACCCACCCGATTGAGGTCTACCCGGCGGTGAGCGCGGCCTTCACCGTGCCCGCGGGCGGGTGCTCGCCCGTGACCATTTCGCCGGTGAACGCCACCACCGGAGCAAGCACCTACTTGTGGGACATGGGCGATGGCAACGTGCTGGTAGGACCGTCGCCAACGCACACCTATGTGAACACCACCGCGGTGGATCAGACCCGCACCATCACGCTCACGGCTACCTCGGCCTGGGGTTGCGTGTCGGTGATGACGCAGACCTTGATCGTGCATCCGGTGCCGCAGGCCGCCTTCCAGGCCACGCCCTTCCTGCAGCAGTTCCCCGATGCCACGGTGAGCCTGAACAACACGAGCGGGCCCGGCGGTTGGAACCATCTCTGGACCTTCGGCGATGGCCAGGTGAGCACCCTCCAGCAGCCCGGCACGCACACGTATGGGACCTGGGGCACCTTCACCATCACCTTGGTGGTGAGCGGCACGGCCTGCAGCGATACCGCCACGCAGGCCATCACCATCACCCCTCCGTTGCCCACGGCATCCTTCCTCGGCCAGGGCGATGGCTGCGCGCCGCTCACCGTCGATTTCACCAATACCAGCTGGCAGGGCCTGAGCTACCAATGGAATTTCGGCGACGGCGGAAGCAGCACGGCCGATAACCCCACCTACGTGTACAACGTACCAGGGGTGTATACCGTGACACTCACCGCATTCGGCATAGGTGGCGGCGTAAGCACCGCCATCAAGGTGGACAGCGTGGTCGTGCGACCGCGCGCCAACGCCTTCTTCGTGCTGCAGCCCACCTCCGTGGTGGTGCCCAGCCAGCCCGTGTTCACGTACAACCTCAGCGCGAACGCTGATCAATACACCTGGGATTTCGGGGATGGGACGCTCTCGCATGAGTTCAACCCGACGCACTACTACCAGCAGGGCGGCAGCTTCGATGTGTCGCTCATCGCCAACAACCAGTGGAACTGCCCGGACACCTTCCTGCTGGCCGGCGCGGTCACCGGCGAGGTGAGCGGCGATATCGAGTTCCCCAACGCCTTCACGCCAACGAGCAGCGCGCCCACCGATGGCAGCTACGACCCGCAGAGCTTCGACAACGATTTCTTCTTCCCGAAGTACGAGGGCGTGGTGAAGTACCGGCTCGAGGTCTTCAACCGCTGGGGCGAGCTCGTCTTCGTGAGCGACGATGTGCGCAAGGGCTGGGACGGCTGGTACCGCGGCTCGCCCGCCAAGCAGGATGTGTATGTCTGGAAATGCAACGCCACCTTCAGCGATGGGCGCGAGTCCGTGCTGAAGGGGGATGTCACCCTATTGCGATAGACCATGGAACGTAGACTCTTGACCCTAGCGCCATTGCTGCTCGCCACCGCGCTTCATGCGCAGCTGGGCTACAAGCGGCCGCACAACCAGATGCTCGATCAGGCCAAGGCCCATCTGGCCGCCGGCGACTACGAGGATGCCGCGCGCATCTACAAACGGCTGCTGCCGGTGGACACCGCCTTCGTCGAGGTGTACTACGAGTACGCCCTCTGCCTGGTGAACATGCCCGGCCAACGCGACAAGGCGGTGCCATTCCTGGAGATCGCGGCGCGTGGCGGGCATACCGAGGCGCATTATGAGCTCGCCCTGGCACGTCATCGGCATCAACGGTTCGAGGAAGCGGCGGAGCTCTTCCACCATTACAAGCAGCTCAACTACCGCGCGGTGAAGGATGCCGAGGTCGAGCGGCGCATCGCCATGGCCGTCACCGCGAAGGAACTCGTTCGCTCCCCTATCGAGGTGAGCATCCGCAACATGGGCGCCATGGTGAACTCGGCGCAGCATGACTACTGCCCCCTGATCACCGCCGATGGCAACACGCTCTACTTCACCTCGCGCAGGCAGGGTACCACGGGCAACCTCAAGGACCCCTCGGGCCAATGGCTCGAGGACATCTACATGGCCCGGCGCATCGATGAGATGTGGACGAACGCGGTGAACGTGGGCGCGCCGATAAACACCAACACGCACGATGCCACCGTCGGCCTCAATCCCGATGGAAGCAGCATGATCGTGTACCACACGAGCGCCGACCTCGTGAGCGGAGACCTCTACGAGACACGGATCCACGCAGGCAAGTGGCAGACCCCGCAGGTCATGACCCCGCAGATCAACTCCAAGCACCATGAGCCGAGTGCCAGCATCGCTCCGGGCGGTGATGAGATCTACTTCACCAGCGACCGTCCGGGTGGCTACGGTGGCCGCGACCTCTATCGGATACGACGCCTGCCGAACGGCGAATGGAGCCTTCCGCTCAACCTCGGCCCCAAGGTGAACACGGCCTTCGACGAGGATGCCCCCTTCATCCACAGCGATGGCATCACGCTCTTCTTCAGCAGCAACGGCCACAACACCATGGGCGGCTACGACATCTTCAAGACCACGTTGGTCGATGCCGATATGAACGGATGGAGCCTCCCGGAGAACCTGGGTTACCCGCTCAATACCGTGAACGACGACATCTACTTCTGCCTGAGCGAGGATGGATACACAGGATACTTCAGCAGCGAGCGCCCCGGCGGCTTGGGCATGCAGGACATCTATCAGGTGACCTTCCCGGGCAGCCAGATCGACTATATGGTGGTGCGCGGCGTGGTGGCCGATGTGAGCGAGGATCCCGTGAAGGCTCGGATCCTGCTCACCGACATGGCCGGTGAGGAGATCGTGGGCATCTACAACAGCAACGAGAACACGGGCCGGTACCTGCTGGTGCTCACCCCAGGCGAGCGTTATCGCATGACCGTGGAGGCCCCAGGCTATGCCATTCAGCGCAGTGAGCTAGTGGCCAAGGCCAACGATCACGATGGTCGGGAATTGAGCCTGGACATCCAACTGGTGCGCGATGCCTCCGCGCAAAGCCTCCCCCGATGAATGAACGGCGCTGCGGAACGCTGATCGCATCCCTGTTCGCTCTGGCCAACGCCATGGCGCAGGATGCGCAGTTCTCGCAGTTCTATGCCGTACCCACGTACATCAGCCCGGCATTCGCGGGCACAGGTCTGCAGACGCGTTTCGGCATGGCCATCCGCGACCAATGGCCGGCTTTCCCGGGCGCCTTCGTCACCACCAACCTGGCGGTCGATCACTTCTTCCAGGATGTGAACAGCGGGGTGGGACTGCTCGTGACGCATGACAAGGCGGGCAGCGGCGCGCTGCGCTACACCAGCATCAGTGGCCAATACGCCTACGAGATCGAATTGAAACGGAAGGTCTTCCTGCGCCCGGCGCTGCAATTGGGCTGGGCCTCCCACGCGGTCGACTACTCCAAGCTAGTCTTCGGCGACCAGCTCGCTCGCGGCGGCAACGTGGGCTCCTACGAGTACCTCAACGGAACCGGCATCAACTATGCGGATTTCGGAGGCGGCCTGCTCTTCTTCACGCCGAAGTACTGGGCGGGCATCGGGTTCCATCACCTCAACAGGCCGAACCAATCGCTTCTCGGCAACGAGGCCAGGATCCCGGTCAAGTTCAGCGCGCATGGCGGATGGCGCACCACCTTCCGCACGCCGGTGATCCGTGAGCATCCGCAGAACCTGGTGCTGGCCTTCAACTACCGCGCGCAGGAGAAGTACGACCAGCTCGATATCGGCGGCTACTTCGAGCGCGACCCCTTCTATGCCGGCCTCTGGTACCGCGGCATCCCGCTCTTCAAGCACTATGCTGCGGGCTATGCCAACAACGATGCGATCGCTGTCCTGGTCGGTGTCATCGTCAACGATATGCGCATCGGTTACAGCTACGACCTCACGGTCTCGCGCCTGGCCGGGCAAAGTGGCGGCGCGCACGAGCTCACCTTGGGCTACGAGGTCGCCTCCCGCGCGAAGAGGCGCTCCATGAGCCGACGGCGCGTGGTGCCATGCGCCAAGTTCTAGCCGCAACGCTGCCCGTTGATGCGATGCCGGGGGCATCCCGACGCGCAACCAGCCTCTGAATCAAGCGCCGATCCTCAGCTGGCCCGCTCGCTCAGCTCGAGCCAGCGGTCCGTCATGCGGTCCAGTTCCTTGATGGTCTTCTCCAGGTCTATCGAGTGCTCCATCATCCGGTGGTGGTCCGTGCCTCCGGCGGCCATGATCGCCAGCAGTTCCTCTTTGCGGGCCTCCAGCTTCGACATCTCCTTGTCGATGCGTTGCAGCTCCAGCTTCTCCGCGTAGGTGAGTTTCTTCTTCGCGCTTTCCGAGGCGCTGATCGCCGCGGGGCTCTGCGAAGCGTTCTTGCTGTTCCGCTCGTTGCTTTCCCGTGCGCGTGCCTGTGCGCCTTCGGCTTTCTGCATCTCACGCAGCTCGGTGTAGCTGCCCACCCATTCCTTGATCGCGCCTTCGCCCTGGAACACGAGCAACTTCGTGCACAGCTTGTCCATGAAGAAGCGGTCGTGGCTCACGATCAGCTGGCAGGCATCGAGGTCGAGGAGGAAGTCCTCCAACGCGTTCAGCGTCGGGATGTCCAGGTCGTTCGTGGGCTCATCGAGGATGAGCACGTTCGGGTTGCGCATGAGCACCGTGCATAGGTAGAGGCGGCGCCGCTCGCCTCCGCTCAAGGTGCTCACCTGCTGGTATTGCTGCTCCTTGTCGAAGAGGAAGCGCTCGAGCAGCTGCGAGGCGGTGAGCGTCTTCCCCTTGTTCAGCGGGATCACGTCGGCGATCTCGCGCACCACCTCGATGATGCGCATCTCCTCCTTGAACTTCGGCATGGCCTGACCGAAGGTGCCCAGCACCACCGTTTCGCCGATGGACACCTTGCCCATGTCAGGCTCGGCGCGCTTCGTGAGCAGGTCGATGAAGGTGCTCTTGCCGATGCCGTTCGGTCCCACGATGCCGATCCGGTCCCCGCGCTTCAGCGAATACGAGAAGTGCGACACGATGGGCTTGTAGCTCTCCGGCTTATCCGGGCTGCCGAAGGCCTTGGTGAGGTTGCGCGCCTCGATCACCTTGCCGCCCAGGCGATCGGTCTTCACCTCCAGCTTCACCTCATCGCGGTCGAAGCGGCGCGTGGCCTCCGCCTTGATGTCCTCGAATTTGTCGAGGCGGCTCTTGCTCTTGGTGCCGCGCGCGCGTGGCATCTTCCGCACCCATTCGAGCTCGCGCTTCATCAGGCCGCGCAGGTGCTGCTGGGTGGCCTCGCGCACCTCATCGGCCAGCGCCTTCTTCTCCAGGTACCAGGTGTAGTTGCCTTTGTAGCGCGTGAACTTCCCGAACTCCATCTCGATGATCTCATCGCAGACGTTGTCCAGGAAATAGCGGTCGTGCGTCACCAGCAGCAGGGTCATGCCCGGCTGATTCAATTCCTCCTCCAGCTGCTCGATCATCGTCAGGTCGAGGTGGTTGGTGGGCTCATCGAGGATCAGCACGTCCGGGGCATCGATCAGCACCTTGGCCATGGCCAGGCGCTTCTGCTGGCCCCCGCTGAGGGTGTTCACGGGCTGCTCCAGGTCGCGCAATCCGAAACGGTGGGCGAGGGCCTTCACCCGGGCCTCATGGTCCCAGGCCTTGTGCTCCTCCATGCGGTCGATCGCGCGCTGCATGGCCGCCGCATCGGCATGTTGGCCCAAGGCGTGTTCGTAGGCCTTGATGGCCGCGCTCACCGGATCGTCGCGGTTGAGCATCTCGTCCACCACGCTGCGCGCGCTGGTCATCTGCACGTTCTGGTCCAGGTAGCCCACGCGGATCCCCCGGTTGAAGGTGACGATGCCATGATCCGGCTTCTCCACGCCGGCGATGCATTTCAGCAAGGTGCTCTTCCCCGTGCCGTTACGTGCCACGATCGCCGTCTTCTGGCCCTTCTCCAGCCCGAAGCTCACTTCTTCAAAGAGCTGGCGCGGACCATATCGCTTGGCGAGTTTCTCGACCGATAGCACATTCATGGGGCGCGAAGGTCGGGAAAGGGGAGTGGGTGGGCGAATGAGTGAATCCGCCCCCAACATGCAATGCTAGAATCCAAGCCGCCGTGCCAGCGCCCTGTTCACCTGAGCGGGCGCCGGCACAGGAGTTCTGCTTCGTGATGCTACCCTTTACCTCCCTTCTTACCTCCGTGGCCGGTGCGGTTGCCATGCCGCCCGTGCCTCACGTTGCCCATGTTGGGTATCCCGCCGCCTCGCTGGTTGCGCGCGCGGGTACGTCGCATGGCGGCGGCGCGCTCGCTTTGCATGTGCCGGTCGAAATCGGTGTGTCCGCGCTGGTGGGGCGTGGTGTCAGGGGTCGGGTCATAGGTCGCGGGCGGGGTATCGGCATGCTGCTGTTGCGCGTCATCGGGCGTGTGCTCCGCGTGCATCGCCGGTGCATGCTCCAGCTCCGGCAGGCGCGGCTCTGGTGTCTGGGCAGGCATGCGGGCTCCGCGATTCACGCGTTCGGACTTCTTCGGGGCCGATGCGCGTTTCCGGTCCGCTTTGCTCACGGCCTTCGAAGCGTTGGGTTTGGTCTTGCGCGCCGCGCTCGGTTTGCTGCTGCCGCTGGCAGCGCGTTTCGTTGTGGCTTTCTTCGCCGGGCTGCGCTTCACAGCTGATTTGCGGGCGGGCTTCGTTGTCCTCTTCGCGGTCGTGGCCCGCTTCGTTGCGGTCTTGCGCGTGGGCTTGGACTTCTTCTTCGGGCTTGCCGAGCGTTTCGCTGCAGCCTTCTTCGCGGCTTTCTTGGTGGAGGAGCGCTTCTTGGTCGCGGCCTTCTTCGAGGTCTTCCGTTTGGTCGTGGACGTGCGTGCCATGGTCATGGTTTTGGGTCCGTGCTGCCAAGGCAATGCCGTTGCTTGGACGGGCGGATTCAGTCGCTGTTTCGCTGCTCGACGAGCAAGCGCCGCCTCAAGCTGGGTAGCCTTTGCCCGGCCGGAAAGCGTGCGGAGGCATCCGGCGAGTCGGGCCCGTGATCGCTATCAGCCCTCCAAGCTTCGGCTGTCACACGTCAGGAATGGAACGGACCGGGGACTACCTTGACCAGCAGAATCCATCACCATGAAGCAAGCCCTTACCCTTCTTTCGCTCGCTCCGGCGCTCGCGTTCGGCCAGTCGCTCGTGAGCACCAGCCCTCAGAACCGAACCGCTCTGCTGGAGGACTTCACCGGAATCCATTGCGGCTATTGCCCCGAAGGCCACGCGATCATGGCCAGCCTGGCCGATGTGCATGGCGACCGGTTGGTGAATGTCGGGGTGCATGCGGGAGTGTATGCGGTACCCAGCGGAGGCGAACCCGATTTCCGCACCACCGACGGTACGGCCATCGATGCCTTCTTCCCCATCACGGGCTATCCGGCAGGGGTGATCAACCGGCACACCTTCTCCGCTGGCCTCGCCCTCGGGCGCGGTTCATGGGAGGGCGCGGTGAACGAGGTCCTGGACATGTCGAGCCCGGTGAACGTGGGGGTGGAGAGCTCTGTGAGCGGTGATCAGCTCACTGTACATGTGGTGGCCTATTACACCGCCAACAGCCCTGCTGGCAACGATTACTTCAGCGTGCTGATCAAGGAGGATCACCTGATCGGCTGGCAGACCGACTATGCCAATGGCAACCACACGAGCTACGACCATGTGCATGTGCTGCGCGACTACATCACGGACACCTGGGGTGAGGACGTCGGGAATCCAATGGCCGGTGAGACGGTGGAGCGGACCTATACCTACACGCTGCCTCCCTCGTGGAACGTGGCCAACCTGGAGGTGACCGCCTTCGTGAGCGAGTACCAGAGCGAGGTCTATCAAGCGCGTGATGTGGCAGCCGACGGCGGCACCACGCTCATCATCGGTGCACTTGCCGCCGACGCCCAGCCATACCGCGGAGGAGCCACGAACAGCTTGACCACCTTCAGCGGCGGATTCACCAATGCACTCGGCGGCAGCGAGGACTACCTGATCACCTTGACCAGCACCGATGCACCAGCCTCCTGGCAGAGCGGCCTGAGCGTTGACGGGAACACGCAATCCAACCCGGCCACGGTCACCATCGCGGGTGGAGCGGAAATTGGCCTCGACGTGAACATCACGCCTGATGGTGTGCCCGGCATCGGCAACTACACGCTGACCATCAGCAGCACCAGCAACCCAGGCGCCCCGATCGTCAGCACGGGGTATCATGTGATCAGCAATGTGCATGATCTGGTGGTGAACAACCCTGAGGCCGAGGCGCATGAACCGCTCTATACCGAGGGCATGGATACCGAATACTTCAAGGCCGTTGCGAGCCGTGCCGATTTCGTGGCGTTCGGCGAGTCCGGCGCCCTTGGCGATGTGCTGAACCTTTACCTCAATGTGAGCTGGACCTTCCCCAGCATCACGGATGACGTGGTGGCCGTGCTCAGCGACTTCATGGACAACGGCGGCAATCTGATGATCGCCGGACAGGACATCGGTTGGGACCAGAGTGGCGTCACCGGCGCGTACGGCACGGCGGCCACCCAGGCCTTCTACACCAACTACATGCATGCCACCTATGTGGCCGATGGCAGCAGCAGCGATAGTCAGGTGATCTGGGAGACCAGTGATGCGGTCTTCGGCAACCTCGGCAACAGCACCATCGCGAACGTATTCAGCGGCAACACCTATCCGGATCAGATCACGCCGATCGCTCCGGCGGTTCCCGTCATGCGTTACTCGGCCACCAAGATCGGCGGCCTGCGCGCGCAAACCTCGGATTACAAACTGGTGTACTTCGGCATCGGCCCCGAGCAGGTGTCCAACGCGGCCATCGGTCGTCTGATGGTGCAGGCCAGCCACGATTGGTTCTATGGCCTGGTGAGCGTGGAGGAACTCGATGCCATGCTCAATGGCCTCGGGCAGGCTTATCCTTCGCCCGCGAGCGACATGGTCAACATCCCCGTGGGTGAATTGAAGGGAGCAACGACCATCGAGGTGCATGACGCCACGGGCCGACTGGTCTTCACCGAATCGGTTCTGGTGGGCCGCTCGGTGATCACCGTGTCCACTGCCGCGTTGAACGAGGGCCTGTACACCGCACGGCTGCGCACGGCGGAAGGATCAGGCAAGGCGGTGACCTTCGTGGTCGCGCGCTGATCGAATCGATTCCGGGAAGCCCTGTCGCGCAAGCGGCGGGGCTTCTTGTTTCCGGCCTCAGGCGCCGAGGCGACCCGCCAGATCCTGCGCGATGCCCTCGAGCATGCTGCGCTTATACGTATCGGCCTCAGCCTCGATGGCCTTGCGCGTACGTGCCAATCCCGATCGTGCCGCCTTATCAGGCCAAAGCTCCTGGTTCTCGATGATCGTGAGGCACTCGAAGCACTCCTCGGCGCTGCCCGTGATCGCCATATCAATGAACCGGTCGAGGTGCTCGCGTGCATCGAGGCCCGCATTCCAGAAGGTGGCCAAGGTGGTCTGGCGAACCGAGGCGAGGGCTGGCTCGTCCAGCGCGGCGATCAATGCATCGGTCGCATCGGCCGCCTTCACTTGGTACAGCAGGGAGGTGATGCGCTGGGCTACCGCGGGTGCGGGATTGCGTGCCAGGGCCGTGAGCAAAGGCTGGATCGCACGGGCATCCCCTTCATTCCCGATTCGCGTGAGGGCGGTGAGCGCCGTGGCATCATCATCGCTCAACAGGGCCGCGAAGGCCAGGTCCATGCGCTTGGCGCGCGTGTTCTTCTCCGCCATGCGGCGAAGGTATCCGGAAGTCAGCGCCTCATTCGCGCCTCAGCGAAAGGAAGCTCCGGCGCCCGGCACCGCGCTTGAACTTATAGCTCACCTCGAAGCTGAGGAAGCTGATGGTGTCCAGCAATCCGGGATTGCCGCGCGGGCTGGTGATGTAGCTGATCGTGCCGTCGGTGCCGTAGCCCGTAGGGTCGCTGATGTAGCGCGCCAGCGCCTGAGCCCGGGAATCGCCGGGGTAAGCGGCATCGATCTCCGAGTACGTGGCATAGCGGTCGCTCACGTCATCGATGTGGTCATCGGTGAACATGATGTACGACATCTCCACGCCCAGGCTGATCTGCTTGGTGAGCATGTAGCGCAATCCGCCGCCGAAGGGAATGCCGATGTGCCAGGGTGAGATGCGGTAGCGGCGGCCCGATTCACCGGCGCCCACGCCGCCTTCGGTCTGCCATTCGTAGAGGTCGGTCTCGTACTTGCCATCGCGCTCGATCTCGCGAGCGTTCGGATCTTCTTGAGGCCCGTTGCGCACCGTGCCGTCGTCCCAGAAATAGTAACGGTTGGCGGGATCCTGATCCCCGTTGAAGAGGTCGGCTTTCGGGCGCCCGTAGTAAACGCCCACACCAATGTGGAAGTACATGAAGAAGCGCTGCTGGAAGAGCGGCTGGTACGGCTCGCGGTAGGCGTTGAGCACCACATGGCCGGACATGCCGAGGAGGTCGTTGCGGAAACCCAGTCCCCTTTTGAAGTTGCGCAATTCGCCGTACTCCATCCCTTTGATCGGGTCGCGCTCATCGTAGCCTACGCGGAACCAGCTCAGGCGCGCTTCGGTGGTGAGCGCGCGGGTGACGTAGCGCTTGTTGTTGTTCAGGAAATCGCGGAACGTGAGCGTGACTCCCGGCCGTGCGCTGTTCCATTGCACCGCGCCATCGTAATTGCCCAAGTCGCCGTAGTAGTGCACCACGCCGGTGGACATGCCCACCTCAAGATTGCGTTGGGCCTGAAGGCCGGGCACGAGCAGAAGGGTGAGGAGAGGGGTAAGGGTACGGTTCATGGGCCCGGGTTTCGCACCGAAATTATACCGGGAAGACGCGATCCCGTCCCCAGGTTGCTTAGCCCCGATCAGTCCCGTTCGCCGAAGATGGCTGTGCCCACGCGCACCAGGTTGCTGCCCGCGGCCAGGGCGAGGCCCAGATCGCCGCTCATGCCGGCGCTGAGCGTGTCGAACGCCTGTGGGACAGGGGCTTGCGGTTTCAATTCCTGGAACAGCGCAGCGAGGCGCTCGAATTCGCGACGCACCAGTTCGTGGTCTTCGGTGTTGGTGGCCATTCCCATCAGCCCGCGCAGGCGTATCGATGCGCGGTCGGCCGTGCTCCATGATTGCAGCAGCGCGCGAGCCTCATCCGCATCCAGGCCGTGCTTGGTCTCTTCTTGGGCGACATGGATCTGCAGCAGCACATCCACCACCCGATCGGCAGCCGCGGCGCGCTTCTGCACCTCGTCCAGCAGCGGGGCGCCATCGATGCCGTGGATCAAATGAATGAAGGGAACCAGATGGCGTACATTGCTGCGCTGCAGGTGCCCGATGAAGTGCCAGCGGATATCGGCGGGCAGCTCGGACTGTTTCGCGCGCAATTCCTGCGCGTAGTTCTCTCCGAAGTCGCGGTGGCCGAGGTCGTACAGCGCGCGGATCTCCTCCACGCTGCGCTTCTTGCTTACCGCCACCAGCGTCACAGCCGCCGGCAAGGCCCGTTTCACCGCTTCATACCGAAGCCCCAGCGCTGTCGCGTATCCGTCTTTCATGCTTCGTTCGGCCTCGCGCTGATGCTCTTTCCACCCATCCTGAATCCGCTCCTTGCGGCTTATCTCTTCCCAACCCCCAACTCTCAACCTGTCATTCCGAGCGAAGCGAAGGAACAACCCTCAACCCCTCAACCTGTCATTCCGAGCGAAGCGAAGGAACAACCCCCAACCCCCAACTCTCAACTCTCAACTCTCAACTCCCAACTCTCAACCCTCAACACTCACCCCTCAACACTCAACCCCCTACACATCCTCCAACGAATACACCACCATCCCGCTGCGCAGCTTCGGCTCAATGTAGGTGCTCTTCGGCGGCATGGTGCCCCCTTCATCCGCAACGGCCTTCAGTTCCGCGAAGCTCACGGGATAGAGGTGGAAGGCGGCGGCGGCCTCGCCCATGCTCACCCGCCGATCCAGTTCCCGCGTACCGGCCGTGCCAGGCACGAAGCCGATGCGCTTATCGGTACGCAGGTCGGTGATCCCGAGGATGGGGCCCAGCACCAGCTCGCTCAGGCGGGCGGCATCGAGCCGTTCGGCGGTGGGTCGCTCAGCGGGGGCGGGGGGAAGGCGTAGCGAGAACCAGCGTTCGCGCATACGGATGCCGATCACACCTGGCGCGGCATAGGGGGCGCTCACCTCCTCAACCGGTCCCAGCTCCGAGAGCGCCAGCAGGAAACGGTCCTCATCGAGCACGCCCAGGTCGCTGACCGCGCGATCGAAGTTGTAGATGTAAAGCTCGCGGCGCGGCACGATGTACGCGAGGCACCAATCGGTGGGATCCACGGCATGGGCGCCGCGCGACTCGGACAATCGGGCGCTCGAAGCCAGCCGGTGGTGCCCATCGGCGATGTAGAGCGCGCCGATTTCCGCGAAGGACTTCTGCAGGCGCACGCGCAAGGTCTCATCGGTCAACGGCCAGAAGCGATGGCTCACCAGGTCATTGGTGCGGAACGAATAGGTGGGCCGGGTATTGAGCACAGGATCTAGCAAGGCTTCCCAGGCGGTGCCATCGGGCGTGGCCAGGAGCACGGGCTCGGCGTTGATGCCGGTGGAGTCGAGGTATTCGGCGAAGAGGTTCTCGCGCGCGGTGAGGGTCTGCTCGTGCACCTTGATGCGCCCATCGCGGTATGCGCGCGTGCTCACGCCGCAGATGATCCCGCGCGACCGGTTGCCATGCGCCTCCTGCTCGTACAGGTAGAGCGCGGGTTGCTCCTCGCGCAGCATGATGCCGCCATCGCAGAACGACTTGAACGCGATGCGCACGCGGTGGAAGCGCTCGGCACGGGGGAGCTGCACGGTGCCCTCGTCATCAGGACGCAGCACGTGCAGGAAGCTGCTGGGGTTAGAGGCCAGGCGCTGCTCGAGCTCCTCGGGCGAATAGGTCACGTAGGAGCGCGAGCCCACCAGATGCGCCTTCTCCGGCACCGGTCGCCAGGCGCGGAACGGACGCAGCTCGATCATCAGCTCACCGTGGCGGTGGAACGCCAGGCCACGATGCGCTCCACCAGCTCATCGCCGATGCGGCCTTGGGCCTCGGCCGTGGCGGCACCGATGTGCGGGCTCAGGCTCAGGTTCGGCTCGGCCAGCAGGTCCTCACGGGGCTCGGGCTCGTTCATGAAAACATCGAGCGCCGCGGCACGCACGCGGCCGTCCTTGATCGCGGCCAGCAATTCCTCCTCATCGATGCTGCCGCCACGCGCCGTGTTCACGATCACCACGCCGGACTTCACTTTCGCCAATTCGCTCTTGCCCAGCACGGGTCGGCCGTCCTTCTGCGCCGGCACATGCAGGCTGATGGCGTCGCTCTGCCGCAGCAGGTCCTCCATGCTCACCATCTTCACCGGAACGCGCACGGGGATGCCGCCCACGGTCACCTCGATTGCCTCGGCCGTCGCGTGGTTGTCGGTGTACACCACGTTCATGCCGCAGCCCATGGCGTAGCGGGCGGTCCACTGTCCGATCCGGCCGAAGCCGATCACCCCCAGCGTCTTGCCGCGCAGCTCGAAGCCCTTCTCGTATTCCTTCTTCAGCTCCTTGAACTTCGAGCGCCCTTCGCCAGGCATGCGGCGGTTCGCCTTGTGCAGCGAGCGCATCAATGTGAAGAGGTGCGCGATCACCAGTTCGGCCACGCTGATGCTCGAAGAGGCCGGGGTGTTCACCACGGGGATGCCGCGCTGCTTGGCGAAGGCCACATCGATGTTGTCGAGCCCTACGCCGCCGCGCCCGATGAGCTTGAGGCCCGGGCAGGCCTCCAGGAGGTCGCGACGCACCTTGGTGGCGCTGCGCACGAGCAGCACATCCACGCGCTCCTTGTTCAGGAAATCCGCGAGCTGGTCCTGCGGGACATGGTCGGTGGTCACCGTGAAGCCTTCCTCGGTGAGGCTGGCCTTGGCCTGGCCGGAGATGCCGTCGTTGGCGTGAACGCGCATGATCTATCCGTGTTTGCGTGCGAAGTGATCCATCACATCAACCAGCGCCTGCACGCTCTCGATGGGCAATGCATTGTACATGCTGGCGCGGTAGCCGCCCACGCTGCGGTGACCGCGGATGCCGCTGATCCCCGCTTCCTTCCATAAGGTGTCGAAGGCGGGTTCCAGCGCGGCATCGTTCAGCACGAAGGTGGCGTTCATCGGGCTCCGGTCCTCCACGGCGGTGGTACCGTTGAATTGCGGCAGCCGGTCGATCGCGTCGTAGAGCAGCTTCGCCTTGGCTGCGTTGCGCTGCTCGATCGCGCTCACCCCGCCCATGCGCTTCATCCACTCCATGGTGAGCATGCTCACGTACACCGCATAAACCGGGGGCGTGTTGTACATGCTCTCCTTGGCGCCGTGGTTCTTCAGGTCCAGGATGGGGCTGAGCTTACGGCCCGTATGTCCGAGGCGCTCCGGATCGAAGAGGTACACCGTGGCGCCGGCGGGCCCCATGTTCTTCTGCGCGCCGCCGTAGATCAGGGCGAAGTCGTTCACCTGCACCGGACGGCTGAAGATGTCGCTGCTCATGTCGCACACCACCGGCACGGGGCTCTTCGGGAACTGCTTCCACTGCGTGCCGAAGATGGTGTTGTTGCTGGTGAAGTGGAAGTAGTCCGCATCCGCCGGGATCTCGAAGCCCTTGGGGATGTAGTTGAAGTTCTTGTCCTCGCTGCTGGCCACCACCGTGGTCTCGCCCACCAATTTGCTCTCCTTCACCGCGCGGCTGGCCCATTCTCCGGTATTGGCATAAGCGCTCTTTCCGCCCACGCGCATGTAATTCATCGGCACCATGTAGAAGCCCAGGCTGGCACCACCGCCCAGGAACACGACCTGGTACTGATCCGGCGCCCCGAGCAGTTCCTTCACCAGCGATTGCGCCTTAGCCATCACGGCCTCAAAGGGCTTGCTTCGGTGGCTGATCTCCAGGATGCTGAGACCGCTGCCCTCGAAGTCGAGCACCGCTTGGGCGGCCTGCTCGAACACCTCTTGGGGCAGGATGCAGGGGCCTGCGCTGTAGTTGTGGACTTGCTTCTTGGTGGCGACGGTCATGGCGTGAGGTTTCTGGCCTGCCTGGCAGGCGGCGGCAAAGGTATTGGCTGCTCGTTGAGCGCTTGCCCACATTCGTCAAGGCCTTGGAGCCTTGGGCGGTGCCTGATAGGGCTTTCCGTCCTTGCGCGTATCACGCGCGTCGATGTCGCGGCGCAGCTGCCAGGCGCCTTTCTCCCACACGAGCGCATCGTAGCTCAGGTCAGGCCCGAGGAATGCCGCGGTGCCTTCCATGTCGGCGCGTGCCGGTGCCAGGTGGTCCATCACAATGCGGTCGTGCTCGGGCTCGTGGCGCAGCATCATGCTGCTCTGGAAGCTGAACGCGTACACCTGGCGCATGGGTTTCAAGCGGCCATCGCCACCGAAGATCGGGGCGCCGAAGCGCGGCTTGCCACCACGTAGGGTGAGCACCTCCACCACCTTGCGCGTCTCGCTGCGGCTGTACCCCTTCCAACCGAGCAGCGTGTAATAGGTCTTGCCGCCCTTCTTCACGGGCACCACTTGGTAGTAGAGCGCCCCGTACCAGCGCTCCGGCCCGAGCTCGGCCTTCTCCGGTGAGCCGATGCCATTGGTCTGATCACGGAGCTCGTACAGGGTCTGCCGTTTGCCATTACGCACGAGCAGCATGCCCTGGTAGCGGTGGCCGCCTTCATCGTCCGGAATGTTCCAGGTGATCAGCCGGAACGTGCCATCCGGCGCTTCCACGCGGCTCAGCGGCAGCGCGGTCAGGTCGGTGGTCATGCCATGCGGCGCGTCTAGCACCGCGCGCAGTTCAGTACTCAAGCGCGCGCTGATGCTATCCCGGTCACGCGCTGTTTCTGCTGCAGCCAGCGACCTCGCTTCGCGCGCGGCCGCCTCCAGGTGCGGTTCCTGCGCCGCAGCCGAAGAGAACGACGCCACAAGCAGGATGGTCAGCCAAGGCCTCATGAAACGGAATAACGGCATGTTCAAGGCCGATGGTCTCATTCGATCGGATTTCCGCAATGCGCCAGCGACGAGTCGCTGCTGTTTGAACCTCAACCCTCAACCCTCAACCCGTCATTCCGAGCGAAGCGAAGGAACAACCCCCAACCCCTCAACCTGTTATTCCGAGCGAACCGAAGGAACAACTCCCAACCTCCTTAACCCTCAACCCTCAACCCCCAACCTACAACCTACAACCTACAAATGCATAAACTCCTTCTTCGCCATCAACTGCTCCTTGCTCTCGCGGTGGTCCGGGTCGTCCACGCAGCAATCCACGGGGCACACGGCGGCGCATTGCGGCTCATCGTGGAAGCCGGTGCATTCGGTGCACTTGTCGGGCACGATGTAGTACACGTCCATGGTCTTGGGCGCGTTCACCGCATCGGCATCATAGCTGTTGCCCGTGGGCGTGGTCTGCGGGCCATGCAGGGCCGTGCCGTCGGCGAGCCGCCATTCCGCCCCACCCTCATAGATGGCGTTGTTCGGGCATTCGGGTTCGCATGCACCGCAATTGATGCATTCGTCGGTGATCATGATGGCCATGGCGCTGCGGGATACTTTTAGCGCCGCGAAGATAGCAGGCCCATCTGCCTGCCTGATCGGAACACGATGACCGACCTGAATCAACGGATTGGCGCGCTGGCGCAGCTGGGCGCGGTGCTGCGGTCCATCGGATCCTCCGAGGCGTGGCCCGGGCACGGCATCGGCTTATCGCAGGCGGAGCACGAATCGTTGGATGGAGCCGTGGTGCGCGCCAAGCAGCACAATGGCTGGGCGGTGGAATCAGAGGTGCGGCATGCGATGCGGGCCTTCGGCGAGGCGTTGCGCATGGAGGCGATCATGGCCTGGGTCGAGCGCTATCCGCAGCTGCATGTCCGGCGCGACCCGGAGCGTACGGTAGGCCTCGTGCTCGCGGGCAATATCCCGCTGGTGGGGCTGCACGACGTGCTTTGCGTGTGGCTGAGCGGGCATCGCGCCCGCGTGAAGTGCAGCGCGCAGGAGCCGGAGCTGATCCCCCTGCTCATGCGTGTGCTCGATCATTTCCTGCCAGGCACCGCGCAGCGTATCACCTTCGCTGCCGACAAGCTGGGCGAGGTGGATGCCGTGATCGCCACGGGGAGCGACAATACGGCGCGCTACTTCGAGCACTACTTCGGGTACCTGCCCCGCATCGTGCGCCGCAGCCGGGTGAGCGTGGCGCTGCTGGACGGAACGGAGACCGAGGAGGAACTCACGGCGCTCGGGGAGGATGTGTTCCGCTACTTCGGCCTGGGCTGCCGCAACGTGAGCAAGTTGCTGTTGCCGCGCGATTTCGACCTGGACCGCGTCTTCAAGGCCTTCTTTCCGTGGAAGGAGATCGTGCAGCACAACAAGTACGGCAACAACTACGACTACACGCGGGCGCTCTGGCTGCTCGACCGCGTTGACTTCCTCGAGAACGGTTTCGTGTTGCTGAAGGAGGATGCCGCGCTGGCGAGCCCGGTGGCCTCGGTCTTCTACGAGCGCTACGCGGATATGATCGGCGCAAGGGCCTATTTGGACGAGCGGCGCGAGAAGATCCAGTGCATCGTGGGGCACGGCCATGTTCCCTTCGGTCAGGCGCAGCACCCCGCGCTCTGGGACTATGCCGATGGCGTGGATACGCTCGAGTTCCTGCTCAGGCTCGCCTGATCACGGGGCGTACTCGAAGCAGCCGAGGTCCGGCTGGCCATCGCCGCGGAAGACCCCATCGAGGTCGCTGGCGGCATTGGGATTGAACGGCGGCAGCGAGGCGGTTCCTCGGTTCACCGCGAACGCGTTGCTGTTCAGGTGGAAGTCGCGGGCGGAAATATCCGCGAAGCCCGGACTCTGGTTGCGCGAGATCGACGACTGATCCGGGAAGAAGGTGCCTGTGGTCAGCTGGTCGGTCTTGAAGAGCGTGTAATCGAAGCGGAGGTCGGGCGTGGCCAGGCTGTTGAATTCGAGCTGGAACTCGTTGGTGTTGGCGCCGTAGATGATGGCGTTGCGCACGAAGCTGGCGGTGATGTCGCGCACCTGCGTGCTGCCATTGATGTCGCTGTATGTATTCGTCATGATGAACGCCGGGTCGTTCCGGATGCCGAAGCTCCAGTAGTTCGCCACGGTGAGGTGGTCGAGCTGGTACTCGCCGCCACCGGTGAGCGCCAGGCAGTATTGGCCGCAATCGCTCACGAGCAGGTTGGTGGCCTTGATGCGGTAGTTGCGGCTGAGGATGCCCGCCGCGCTGCAGTTGCGGATGCGCACCTTGTTCAGCTCCAGCCAGGCCTGGCTGGTCTCGGCATCGGGCAGGCCGGGCCAGGTCTCGCATTGTAGGCCCACGAGGGCGTTCTTGATGATCACATTGTTCAGCACGTGGTTCCCTCCATTCGGGCCATCGTTGATCCAGATCCGGTCCCACTGGCCGGGCAACTCGCTGTAGAACGATTCGAGGCGGTCGCTCTGGAAGGTGACGGGGTTCTCCACGGTGCCGTCGATCTGCAAGCGCCCCCAGCGGTAGATCCACAGGCCGCCGCCGCCGTGAACGTGCACGCGAACGCCGGCATCGATGGTGAGGCTGCCGAGGGAATCGACCACGCCATAGCCGTAGATCACGTAGGGCTTGTCGTTCGGCCAATGCACGGCTTCTCCTTCCTGCGCGATGTAGCTGAAGTCCGGCAATCCCGAGATGGATTGGTCCGGCCGGATGTAATGCGCGTCCTGTCCCCAAGCAACCAGCTTCACGCGTTGTTCATTGCCGTTGGTGACGAAGCGGATATGGTCCTCGTGTATATAGGGCGCGTTCTGGTTGCTCTGGTTGAGGCTGGCTTCCACGAACACATAGATGCTGTCGCCGCCACGGATCTCCACGTCATCGAAGCTCAGCCCCGGCGAACCATCGACATTGATCCGGAAGGGCGAGGGGCTGCCGCCTTCCAGCGCGATGTCCACCCGAACGGCCTGGTCGCCGGTATTGCGCACACGGAAGCTCTTGGTGACGGTGCCGATGGGAGGGGAAAGGGCGAAGACCGTGTCGAAAAGCACCTCTTCCTGGGTGAATTCCAGGTCCACCGGATCAGTGGTGAATTGGTCGTCTTTACGGCAGCTGGAGAACAGCGCCACAAGGACAGGAAGGAGCAGGGCTAGGCGTCGCAAGGCGTGCAAAGATGATCGGTACGGCTGCTAGACGCATGAGGGGCAGGGATCATTGCCCCGCCTCAATGGCTTTCCGCACGCTGCCGTGCAGCTTGAGCAGCTCGTTGGCGCGCTCATAAACCACGCCCAGGCCCTCCATCACCATGCGTGTCCCGCGGTCGATGAGCTTGTTGTTGCTCAGCTGCATGTCCACCATGCGGTTGCCTTTCACACGCCCGAGCTTGATCATCACGCTGGTGCTGATCATATTGAGCACGAGCTTCTGCGCGGTGCCGCTCTTCATGCGCGTACTCCCCGTCACGAATTCGGGCCCCACCGCCACCACGATGGGGTGAGCGGCAATGCCCGCCACGGGGCTGCCCGGGTTGCAGGTGATGCATCCGGTGAGGACACCTTCCGCATTGCACCGCTCGAGCGCCCCGATGACATAGGGCGTGCTGCCGCTGGCCGCGATGCCGATCACGGTATCGTCAGCCCCGATGGCGTGTTCCTGCAGGTCTTTCCAGCCCTGCTCACGGTCGTCCTCCGCGAATTCCACCGCTTTGCGGATCGCGCGGTCGCCGCCTGCGATCAAGCCGATCACCAGGCCGTGGGGCACGCCGAAGGTGGGCGGGCATTCGCTGGCATCCACGATGCCGAGCCGGCCGCTGGTGCCCGCGCCGAGGTAGAAGAGCCGGCCGCCACGTGCCATGCGCTCCGCGATCGCATCCACAAGGGGTGCCACGGAAGAGATGGCGGCTCGCACCGCGGCAGCCACCAGGGCATCCTCCTCATTGATGCCTTTCAGCAGCTCCAGGGTCGAAAGACGCTCGAGATGATCGTGCCGCGAGGGCTGTTCGGTGATGCGTTCCATGCCGGGGCAAAGATCGCCGCTCCCGCGTCCTCTGCTTCAGCCTGCGAGCGGACGTGCCAGCTCGATGGCCCGTATCCGCTGCTCCAAGGCTTCGGCCACGAACCCGATACTGGGCTCCTTGATGATGTTGAAGTGATCGGCGGGCACCTGGTACACATCCAGCTCGCCGCCCGCCACGCTGGACCAGCCGAGGTCGTCGGGCCCCCAGGCATCCTGCGCCTTCAACACCATCAGCCGGCCGCTGAAGGGCTTCGGCGTGTAGGCCTTCACGGCCTTGTCGTAGGTGCTGATGATGTGATAATGGTGCAGTTTGCCCGGCATGCGCGCATCGGTGGCGAGGTACGGCATCAATGCGGCCTTGATGATCCCGTTCTTCACCCGTACGTAGAACTGCTGGTCTGCCTTCATGGCCTGCACGTGCAGGTCGGGCGAGTAAGAGTCGATCAGGGCCACCAAGGGCACGGCATCCGGCGACTTCTTATTGATCTGCTGGGCCATCTCGAAGGCCACCAGCCCTCCGAAGGAATAGCCGCAGAGCACGAACGGCGGCTTGATCATGGCATCGCTCAGCTCCTTGAGGAAACGCCGAGCGATGGTCTCCAGCCGGTTCAGCCGCACGCGGGTGCCGCCGAATCCCTGATGGATGAACGCGTAGAAGGGCCGTTTGTCATCCAGATGACCGGGCAGCAGCTTGTTGGCCTCATCACCATGGACGCAGACCACAGGCAATAGGCCTTCTCCTTCCCGCACGCGCACCAGGTGCGACTTCGATGCACTCATTGAGGCCCCGGTAGAATCAGCGGGCAAGCTACCGGCTCCGTTTGCGTGCTTCAGCGGCATTCGACGTTCTTGCGGACCGCTTCGATGAGTGGGTTCATGGCGTGGATGGGAGCGATTCAACCGACTGAGGCCTTCACCTTCGTTTCCCATTCACCGATCAGCTTCTGTAGCTCGTTTGCCACAGCGGCCACTTGCGGCTCCTGGATCATGCTGTAGTGGTCGCCGGGCAGGGTATGCACATCCAGCCCGCCGCTGCTCAGAGCCGTCCATCCCATGTCGGCAGGCCCCCAGGATTCCTTCGCTTTGAATACCGTGATGCGGCCATGATAGGGTCGAGGCTGGTAGGCCATCACCGCTTCATCGTAGGTGTCGACGATGTGGAAGTTGCGCAGGCGCGCGGGCACCACGCCGCTTCGGCGGAGCGCACGCCGCACGAGCCATCGCATCACGGCTTTCTTCACGGGGTCGAAGAAGCGCAGATCGCTCTGGATCGCCGCCTTGTGCAGATCGGGGGCATAGGTGTCCAGCAGCACGAGCAGCGGCACCTCTTCACCGGCATCGCGCAGTTGCTGGGCCATCTCGTAGGCTACCACCCCTCCGAAGGAGTAGCCCGTGATCAGATAGGGACCATGCGGCCGCGCTTGTCGCAACTCGCTGATCAGGTGCGCGGCGATGTCCTTCACCGTGGTGCGCTCGATGCGCCGGCCATCCTCGCCTTGGTGGAAGAAGGCGTAGAAGGGGCGCGTGGGGCCGAGGTGCTTCGGGATGAAATAGCTCGCCTCGTCGCCGTGCACGCAGAAGAGGGGCAGGCCATCGCCTTCGGACTGGATCAGCGACAGGTTCTTCCATTCATGCGTGCCGCCCTCGCCTTTGAGCAGCTCCGCGAACTGCGCGATCGTGGGCGCCTCGAAGATGGTCTTCAAAGGCAACGCGCGGCCGAATTGCTGCTCCACGAGCCCCAGCAGCTGTATGCCGATCAAGGAGTGACCGCCCAGGTCGAAGAAATCATCGTGTATGCCGATGTCCGGCGCGTTGAGGACCCTGCCCCAGATGGCGGCCAGGGTGCGCTCGGCGCTCGTGCGTGGCGCCACGTGCTCGGCCTTCATGGCTTGTGCTTGTGCCGAAGGTTCAGGCAGCGCGCGGCGGTCGATCTTGCCGTTGGCGGTCAAGGGCAGCTCGGGCAGCGCCATGAAAGCCGTGGGAACCATGTAGGTCGGCAGCTTCGCGCGGAGGTGATCGCGTGCCGAGGCGACTATCCTCTCGCGTTCCTCGGCACGGTCGTTCTCGGGCACGATGTAGCAAGCAAGCTGTTTCTCGCCCATGCCATCCTGCCGCGCCACCACCACCTTGTCCTTCACGCCGGGCAGGTCGTTCAATGCGTTCTCGATCTCGCCCAGCTCCACGCGGAAGCCGCGGATCTTCACCTGCCCATCGCCGCGGCCGATGAAGGCGATGCTGCCATCGGGGTTCCAACGCACGAGGTCACCGGTGCGGTAGAGCTTGGCACCGCTACGGCCGCTGAAGGGGTCATCGATGAAGCGCTCGGCGGTGAGTTCCGCACGATTCCAGTAGCCCAGTGCCACGCCATCGCCGCCCGCGTAGAGCTCGCCCTTGCGCCCGATCGGAACGGGGTTCCGCTGCTCATCGAGCACATGCACGGTGGTGTTGTTCAGCGGGAATCCGATGGGCACATTGTCCGTGATGTCCGCTTCGCTGTTGATCGGGAAGCAGCAGGTGAACGTGGTGTTCTCCGTGGGGCCGTAGCCATTGATCAGCACATTCGGCCCGAGCGCTTTGAGCGCCTTTTTCACATGCGGCACGCTCAGCACATCGCCGCCCGTAAGGATGTGCTTCAAGCCGCGCAGGCGTTCGAGCTGCTCATCCACCAGCATGTTGAAGAGGCCGACGGTGAACCACACGGAGGTGACGCCATGCTTCTGGATGGCGTCGCAGATCTCCGGCAACGTGGGCTTCTGCTGCGGCTGCAGCACCAGTCGTCCGCCATTCAGCAATGCGCCCCAGATCTCCAACGTGCTCGCATCGAAGCTGATGTTCGAGAGCTGCAGGAAACAGAGGTCCGGGCCGAAGGGCAGGAAGTTCTGCTCGCGCACCAGGCGCACGATCGCGCGGTGCGGCACGACCACTCCCTTCGGCGTGCCCGTGCTGCCGCTGGTGTACATGATGTATGCGGGCGCATCGGCGGTGATCCGTGGCATGCTCGCAGCCTCGCCGTCCTTCACTTCATCCAGGAGCACCACGCGCGCATGGTGCTGCGGCAGCGTTGCCGTGAGGTGGCGCTGTGTCAGCATCACCTTCACATCGGTGTCCTTCAGCATGAAGGCGAGGCGATCCGCCGGGTACGCGGGATCGAAGGGCACGAAGCAGCCGCCGGCGCGGAGCGTGGCGAGCATGGCCACCACCATGTCGAAGCTGCGGTCCATGCAAAGGCCCACGGGTTCGCCGGGCTTTACACCCATGCGTACGAGCGCGTTGCTCAAGGCATGTACGCGGCGTTGCACTTCGCGGTAGTCGAGCTTCAGATCGAGCAGTTCCACGGCGGTGCGGTCCGTGTGCTTCGCGGCGACCTCATCGAACAGGCTGCCGATGTCCACCTTGGGATAAGCGGGCGCACGACCGGCCCATTCGGCCTTCGGCATCTGCTGCTCACCGGTGATGGGCGCATCGCCGATCAGCTCAGCGATGGGGGCGGATGGCGCCTTGCTGATGCGCTCGATCAGCGCGATGAGCTGATCCATCCACGCGCGCACCGTGCGCTCCTCGAAGAGGTCGGTGTTGTAGCTCCACTCGAGCGTGAGATGGCCCTCATTGCCTGTGGCGTTGAGGAATAGCTCGAAGTTCTCAAAAGCGCGCGGGTTGCTGATGAATCGATGCTGGAGCCCATCGAAGGCCACGCCATCGTCCATGTTCATGTCGATGTTGAACACCACCGGGCAGAGCGGGATGCGACCCGGCTCGCGCGGCACGTTCAGCTTTTGCAGCAGCGTTCCGAAGGTGTACTTCTGGTTGTCGAAGGCATCGAGCACGCCGGTGCGCCGCGCCTTCAGATGCTCCACGAAGGGCTGCTCCTCATCGATGCGGCTGCGCAGCGCGAGCAGGTTCACGCAATGGCCCACGAGATGCTTCATGCCCAGATCGCTCTGGCCCGCGGCGGGCAGGCCGACGACGAGGTCACTGTCGCCGGTGAGCTTGTGCAGCAGCACCTCGAACGCGGTGAGCAAGATGGTGACGAAGCTGGCGCCGCTGCGCGTGGCCACTTCCTTCAGGCCGCGCACATGCTCTTGCGAGAGTGTGAGGTCGAGGCGCTGCCCCTTGTAGGTCTTCTGCCTCGGGCGCGGTCGGTCCGTGGGGAGATCCAAGCGCGGCACCGGTCCTTTGAAGAGGTCGAGCCAGAAGCGCTCCACGGTGCCATGCTCGGGGCTCTTCGCGAAGTCGATGGTGGCGAGGCTGTATTCGCTGAAGGCCGATGCCTCAGGGAGCTTCGGCGCTGAATTGCTTTTCGCTGCGTTGTACAGCGCGCTGATCTCGGCCATTATGATGCCGAGGCTCCAGCCGTCGCACACGACGTGATGACCTGTCAGGCGCAACAGATGCAGTTCATCGCTCACGCGGATCAACTGAGCCCGGAACAACGGTCCGTTGCGCAGGTCGAAGGGCGTGGTCATGTCCTTCCGCGCGATGGCATCGAGCTGTGCTTCCGTGTCGCTCGTTTGCGCGAGGTCGGTGAAGGGCAGCTCGAAGGCGGTCTCATCCGTGATGAGCATCCGCGTGCCGCTCGCGTTCAGTGTAGCGCGCAACGATTCGTGCCGCGCGATCAGGTCGCGCATCGCCTTCTCCAGCGCAGCGCGGTCGAGCGGGCCCTTCAGCTCCAGCGACACGCTCTCGTTGTAGGCGCAGCTGGCGTCCACGCCCATCTCAGAGGCGGTGAGCACCTCGCGCTGGGCCTCGGTGGTGGGTATGGTGCGCTCGATGCTCGGCCCGGCGAAAGGGTCGAAATCGACAGCGGTGTAGCGGGGTTCTTGGATGAACTTTTCCATGTTCTTCGCTCAGTTCTCGTCCAGTTCAACCATCAGATATTTCCCTTGCCGCTTCGGGTCCGGCACGAACCAAGCGGGCTCGCCCTTCGGCGTGCGGCCCAGGCGCGCACCGGCCACCGGCGGTTCGGTGGCACTGATCACACGCTCGCTCAAGCGGCGCACATGTCCGCCCAGCACGCTGTTCACCGTCGGGATCGGATAGGTGCGCTCGGGCATGAAGCCGCTCTCGCGCAATTCCTTGCAGGTCTTTTCCACCGCGTTGATGATGAACTCGATGTCGGCAGTGGTATGCGCCGTGGTGATGAAGTGCGGGAAGTCGAGCACGTGCACGCCGTGGTAGCGCATCAGCATGAAGAATAGCTCGGTGTAGTTGACGCTCTCGTCGTACTTCGTCTTGAACGCGCTGCCGAAGTTCACCCAGCGGTAGGGGAGCTGGTAGGTGTCGAAAAGGCCGTTCACGCGCGCCACCATGTCCTCGGTGACCGTGTTGAGGCGTTCCTGCAATGCAGGGCCTTCGTTCTTCATGTACACCAGCGCGGCCTTCATCGCGGCGAGTGTGATCGGGTGGCGCAC
The DNA here is from genome assembly GCA_020635725.1 of Flavobacteriales bacterium. Taxonomy (GTDB): domain Bacteria; phylum Bacteroidota; class Bacteroidia; order Flavobacteriales_F; family PHOS-HE28; genus PHOS-HE28. Next base: position 103,680 of record JACJZF010000006.1, read on the forward strand.
GAAGGTGCCGGCGAAGTAGGTCACACCCGCGGGCGGAACACTGTCATCACCGTACTGCCAGTGGCCGCCGTCGAGGGCGTCCATCCACTCGCTCTTGCCGATCATGGCACCCACGGGCATGCCGCCGCCGATCACTTTGCCGTAGGTGCCGATGTCAGCTTGGATGCCGAAGAGCGCCTGCGTGCCGTTGGGGTGCGTGCGGAAGCCGGTGATCACTTCATCGAAGATCAGCGCGGTACCGTTCTCCTGCGTGATACGGCGCACCTCGCGCAGGAAGTCCACCGGACGGAATTCCATGCGGCGGCTCTGCACCGGTTCCACCAGCACGGCCGCGGCCTCGTGGCAGCGCTCGCGAATGATCTCGAGGCTCTCGGGCGTGCCATAGTCGAGCACGAGCATGTTCTGCACGCTCTCGGGCATGATGCCGGGCGCGCCGGGATAGCTCTTCTTGCTCTTGCTACCGCGGATGATCACTTCGTCGTTGATGCCGTGGTAACTGCCGCTGAAGGAGATGATCAAGCTGCGACCGGTCACCGTGCGGGCCATGCGCATCGCGCCGAGCACGGCTTCGGATCCGGTGTTGCACACGGCGGCACGTTCAGCGCCTGTGAGTTCGCACAAGAGCTTCGATACTTCCGCCGCGAGGGGGTGCATCGGACCGATCTCCACGCTAGTATCGACCTGCTTGTGCACGGCCTCCTTGATGAAGTCGGGCATGTAACCGAACATCGAGCTGCCGAAGCCGCTGAGGATGTCCACATACTCGTTGCCGTCGATGTCCCAGAGGTGGCAGCCGTTGCTCTTGTCCACCACCACCTGGTAGATGAGTTCTTTCGTCTGCGGTTTGAAGCCGGTGACCACGCGCGGGTCGGCCATCTCTTTCCGGTTCTCCTGCGTGAAGGCCTTGCTCTTGGCCGTCTTCGCCACGTAGCGCTGCACGAAGGCGTCGAACCAGGCGCGCTGCTGCGGCGTCATGTCGTCTACCTTCTCCTTGCTGATGCGCGCCTGTGCGCCGAAGACCTTCTTCAGTTCGGGGGCATCCTCCAACGCGGAAACAGTTGTCGGTTGTTGGTTGTCAGTTGTCCGGCTGCCACTGACAACCGACAACTGAGAACTGATAACTGAGCCCACGCCTTTCGCCAACAAGTAGTCAGCGAGCTTGTCCAGATTCGGAACTTCCTCGTTCAGCTGTCGGAACGAGATCTTCACACCGAACTTCTTGCTGAGCGATGTCGCCACCTGCGTAAGGAAGAGCGAATCGAGACCCATCTCGAGGAAGGTCTCTTCGTCGCTCGCCTCAGCCAGTTCAAGACCCGAGCTTTCCTCAAGAAGGTGCTTGATCTGCGCGATCAACGACTCCTTCGGCGTGCGGTTGGCGTCGCCTTCATGCGGCACCGGCGCTTCAATCGTGGTGCTCGCGACCGCGCGACCGCCATCGGCCACCATCGCCACGGGGTCCACCCAGTGACGGATGCGCTCGAAGGCGTAGGTCGGCAAGGAGATGCGATGACGTTCCTCGCGCTCGTAGAACTTGCTCCAGTCAATAAGCACACCGCTCTGCCACAGGCCGCCAACGGCCTTCAGCAGTTGCGTCAACTCGTTGCCATTTCCAGCGGAATCACCCAGCGAAGGGACGGCTGCTTGTTTCTTGCTGTCGGTGCTTTGTTGGCGAGCCAGCGTGGTCGCGGTCGTGCGCGGGCCCACTTCGAGCATCACGCGGTCGGCATCAACCCACGCGAACTTCACCGCTTGCGCGAAACGCACGGTAGCGCGCAGGTGATCGCTCCAGTACTTCGATGACGTCGCCTCGTCGTCCTTCAGCCATTCGGCCGTGACGGTGCTCACGATGGGGATGCGCGGCGCGCTGAGCTTCACGCTCTCCACCACCTTCTTGTACGGCGCGACGATCGCGTCCATCATCGGGCTGTGGAAGGCGTGGCTGGTCACGAGCAATTTGCAGGTGATGCCATCCTTCTCCAACTCGGCTTGCAGCTGGGCGATCGCTTTGTGCGGACCACTGGCCACACACAATTGCGGACCGTTGTTCGCGGCGATGCTGCATCCAGCGGGCAGCTTCTTCACCACGTCTTCTTCCGCGGTGCGGATGCTCAGCATGCTGCCACCGGGCAGTTCCTGCATCATGCGTCCGCGGTTGGCCACGAGCTTCACGGCATCCTCCAGCGAGAACACACCGGCCAGGCAGCCAGCGGAGAACTCACCGATGCTGTGGCCCATCATCGCGTCGGGGGTGATGCCCCAGTGCATCCACAGCTTCGCGAGGCTGTAGTGCATGGTGAAGAGCGAGGCCTGGGTGTAGATGGTCTGCTTCAGTTGCTCGGCGGCCTTCTCCTCTTCACCGGCCTTCGGGAAGATGATGTCGCGGAGCGATGTGCCGAACTCCTTCGAGAAGAGTTCGCAGCAACGATCGAAATGCTTTTTGAAGACCGGTTCGCTTTCGCAGAGGTCGCGGCCCATGTTCACGTACTGCGATCCCTGTCCGGGGAACATGAACACCACGCCCGGCGCGGCCTCATGCAGTTCCCGGGTGCCGATGACCTGCGCGTCCTTGTTCGCGATGGCATCGATCACTTCAGCAGGACTGCCACCAACGATCAAGCGACGATGCTTGAAATGACGGCGACCTACTTGCAGCGTGTAGGCGGCATCGGCCAGCGAGTAATTCGGGTGTGCTTCAAGCCACGCGCGGAGATTGTCCGTCATGGCATCGAGGCTCGTCTTGGTCTTCGCGCTCAGCATCAGCAATTGCTTGCTGCGCGATGCGCTGGAAGTCGCTGCTACCGGCGGCTCCGAGAGGATAACGTGCGCATTGGTGCCGCCCACGCCGAAGCTGCTCACGCCAGCGATGCGCGGTTTGCCAGGTACTCGCGGCCACGCGATGTTGTCGCTAGCTACACGGAACGGCGAGTTCGCGAAGTCGATCGCTGGGTTCGGTGTTTCGAAACCGACGTTGGACGGGATCTGCTCCTGCTGAAGGGCCAACGCGGTCTTGATCACACCTGCCGCACCTGCAGCAGCCGTGAGGTGACCGATGTTCGATTTGATCGAACCGATAGCGCAGTGCTGCGCATTTTCATTCTCTGATCCTCTGATCTTCTGATCATCTGATCCAGCGCGGAAGGCGAGCGTGAGGGCCTCCACCTCGATCGGGTCACCGAGCGGCGTTGCGGTACCATGCGCTTCCACGTAGGTGATCTCAGTGGGCTTCACGCCCGCATCGGCCTGGGCCATGGCGATCACCTCGGCCTGTCCGCGCACGCTGGGTGCGGTGAAGCTGGCCTTGTCGCTGCCGTCGTTGTTCAGCGCGGCACCCTTGATCGTGGCGTAGATGTGGTCCTTTTCGCGGATCGCATCGTCAAGCCGCTTCAGCACGATGATGCCGACACCATCACTGAAGCTCGTGCCTTTCCCTTGTGCATCGAAGGTGCGCGTACTGCCATCGGGGCTGTACATGCCGCCTTCGTTGTATACGATGCCGCTGTTGATCGGCGCGGTGATGGCGATGCCGCCGGCCAACGCCATGTCGCATTCGCCATCGCGCAGCGCCTTGAAGGCCTGTGCGATCGCGACAAGGGATGTGCTGCACGCCGTATGGATGCTCAACGCCGGTCCGCGCAGATCGAACTCGAAGGCGAGACGGGTCGCGATGTAGTCCTTCTCATTCGCCGTCATCACCGCGAAGTCGCCGACCTGCTCGATCAGCTCGGGATGGCCGATGACGTTGCGCGTGAAGTAGGTGTTGTTGCCCATGCCGGCGTACACGCCGATGAGCCCAGCGAACTGCGCGGGATCGTACGCGGCATCCTCCAGCGCGGCCCAGGCGGTCTCCAGGAACACGCGCTGCTGCGGATCCATCAGCGCGGCCACTTTCGGGTTCACGCCGAAGAAGCCGTGGTCGAACTTGTCGGCATCGGTGATCACACCGCGCGCCTTTACATAGTCAGGGTCGTTGCGCAGTTCCGCGGGTACGCTTGGGTCGATCTCCTCGGCGGTCCAGGTGCTGATGCTGTTCTTCTTCGCCAGCAGGTTCTGCCACAATTCCTCGACGTTCGCGGCACCAGGGAAGCGGCCGCTCATGCCGATGATGGCGATATCACCTTTCCTGGATCCACCGACAGCGGCCTTGCGTGCCTTGGCCATTTCAGAAGGATCGACCGCGCGGGCATCCCCTTCAAGGAACGCCGCGCATGCCCGGATCGTCGGATGCTGGTACAATTTCACGATCGGCAGCTTCAGGCCATGGCCTTCCAGCTGTGCGACCGCCTGTATGCTCAGCAGCGAATTGCCGCCGAGGTCGAAGAAGTTGTCGTCGATGCCCACGCGGTCGATGCCGAGCAGATCGGCCCACACGTTGGCGAGCGTTTTCTGCACGGTGGTCTGCGGCGCAGCAAAGGCCACATCGAGCTCGGGTCGCTTCACATCCGGTGCGGGCAGTGCCTTGCGGTCGATCTTGCCGCTCGGCGTGCGGGGCAGCTCCTTCACCGCGACGAACGCGGAAGGCTGCATGTAATCGGGCAGCAGGGAAGCGAGGTGCTTGCGCAGTTCGTTGGTGCTCAGTTCGCCCTTCGCCACGTAATAGCCGATCAAGCGCTTCAAGCCCGGACGGTCCTCGCGCACGTTGGCCACGGCTTGCTCCACGGCGGGGTGCTTCTCCATGGCCACCTCCACTTCGCCCAGTTCGATGCGGTAGCCGCGCACCTTCACCTGGCCATCGATGCGGCCCTTGTAGTCGATCTCGCCGTTCAGCAATTCCGCCGCGCGATCGCCGGTCTTGTACATTCTTCCACCGTTGATGAACGGATCCGCGAGGAAGCGTTCCGCCGTGAGGTCATCACGGCCGATATAACCGGTGGCCACGCATGCGCCGCCGAGGTAGAGTTCGCCTTCTTCACCCTTAACGACGGGCTTCATCTGCTCATTGAGCACGTAGAGCTTCACGTTGTCGATGGCGGTACCGACGTTCGGCAGCGCAGGCCAGGTCGAAGGGTCGCCTTTGAGTTCAAGTTCGCTCACCACATGTCCTTCCGTGGGGCCGTACTGGTTGCAGAAGCGTACGCCAGGCAGTTGCTTGAACAGGTTGATGATCGCAGGCGTGATCTTCAACTGTTCACCGCTGGTGAAGACCTCCTTCAACGTAGAAGGCACTTCGCCGGTGCGCTCCACCGCTTCCGCGAGGTATTGCAGCGCAACGAAGGGCACGATGATGCGGTTGATCTTCTCGGAGATGATCTTCCGCAGCAGTTGGGTGCTGTTCAGTCGGTCCTCATCGGTGATCAGCACCAATGTGCCGCCTTGTGCGAAGGTGGTGAAGATCTCCTGGAAGCTTACGTCGAAACTGATGGGCGCGAACTGCAACGTGCGATCCCCGGCCATGCACACGCTGGTGCGCAGCTGCCATTGGATCAGGTTCAACAGCGGTGCATGGTGCATGGCCACGCCTTTCGGTCGGCCGGTGCTTCCGCTGGTGAAGAGCACGTAGGCCAGGTTGTCCGGTCCTGCGGGACAGGAAGCCCCCTCTCCCTCGGAGAAAGGGTTGGGGGTGAGGCTCAGGTCGATCTCCTCAATGAGGAGCACCTTGGCGTTGGTGCCCTTGAAGAGATGCTGGTGCGCTTTGCTGGTGATCACCACCGGCGGCTGCGCATCATCGAGCATGCCGGCGATGCGCTCGGCAGGGTAGGTGGGGTCGATGGGGATGTAGGCCGCACCAGCCTGATTGATACCGAGTACGGTGAAGATGAGCTCAGGGGAGCGTTCGAGGCACACCCCCGCGGTTGCTCCGGGCTGAGCACCAAGCGCGCGGAGCTGCTGAGCCATGCGCCCGGTGGCGCTCCAAAGCGCTTCGTAGGTGAAGGTGCGGTCGCCCGCGATGAGCGCAGGCTGGGTCGGCTTGGATTCGGTGGCTGTTCGAAGAAGTTGGAACAGATTGCTGGCCATAGTGGTGGGGTCAGGCGTTCAGTGTGCGGGGCAGAAATGGAGCGATACCGGATCGCAGAAGCAGGATTCCAAGCTGATCAGCATCCGGATAGATTGGCCACCTCAAACGAGAATCGAGGTCCGTTGGTTGCTCGATTCGCCTGAGGCGCGGCGAAGGTACTTCCACGGTCAGCGCCTTGGCCGAGCAGGTCGGCCTCGTCGTCATCAGGCCGATGTTCGTCGACGCAATCCCTCTTTCGTCGAGACATCCGACGGACAGGTTTCCAGGCTTCATCGGCCATGATACTCTGGACCTTAACTAGTGGTAAACCTATCTTTGGCCGCTTTTACCGGACCATGCCCTGCAGGAAGCGTTCCCTTCGTCTTCTAGTAGCCTTGCTCTTGCTCGCGCCCATGTCATCGTGGGCTCAGACCTTGGGGCAGAATAGGAGCGTGCGCATGTGGGCCACGGTGCAGGCATCACCGGCCTCGATCACCCTCAACTGGCTCACGCACACGAATTCCACGGGGTACACCGTGTACCGCAAGCTGAAGGGCGGGACCGCCTGGGGTTCGGCCATCGCCTCCTTGGGAGCCACCGCCACGCAATACACCGATAACGCGGTGACGGTGGGCGCCAATTACGAGTACAAGGTCATTCGCACCACCAGCAACCTGGGCACCGGCTACGGCTACATCAACACGGGCATCCAGGTGGCCATGGTGGAGAGCCGGGGAAGATTGGTGCTGCTGGTGGATAACACCTTCACCACTTCGTTGGCCACCCAGCTGACCCAGCTCGAGCAGGACCTCGAGGGAGATGGATGGAGGGTGGTACGCTTCGACGTGAGCCGCACCGCCGCGGTCACGTCCATCAAGTCGCTGGTGAATACAGCCTACAACGCGGCGCCGAATGAGGTGAAGGCCGTTCTCATCGTGGGCCATGTGCCGGTGCCGATGAGCGGAGCGCTGGCACCCGACGGCCACGGTGAGCATTACGGCGCATGGGCGGCCGATGTGTACTACGGCGATGTGAACGGCAGCTGGACCGATAACTCGGTGAACAGCACCAGCGCCAGCTGGGCCAGGAACTTCAATATCCCGGGCGATGGCAAGTTCGACCAGAGCATCATCCCCAGCGCGGTGGAACTGGCCGTGGGTCGTGTGGACTTCTACGACCTGCCAGCCTTCAGCCAGTCCGAGACCCAGCTCCTCGCCAACTACCTCAACAAGCTGCACCAGTGGAAAGTGAAGCAGATCACCGCGCAGGAACGAGCGGTGGTCGACGACAACTTCACCGGTTATTCCGATGCGTTCTCGCAGAACGCCTGGCGTGGCTTCGGGCCGCTGGTGCACCCGGACAACGTCAGCGCAGGCGACTATTTCACCGCGCTCAATTCCGGCAGCTACCTCTGGAGCTATGGCTGCGGCGGGGGCTGGTGGAACAACGCGAACGGCGTAGGCAGCACCAGCCAGTTCGCGAGCTCGAGCCCACAGGGCATCTTCACCATCCTCTTCGGCAGCTACTTCGGCGATTGGGATTACCCGGACAATTTCCTGCGTGCGCCCTTGGCGAGCGGCAACACGCTCACGAATTTCTGGGCGGGTTATCCCAACTGGTTCTTCCACCACATGGGTCTCGGCGAGACGATCGGCTATGCCGAGACCCTCACTCAGAACAACGGGAACAGCCACTACGAACCGGCCAATCCGCAGGCTGGCCGCGTGCACATCGCCCTCATGGGCGATCCCACTCTGCGCATGCACGTGGTGGCGCCGCCGACCAATGTGCAGGCCACGTCGCTCACGGGAGCCGCCACCACGGTGACTTGGACGGCTTCGCCCGAGAGCGGATTGGCCGGCTACCACGTGTACCGCTACAATGCCTCCACCCAGCAGTGGGAGCGCAGGACAACGAATGCCGTGAGCGGCACTTCATACACCGATGTCACCGTTGGCCTCACCGGCACCATACGTTACATGGTCCGCGCGCTGAAACTGCAGGTCTCGTACAGCGGTAGCTATTACAACCTCAGCCAAGGCGCTTTCGGCCAGGTGACCCTGGGCCAGCAGGTGATCGATTGCCTGGGCGTGCTAGGCGGTGGGGCGCTGCCCGGCACGGCCTGTAACGATGGCAATGGCTGCACCACCGGCGACACCTACAACCTGGCGTGCCAATGCGTGGGCACACCCAGCGGCGACAGCGATGGAGACGGCACGTGCAACGCGCTCGATGGCTGCCCGAACGATGCGAACAAGACCGCTCCCGGCCAGTGCGGCTGCGGCAACGCGGAGCCGGGCAGTGCATGCAATGACGGTAACCCCGCCACCATCGGCGATGTGGTGAACGCGAACTGCGTGTGCGCTGGTCAGTTGATCGACTGCCTGGGCGTGCCAAACGGAACGGCACTGCCCGGTACGCCTTGCGACGATGGCAACGCGGCTACCGGCAACGATCGCTGGACCGCCCAATGCACGTGCGTGGGCCAGTTGATCGATTGCCAGGGTGTGCCGGGCGGCAGCGCCGTGCCCGGTGCTCCATGCAACGACAGCAACCCGATGACGATCGGTGATGCCTGGAATCCATCCTGCCAGTGCGTGGGCATCCTGGTCGATTGCCTGGGCACACCGAATGGCAGCGCGATGCCCGGGACGGCATGCGACGACGGCAACGCTTCCACCGGGAACGACACCTGGAGCACCGGATGCCAGTGCATCGGCCTGCCCATTGATTGCTTCGGCGTGCCGGGCGGAAGCGCCGAATTCGATCTCTGCGGCGTTTGCGGAGGTGCCAATGACTGCATCGATATCACCACCTGTTTCTCATTGAGCGGCGCCACCAATCCCGATGGTGAGGAAGCCGAGAACGGGAACATCTATAACAACACGGGCGCGCTCGATCTGGTGTTCGACAGTGAGGCGAATCCATGGCGGGGCAACCAGTTCATCGCCATGCGCTGGCCCTCGGTGAACATCCCTGCCGGAAGCACGATCATCGATAGTTACATCCAGTTCACCTCGCGCGGCACATCGGGGAGCAATCCCAGCGCGCTCAACGTGTACCTGCAATCCTCCGGGAATGCCGCCGCGCTGGGCTGGGCGCCCTTCGACTTCTCCTCCCGCGCCCGCACCAACGGCAAGGCGTGGTCGCCCCCTCTGTGGAACGTAGCCAACCAGAGCGGCGCTGCCCAGCGCACACCCAACCTGGCGGATCTGCTGCAAGTGGTGATCGATCAGCCGACATGGCAATCGGGCAATTCGGTGGCGGCCTTCGTGCAAGGCACAGGTCGCCGATCGGCCTGGAGCTACGACCAGGATCCGAACCGGTCCGCGAGGCTCTGCGTCTCCTACGCGCTGCCTCCGCTGGATTGCGAAGGCACCCAGGGTGGCAATGCACAGCCCGGCACCCCCTGCGACGATGGCGATCCGGCGACCGGCGCGGATACCTGGAGCACCGAGTGCACATGCTTGGGGCTACCCCTCGATTGCGCTGGCGAACCGGGCGGACCTGCGATCATTGGCACACCGTGCGATGATGGAGACCCAGATACCGGCGATGATACATACGCCGCGGATTGCAGCTGCGTGGGCCTCCCGCTCGATTGCCAAGGCATACCGGGCGGAGCAGCAGGGGAGGGCACGCCGTGCGATGATGGCTTCGCACTCACTGTGAATGATGTGTTCGATGCCGCGTGCCAGTGCGCCGGTGTCCCCTCGGACCTGGATTGCGAAGGAGTGCTCCTCGGTGCCGCCTTGCCCGGAACGCCGTGCGATGATGGCGATCCGCAAACCGTTGCCGACACATGGACGAATCAGTGCGCTTGCATCGGCTTGCCCTTGGATTGCACGGGTGTGCCGGGTGGCCCGAATGTCGAGGGCGCGTCTTGCGACGACAACGACCCGCTGACCGGCAATGATCAGTGGAACGCGAACTGCACCTGCGTCGGTCAACTCATCGATTGCGAGGGTGTGCCGGGCGGCAACGCGCACGCGGGAACGGCCTGCGACGATGGCGATCCGGCCACGGGCGGCGACGCTTGGACCACCGATTGCCAATGCGTTGGTGAACTCATCGACTGCGAAGGCGTCGCCGGTGGAGCGGCCCTGCCCGGCGCCGCGTGCGACGACGGCGATGTGCAGACGGGAGATGATACCTGGACCGCCGCCTGCCAGTGCGTGGGAGCGATGATTGATTGCGAAGGCGTGATCGGTGGACCTGTTCTTCCCGGCACGCCCTGCGATGATGGCGACCCGGACACCGGCGCCGATGCCTGGACCGCCGATTGCGCCTGCCAGGGTGAACTCATCGATTGCCAAGGCCTCGCAGGTGGGCCTGCGCTCCCCGGCACCGCTTGTGATGACAATGACGCTTCCACGGGTGATGATTCGTGGACGACCAGCTGCACTTGCATCGGCCTGCCGCTGGATTGCGACGATGTGGCCGGTGGCCCGGCGTTGCCCGGTACGGCCTGCGACGATGGCGATGTCACCACTGGCGAGGATACCTGGACCGCCGACTGCTCATGCGTGGGCCTGCTGATCGACTGCCTGGGGGTACCCGGTGGTGCCGCCTTGATCGGTTCCCCCTGCGACGATGGCGACTTCTTCACCGGTGATGACCGCTGGACATCGGATTGCGCCTGCGCTGGGCTCTTCTACGATTGCGCCGGAGTTCCCGGTGGCCCGGCCCAGCCTGGCTCACCATGCGATGATGGCGACCCGGTCTCTGTGGGCGATATGTGGAGCAATGGCTGCGACTGCATCGGGTTGTACCCCGATTGCCTGGGCGAGATCGGCGGGCAGAACCTCCCCGGAAGCCCTTGCGACGATGGTGATCCGGGAACAGCGGCCGACAGCTTCACCGTGGATTGTGAGTGCGTGGGCATTCTCATCGACTGCGAAGGAACCGTGGGTGGCCCGGCACTGCCCGGCGTGGCATGCGATGACAACGACCCGGAGACGGGCAACGATGCCTGGACGAGCACCTGCGCCTGCGTGGGTGAGCCGCTCGATTGCTTGGGTGTGGCGGGTGGAACGGCGCTTCCCGGTGTGGCCTGCGACGATGGCAATAGCAACACCATCAACGACGCGTGGACGCTCTTCTGCACCTGCCTGGGCATCCCGCTCGATTGCGCTGGCGTTCCGAATGGCACGGCTTTCATCGATGACTGCGGTACCTGCGCCGGCGGCACCACCGGCATTCAGCCCAACCCCGATGCCGACGGCGACCTGGTCGCCGATTGCATCGATAACTGCCCCGGTCTGAGCAACCCTGGTCAGGAGGATTTCGACGGCGATGGCTGGGGGAATCTCTGCGACAACTGCCCCTGGATCGCGAATCCGGGCCAGGAGGATGCGGACAACGATGGCGTCGGCGATCCCTGCGACGAGGTGGGCATCGGCGAACTGAACGGCTTGCCTGCATTCCGCGTGCATCCGAATCCGACCACCGGCCTGCTGCGCTGTGAAGGTGTCACGCAGGCGCGCACGGTGCTCGTGACCAGCGTTGTCGGCGCGCTCGTGCAAGAGATGCCCTTCGCCGCGGTGATCGACCTCTCGGGCATCGCTCAGGGAACCTATGCGCTCGTGCTGCTCGATGCCGACCGCAAGCCGATCGCTCGCACGCGCATCGTTCGCTACTGATTCACGCGCTTCTCACGGCGCCCTTCGTATCCGCGCGGGCCGGCCGTCTGTAACCTCTTCCTGTCCGGGGCGGTAAAAGGCCACGGTCCTGCAAAGTCCATCGGGGAACGCCGCGCTGCCTCGCGTCGCTCCTGGCCTCGGCCAACGATGCGCTGCGCATGGCCCATCCAACACACCGGACCATGCGTGGAGTTCTCCTGTCCTGCCTGTTCGTGCTATCAGCGCTCGTGGTGAGCGCGCAGACCAGTTCGCAGCGCGCCTCGGTGCAGCTTACGGCGGCCGTGCAGGCCTCACCGGCGCGCATCACCTTGTCGTGGACCTCGCTGCCGAGCACCACCAGCATCACCATCTACCGCAAGCTCAAGTCGGCTACCTCGTGGGGCTCGGCCATCGCCACTCCCGCTGCCACCGACCTCAGCTATGCGGATAACAGTGTTTCTGCAGGGGTGTACTACGAGTACCGCGTGGTGCGCGTGGCGAATGGAACCACCGGTCAAGGCTATATCGCCACGGGTATTGAGGTGCAGCCTGTGGACTACCGCGGAAAGCTGATCCTGCTGGTGGACAACACCATCGCGGGCAGCCTTGCTTCAGAGCTCGTCACCTTGGAGCGCGATCTGCGTGCCGATGGATGGGCGGTGATCCGCAACGATGTGTCGCCCTCGGCATCGGTTACCAGCGTGCGCTCGACCGTCGCTTCCCTTTACAACGCGGACCCTTCCAACGTGAAGGCCGTCTATATCGTGGGGCACGTGCCCGTGCCCTATTCCGGCAACATCAACCCCGATGGCCATGGCGAGCATCTCGGGGCCTGGCCCTGCGACGGCTACTATGCCGAGGTCGATGGCAACTGGACCGATGCATCGGTGAACAGCACCGGCGCGCAACGTGCCGAGAACCGGAATACCCCCGGGGACGGCAAGTTCGATCAGAGCAACTTCCCCAGCACGGTGGAGCTGCAGATCGGCCGTGTGGACCTCTCGAACATGCCCGCGTTCTCCTCCTCGGCCACGGAGCTCACGCGAGCCTATCTCAACAAGTCGCACGATTTCAAGATCAAGGGCTGGGTGCCGCAGGTGCGCGGGCTCATGTTCGACAATCTGCAATGGGTGAGCAATCCGCTCGCTGCGAGCGGATGGCGCGCCATGGCGCCCCTGGTAGGTCCGGCCAACATCACCAACGCCAACCAAAACGGCTTTCCCTTCTACACCCTCGTCGATGGGCAGAGCTACCTGTGGACCTACAGCAGCGGGGGAGGCCTTCAAGCCACCGATGGCGGCGTGCTCACCTACAACGGCGCGACCAACATCGGCACCACGCAGAATTTCGCGGCCACCGCCATGCGCGGGGTCTTCAACCTCTCCTTCGGCAGCTACTTCGGCGATTGGGACAACCGGAACAACTTCCTGCGCGCCCCTTTGGCGAGCGGACAGGCCCTGACCAATTGCTGGTCCGCCATTCCGGGTTGGTACTTCCACCACATGGGCATGGGCGACAACATCGGGTACAGCACGTGGCTCTCGATGAACAACAGCAGCACGTACACGCCGCTCACCGATGGATGGCAAGGCTCGATCGGGCGTTCGCATCTGGGGCTGATGGGCGATCCTTCATTGCGCATGAGCATGGTGGCTCCGCCCTCGAACCTCTCGGTGACCAACAGCAACGGCGTGGCATCCTTCGCATGGAGCGCTTCACCCGAAGCGGGCCTCGCCGGCTACCACATCTATGAGTTCGCGGCAACGGGCGCGATAACGCGGCTCACCGCGTCGCCGATCACCGGTACCACCTTCCTGAATCCGGCCATCCCCTTCGTCTCGGGCAAGGAGTACATGGTGCGCGCCGTGAAGCTCGAGGTGAGCAACAGCGGCAGCTATTACAACCTCTCCCTGGGGTCGATCGCCACCGCCTCAGGCGCTCCGGCGGTGGATTGCCTGGGCGTGTCCGGGGGAACCGCTATTCCGGGGACTCCCTGCAACGATGGCAATGCATGCACCACGAACGATACCTGGAATGCCAGCTGCGTCTGCACCGGGGTCGCTACCTCGGCGCCTGCCATCACCGGCATCACCTCGAACGGCCCGATCTGCGTGGGGCAGACCATCAACCTGGGCGTCACGGTCACCGGGGCGAATCCGCTCACCTATGCCTGGTCCGGCCCGAACGGATTCACCTCCGCGAGCCAGAACCCCGCGATCACCGCGGCGCAGACTGCCGCCTCCGGCACCTATACCGTGACCGTGAGCAACAGCTGCGGAAGCGCTCAGCAGACGGTAACGGTGACGGTGAACACCGCGCCGACGGCCACCATCGCCTACGTGGGGTCGCCTTTCTGCACCAGCGCGGGCACAGTGAGCGTTACGCGCACCGGAGCTTCCGGCGGGTCGTACAGCGTATCTCCTGCGGGTCTCACCATCAACACCTTCAACGGCAACGTCACGCCCTCCACGAGCACGCCCGGAACCTATACCGTTACGTACACGGTCGCAGCCGCCGGTGGCTGCGGGTCCACGAGCACGACGGCCACGATCATCATCAATGCGAACTCCTCTGCTACCATCGCCTACAGCGGCGGTCCCTTCTGCGCCAGCGGCGGGGCAGTGAGTGTCACACGCAGCGGAAGCGCGGTTGGATCGTACAGCGCCAGTCCGGTTGGATTGAGCATCAATTCGGGCACAGGAACCATCACGCCATCGAGCAGCGCGCCCGGCACCTATACGGTGACCTATGCGATTCCCGCATCAAGTGGATGCGCTGCGTTCAGTACCACCGCGACGGTCACTATTCAAGCTTCCAGCACTTGGTACCAGGATACGGATGGTGATGGTGCTGGGAATCCTTCCGCATCGATGCAATCCTGTACGCAGCCCAGTGGTTATGTGGCTAATGCGAACGATGCTTGCCCGAACGACCCGGACAAGACGAATCCAGGCGCCTGCGGATGCGGCACTCCCGAAGGAAGCTGCCAGGACTGCCTCGGCGTAGCGAACGGAACCGCTTTGCCTGCCACGAGCTGTAATGATGGCAACAGCGCCACCGGCAACGACACCTGGAACGCGAACTGCGAGTGCGTGGGTCAGCTGATTGATTGCATGGGCACGCCCGGCGGCAGCGCCTTGCCTGGCACCAGCTGCAATGACAACAACGCGAATACCATCAACGATGTGTGGAGCGCGAACTGTCAGTGCGCTGGAACGCCGGTTGTGTTCGACTGCCTCGGTGTAGCGAATGGGTCGGCGCTTCCCGGCACGGCTTGCAACGACAACAACGCGAACACCATCAACGATGTGTGGAGCGCGAACTGCACCTGCGCTGGAACGCCGGTTGTGTTCGACTGCCTCGGTGTAGCGAATGGAACGGCTCTGCCCGGCACGAGCTGCGATGACGGCAACAGCGCCACCGGCAACGATACCTGGAACGCGAACTGCCAGTGCGTGGGACAGCTGATCGACTGCATGGGCACGCCCGGCGGCAGTGCTCTGCCTGGCACCTCCTGCAACGACAACAACGCGAACACCATCAACGATGTATGGAGCGCGAACTGCACGTGCGCTGGAACGCCGGTTGTCTTCGACTGCCTTGGTGTAGCGAATGGAACGGCTCTGCCCGGCACGAGCTGCGATGACGGCAACAGCGCTACCGGCAACGATACCTGGAACGCGAACTGCCAGTGCGTGGGTCAGCTGATCGACTGCATGGGCACGCCCGGCGGCAGCGCTTTGCCCGGCACGGCCTGCAACGACAACAATGCGAGCACCATCAACGATGTGTGGAGCGCGAACTGTCAGTGCGCTGGAACGCCGGTTGTCTTCGACTGCCTCGGTGTGGCGAACGGAACGGCTCTGCCCGGCACGAGCTGCGATGACGGGAACAGCGCTACCGGCAACGATACCTGGAACGCGGACTGCCAATGCGTGGGTCAGCTGATCGACTGCATGGGCACGCCCGGCGGCAGCGCCTTGCCTGGCACCTCCTGCAACGACAACAACGCGAACACCATTAACGATGTGTGGAGCGCGAACTGCACGTGCGCTGGAACTCCGGTTGTGTTCGACTGCCTCGGTGTAGCGAACGGGACGGCTCTGCCCGGCACGAGCTGCAATGATGGCAACAGCGCCACCGGCAACGATACCTGGAACGCGAACTGCCAATGCGTGGGTCAGCTGATCGACTGCATGGGCACGCCCGGCGGCAGCGCTTTGCCCGGCACGGCTTGCAACGACAACAATGCGAACACCATCAATGATGTGTGGAGCGCGAACTGCACGTGCGCTGGAACGCCGGTTGTCTTCGACTGCCTCGGTGTGGCGAGCGGAACGGCTCTGCCCGGCACGAGCTGCGATGACGGGAACAGCGCTACCGGCAACGATACCTGGAACGCGAACTGCCAATGCGTGGGTCAGCTGATCGACTGCATGGGCACGCCCGGTGGCAGTGCTCTGCCCGGCACGGCCTGCAACGACAACAATGCGAGCACCATCAACGATGTATGGAGCGCGAACTGCACGTGCGCTGGAACGCCGGTTGTCTTCGACTGCCTAGGTGTAGCGAATGGAACGGCGCTTCCCGGCACGGCCTGCAACGACAATAATCCCTCCACGGGCAACGATACCTGGAACGCGAACTGCCAGTGCGTGGGTCAGCTGATCGACTGCATGGGCACGCCCGGTGGCAGCGCGCTTCCAGGCACCGCTTGCAACGACAACAATGCGAGCACCATCAACGATGTGTGGAGCGCGAACTGTCAGTGCGCTGGAACGCCGGTTGTGTTCGACTGCCTCGGCGTGGCCAACGGAATGGCGCTTCCCGGCACGAGCTGCGATGATGGCAACAGCGCCACCGGCAACGATACCTGGAACTCGAACTGCCAGTGCGTGGGTCAGCTGATCGACTGCATGGGCACGCCCGGCGGCAGTGCTCTGCCTGGCACCTCCTGCAACGACAACAACGCGAACACCATCAACGATGTATGGAGCGCGAACTGCACGTGCGCTGGAACGCCGGTTGTCTTCGACTGCCTTGGTGTAGCGAATGGAACGGCTCTGCCCGGCACGAGCTGCGATGACGGCAACAGCGCTACCGGCAACGATACCTGGAACGCGAACTGCCAGTGCGTGGGTCAGCTGATCGACTGCATGGGCACGCCCGGCGGCAGCGCTTTGCCCGGCACGGCCTGCAACGACAACAATGCGAGCACCATCAACGATGTGTGGAGCGCGAACTGTCAGTGCGCTGGAACGCCGGTTGTCTTCGACTGCCTCGGTGTGGCGAACGGAACGGCTCTGCCCGGCACGAGCTGCGATGACGGGAACAGCGCTACCGGCAACGATACCTGGAACGCGGACTGCCAATGCGTGGGTCAGCTGATCGACTGCATGGGCACGCCCGGCGGCAGCGCCTTGCCTGGCACCTCCTGCAACGACAACAACGCGAACACCATTAACGATGTGTGGAGCGCGAACTGCACGTGCGCTGGAACTCCGGTTGTGTTCGACTGCCTCGGTGTAGCGAACGGGACGGCTCTGCCCGGCACGAGCTGCAATGATGGCAACAGCGCCACCGGCAACGATACCTGGAACGCGAACTGCCAATGCGTGGGTCAGCTGATCGACTGCATGGGCACGCCCGGCGGCAGCGCTTTGCCCGGCACGGCTTGCAACGACAACAATGCGAACACCATCAATGATGTGTGGAGCGCGAACTGCACGTGCGCTGGAACGCCGGTTGTCTTCGACTGCCTCGGTGTGGCGAGCGGAACGGCTCTGCCCGGCACGAGCTGCGATGACGGGAACAGCGCTACCGGCAACGATACCTGGAACGCGAACTGCCAATGCGTGGGTCAGCTGATCGACTGCATGGGCACGCCCGGTGGCAGTGCTCTGCCCGGCACGGCCTGCAACGACAACAATGCGAGCACCATCAACGATGTATGGAGCGCGAACTGCACGTGCGCTGGAACGCCGGTTGTCTTCGACTGCCTAGGTGTAGCGAATGGAACGGCGCTTCCCGGCACGGCCTGCAACGACAATAATCCCTCCACGGGCAACGATACCTGGAACGCGAACTGCCAGTGCGTGGGTCAGCTGATCGACTGCATGGGCACGCCCGGTGGCAGCGCGCTTCCAGGCACCGCTTGCAACGACAACAATGCGAGCACCATCAACGATGTGTGGAGCGCGAACTGTCAGTGCGCTGGAACGCCGGTTGTGTTCGACTGCCTCGGCGTGGCCAACGGAATGGCGCTTCCCGGCACGAGCTGCGATGATGGCAACAGCGCCACCGGCAACGATACCTGGAACTCGAACTGCCAGTGCGTGGGTCAGCTGATCGACTGCATGGGCACGCCCGGCGGCAGTGCTCTGCCTGGCACCTCCTGCAACGACAACAACGCGAACACCATCAACGATGTATGGAGCGCGAACTGCACGTGCGCTGGAACGCCGGTTGTCTTCGACTGCCTTGGTGTAGCGAATGGAACGGCTCTGCCCGGCACGAGCTGCGATGACGGCAACAGCGCTACCGGCAACGATACCTGGAACGCGAACTGCCAGTGCGTGGGTCAGCTGATCGACTGCATGGGCACGCCCGGCGGCAGCGCTTTGCCCGGCACGGCCTGCAACGACAACAATGCGAGCACCATCAACGATGTGTGGAGCGCGAACTGTCAGTGCGCTGGAACGCCGGTTGTCTTCGACTGCCTCGGTGTGGCGAACGGAACGGCTCTGCCCGGCACGAGCTGCGATGACGGGAACAGCGCTACCGGCAACGATACCTGGAACGCGGACTGCCAATGCGTGGGTCAGCTGATCGACTGCATGGGCACGCCCGGCGGCAGCGCCTTGCCTGGCACCTCCTGCAACGACAACAACGCGAACACCATTAACGATGTGTGGAGCGCGAACTGTCAGTGCGCTGGAACGCCGGTTGTCTTCGACTGCCTCGGCGTAGCGAACGGAACGGCTCTGCCCGGCACGAGCTGTAATGATGGCAACAGCGCCACCGGCAACGATACATGGAACGCGAACTGCCAGTGCGTGGGTCAGCTGATCGACTGCATGGGCACACCCGGTGGCAGTGCTCTGCCCGGCACGGCCTGCAACGACAACAATGCGAGCACCAGCAACGATGCATGGAGCGCGAACTGCACCTGCGCTGGAACGCCGGTTGTGTTCGACTGCCTCGGAGTAGCGAACGGAACCGCTTTGCCTGGCACGAGCTGCGATGATGGCAACAGCGCCACCGGCAACGATACCTGGAACGCGAACTGCCAGTGCGTGGGTCTGCTGATTGACTGCATGGGCACGCCCGGCGGTAGCGCCTTGCCTGGCACCAGCTGCAATGACAACAACGCGAACACCATCAACGATGTGTGGAGCGCGAACTGCACGTGCGCTGGAACGCCGGTTGTCTTCGACTGCCTTGGCGTAGCGAATGGGTCGGCGCTGCCCGGCACCGCTTGCAACGACAACGACGCGAACACCATCAACGATGTGTGGAGCGGGAACTGTCAGTGCGCTGGAACGCCGGTTGTGTTCGACTGCCTCGGTGTAGCGAATGGGTCGGCGCTGCCCGGCACCGCTTGCAACGACAACAATGCGAGCACCATCAACGATGTGTGGAACGCGAACTGTCAGTGCGCTGGAACGCCGGTTGTGTTCGACTGCCTCGGTGTAGCGAATGGAACGGCGCTTCCCGGCACGGCCTGCAACGACAATAATCCTTCCACGGGCGACGATACTTGGAACGCGAACTGCCAGTGCGTGGGTCAGCTGATCGACTGCATGGGCACGCCCGGCGGCAGCGCCTTGCCCGGCACGGCCTGCAATGACAACAACGCGAGCACCATCAACGATGTGTGGAGCACGAGCTGTCAGTGCGCTGGATCGTTGGTTGTGTTCGACTGCCTCGGCGTAGCGAACGGGACGGCCCTGCCGGGCACGCCTTGCGACGACGCCAATCCATTCACCACCAACGACCGATGGAATCTCGATTGCTTCTGCATCGGTGAACTGAGCATCGTCGATTGCGCTGGAGTGCCGGGTGGCAATGCCTTCGTGGACCTCTGCGGCACCTGTGCCGGCGGTACCACGGGCATCATCCCGAATGCCGATGCGGACGGCGATGGGTTGCTCGACTGCCAGGACAATTGCGATCACCTCTTCAACCCGGACCAGGAGGATTTCGACGGCGATGGCGTCGGCGATGCATGCGACAATTGCGTGTGGGTGTACAACCCCGATCAGGCCGATAGCGATGGCAATGGGCAGGGTGATGCCTGCGGATTGGCGACGCTGGTCGATGAGATCGCCGGTGATGCCGGATTCCAGCTCGTGCCCAACCCCGCGCACGGTGGCCTGGTGCAGGTGCGATGCGCTGATCGGCGCGCGCGCAGCATCCGCCTGCATGACGCGGTTGGAGCCCATGTGCTCTCGATGAACTGGCAGACCAGCCTCGATGTGGAGGCGCTCGCTTCAGGAGTCTATATCGTTCTCGCGCTCGATGCGGAAGGCAGACCGCTGGCGCAGACCCGGTTCGTCAAACAATGACGACCATGTTGGATGGAAGGCCCCGGCGCGAGCCGGGGCTTTTCTTTTCGGCCTATCGAAGCAACGTGACCGTACCGACCAGCTCAGCGAGCACCGGCGCGAAGACGTCCTTCGCGCGCAAGGTCCATACATAAACGTCCTGCGGCAATGGGTCGCCGGCATTGCCCATGGTACCGTCCCACGTTTCCAGCGGGTCCGAGGTGCTGAACACCATCAGTCCCCAGCGATCGAAGACCTTGAAGTCATACGAGCCTTGCTCCACGCCCAATGTGGAAGGTCTGAAACCATCGTTGTGCCCGTCGCCGTTCGGGGTGAAGGCGTTCGCCGTGAACACCGTGAGGTCATCCTCCACGCGCACGCGCTCGCACGCCTCGCTCATGCATCCGAGTGTGTCGGTGGCCAGCAGGCACACCTCGTGCTCGCCGATGGTGGCCGGTGTGAAGGTCCATAGGAATACTCCGCTGGTATCGATCACCGTCCCATCGATCACCCAGGTATAGGTGGCATGCGGGGCAGGGTGATGCGTGATGACCGTGGTAGCGTTGCTCGCGCTCACCCGTTCCGGCCATGCGCTGAAGACCGAGGCCGGGCCACCAGACACCAGGATCGCGTTTTCCGATACGAGCGTGGCCGCACAGCCGCTGGTGTCCGTGACCGTGATTGATGGGAGGTAAAGCCCCGGAACGGTGTAGGTGTGCATGGCGCTGGTATCGCCCACGGACGATGAGCCGTCTCCGAAAAGCCAATCGACATGCGCTACCGGGCCTGTGGTCCCGTTGGTGAGCACCGCTTGCAACGGAGCGCATCCGGCCAGCACGTCCACCGTGAAGGCTGGAACCGGTACCGGGTTCACGACCAGGACCACGGTGCTCACATCCGTCAGCCCTTCGCACGCGCCGCTGCCCATCACCGTGTAGGAGTACGCTCCGGCGGCATCGCTGGCAGGGTCGAACCAGCCGCTTGACGAGCCTTCCGGACCGCTCCAGCTGCCGCCCGAATCGAAACCAGCCAATGCGTCGATCAGGTTCGTGGGCCCGGCATCGGCGCAGAGCTCAACAAGCGATGCCGTTCCCGCGCTTGGCATCTGATCCACCTGCACGTTCAACGTTGCTTGGTCGTTCACGCAGGGCGGTGTTCCCGTTACGCTGTAAGCGTAGAGTCCTGCTGGCATGACCGAGGGGTCGATCGCTGTGATGGGATCGCCAGCTGGATCCAGCCAAACGCCATTCGGGTCAGCGAGCGGGTTCAGGAGCGTATTCGGGTCGAGCGCGTTTCCGGTAGAGCACAGCGCGACAACCAGATCCGGTCCTGCGTCAGGGGCCTGGCTCACCGTCACCGTGACCAGGCTGCTCACCGATACGCAAGGGGCCGATGCGTTGAGCGAATACGTGTACACGCCTTCGGCGTCGAAGATCACGTTGAATTGAGCGTTGTGCGGCGCGCCGCTCGGTGCAGTCCATGTTCCACCTGAGGTGGGAGACCCGATGAGCGCATTGAACAAGGAGGCCGGCGCCGATGCATCGGAGCATAGTTGCAGGTTGCCGTCCTGCCCGGCATTGGGCTGCGACACAACGGACAAAGTCACGGTCGCAGAGGCCGAAGGGCACGGTGCTGAGCCGTTGATCGTATAGGTGTACGGCCCGCTGACCGCAGTGGCGGGATCGATACTGCCGCTGGTAACCGCGCCGGTGGGGCTCGTCCATGTTCCACCGGGTTGCGGCGTGCCGTTGAGTTGAGCGAACAGGTTCGTTGGTACCGCGGTCTGGCAGATCTGCAAGGCGCCATCGCTGCCTGCATCGGCCGCTGCCATCGTGCTCACGATCACTTGAGCGCTGGCATCGGGGCACGGCGCAAGTCCGATCACGGTGTAGGTGTAACTGCCGTCCGCCGATACGCTAGGCAGAAAGACGCCATCACTGACCAAGCCATCGGGCCCTGCCCATGTGCCACCGGGCGCGGCCCCGGGGCCAAGCAACGGGAAGAGTCCGGCGGCGCCATCTGAGCTGCACACGGTCAGCGCGGCATTCGTTCCGGCGTACGGCTGCGGATTGAGCTCAACCAGAACATTAGAACTGGCATCCGGGCATGGCGTCTGTCCTGCGACCACGTACGTGAAAACGCCGGGCGCATCCGTGGCCGGTACGTACATGCCATTGGAGGGGCCAGCGGGTCCGGTCCACGAACCGCCCGGATCCGGAGCGCCCGTGATCAATGCGAACAGGTCGAGCGGATCGCTTGCCTCGCAGAGCGTCACCGTGGCATCGCCGCCAGCGTTCGCCTCAGGCGCCAGGGTCAGCTCCAGCATCGCCTGCGCGCTGATGCATGGAGCCATCGCCGTGATGCTGTAGAGGTATGAACCGGAAACGGCGGTGCTCAGGTCGAGTGGCATGGGCAGGACCGTACCATCGGGGCCGAGCCAACTTCCGCCGGGGTCGGGTGTCCCAGCGAGCAGGGTCAAGAGTTGCGCGGTCCCGGTCGCGCACAAGGTCACTGCGGCATCGACTCCCGCATCCGGCGCAGCCTGCACGGAGACCGTGATGGTTGCTTGATCATTCGCACAAGGCGGCAGTCCATCGACGATGTACGCATAGATGCCCGTGGGATCGATACCCGCCTCGAAGACGCCGTCGCTCGGGCTTCCATCAGGCGCGAACCAGTTCCCGTTGATGTCCGGTGATCCACCGAGGCTCATGAAGAGGTCGGAGGGCGCGGCGTCGTCGCACACAAAGAGCGCATTGCTGATGCCTGCGCTTGGCGTGGCATGCACGGTGACCGTGACCGTGCTGGCTACAGCGACACACGGCGCGGCTGGTGATAGCGAATAGGTATAGACTCCCGGTAGGTCCTGTGCGGGATCGAATACAGCGCCGGCTGCGCCCGCGGGTCCCGTCCAGCTTCCTCCTGCATCCGGTGCGCCAATGAGGGTTGTGAGCAAATCGATCGGTGCGTCATTCGAACACAAGGTGATGGCACCGTCCGAACCGGCGGATGGCTGTTGCGTGATCGCGATGCTGAGCACTGCGCTCGCTGAGCATGGGGGATTCGCGCTGCTCACGGTATAGGTGTAATCGCCTGCGGCTTGCGTGGCCGGATCGAGTGTGCCGATATGCGGTTGACCCGTGGGGTCGCTCCAGGTTCCATTGGGGTCGGGCGTGCCGGTGAGCAAGGCGAAGAGGTCGATCGGACCGGATGTGCTGCAATAGCTGAAGGCGTTGCCGAGGCCGGCATTGGCGGTGCACGCCTGTATCACCGCGGGCTGCGAGGGCACCACCACATCGCCACCGCACCCGGCGCTTCCCCAAGATCCCGTTTCGCTATCGCCGAAGGTGTTCACCGCCACGCTCAGGTCCAACCCGTTCACGCAAGCCGCGCCGCTGAGCACGCTTATCGTCCAGCAGAAGGTCCAGGAGCCCGTGCTGAAATCGCCGAAATTGTTGCCGGGGTTGCCGTCGTTGTTCAGGTCGAAGAAGAAGCCCGGCCCTTGCGGCCCCAAGGCTGTGCCTGCTGTTCCTTGCACGCTGTTGTACCAGCCCCAGGTGCCGGCGCTGCCACCAGCTGTGGCGGGCGGTGGGCCCGGTTGCAGGGTGGCCAGGTCCCAGCCCGGGCCGAAGGTGGCGGCGGCCCCATGGAACCAGTTGGCATTGGTGGTGTTCCAGTTGCTCACCGTGAGGCAGAAGGTCACCGTCTCGCCGCAGGCGTACGTTCCTCCATTCGGTGGCGTGCTCGCTGTGAGCGAATAGCCGGTTAGGCAGGGCTGCGCGATCAGCTCCGGGGCAGCCAGAAGCAATGCGCCGAGCAAGCCAGCGGTAAAGAAGGAGATGGGCTTGCCGGCCATGTGTCCAAGATATTGACCGGAATGATCCCTGCCGGGGTTGCCCGACTAGGTGGCGAGCACGGGCAGGATGGCGAGCAGTTGCTCGTCGAGCTGCTTCCGATTGCCGATGGCCTCAGCGAAGGGTGTGAGCACCACGCGGCCGCAGACCTCGCCGAGCATCGCATCGTGGGCGCCTTCAAGGATCCGATCCACTGCCGCCACGCCCAGGCGGCTGGCGAGGACACGGTCCATGGCACTGGGCGAGCCGCCGCGCTGGAGGTGGCCGAGCACGGTCACACGCATGTCGAAGTGCGGCAGGTGCTCCTTCACCTGTCCCGCGATGGCGAAGGCGTTGCCCATCTCATCGCCCTCGGCCACCACCACGATGCTCGAGGACTTGCTGGTCTTGGCCTGGCGAAGGGCGGCTACCAGTTCCTCGATGCGCTGCGGCACTTCGGGCAGCATCACGTATTCGGCACCGGAGCCGATGGCGCTCGCCAGAGCGATGAAACCCGTGTCGCGGCCCATCACCTCAACGAAGAAGAGCCGCTCGTGCGCCGAGGCGGTGTCACGGATCTTATCGATCGCCTCGATGGCCGTGTTCACCGCGGTGTCGAAGCCGATGGTGCGGTCTGTGCCCGCCAGGTCGTTGTCGATGGTGCCCGGTAGGCCCACGATGCGCACGCCATGCTCCTGATGCAGCAGGTGAGCGCCGGTGAAGGTGCCGTCGCCGCCAATGGCCACCAGCGCGCCGATGCCATGCCGTTCCAAGGTCTCCTTCGCCTTGACCCGCCCGGCCGCGGTCCTGAATTCCTCGGATCGCGCCGATCGTAGCATGGTTCCGCCACGCTGCACGATGTTGCTGACGTCACGGGGCCCCAATGGAATGAGCCGGTCCTGCAGAAGGCCTTCATACCCGTTGAGGATGCCACTCACCCGCAATCCTCTGCTCGTCGCCGCGCGTACCACGGCACGTATGGCGGCGTTCATGCCAGGGCTGTCGCCGCCGGAGGTCAGAACGCCGATGTGCCCGATGGACGGGCCTGCGCTCATTGCGCGATCACCGTGCCCAGCAGCGAACGCTTGCCCGCTGAGGGGTCCACGAGCATCACCCGGTAGGTGCCCGCGCGCAGTTCTCCGCGCGCCACGGTCACCAAGCCGCTGCTCAGGCCGGCCTGGTAGGCGACCTGCTTGCCGCTGGCATCGATCAATGCGATGGCCGAGCCGCTCGCCGAACCGCTCAGGTCAACGCTGAAGTGGTCCGTGAAGAGCGTGGGGAAGGGCTGCGGGAGCTCGGTCGCGGAGGACTCATCCACCGATGTGGTGGTGCCGGCATGGCTGTACAGGTGGGTCAGTGTGCCCATGTACAGGGTGGTGCCGCCCGCGTGGAAGCAGTATTGCGCGATCAGGTCCAAGGCATCCACATTGGTGTTGTAGCTCGACCAGCTCTGCCCGTTGTTGGTGGAGCGCAGCACATCGCTCGTTCCGATGGCGCAGGCCCAGTACTTTCCGTCGTACTGGATCAGCTCGCCCGCGGTGGGGTTCGCAGGCGCGCCCGTGGCGTTCTGCCAGGCCTGCCAGTTGCCGCCGGTGTAGTTGCGGTAGCGGTAGCCGAATGTGGAGATGATCACCATGCGCGAGGCATCGCCCTGCACCGCGTAGCACGTGAAGTTCGATGACATGTCCGACACCCAGTTGATCCCGAGGTCGGTGGAGGAGGTGAGGCCGGCCGAGGTGGCGGCCCAGACACGGCTGTTGATGTACGCCAGCTGGTACACCGTCATGTTCGCGCTCAACCCGCCGTTGCCGCTGAACCAGTTGGCGCCGTCATCCGTGGAGCGCCACACGCCGCCCGTATTGCTCCCGACCGTGCCCTTGAACACCGCGAAGGTGGTGGTGCCGAAACGGAAGAACTTCTTCACGAAGTTGGCTTGGCTGCTGGCCGGCAGACCGGTGTTCGAGAGGGTCCAGGAAGCGCCGCCATTGGTGCTCTTGTACACCCCGTTGTGCGTGCCGGCGAACAGCACGTTGCCGTTGTAGAAGACCGATTCCACCGCAGTGCCCGTGGGAAGCCCGCTGTTCGTGGGGTTCCAGTTGGCGCCGCCGTTCGTGCTGGTGATCACCCCGTTCCCGTAAGAGACCATGTGAATGGCGCCAGGCGTGGTGGTCACGCTGAAGATCGACTGGTACCCGGGGTGGTTGTACATGCTCCATTGCGCTTGAACAGCGATGGAGAACAGGACGGTCAGGCTCAAAAGGGCGTATCGGTTCATGCTCATGGCATTCATGGGTGGGCCGCGAATTTAGGTCGATAGGGCTAACTTGCGCCGTCTTCGCCATGCGGCCCTCGTTACTCATCGCTCTGCTTCTTGGCCTCGCTTTCGGGACTGGGCAGGTGATGCGCAGCCTGCCGCACGGGTGCGATGTGGCTCATGCCCCTCATGAGCAACCACCCGGCGCGAGCGGCGAGGTGCATGCGCATTGCGAGGTCTGCGACTTCAGCGGGCTGCCGTTCGACCAGGTGCCGAGCCTGGCACAGGTCATCATGCCTTCGCCTTGCGCGGAGCTAGGAGCCCCGGCCCTTGAGTCGGTGCTTGTCCGATCGGCATCGCTGCATGCCGGGCGGGGCCCACCTGCCGCCTAAGAAGCAGTCTCCGTTCGCCGCCAGGCCGAAGCGGATCCGTGCCGTCGCTTTCGTGAATCGACCTCACGGCTGGTCCTAGGCCAACTGGTAACGCATCGGGAAGGCAGCGTGATTCCCGTGCCGCCCGTGAGCGAGAGACGCCCGTAGTTCAGTCCGTTCGATTCATGCCACACCGGTGCTCCTGTGGTTCAAGTTCCGTGATGCGATTCAGTCTATCCGTGATACCGCTCCTTGCCCTCGTGGTCGCGCAGCCCGCTGCCGCGCAATCCGGCGAAGCATGCGCGCTCACCGTGAGCGGCCGTGTGATCGATGCGCACGACCGGGCTCCTCTTGCTTTCGCGGAAGTGTTCATCCCCGCCTTGTCCAAAGGCACGGTCGCCGATGCCGAAGGGCGCTATGCCATCAGCGGCCTCTGCCCGGGCACCTACCTCTTGCGCGTCGCTCATT
Source organism: Flavobacteriales bacterium (assembly GCA_020635725.1). Taxonomy (GTDB): domain Bacteria; phylum Bacteroidota; class Bacteroidia; order Flavobacteriales_F; family PHOS-HE28; genus PHOS-HE28. The sequence goes on from JACJZF010000006.1 coordinate 130,705, forward strand.
TAGGGTGCGAGACCGTTGAGCGCGAGGTGCGCTTGACCGCCGACCTCACGCTCGACCTGCGACTGGAGCACCACGCGAGCGAGTTGCGCGCGCTGGAAGTGATCCAGGACAGGCCCGATGAGCAAGTGGGCCAGGCGCATGCGCAAGTGGACCGCGATGCCATGGAACGCGGCAGCGGGCGCACGCTCGGCGAAATGATCGCCGTGATACCGGGCGTCAGCACGCTCAACAGCGGGCCCACCATCAGCAAGCCCATGGTGCACGGCCTTACCGGCAACCGCGTGCTGGTGCTGAACCAAGGCGTTCGTCAGGAGGATCAGCAATGGGGCAGCGAGCACGCGCCCAACCTGGATCCCTTCAGCAGCGACCGCCTCACCGTGGTAAAAGGCGCGGCCAGCGTGCAGTACGGCAGCGATGCCATCGGCGGCGTGGTGATCACCGAGCCGGTGGAGCTTCCACGCGAAGGTCCCGTGAGCGGTGAATTGCGCGGTGTGGGAATGTGGAATGGGCGGGCAATCGGCGGGAATGGATTGCTGCAGGGCGCGGTGAAGGGAGTACAGGGCCTCGGCTGGCGCGTGCAGGGCAGCAGCCGCAGCATGGGCGATAGCCGCTCAGCGGACTACAACCTGAGCAATACGGGGATGCATGAATCAGGAGCATCGGCCTCCATCGGCTACCGCAACCACCGGTGGAACGCTTCGGCCTTTGGCAGCTGGTACGCACGTGAGCTCGGCATCCTGCGCGCGGCGCACATCGGCAACCTCACCGACCTGCAGAACGCGATCAGCAGCGGCGAACCGTGGTACATCGGCGACTACACCCGTGCCATCGACGCACCTCGTCAAACGGTGGAGCACCTGCTCGCCAAGGCCGAATTGGGATATGCCATGAGCGAACGGGGCCGATTGGTCCTCACCTACGGCTATCAGACCGATGACCGGCAGGAGTACGACATACGCCGCGGCGGTCGGAGCGATCGGCCTGCGCTGGATCTGAACCTCATCACACACACCGGTGATGCGGTGTACAAGCATTGGATCGGAAAGAAGGTGCACCGCAAGGTCGGCTTCAGCGGAGTGGACCAGGAGAACACCAATGTTCCTGGTACCGGCATTCGGCCCTTGATCCCGAATTACAGCAAGCAGAGCGGCGGCGCCTTTTTGATCGAGCATGTAACCGTCAACGAGAGGTTGGAGCTGGAAGCGGGCGCGCGGCTGGAGCTGACCCGGCTGCAGGTGGTGAAGTATGATCGGAGCGATGCGTTGATACGGCCTGAGCATGAGTTCACGAACCATGCGCTCAGCATCGGTGCGAACTGGAGCCCGGCCGATAGCGCGCGCATCCGGTTCAACCTGAGCACGGCGTTCCGTCCGCCGCATGTGAGCGAGCTGTACAGCGAAGGCCTGCATCATGGCTCCGCCGCGATCGAGACAGGCGACTCGGCCTTGCAGAGCGAACGCGCCTTGAAAGGCGTTCTCGATCTGGAGACCGCCCTGTTCAATGGACGGGCGCATGCGCTGCTCACCGCTCATGTCTCGCACATCAACCACTTCATCTACCTGCGTCCAGCGGGCTATCAGCTCACCATCCGCGGCGCGTTCCCGGTCTTCACCTATGTGGCGACGGATGCGCTCCTTTCCGGGCTCGATGCGGCCTTTGACCTGCGCCTGGTCGGACCCTTCACCTGGCGCTTGCGTGCATCCACGGTGCACGGCCGCGACCTCACCAACGATGAATGGCTCTTCCAGATGCCGTCGGACAGAGTGGAGAATTCGATCGCCTACGCACCGCTCAGCACGGGTGGCTGGAAAGAGGTCGAGGTGGCCGCCACCAGCTCCTTCGTGTTCGAGCAGCAGCGTATCCCGGTGGGCCTTGATTTCACCGCGCCGCCATCGACCTATCATCTGGTGGGCCTCTCAGCTTCCGCCGTGCGTCCCCTCAGAAAAGGTGAAATTCGATTGGGCCTGCGCGGCAGCAATCTGCTCAATGCCGCCTATCGCGACTATCTTGACCGTTTCCGCTACTACGCCGATGCGCGCGGCATCGACATCGCGATCTGGATCACCTACCGCTTCGGAGGCCATGCCTGATCCCGCATTCGACCACGCTGCATGAACAACAACCCAACAGCCCAAAAACCCAAGAACATGGAGAAGCGATTGACGTACCTGGCTTTCGCGTTGATCACCGCGGCAGCCCTCACCGCGTGCAAGAAGGACAAGGACGAAGACCCGCCGGCGGATCCGCCCAACGAAGAGGAAGTCATTACCACGCTCATCCTCACCTTCACCGATCAGGAGGTGAGCACCGAGGTCTTCGAGATGCGCTTCAGCGATCCCGATGGTAACGACGGCACCCCTCCGGTGATCGTGGCCGATACGCTGCCCGCAAGCCGCGCGTACAACATGGCCGTGCGCGTGCTGAATGAGAGCGCCAGCCCCGCCGTGGAGATCACCAACGAGATCGCCTCTGAGGCGCTGGCCCATCAGTTCTTCTTCCAGTCGAATGGCTCCACGCTCAGCATCACCTACGCCGATGCCGATGCCAACGGACAACCCATCGGCCTGTCGAACACGGCCGTGACCGGTGCAGCGGGGAATGGAACGCTTACCGTCACGCTGCGCCACCAGCCGGACAAGAGCGCCGCGGGCGTGAGCTCGGGCGATATCACCAATGCCGGCGGAGAGACCGACATCGAGGTGGAGTTCCCCGTGGTGATCGAGTAGCGTTACCGTTGGGAGGGGCGCGCATTGTGTCGGCTATACACCAAGCCCATGCGGTACGCGTCCCTTCTTCTCGCTACGCTGTTTCCTTTGATAGCCGGTTGCCAGCATGGCACGGCACCTCGCACGCGAGAGCTACCGCTGGATTCCATCGTGGGTCGCATGGGCCCGGATGCCGGGCTGCGCTTCGTCGTGGACAAGAGCGATCGCCGGTTCATGGTCTATGCCGGTGACTCGCTGCTGCGGACATACCCGTGCGTGCTGGGCGAGCAGCCCGTGGGCGACAAGCACTGCCAAGGCGACCGGCGGACTCCGGAAGGGAGCTTCACCTTCCGCAGCAAGCGGGTGCATGGCCAATGGCACAAGTTCATCTGGATCGATTACCCGAACGCGGAGAGCTGGCGGCGCTACCGCGAGCGCAAGGCGGCAGGTCTGATTCCCGCAGGCAAGGACATCGGTGGCGAGATCGGCATCCATGGCGTGCCCGATGGCATGGACCATTGGATCGATGCGGGCGCCGACTGGACCTGGGGCTGCATCGCGCTGCGCAACGCCGATGTGGATGAGATCTACCCGCACATCAAGCCGAACCGAACGGTGATCACCATACAGCCCTGAGCTAGGGCCGGATCACCTCCGGGAAGAGCTCGTCGTATCCGGTGCGCTCGTCCTTCCGGCGCATGAAGCGCACGCCGCCGATCTCTTGTATCACCAGCTCCAACGTGGTGCGGACCAAACACCCGTTTAGCAGGTGCCCGCCTCTCATCTCACCTACTTCATTGGCGTACGCCAGGTGCAGGTGAAGGCCATGTCGGCTGAGCGTGCCACTGAGCGCGCACACCTCCAGGTCGCCTTCGGTGCGCGTGCCGGCAGATTGTCCTCCGTACCGCAGCACCGCCACGCTCAGGCTGCCCACGGCGCTGGTCACCGCAGCGGCCTCGATGCCTTGCTCACGTGCCCATCGTTCCAGCTCCGCGCGCACATCCTCGCCCGGCAGCAGCCGCAGCGCATGCGTGGCGTAGGGCCGACCTGCGGCGCTGATCATTGATCGAAGCCGTTCGGGAACTGCTGCTTCAGCGCCGCGATGCCATCGCGCACCTTGTCTTCCTGCTCGCCCTTGAACGCATCGAGCCGGTCGGCGAGCGCGGCATCGGCCGTGGCGAGGATCTGCACCGCCAGCAGCCCGGCATTGCGCGCGCCGTTCACGGCCACGGTGGCCACCGGCACCCCGGCCGGCATCTGTACGATGCTGAGCAACGAGTCCCAGCCGTCGATGCTGTTGCGGCTCTTGATGGGTACACCGATCACCGGAAGCGTCGTGAGCGATGCGACCATGCCCGGCAGATGCGCCGCGCCACCGGCACCGGCGATGATCACCTTGACCCCGCGCGCGGCAGCGCCTTTCGCGTAGGCGAACATGCGGTCCGGCGTGCGGTGCGCGCTCACCACCGTGAGCTCATGCTCCACGCCGAATTCCTTCATCGTGTCCACGGCCTCGCGCATGACCTCCAGGTCGCTGCGGCTGCCCATGATGATACCGACCATGCGTCAGGTGTTTGGTGTTGCTTGGTGTCTCACGCCCTGCTTGGCGTCCTCTAAGGCGGGCACGACAGCGCAGCGCGCCTTCACACGTGCCACGGCGTCCTCCAGTTCACGCTGCGTATCGGCGAGGATGGTCACGTGGCCCATCTTCCGTCCCGTGCGCGTCTCAGACTTGCCGTAGAGGTGAAGGAAGGCGGCCCGAAGGCCCAGGAGCGCATCCATGCCTTTCACGCGCGGCGTGCCGGTGCCATCGGCCCCCACCAGGTTCACCATGGCGGCGAGCCCATGCAGGCGCGTATCGCCCACGGGCCAGCCCATGTAGATGCGCAGCAGCTGATCGAACTGCGAGCTCGGGCAGGCCTCGATGGTATGATGGCCGCTGTTGTGCGCACGCGGCGCCGTCTCATTCACCAGGAGCTCGCCTTGCTTCGTGAGGAACATCTCCACGGCGTAGAGGCCCGGCGCGGCGAAGGCCTCGGCCACGGCGCAGGCGAGATCGCGCGCGGCTGCCGCCGTGGTGGCTGCGATGCGGGCTGGCGCCTGCAGGTGATCCACGAGATTCAGCTTCGGGTCGAAGACCATCTCCACCGGATCGTAGGTCACTTGCTGCCCATGCTCATCGCGGGCAACCAGCACGGCGATCTCCAAGGCCATGTCCACCCGCCGCTCCAGCACGCACGGCGCATCGAATGCCGATGCCGCGTCGTCCAGGTCATCGATCGCGATTACGCCCTTGCCGTCGTAGCCGCCGGTGAGGGTCTTCAGGAAGGCGGGGAGCAGCGCGGCATGCTCAACCAGTTCGCTTCCGTTGCGCAGCAGTGCGAACGGCGAGGTGGGCAGACCATGCCGCGCATAGAATTCCTTCTGCGCGCCCTTGTCCTGGATCACCGCCAGCACATCGGGGTCGGGCACCACGCGCTTGCCCATGCGCTTGAGCTCGCGTAAGGCCTCCACGCTCACCTGCTCGATCTCGATCCCCACCACATCGGCATCGCGCGCGAAATCGAGCACGGTGGCCGCATCACGGAAGTCGCCCACGACGAAACGGGTGGCGAGCGCGGCGCAGGGGGCCTGCGGATCCGGGTCGAGCACATGCACGCGAGCATCGTAGCGCAAGGCATTCTCGATGAACATGCGGCCCAGTTGGCCACCGCCGAGAAGCGCGATCACAGGTGCCTTCGTCATGCGGCGCGAAGATACCCGGCGGCCCGGGAGCGCTCAGCCCCTCCGCCGCGTGAACTTCGGCGAGCGCACACGGCCGAGCCGGTAGCCTGCCGTGAGCAGCCAGGCCCGGTTGCGTGGCAGGTAGAGGTCATCCTCGCGGATGATGGGGCGCAATCCTCCGTAATAGCGCAGGCAGAGGTCCAACCCGCTCATCATATCCGCACCAACGCCCAGGATGAGGCCGTGGTCCCATTTCTCGTAGGACTCCGTCACCGTGGTGCTCTCACCTGCCACCGTCTGCTGCGCTGCGAGCAACCGGCCCATCTGCACCCCCAGCGCGGCGTTGAACGTGTTGCCGATGTAGAGCTTGGCCGCTACCGGTACCTGCGCGTAGAGCAGCCGCGTGGATCCACGGTCGCCATCGGGAAGCGTGTAGCCAAAGCCCAAGGTGGTCAGGCGCAGCTCCGGTTGCAGCTCCAGTCGCGGGCCGGCACGCAGGGCGAAGTAGGCACCAGCGGTGGCACCCGGTATCATGCGCGTGGTGACTTCGCCCGACTTGGTGCTGCTCATGACCAGACCGGCCTTCAGACCGAAGCCCGAATGCTGGGCCTTCACGGGTACCAGGGACACGATGACAAGAGCGGAGAACAGCGGGCGCATAGGAATCGATTCGTGGGTGCTTTACGCGCCAGTGGTGCGTTCGAGTTGCGCGCGGACGTCAACTTTCGCCGCATTTTCACGGGCGTTCGCTGAATCGGCGCGAAGACTCGATGAGCGCGACCCTACGAAGCGAGTGCCGCGATCGCCGCAGCAGGGTCCGGTGCGCCGAAGACGCTGTTGCCCGCGACCAGCACATCGGCGCCGGCCTCCACGAGCCGCTGCAGGTTCCCCGCATCGACGCCGCCATCGATCTCGATCACCGCCTTCGACCCGGTGCGCGCCCGCAATTCGCGCAACGCCGCGATCTTGGCGTAGGTCCGCTCGATGAAGCGCTGACCGCCGAAGCCGGGGTTCACGCTCATCAGGCACACGATGTCGATGTCGGCCAGCACCTCTTCGAGCAGGTCGACGCGCGAATGCGGGTTGATCGCCACCCCGGCCTTCATGCCCGCGGCCTTGATGGCCTGGATGCTCCGGTGCAGGTGCGGGCACGCCTCGAGATGCACGGTGAGGTGATCGGCGCCGGCATCGCGGAACGCGCTGATGTACTGATCCGGCCGCACGATCATGAGATGCACATCGAAGGGCTTCTTCGCGTGCTTGCGGATGCTCCTGATCACCGGCAGGCCGAAGCTGATGTTGGGCACGAACACCCCGTCCATCACATCGATGTGGTGCCAAGCCGCTGCCGATCCCTCGATCAGCGCGACGGCCTTGCCCAGCTCGGCGAAATCGGCGGAGAGCAGGGAAGGGGCGAGGAGGTGGGCCATGGCAGCGAAGGTAGGTAGGCCCTGAAAGCAGTTGTCAGTTGTCGGTTGTCAGACCTGAGGAGCCGTACAACCCACAACTGACAACCGTACAACGGACAACTGAAAACGAACAACCTCTCCCTCGCTCCAGCTCAGCCCAGGTAGGCCTTGAGCACCGAGCTCCTCGAGGTGTGCTTCATGCGGCGGATGGCCTTCTCCTTGATCTGGCGCACGCGCTCGCGGGTGAGATCGAATTTCTGGCCGATCTCCTCCAACGTGTGCGGCTGGTTGCCATTCAGGCCGAAGTAAAGGCGGATCACATCGGCCTCACGACCGGCCAGCGCGCGCAGGGAGCGTTCGATCTCGGTGCGCAGGCTATCGCTCATGAGCGTGTCCAGCGGCGTGGGCAGATCGGGGTTGCTCATGATGTCCATCATGGTGCCGCTGTCGCCGTCCTCGCGGAGCGGTGCGTCCATGCTCAGGTGGCGGCCCGTGTTGTTCAGGCTGGTCTTCACCTCTTCCAAGGTCATCTCCAGCACTTCGGCCAGTTCGTGCGCGGTGGGCGGGCGCTCGTGCTCCTGCTCCAGTTTCGCGAAGGCCTTGTTGATCTTGTTGATCGAGCCGATCTTGTTCAGCGGCAGTCGCACGATGCGGGCCTGCTCGGCGAGGCTCTGCAGGATCTGCTGGCGGATCCACCACACGGCGTAGCTGATGAACTTGAAGCCGCGGGTCTCATCGAAGCGGCCGGCCGCCTTGATCAGGCCGAGGTTGCCCTCGCTGATCAGGTCGGGCAGGCTGAGTCCCTGGCCCTGATACTGCTTGGCCACCGATACCACGAAGCGCAGGTTGGCTTTGCAGAGCGCCTCCAGCGCCTCATTGTCGCCTTGCTTGATGCGCCGCGCGAGCTCCACCTCTTCCTGTGCGGTGATCAGCTTCACCCGCCCGATCTCCTGGAGGTATTTGTCCAAGGAGGGGGTGTCGCGGTTCGTCACCTGCTTGACGATCTTCAACTGACGCATTCGAGCCATCGACGTGTGATTGGGATGAGGCGCTTTGAACGCTGCACACGGCGCGGTGGTTACCGGCTCTCGCGCGATTCCGATAAAAGGCGCCCATCGGGCCATGAATGACGAAGGCCGCCCCGGAGGACGGCCTTCGCGCTTGGGTTCGATCTGCTCAGTTGGCGCTCGGGTCGTGGCTGCCGTTGCCGCCATCGGTGTCCCGGGGGCCCTGATCGCCGTGCTGGCCATGGCCACCGTGGTGCGGGCGGTCGCCATGGTCGCGGCGCGGACGGTCGCCGTGGTCGCGGCGGGGGCGGTCATCGCGACGCGGACGGTCGCCACGGTCGCGGCGCTCGCCGGCCATCGCGGGCTCACGCTCCACCCAGCCTTCGGGCTTGGGCAGCAGCGCCCGGCGGCTCAGCTTCAGCTTGCCGCTGCGCGGGTCCTTGCCCACCACCTGGAATTCGATCACCTCGCCTTCCTTCAGCACATCCTCCACCTTCTCGATGCGCTTCCAGTCGAGCTCGCTCACGTGCAGCAGGCCGTCGGTGCCGGGTACCACTTCCACGAAGGCGCCGTAAGGCATGATGGTCTTCACCTTGCCCTTGTACGTGGTGCCGACCTCCACCTGCGGCGGGTTGGCGATGGCGTTCACACGGGCGAGGGCCGCATCGATGCTGGCTTTGTTCTCGCTCATGATCTCCACCTGTCCCTTGCCATCCACCTCGTCGATGCTGATCTGCGCGCCGGTCTCGGCCTGGATCTCCTGGATCACGCGGCCACCGGGCCCGATCACCGCGCCGATGCTCTCCTTCGGGATGGTGATGGTGACGATGCGCGGGGCGTGGTCCTTGTAATCGGCACGCGGCGCATCCAGGGTCTTCAGCATCTCGTTCAGGATGTGCAGGCGGCCTTGGCGGGCCTGCTCCAGCGCCTGGGCGAGCACTTCGTACGGAAGGCCATCGACCTTCATGTCCATCTGCGTGGCGGTGATGCCCTTGGCAGTGCCGGTCACCTTGAAGTCCATATCGCCCAGGAAGTCCTCGTCGCCGAGGATGTCGCTGAGGATCGCGTGGCGGCTGCCGTCGCTGATCATGCCCATGGCGATGCCGCTCACCGGGGCGCTGATCTTCACGCCGGCATCCATCAGGGCGAGGGTGCCGCTGCACACCGTGGCCATGCTGCTGGAGCCGTTGCTCTCGAGCACGTCGCAGTTCAGGCGGATGGTGTACGGGTTGGTCTCCACGCCTGGGATCACGGGCTTCAGCGCGCGCAGCGCCAGGTTGCCGTGGCCCACTTCGCGACGTCCGGGGCCGCGTATCGGCTTCACCTCGCCGGTGCTGAAGCTGGGGAAGTTGTAGTGCAGCATGAAGCGCTCGCTGCCCTTGCGGGTGGCGAGGTCGATGGTCTGCTCATCCAGCGAGCTGCCCAGGGTGAGCATGTTGATTGCCTGGGTCTCGCCACGGGTGAAGATGGCGCTGCCGTGGGTGCCGGGCAGCACGTCCACCTCGCTCCAGATGGGGCGGATGTCCGTGGTCTTGCGGCCATCGAGGCGCACGCCCTTGTCCAGCACCACGTTGCGCACGGCCTTCTTCTGCGCCTTCTTGAAGTAGCGCGCCAGCATGGCCTTGTCGGTCTTCTCCTCGTCGCTCAGGGTGGCGAGGCAATCCTCCTTCACCTTGGCGAAGTTCTCGGAGCGCACCTCCTTGCTGCTCGGGGTCAGGGCCAGGTCGTAGTACTTCTGGTAGCAGAAGTCCATGATCTTCTTACCGATCTCCTCGATGTTGTTCTCGTGGCTGTAGGTGCGCTTCACCTGGGCCTTGGGCACCATGGCGGCGAACTCGTCCAGCGCGATGCACTGCTTCTGGATGGCCTGGTGCGCCAGCTTGATCGCTTCGATCATGTCGGCTTCCTGCACCTCCTTCATCTCGCCCTCCACCATCAGGATATCGGCTTTGGTGCCGGCCACGATCAGGTCGAGGTCGTTGCCTTCGAGCTCCGCCACGGTGGGGTTGATGATGAGACGGCCGTTCACGCGTGCCACGCGCACCTCGCTCACGGGACCGCCGAAGGGGATGTCGCTCACGGCCAGGGCGGCGGCGGCGGCCAGGCAGGCGATCGCATCGCTCGGGTTCTTCTTGTCGGCGCTCATCAGGCTCACCACCACTTGGGTGTCGCCGTGGAAGTCGTCCGGGAAGAGCGGGCGCAGGGCGCGGTCGATGAGGCGGCTGGTGAGCACCTCGTGGTCGCTCGGACGGGCCTCGCGCTTGAAGAAGCCACCAGGGAAGCGGCCGGCGGCGCTGAATTTCTCACGGTACTCCACCTGCAGGGGCAGGAAGTCGATGCCTTCGCGGGCCTCCTTGGTGGCTACGACGGTGGCGAGCAGGATCGTGTCGCCGAGGCGTACGGTCACCGAGCCGTCCGCTTGCTTGGCCAGCACCCCGGTCTCCAGGGTGATGACCTTGCCATCGCCCATGTCGATGGTCTTGGTTATGCCTTGTGGTCTCATGTTCTTGGGCGCGCCTTTCGCGCCGGTTTTGTGGTTGGTTTTCTGCTTCGGTTGGGCGTGGTCCCCGGGTTCCTGAACGAGAAAGGGCGACCGCATCGCGATCGCCCCCCTTCCGATCAGGATAAACAGCCGTGTGCCGCCGTGGCGGCCAGGGCCGGTGTCACTTGCGCAGACCGAGCTTGCCGATGATGGCCCGGTAGCGTTCGATTTCGTGCGTCTTCAGGTAGTTGAGCAGCTGCTTGCGCTTGCCCACCAGGTCCAGCAGCGCCTTCTCGGTGCCGTGGTCCTTCTTGTTCAGCTTCAGGTGCTCGGTGAGGTGGTCGATGCGCTTGGTGAACAGCGCGATCTGGCTCTCGGCCGCGCCCGTGTTCTTGTCGCTGCCGCCGTGCTCCTTGAAAATCGCCTTCTTGTCCTCCGTGGTCAGGTACATGGTCGTTCGTAACAGGGCGCAAATATAGGCTTTCCATCGATGCGGGAAAGGCCCGGGCGGCAACCCGCGGAAACCTAGCCCCGGAACAGGGCGAAGAGACGCGAGAGCGTGGCCTTCATGTCCTTGCGCTCCACGATCTTATCCAGGAAGCCGTGCTCCAGCACGAATTCGCTGGTCTGGAAGCCCTCGGGGAGGTCGCGGCCGATGGTCTCCTTCACCACGCGCGGGCCGGCGAAGCCGATCAGGGCCTTGGGCTCGGCGATGTTCAGGTCGCCCAGCATGGCGAAGCTGGCGGTGACGCCCCCGGTGGTGGGGTCGGTAAGGATGCTGATGTAGGGCAGCTTCTTCTTGGCCAGCTGGGTGAGCTTGGCGCTGGTCTTGGCCATCTGCATCAGGCTGAAGCCGGCCTCCATCATGCGGGCGCCGCCGCTCTTGCTGATGATGATGAAGGGGCACTTCTTGCGCAGCGCCACATCGGCCGCACGGGCGATCTTCTCGCCCACCACGCTGCCCATGCTGCCGCCGATGAAGCGGAAGTCCATGCAGGCCACCACCACGGTATGCTTGTCGAGCTTGCCCTCGGCGGCCCGCAGCGCGTCGTTCAGGCCCGAGTCCTTGCGGGTCTTCATCAGGCGGTCGGTGTACTTCTTGGTGTCCTCGAATTGCAGCGGGTCGCCGGCGATGAGCTCGGGCGCGATCTCGGTGTACTTCTGGTCGTCGAAGAGGATGGCGAAGTACTCGGCGCTGCCGATCTTCTCGTGGTAGCCGCACTTGCTGCACACCCAGAGGCCGTTCTCGTGGTCCTCCGAGGTCACGATCTCATCGCAGCTCGGGCACTTGTACCAGAGGCCTTCCGGGGTCTCCTTCTTCTCCTCGGTGGAGGTGGTGATGCCTTCCTTGGTGCGTGTGAACCAACCCATGGGAGCAAAGTTGAGGCTTGAAAGCCGAAAGCTGAAACGAAACCGGAGCCCGTTTCAGCTTTCGGCTTTCCTCTTTCGGATCTTTCCTAGGCGATGGTGACCTTCTGGTCCAGGTACACGTCTTGAATCGCGTTCAGCAGGCCAACGCCCTCGTTCATGGGGCGCTGGAAGGCCTTGCGGCCGCTGATGAGCCCTTGGCCGCCGGCGCGCTTGTTGATCACGGCGGTCTTCACGGCCTCGGCCATGTCGCTGGCGCCGCTGCTGGCCCCGCCGCTGTTGATCAGGCCGATGCGGCCCATATAGCAGTTGGCCACCTGGTAGCGGCACAGGTCGATCGGGTGATTGGTGCTGAGGTCGCTGTACACCTTCTTGTGGGTCTTGCCGTAGCCGCTGAGCGCGTTGTAGCCGCCGTTGTTCTCCGGGAGCTTCTGCTTGATGATATCGGCCTGGATGGTGACGCCGAGGTGGTTGGCCTGGCCGGTGAGGTCGGCGCTCACGTGGTAGTCCTTGCCATCGACCTTGAAGCCCGGGTTGCGCAGGTAGCACCAGAGGATGGTGGCCATGCCCAGCTCATGCGCATGCTGAAAGGCCTCGGCGATCTCGGTGAGCTGCCGCGTGCTCTCGTCGCTGCCGAAGTAGATGGTGGCGCCCACCGCCACGGCACCCATGTCCCATGCGCTCTCCACGGTGCCGAAGAGCACCTGGTCGAACTTGTTGGGCAGGGTCATCAGCTCGTTGTGGTTGATCTTCACGATGAAGGGGATCTTGTGGGCGTACTTGCGCGCCACGCTGCCGAGCACGCCATAGGTGCTGGCCACGGCATTGCAGCCGCCCTCGATCGCGAGCTTCACGATGTTCTCGCCGTCGAAATAGATCGGGTTGGGGGCGAAGCTGGCGGCCGCGCTGTGCTCGATGCCCTGGTCGACGGGCAGGATGCTCATGTAACCGCTATTGGCCAAGCGGCCCGTGCCGTACAGGGCCTGCAGGCTGCGCATCACCTGGGGGCTGCGGTTGCTGAGGCCGAAGCTGCGGTCCACGAAGTCGGGGCCGGGCAGGTTGAGGGCGCTCTTGTCGATGGTCTTGCACTGGTGGCCGAGGAGGCTCTGGGCCTCGGCTCCAAGGAGTTCTTCGATCTTGCTCATGGTCGGTGGCGGCCCATTCCGGAACCGCGGCCGCGAATGTAGCGAAGGCCCGGGTGAGCGGGGGTCAGAAGGGGTAGCCGATCCCCAGGTTGAAGTTGACCTCCGGCTTGTAGCTGTACGCGCTGCCGGTGACCTGGCTGATGTAGGCCTCGTGCTCATCCTTGGGCTGGAAGAGCCAGCGCTCGCCGGGTGGCAGGGAGGGGTCCTTGGTCTGCAGGCCGAAGTCGAAGCGCACGATGAAGAAGTCGAAGTTGAGGCGCGCGCCCACCCCGGTGCCCACGGCCAGCTCGCTCAGGAATTTCGAGGAGATGGCGCCGCCGGGCCGGCCCTCGGTCTCCTTCAGGTTCCAGATGTTGCCCACATCGGCGAAGAGCGCCCCTTCCAGGAAACCGATGAGCTTGAAGCGGTACTCGGCATTGCCCTCCAGGCGCATCTCGCCGATGCGATCGAAGGCGGTGAGCGGTGCGCTGTACGAGCCCGGACCGATGGAGCGGGCCCGCCAGGCGCGCAGGCCGTTGGCGCCGCCCACGAAGAAGCTGCTCTCGAAGGGCAGCACGCCCAGGTTGCCATAGGGCAGGCCCGCGCCGCCCGCGAGCCGGAAGGCCACGCTGCTCTTCTCGTGGATGGTGTGCCGGAAGCGCGCATCCACCTCCAGCCGCACGAATTCGGCGTAGCGGATGCCGGCCAGGGTGTAGTAGCGCTGCCCCAGCGAGTCCTCCACCTGATCGGCGAAGCCGCGCAGGCCGTTGTGGGCCCATTCGCCCGAGAGGCGCAGGAAGCGCGAGTTGCGCAGCCGGTCGCCATCGGGCGTGGTGTGGGTGAACACGCCGCGCATGCTGGTGATCAAGTGGTCGGTATAGCTGTCGCGCAGCACGGGGTTGTTGGCCGCATCGAGGTAATCGGCGAAGGCGCTGGTGATCAGCGGCAGCTTCACCACATTCACTTCCAAGGGATACAAGCCGATGACGTTGGCGCGCGATTCCTGCCAGAGCACGCCCAGCGAGAGCCGGCCCAGGTCGCGCGTGAAGTCCGGTCGCCGTTGGTAGTTGAAGAGCCCGTTCACGAGCAGCTTCGCGTTGTTCGATTTGCTGAAGAGCCTCCAATAGATGGGGAACCCGAAGGTGAGTTCCGGGCCGATGCTCACGGTGTTGAAGAGCGAACCGGTGCCGATGGCGGTGGAGGCCACATCGCTCTCGCCATTCTGCCCGGTGATGCGCTGCTGGGCCTCGAGCCCCAAGGTGATGCTGGCCTGCAGGCTCGCCAGGGAGCGGAAGAGGTTCTTGTGCCGGTAGCCCAGGTTCACCGAGGTGCCCAGCGCGCCGCCGCGGTTGGTGAGGAAGCCTTCGAGCGAGAAGCCCTGGTGCTTGCCGGGCAAGAGGGTGATGCGCGCATCAGCGGTGCCGGGCAATTTCGCATGCGTGGTGTCGTAGGCGATGTCCACGCGGTCGAAGACATTCAGGCCGGTGAGCCGCCGGTAGGTGCGGTCTGCGTTGCGTTGCCGGAAGAGCTCATCGGTGCTGAGGAAGAGGGGGTGGGCCAGCGGCTTGGTGCGGTAGGGCAGATGGTCGCGGTAGATGAAGCTGTAGCCGTTCTCGCGCAGGGTATCCAGCCCGGTGAGGGCCACGCCACGCTGGGGGCGCACCGTGGTCACATACACTTCGCCGATGCGGTAGCGCGTGCCTTCGGGCGTGCCTGCGAGGCCGCGCCTGCCGCGTGCCAGCGGACGCTCGATGCGGAGCACCAGGTCCACCTGGCGCCCGCCCACGGTGGTGTCGGCCACGTATTGGATCAGATCACGCGTGAAGTAGAGGTAGCCCGCATCGCGCAGCACACCGGCGATCCGCGTGCGCTCGGCGTCCAATGCATCGTCATCGAAGCGGTCGCCGGCATGCAGCAGCGTGGCTTCACGGGCCCCGCGGAGGAAGCTCATGATCACCGAGTCGTCCACCGTGTACCGCACATCGCGCAGGTGATACGCCTCGCCGGCCTCGATCCGATAGGTGACCCGTGCCTTCGGGGCATGCAGCCGCCCGCCGTACCAGGCCCGCTCATGCAGCACCACGGTGTCGCTCACCTGCGCATGGAACCATCCTTCCTTGTTCATGTACAGTTCCAGCTGCTGCACGCTGCGCTCGGTCTGCGCGCTGTCCAGGAACACGGGTGCCTCGCCCACCGTCTCGCGCAGCCATTCGGCACGTGTGGGCCTGTAGGGCTTCGGCTCTTTGCCCTTGGCGGTGCGCCGCGCGTTGATCCGGTCGATCCGCGCATCCTTCTTCGCCCTCCACGCGGGTATCCGCTCGGGGTTGGGCAGGTTGTACACGTGCAGGTAGAAGGGGATGCCCAGCACGCGCCGGTTGGGCTTCTGCTTCACGATGGCCTGCAGCTCTTCCTTGTCCGCCTCGCGGGCATCAACGATGATGCGGTTCGATTTGAGCAGGGCCTGGCCTTCGGTGAGCCGCTTGGTGGGATCGCAGCCCGAGAGCAGGATCAGGGCCGCGAGCGCCGACGTGATATGCCGCGTGGTATGGCCCAAGGAGAGGATCGCTGCCTACTTTGGTCCGCCTGCGTCGTGCGCCGGCGCTACGTGCCAAATATACCCGAGCCGTTGAGGACCGCTGCCGCCCTGCGCGCCGTGCGCGCGCTGCACCAGAAGAAGAACCGGGAGGCCGAGCAGGCGTTCCTGGTGCAAGGGGCCAAGCTGGTGGCCGAGTTGCTCGCCAGCGGATGGCCTGTGCTCTCCCTGCATGCCGTGGAGTCCGTCGCGCATCGTTACCCGGCTGATCGGCTCACCATCTGGCCGCAGCATGAGCTCGATCGCATGGGCACGCTCGAGAGCGGCAACCAGGTGGTCGCGGTAGCCGCCATGCCCCAGGCGCGGGAGGTGGAGGCGCCCGGCCCGGATGAGTTCGTCCTCGCGCTCGATGGCGTGAGCGATCCGGGCAACATGGGCACCCTGCTGCGGATCGCCGATTGGTTCGGGGTGCGGCGCGTGCTGTGCAGCGTGGATTGCGTGGACGAATTCAACCCGAAGGCCGTGCAGGCCAGCATGGGCTCGCTCTTCCGCGTGGCGGTTCATCGTTGCGAACTGGCGAAGGAATTGGACCGCCTGCGGGCCCAAGGCGCATCGCTCTACCTCGCCAGCATGGAAGGCCGCGATGTGCTGGAGACGCCGCTCCGCCGGCCATCGGTGCTGATCATGGGCAGCGAGTCGCACGGACCATCCGCTGCCGTGCGCGCGCTCGCCGCCGAGGTGATTGCGATCCCGCGCGCCGGCGGTGCCGAATCGCTGAACGTGGCCATGGCCGCCAGCGCCTTCTGCATGGAATTCCTGCGTCAGGCGCGCACCGCCTGAAGCGCCGCCACCGCATCGGCCACACGTTGGCCGTCCATCGCAGCGCTCACGATGCCTCCCGCGTAGCCCGCGCCCTCGCCGCACGGGAACAGGCCCTTCACCTGCACATGCTGGAGCGTCTCCGGATCACGCGGTATGCGCACCGGGGAGCTGGTGCGCGATTCCACCGCCACCACAACGGCTTCGTTGGTGCGATAGCCGCGCATCTTCTGTCCGAAGGCCTTGAAGCCTTCGCGCAACCGGCTCGCGACCGCTTCGGGTAGCAGTTCGTCCACACGGTAGGGGACAATGCCCGGCGGATAGCTGCAATCGGGCAGGTCAGCGGACATGCGACCGCGGATGAAATCATCCAGTCGCTGCGCAGGCGCGGTCTGCCGCTGCCCGCCGGCCAGCCACGCGGCATGCTCCACCTGTCGCTGGTAATGCATGCCGGCCAGCGGATCGGCCTCCCAGGCGATGGCCTGGCGCGCGTCGTGCTCCTGGGCAGCCAGGCTCACCACGATGCCCGAGTTGGCGAAGGGATTGTTGCGCTTGCTGGGGCTCCAGCCGTTGGTGACCACCTCGTCCGGCGCCGTGGCGCAGGGCGCGATGATGCCGCCCGGGCACATGCAGAAGGAATACACGCCGAGCCCATCGACCTGCTGCACCAGGCTGTAGCTCGCGGGCGGCAGATAAGGGTCGCGCGTCTCGCAATGGTATTGGGCGCGATCGATGATCGCTTGCGGATGCTCCACCCGCACCCCCAGCGCGAAATCCTTGCGCTCGATGCGGATGCCTTTCGCGTGCAGCAGGCGGAACACGTCGCGCGCGCTGTGCCCGGTGGCGAGCACCACGGCATCGCCTTCGACTTCCAAACCGTTCGCGAGGAGCGCGCCGCGCATACCCCCGCCATCGATGCGGAACTCGCACACGCGGCTGTTGAAGCGCACCTCGCCGCCGGCCCGCTCAATGGCCTCGCGCATGGCCGTGATGATGCCCGGCAGCTTGTTGGTGCCGATGTGCGGATGCGCGTCCACCAAGATGTCCGGCGATGCGCCGTAGGCCACCAAGGTGCGCAGCACGCCTTCGACATCGCCGCGCTTGTGGCTGCGGGTGTAGAGCTTGCCGTCGCTGTAGGTGCCCGCGCCGCCCTCGCCGAAGCAGTAGTTGCTGTCGGGGTCCACCACGTGCTGCTTGTTGATCGCGGCGAGGTCGCGCCGACGGGCCCGCACATCCTTGCCGCGCTCCAGCACGATGGGCCGTAGGCCATGCGCGATGAGGCGCAGCGCGCAGAAGAGCCCGGCAGGGCCCGCGCCCACCACGATCACGCACCGGTTGCCGCGCACATCGGGCAGCAGGGGAGGCGTGATGCTGTCGTCGCTCAACGGCGCATCGCTCACCAGCACGCGCAGGCGCATGCGCGGCTGACGGCTGCGGGCATCGATCGATCGTTTCACGATGCGCGATGCGGCCGCGCTGCCGGGGCGCATGCCCGCCTCTTCTTCGGCGGCCTGCCGCACGATGACCGGGTCGTTCGCCTCGGCGGGGCTCAGGACGATGTCAACCGTGCGCTCCATGGAGGCTCATCCCTCGAAGGTGAAGGTGAGGATCCAGGCCTTCGAGCGGATGGAGTCGATGGGGCGGCTGAAGCGCGTATCGTCGTCGATCGCGATGTTGGGGATGCCGAAGCTGGCCTTCAGCTCGATGCCGAACTTGAAGTAGGGGAGGAAGAAGTCGAAGCCTCCGCCGGCCTCCGCGGCGTAATCGTACTTGTTCAGCTTCACCACGATGTCATCGTCCAGCGCGTTGTCCACATCTTTCTGGCTGGCCATGTCGATGCAGAACTTGCCCCCGCCGATCACATACACCGCGAAGTTGTTGATGCGGTCGCTGCGGAACTTCATGAGGATCGGGAACTCCAGGTAGGTGCTCTCGATGGGCTTCTGGAAGAAGACCGTGCGGTTATCGCTGCGGCGGAACTCATACTGCAGCACACGCTCCTGGAAGGAGAGGGTGGGCAGGAAGCGCACGCTGGTGTTGGCGTTGATGTTGAGCGAGGCGACGATGCCGAGGTTGAAGCCGGGCTGCTTCTGGTGCTCGAGCACGAGCAGGCTGTCCGTGAGGGAGCCGGGCCGCATCTTGATGAAGAGGTCGCTCGTGTTGTAGCTGAGCAGGAATCCGAAGTGGAAGCGCCGCAGGTCGAAGTTGGGCAGGTTCTCCGTGACGATGCGGTTGCCGCGCTGCGCCGCCGCGGGCAGGGCCGCGCCGAGGATCACGAGCAGGAACAGGGAACGCGCGTGGGTCAGCATGGAGAAGGCAACGAAAGTAGGGCGCGATCCGTGTGCGCGGGCCTCATGCCTTGCGCGCCGAATAGATGGTGGCGATGGCGCCGGTGAGTGGCCGCGCCATCGCTTCACGCCCTCCGCAGCGCTCGAGTATGCGCACGAATTCCGCGCCGTCAGGGAACGCGTCCACGCTCTCCGGCAGGTAGGTGTACGCCGCGCTGTCCTTGCTCACCATGCGCCCCACGGCGGGCATCACCCGGTGGAAGTAGAAGCGGAAGAGCTGCTTCATGGGCGCCTTGCGCGGCCTGCTGAATTCGAGCACGAAGAGCCGTCCGCCGGGACGCAGCACACGGAGCATCTCGCGCAGCCCCCGCTCCAGGTCCTCGAAGTTGCGCGCCCCGAAGGCCACGGTCACCGCGTCGAATGCGCCATCGGCGAAGGGCAGCACCTGGCTGTCCGCCTGCTGCAGCAGCAGCCGTCCTTCCAGTCCCGCCGTCTTCACCTTCTCGCGGCCGTGGCTCAGCATGCCCTCGCTGATATCCACGCCGATCACCTGGCGCGCGGCCTCCTTGCGCGCGGCCATGATCGCCAGGTCGGCCGTGCCGGTGGCCACATCGAGCAGGCGCTCCACGGGCTCCCGCTTCAGCATGCGGATCACCTTGCGACGCCAGCCTTGATCGATGCCGAGCGAGAAGAGGCGGTTGAGCAGGTCGTACTTCGGCGATATCGCATCGAACATGTGCTCGACCTGCTCCCGCTTCGAGCCTTCCGCATCGTAGGGTTTCACGCTCATGATGGCAGCGCCAATCGTTCGCACTCGCGGCGGAAACGCTCCTGATCCACGGGCACCACGCCCACCTCCTCGCACACCAGCCCGCCGGCCAGGTTCGAGAGCTCGACCACGTCACGCGGCGAGAGGCCTTGCGCCAAGGCGAGCGCGGCCACTGCGATCACCGTATCGCCCGCGCCGCTCACATCCACGATCTTCCGAGGATGCGCCTGGGCATGGTGCTCCTCTCCCTCGCCGTGGATGTACGCGCCATGCTCGCTCATGGTAAGCATCGAGAGCCGGTTGCCCAGGTTCTGCTCCAGGCGAGCGACGGCTTCGCGGATGCTGTCCGGTTTAGTGGGGTCGATGTCCATCTTCAATCCTTCGCGCAGTTCCTTCAGGTTCGGCTTGAAGAGTGTGACGCCTGCGTAGCGGAGGAAATGCCGCTTCTTCGGGTCCACGGCCACCGGCACGTTGGCTTGTTGGGCGAGGCGCATGATGCCTTCGATGGCCCCATGGCTCAGCACGCCCTTGTCGTAATCCTCCAGCACGATCACGCCGGGTCTTGCGTCGCGCAAGAGTTCCGCGATACGGTCGAGCAGCCGCCGCTCGTCGTCCTGGTCGATATCGTCCTCCTGTTCCTCATCCACGCGCACCACATGCTGATGCCCGCTGATCACGCGTGTCTTCACGGTGGTGCGCCGCTTCATCGACCGCACTAGCGCCGTGGTGGCGAGTTCCTGTTCGGCGAAGAGCCGTTCGAGCAGCGCGGCGTTCTCATCGTCGCCCACCACGCTGGCCACGATGGCACGTGCACCGAGCGAGCGCAGGTTCAGCGCCACGTTGGCGGCGCCGCCCAGCCGCGCGCTGCGCCGTGTCACCTGCACCACGGGCACAGGCGCCTCCGGACTGATCCGTTCCACCTTGCCCCAGAGGTAGGCATCCACCATCACGTCGCCCACCACCAGCACGGTGGTCTCCGCGGCTTGGGAGAGGAATCGGTCGATGCTCATGCGCCGAGCGCTTCAATCGCTTTCGCCACGCGCGCCATGGCCTCGGTGAGCTTCGCGTCGCTGGTGGCGTAGCTGATGCGCAAGGTGCCCTCGGCACCGAAGGACTTCCCTTCGACCAGGCTCACGCCCGCCGTATCGAGCAGGTACATGCTCAGCTCCACGGAACCGGAGACCGTGCCACGGAAGGAAGCGCTCACATCCGGCAGCAGGTAGAAGGCGCCTTGCGGCACGTTGCAGCGCCAGCCCGGTATCGCCTTCATGGCCTCCAGCGTAAGGTCGCGGCGGCGCAGGAAATCGGCGCGCATGGGCGCGAGCAGCGCTGGGTCGGCCTCCATGCAGGCCTTGGTCACGCGTTGCGCGATGCTGTTGGCGCCGCTGGTGAACTGGCCCTGCACTTTCATGCAGGCCTGCGCGATCCACGCAGGCGCCCCGATGTAGCCGATGCGCCAGCCGGTGAGGGCGAAGGCCTTGCTCAGGCCATTCACGGTGATGGTGCGCTCGGCCATGCCCGGCAAGGTGCCGAAGCTCACATGCGTTCCGCTGAAGACGATGTGCTCGTAGATCTCATCGGCGATCACGTACAGCTGCGGATGCTGGCGCACCACCTCGGCGAGCGCTTCCAGCTCCTGGCGGGTCATCACCGAGCCGCTGGGGTTGCACGGCGAGCTGAACATGATCAGCCGCGTGCGCGGGGTGATGGCCGCGGCGATGCGCTCCACCGGGGCCTTCCAATCCTCCTCCAAGGTGCTGCGCACGAGCACCGGGCTCGCACCAGCGAGGCGCACCTGCTCGGAGTAGCTCACCCAATACGGCGCGGGAATCACCACTTCATCCCCCGGGCCGCAGAGGCTCATCACCACGTTCATGATGCTGTGCTTGGCACCGGTGCTGATCACCACCTGATCGGGTGTGTAGCGCAGCCCATTGTCGCGCTCGAACTTCCGGGCGATGGCTTCGCGCACATCAAGGAAGCCGTTCACCGGCGGGTACTTGTGCCACGGTCCGCGGATCGCCTCCTGCGCGG
This sequence comes from Flavobacteriales bacterium, assembly GCA_020635725.1. Classification (GTDB taxonomy): domain Bacteria; phylum Bacteroidota; class Bacteroidia; order Flavobacteriales_F; family PHOS-HE28; genus PHOS-HE28. The sequence goes on from JACJZF010000006.1 coordinate 151,967, forward strand.
CCTCCAGGGCGAAGGCCGGCGGGTCATGGTCGGGCTCGCCGAGGCTGAGGTCGATGATGTCGCGGCCTTGGGCGCGGAGCTCGCGGCTGCGGCGGGCCATGAGCAGGGTGGCCGGTTCTACGATGCTCTGGACGACAGGGGATAAATGCATGATGCGCACTACGGTGCCGGCGCGAAGCTAACGAAGCCCGTTGCGGCGGCTGCCCGTGCTTTGGGCGATATTCGTCCACGGTTTTCTCCACTATGAACGATCCCGTCGTCCTCGTCCTCATCGCCATCATGCCCAGCGTGGTGGTCTTCCTCACGGCCTTCTATGCCATCCGGCATTTCCTCGGCGCGCGCGCGAAGGAGCGCCAGATGGAGCGCCTCGCGGAGTCGCACACCGAGGACCGTAAGCAGGTGCTGCCGCTGCGGCTGCAGGCGTATGAGCGCTTCACGCTCTTCCTCGAGCGGATCCAGCCCGGCACCCTGGTGCTGCGCGTGCACCGGGGCAGCATGGGCGCGCGCGACCTTCAGGCGGCGCTGGTGGCCACCATCCGCGAGGAATTCGAGCACAATGTCACGCAGCAGATCTACGTGAGCGACAAGGCCTGGCAGAAGGTGAAGCAGGCCAAGGAGGAGACCATCCGCCTGGTGAACATGAGCTTCGAGCAGGTGGGCGATGGCAGCGGGAGCGACCTCAGCCGCAGGATCTTCGAGAACAACGCGCGCCTGTCGCACACGCCGTCACAAGAAGGATTAGTGGCCCTTAAGGACGAGGTGCGCCGCCTGTTCTGAACAAGTCCAGCAGTTCATCCGCAGCAGCGAAGGGGCTGATCGCACCAGCGCGCACACGTTCCTGCATCCGTGGCAGCGCCTCGGCTACGTGCGGCGCGTTCAGGAAGGCCTGTTGCAAGCCCTGCCGGATCGATTGATCGAGCCAGCGCACGGCCTGCTCGCGACGATGGTCCTCCACGAATCCGCTGGAGCGGTCCGCGGCGTGCAGTTTTTCCGCATGGGCCAGCAGCTCCGGTATTCCTGCGCCCTCGATCGCGCTGGTGAGCATGATCTCCGCGCGGCGCCCGCTGGGTCTGGCCGGCAGGAGCTGCAACGCGTGGCGCAGGTCGCGGCTGGCGGACTCGGCGCGTCTCCGGCCTTCCCCTTCGCACTTGGTGTACGCGATGATGTCCGCGGCCTCCATGATCCCGCGTTTGATTCCCTGCAGCTCATCGCCGGTGCCAGCGACCATGAGGAGCAGGTTCAGGTCGGTCATGCCATCCACATCCAGTTCGCTCTGACCCGTGCCCACGGTCTCGATCAGGATGCGGTCGAATCCCGCCGCCTCGCACAGGATCATGGCTTCACGCGTGCGACGCGCCACACCACCGAGGTGGCCTCCCGCGGCCGTCGGACGGATGAAGGCCTCGGTACGCTGCGCGAGCCGTTCCATGCGTGTCTTGTCGCCAAGGATGCTGCCGCCGCTGCTGGCGCTGCTCGGATCCACGGCCAGCACCGCCACGCGATGGCCTGCTTCAACCAGGGCCAGGCCCATGGCATCGATCAAGGTGCTCTTGCCGGCGCCGGGAATGCCGGTGATGCCTAGGCGCAGCGCGTTGCCCGCATGCGGCAGGCAGGCCTCGATGAGCGCCCGTGACTCCTGCGCATCCGCTGCCCGGCTGCTCTCGACCAAGGTGATCGCGCGCGCCAGCGCCGTGCGATCGCCGTTGAGCAGGCGCGCCAGAAGGTCAACGTGGCCCGCCATGCCTCAGTAGCCTCTCCGGTAGTTGTCTACCCAATCCGGGTCGTTCACATCATGCAGCAGGCGGAAGAGGTCATCGCCGCAGATGAGGTCGTGCAGGTTGTTCAGGCCGTAGCCCGAGAGCAGCAGCATCTGGCGCCCGCTTGGCCCCATGCGGTTCTCCGCCCAGCCCAACCCGGGATGCTGGCCTTCCATCTGCTGGAAGGGGAATTCCTGGAAGCGCAGTTTCCACAGCTCATCGAAGACCCAGCAGGGTGGCTGCAGGTGCCGCCCGTCATCCAATTCATCCGGCAGATAGCAGTCGAGCACGTCGTGCGCCTTGAAGAGATTCGTCCGGTCGGGATTGGCCTTGCTGGGCAGCTCGCCACGGGCCTGCATCACGAATTGCCCACGGGTCATGGCCTCCGCGCTGAGCACCTGTCCTTCGTACTCCTTCACGATGAAGAGCGTGAAGAGCTCGTTGTTCATGCCCGTCATCAGGCTCAGGCCGAAGGTGTAGGTGGCCAGCGGCACGCGCGCTCCGCCAGCGGCGGGCAGGCCGTGCAGCATCGTTGCAAGCACCAGCGGGAGCGAGATGATCCTCCGCATCGTCCTGCAAGTTAGTGCGGTGGCGCCCCTCAGTGCTTCACGAAGCGCCTGCGCCCAAGCTCCACGCCATCCTGCTGGATTACCAGCATGTAGGCGCCGGACTCCAGCGACTCGGTGCTCAGCTCGAGCTGCTGCAATCCACCGCTGCCCGCTGCACGTCCCACGCGCACCGAGCGCCCTGCGGCATCGAACACCTGCCAATCGAGGCGGCTGTCGATCTCCGACTCCAAGGCCACGTAAAGCGTCGAACGGGTCGGGTTGGGGAAGACCTGCAGCACGGGCTTCTTCGGACCGAAGTAGACCGGCACCGCGTGCGAGAGCTCGCTGTCCGTGCTGTGATCGACCTGCTTCAAGCGGTAATAGGAGAGGCCCGGCAGGGGATCCGTGTCGCGGAACAAGTAGTCCACACGCGCATTGGACTGCCCCGCGGCGTTCACGCGGCCGATGTCATAGAAGTCGGTGCCGTCGCCGGAACGCTGCACATCGAACCAAGCCGTGTTGTCCTCGCTTCCGGTGGCCCAGGTCACATCCACATGGTGATCAACCGCGGTGGCATCGAATTCCAACCAGGTCACGGGCAGGAAGCAATCGATCACGCCGCCGGTCCACGTGAGGGTGGCGGGCGTGTTGTTGCCGGTAAGGTTGCTCACGTAAAGGATGTATACATCGCCCGGTGTGGCCGCAATGCCCGGCACCCAGCCGTTGCCGGTTCCGGTCTGGCTGGTGATGGTGCCTGCCGGGTTGTACTGCGGTGCCGAGTACGTGGCCGAACCCATGCCCGTGTTGTAGCTGCCCGTGCCGGCGAAGGTGTTGGCGGCCGTCGCGAAGCTGCAGCGTTTCGGTGCGCCCAAGGCAGCGCAATAGCTCGGCGGGAGCTGCCCCACGGTGAAGGGACCCCACACCGCGAAGTTGATGTCGGCGCTGCCCGTGGGCGCAATGCTGAAGCCCATGTTCGAGGTCGCGCCAGCGCGGAAGGTGTACCATTCCCCGGGCCGCTCGTAGATGCTCAGGCAGCCGCCGGTGGTGGGGGTCAGGTCGCCCACGCTGCCCACATGCGTGGACTGGATCACCACGGGATTGTTGTTGCACAGGATCGTCGCACCCGGGCAATCCTCATTCGGGGCCAGCGGCGGTGTGCCGCAATTCACAACGAAGCTCTGCGAACCGCTCACGGCCGGCATGGCGCTATAGATGAAGGAATAGGGCTGGCCCACCTGGTCCAGGGTCCAGTAGTTGTCCGATGGGAAGTAGCCCCAGCCGTTGTAGGTGATCTGCACGTTGTCGCCGTTGTCGAAGCTGAGCAGCACCTGCTCGAAGGAGCCCGAGGTCACCGTGTAGGTGTTGGGTGTGCCGCCGTTCACCACCACGGTGATGCTGGAGCCGGCCCAGCCATCGCCGAAGCTGTCGTAGAGTCGCAGCGCATAAATGCAATCAGCACTGGGGTTGAAGGTGCTCTGGCAGGAGATCGTGGCGGCCCATCCGGCCATGTTCACGATGTCATCACTGGTCATGGCGATGGTGATGCAGCCCGAAGGATGCGTCGAGGTGAACGAACCCGGGTTGGCCGTGCCCGTGAAGCCGTTCGGTCCCAGGGTCTGGTTGCACCAACCGGCAGGGCCACCGCAAGTGGGCAAGCCATTACCGCTCAGGAACTGTGTGCCGTTCACGTTGTACGGATCCACGGTAGGACCGTTGTAGATGTACACGTTGTCCCACCCGGTCTCCATGGCGAACTGGGTGAAATTCAACGTCACCGCATCACCGGCGATGGATGGGCAATAGGTCTGCGACCAGTACTGGCCCCAAGTGCCGGCCGGAGGCGGATACGGCCCTGCGGGCGCGCAAGGCGTTTGTGGCCCTGGCGGGTCCCAGCAGCCGTTGCCGCCCTGGTTGCCCGGGTTCTGGTTGGTGGCGTTGAAGTAATTGCCCGCTGCTCCGCCCGGGTCGTACACCGTGGTGCCGCAGATGCCCGATGGCGGCGGCGGCGGCGGCGGCGCGGGCTGCGGTGGGGCGCATCGCAGGGTGGCCGCATAGCCGGCGGCCACGATGGAGAAATCCGAGGTGAAGCGCAGCGTCAGGCAGCCGCTCGGGTTCGTGCTGGTGAAGGAGCCGGGGTTGTTGGAGCCGGTGAAGGTGCCCAGTGAGGGCGAGGCGGTAGTGGGTCCGTTGAAGATGGTGACGAAGTCGAAGTTCTGCTCCAGCGCGAATTGCGTGAAGGTCATCGTGAGCACATCCCCCGGCGTGGGCGGGCAATAGGTCTGGGTCACGAATTCGTTGTTGGTGTAGGCGCCCGAAGCACCGCCGCTGTCATAGATGGTGGTGTTGCAAGGCGCTGCTGCCGTCGGAATGGGTGGCAAGGGAGGACCGCACGAGACGCTGATCGCCCAACCTGTGCTCACAACACTGGCATTCGAGGTGAAGCGGATCGTGAGGCAGCCTCCCACGGCCGTGGAGATCTGGCCCGGTGGCAGGGCGCCGCCCGAGAACACGCCGATCACGGGCGAAGCGATGGAAGGACCGTTGTACACCGTGAGGATGTCCTGGTTCAGCTGGGTGCTGAAGGACTGGAAATCGATCGCCACCACATCGCCGGGGTTCACCGGGCAGAAGGTCTGCTCGTACACCTCGTTGTTGCCGTAGTTGCCGGATGGACCGCCGCTGTCGTAATTGGTGATGTCGCAGCCATACACCGGCGCGGCGGCGGTCTGCCGCGCGCAGATGTTGAAGGGCCCCACGTTGCCCGTCTGTCGCCACACCCTCACGTACACCGTAGCACCCGGCGTGAGGCCGGCGAAGAGCTGCTGCGGCATGTTGGGGCCGAAGGAGCTGCCGCCCACCTGGCAATTGGTCGGTGGCACCAGGCTGAGGTTCGCCGGCGCGCAGCCTCCGCTGGTCTGGTACAGTGCGAGGGCCGCATCGGTGAGCCCCACGCCTTGCGTGTTGATCTCCACCTGCCCATTCGGGGGCACCACCACGGAGTACCATACGTCGTTCTGCACGGGCGCACCGCAGGGTGGCACGGGCATGCCGGTGCTCAAGGTCGCGCCCTCGTTGGTGGTGGGGATCAGGTTGCAGCTCAGGCTGGTGGGCAGCGGGATCGCGCCGCAGGGGTCGTCGTTCGGCGGCGGCACGTTCTCGGTGGCGCAGATGCTGAAGTCGCCATTGAGGTTACCGCCCTCGGGCCAAACGCGGATGTAAATCGTCTCACCGGGCACCAGCGCCGGGGTGATAGCCGGTGCTACGGTCTGGCTGTTGATCCGTGGGAACAGGTTGGTGGGCGCGAACTGGTCGTCGTTGCAGGCGATCTGCGTCATCGTGCCGCTCCAGCCCGGCGGGTTGCACACCGATCCGCCTACCGAGAGCCGGTACCAGGCCATCGACATATCGGTGAGCGTGCCTGCGAAGGTGTTCACCGTGAAGGCACCGCTGGGGGGCACCGTCACCGCGAACCAGACATCGTTGTTGATCGGCGTGCCGCAGGTGGGCGCGTTCACCGTGAGGCCCGGCGGGGTGGTGTTGGTGGCGAATTCCGTGGTGTACGTGCTGGGCGCGCAGGCTCCCGGAGTGGCTAGCGAGAAGGCGCCGCAGGGCAGGTCGTTCAGCGGCGGCGTGGGCTCGAACGCGCAGATGTTGTACGTGCCCATATAACTGATGTTGTTCGTGGGCCACACGCGCACGTACACGGTGGTGCTAGGCGGTACCAGGCCGCTCACATCAAGCAAGGGGGGCGTGCCGCTGTTGCAGGCGATCAAGCTCCAGCTCGCCAATGGCGCATTACAGGCCGGGGTGGTGTACACTCCGATTCCGAGGCCCGTGCCACCGACCAAGGTGGTTTGGATCCGCAGGTTGCCGCTGGCAGGCACTACCACGCTGTACCACACATCGCTTCCGAAATAGCCGCAACCGCCCGGTATGGGAATGCCTTGAGACGCGGTGGCCCAGGTGTTATCGCCGAGTTGGTAGCTGCAAGCGGAAGGCACGGCCAAGGGGATGGCGGTGCACGGCTCGTCGTTCGGCGGCGGCGGCGGCGGCGCTGAGCAAGTGATGCTGATGGTGCCGCACAAGGCAGCATTCACCACGCACGGGTTCTGGAACACGCGTATCCGATACACGCCATTGGTCTGCGGGCTGAATTCCATCGTGCTCGGTCCACCGACGAAGCCGCAGCCATCGTTATCAAAAGGTGCGCCGTAGTTACCCGCTGAAGCCAGGAAGCCTGTGGTCGTCAGGCTCAGGCTGAAGTCCTGGTTGCTCGCGCTGGAGCACATGCTGATCGTGTACAGGTTGCCAGCGCAAGCGTAGAAGTTGATGTACTGATTGGCGCAGACAGATGCGGTGAACGTCGAAGGGCAAACGGAGCAAGTCGTGCCTGCCGGGATCCCTTGGTTCGTCGGCGGGAAGTTGGATGCGTACGGACCCATCGTGAACGTATGGACCGCGGTGCCGGTGACCGTCGCAGGTTGGCTCAGGGTCACCGGGGCGCAAGCAGTTGTGATCGTCGTTCCTCCTGGCACATTCGGTCCCGTAACCGTGGCGCCTACCAGCGCGGCATTGCAACCGGTGATGGTCGCCGTCGTGGAGCCCAGTGTGGTGATCATGTTCAGCGACACCGTGGTTGTCGGCGGCACCGAATTCGCGGTCCAACTCGCAGGCGAGAGCGAGGCTGTCGCACCCATGGCGGTGCCCGTGCACTGCGCCTTGGATTCGCCCGCCCAGGCCATCAGGCTCAAGGCGAACAAGAGCACGGGAACGCACTTCACGGTTGGCGTGATCGGTCGGCGGGAAATGTGCCGGAGCAAAAGGCCGAGAGCTTGCCGGGTAGTGTGGCGCATGGGGGAGGAACTAACGGGACCAAATTAACAATGCACGGTGGAAAACTTACCAAGCTCCCACGCGCGCGTATTGAGGACGGATGATCACCCCCAGGGATGCCTTGTGTAGGCTGAGCTAGTTGGGAACCTACGCCCACATCAGATCCGGAGTGCGTCCGTTGTGATTTGTTCCACGGTAGAAGGAGCTTGGAAAGCTGCGGAACCTCCGAATTATCAACCGGATCTCAACCGGTCGGAAAGAGCGAGGCCCGGCTCATCGCCGGGCCTCGCCGTCAAGTCTCCGTCGGTTATCGACGCACGAACCGGGCGTTGCCCAGTTGATTGCCGTTCTCATCCGTCAGGTCCAGGAGGTAGCTGCCCGCCTCAATGTCCAAGGGCACCTCGAACTGGCTCACGCCCTCAGGCACGCCCGTGTTGCCGGCACGCACCACGCGACCGCTGGCATCCAGCACCCTCCAGTACACGGTGCCCTCGGCGGCTGCCTCCAAGCTGGCCCAGATGGTCTCGCCTGCCGGGTTCGGGTACACGCTCAGGCCACCGCTCGCGCGGAAGAAGGCCGTGCGGGTCTCCGAGTAGCTGCGCGCCCCGCCGTTATCCACTTGATCCAAACGGTAGTAGTTCACGCCCAGCTTCGGGCTGCGGTCCACGAAATCGTAACGGGTCACGTTGCTGGTGTTGCCCATGGCCGCCACTTGGCCGATGGGCTCGAAGGTGAAGCCATCGAAGGAGCGCTCCACCACGAAGTGCGACGTGTTGCGTTCGCTCGCGGTGTGCCACTTCAGGTCCACCTGGTGAGCGCCCGGGGTGGCTTGGAAATCCAGGAATTCAACCGGAAGCAGACAATCCAGGATGGTGTTCGGCGTGTTGTTCCAGACCAGGTCAAAGGCCAGCCCATTCTGGCTCCAGTTATCCACATAGAGCATGTAGGTCTGGTTAGCGAGCACCGGAAGCGGACTGCTCCACGGCGGTCCGATAGCGCCTTCGCTCGCGTTGGCGTATCCAGCAGCCAAACCGGTATTGGCCCAGGTGCCGGACCAGTTGCAGCGGATGGGCGGCGAGTTGGGCGGACAGACCGGGCTGCCCGAGTAGGGGCCCCAGATGGCGAAATCATAGTCCGTGTTCGGTCCTACCTGGATCGCGAAAGCGATGGTACCAGCGGAGTTCGTGGTGAAGCGGAACCATCCGCCGGAGCGCTCACCGGACAGACAGCCATCATTCGCCGGATTCAGGTCCTGGTTTCCGAAATCGCTCGGAGCCAGGTTGATGTTCTGGTTGTTACACACCTCGAAGGAGCCCACGCAATCGCTAATCGGGGCCGGTGGCACGTTGCAATCCGAGTTCACCACGAAACCGAAGGGCGCGCTCGGCGGATTCGAACTCGTGAACATGGCGAAGCCGTTGCTGGCCTGCACCGTGTAACTGATCTGGTTCTGGAAACCGGCACCGCCGGAGTTGTAGGTGAGCGTGATCACCGTGCCCAATGGAGCGCCGAATACGATGCTGCCGTTGTTGCCGAAGACCGTGTAGTTCGTGCAGGAGCCGCCGATGCACAGCGTCACGTAACTCGCGCCCCAGCCATCGCCACCGTTATCGGTCATGTTCAGGGTATAGTAGCAGCCGGCCGGGTTGACCGGGTTGCGGGCGCAGATCAGGAAGCTGCCGTCGTTGCCCGTTTGCCGCCAGACACGGATGTACACCGTGCTGCCAGGCGTGAGCCCGGTTACCGTGCCGCTGGGCAACAGCGCGCCGTTCGTGCTGCCGTTGATCGCGCAGCCACCGTTGCCGGCAGGGACTTGCGTGAGGCTCAAGTTGTTCGAGCCGCATGAGCCGGTTGCCGTATAGACCGCGTAGGCCGCATCCGTCATCTGCAGGTCATCCATGTTCAGCGAGAGCTGCCCGCTGGCCGGAACCACGGCCGTGAACCAAACGTCGTTGTTGGTGGGGGTTCCGCAGCTCGGAGCCGGGATGCTGACAGCGCCGGGGGCAGTGGTGCCCGTGGTGCTGGCGAAGGCATTCGAATAGGCCTGGCTGTAGTAGCAACCCGTGGTCACCGTCAGGGCCAGAGCACCGCAGGGGTTGTCGTTCGGCGGGGGCACGTTCTGCACCGCGCAGATGCTGGCCGTACCAAAGGCCGAGGTCTTGTTCCACATGCGGATGTAGTAGGTCACGCCGGGCGTGCCGGAAACCGTTAGGGCGGGCATGGTGCTCGCGCCGAAGTTGTCGTTGCAGCCAACTTGCGTGAGGCTCACCGGGCCCTGCGACCCGCAATTCGTTATGCTTCCGCTCGACACGGTGTACACGGCCATGGCCATGTCGGTGAGCGAGCCGGCCTGCGAGGTGATGGTCATGGAGCCGGTAGCCGGCATCACAGCGCTGAACCACACATCGCCACCGGCCACGGGTGTGCCGCAGCTCGGCGCGGGCACGGTGTACAAGGCCGCAATGGCCGTGGCGCTCTCCGTGGTGAAGGTGGTGTTGCTGCACGTGGTGGGCACAGCCAGCGCATAGGGCGCGCTGATGCTGCCGCAGGGGTTGTCGTTCGGCGGCGGTATGGGCTCGTAGGCGCACACCTGGAAGGTGCCTTGGTTGGCTGCTCCAGATTGCGGCCAGCAACGGATGTACACTGTACTTCCTGGTGTTAAACCGCTCATCGAGGCGAAACCGCTGCACGCACAGCTTCCAGGAACTTGCGACAGAAGCCCAGGAGTCCCGGTGTACACGGCGAAGCTCATCTGGCTCGCGCTAACGGAATTTAATATCACAGATAGATTGCCCGATGCGGGAACGCCCACGCTGTACCAGACATCATAGCCAGCGAAGCTGCCAGTCGGGGTGCCGCAACCGGGGTCCGTATTGCAACCACTGGGCAGAGGACCAGAGGACAGAGTCGAGAACGTGGTCGTGCCGTTCGTGAATGCACAAGCCACCGGGGCAGGACTACCTAGGGAAATAGCACCTGTGGGTTCGTCGTTGATTGGAGGAGGTGGAACGGGATTGCAGAACACTTGAATCGTGCCGCACCGCGTATTATTAACGGAACAGTTGCCATCCCACAGCCGAACCCGATAGCCCCCTGAAGTGGTTGGCACATAGGTCACCGTGGCATGTCCGTTGACAGTCCCGCAACCGTCGTCATCGGAGGTGGAGGCTCCATTCGGGGCCCCAGTTCCCGTGGTATTGGTAATAGAGAGATAGGAGTCCCAGTTCGTGGCTGCTCCGCACATTGTGAATGTGTACATGTACCCTACACACATGTAATAAGTGAAATACTGTCCAGCACACATGTCCACCGAGAACGTGGCGGGGCAAACCGAACAATTCAAGCCTGTGGGAATCCCCTGGTTTGCGGGTGGGTAATTCGACGCGTATGCAGGAAATGTAAATGTGTGGAAGGCCGTGCCGCTCACGGTTGCGTTCTGACTAAGTTGGACTGTATTGGTCCCACAGGTACCTCCCGAAATGGTCGTGGAGGCTGGAACGTTGGGTCCAATTACACCAATAGGTGGACTGGTAATCATCGACGGGTTGCAGCCGGTAATCGTGACCAAGTTTGACCCGGCAGTGGTGGTCATTGAGAGGCTTAAGGTCATATTCGACGGCAGGGTGGGCGTATTCCAATTCGGAATGCTATTCCCAGCGGCGGTCCCGGTTACAGATGCGGGGATGCTAATCGTGAAGGTGGTAGCGTTCACGATGGAGGCGATTGTGGCTCCAACGGGGATGTTCGGACCAGAGATGAGCTGCCCAACCACCATTCCTTGGGTCGTGTTGGGAGCGGAAATGGTTACGGTCGTACTGCCAGAGGTAGTAGTAGCAGTGAATGCGGTGAGCACGGGCGTTTGGCCAACTGGTGCCGAGAAGGCAGTCAAGCAAGGTGGAACCTGCGCCATCGCATTCCCCGCGAAGAGTGCTGCACCGATAACGCTGAGGAGGTAGTTCTTCTTCATCGATGCGGGTTATTGGCGGTGAACGGGGATGGTGCTCAGGGGCTGATCCGGGTGGCTGGCGTTCCAGTCTTCCACAGCGGTTCGGTAGCGGGCCATGTCGGCTTCATCGTCGCCGGTGGACACGAATACGGGAACGGCGGGCAGGGCTCCGATGCCAAGCTCTTCCGGGTTGCGCAGGCCGGGGGCCAGGGCCACACCGGTGCTCTGGATGGCGCCGCGGTAGCTGGCTTGGTCGAGCAAGGCGCTGGACTTCACCTGCACGATGGTCATGTCGTCGGAATGGAAGACCTGTGCGTAAGGGTCGAGGCTCGTTACCGACTCGATCACCTGCTTGTGCTGCACGTTGGTGAGCGGCGCTTCGGCCTGGAAGAACAGATAGCCCGGTGCCTGGGCAGCCGCGAACAATGCAGGTGCCAGGAGCACCGCAGAGAAGAGGGTACGGATCAGCATGTGTGTACCGTATGTATGGTGGGAGCGAAAGTTAGTTGAAGATTGCATCGCGCGTTACTGGGTGCCAACACCTTGTTAACCAGCAAGCTTGCATATCCATGCCTTCGCCGTTCAGGCGAAGACGAGCAGGAGGGCTCATGGGTTGCCGCGTGCCGAATGGGGTTCAACGCACGATCACCAGTCGGAGGTTCGCCAGGTGCCCGTCTGGCGTGGCAAGGCGGGCCAGATAGAGCCCTTCGGGCAGATTCGCCAAGTCGAGGTCGTGGCGGTCGTATCCACCCGGAGTGGCCCAGGAGGATTGCATTCTCACCCGGCCATCCGCATCGAAGACTTCCATAAGCACCTGACCCTCAATGGCTGACCGGTACGTCAGGGTCGCCTGATCAGATGCGGGGTTCGGGACCAGTCGGGCATCGGCGCCGGTGGCACCGTGGAAGGCCACGGCCTCTGGGCTGAGGCCACGCTCGCCGGCGCTGTTCTCCAGACGCAGGCGGTACCGGTTGAGGCCCGCGAGGGGGGCATGGTCGCGGTGCCGGTAGCTGACGTCTGCTTGCTGACCAGCACCGGACTCGTATTCACCGATGACCGCGAACCGGCCGTCGGCCCCGGCGCGCTCCAACTGGAACCGCAGCCCGCTCGTGCTTCCGATCGCTGTCCAGCTCACATCGATGGCATCGGGGTGGTCTTGCGCGGTGGGGCCGATGAGTTCCAGGCCCAGGATGGTGCAGTCCAAAGAGGCGCCGCCCTGCAGGTTCCAGGTGAGGTCGAAGGCCACGCCGCTCTGCGACCAGTTGCTGATGTAGAGCAGGTACACCTGGCCGGCGGTGGCATTGAGGTAGCGCACCCATTTATCGCCCAGCGCATCTTCGGTGAGGTCGGTGGCGGAATAATTCAAGCCGGTGGTTCCTGCCGGAGCCGCGTAGGAGCAACGCACCGGCGCGCTGAGCGGTGGGCAGATGGTATTGGGCGTGCTGCCCGGCGGGTAGGGCCCCCAGATGGCGAAGTCGTAATCGTCGGTCGGGTCGGTGGGGTTGATGTCGAAGGCGACCTGTCCCGACGAGCTCACCGTGAAATTGTACCAGGTGCCTTGGCGCTCGTTGTCCGAGAGGCAACCAGCGCTGGTCGCGTTCAGGTCGGCCACGATCCCGGTGTTGTTCGTGGTGTTGTTGAAGCTCTGTCCGCTGCATACCGTGACGCTGCCCACGCAATCCTCGGGCGGGGCGGGCGGCGGCACACAGGTGAGGGTGCCCGCGTACGCGATGCCCGCTGCGGGCGGCGATCCGGAGATGAAGAGCGGGCCGGCACCGAGCGTGAGCGTATAGGAGTTCTCGCCCTGGAAGGCGCCGCTGTTGTTGTAGTTCAGCACGATCACCGCGCCGGCCACGGCGGGGATGGCCACGAAGTTGCTGCTGGCCGCAACGGTGTAGTAGGTGTAGGCGCCGCCGTTGATGCTGACCCCCACGTTGGAGCTTCCCCAGCCATCGCCGAAGGAATCGTAGAGGTTGAGCATGTACACGCAGCCGCCCGGCGGCACGGTGGCCACCCCTTGCACGCACAGATTGAAGGTGCCGGTGGCATTGCCGTAGCCCCAGAAACGGATGTAATAGGTCTGGCCGGGGGTGAGGCCATTCAGGCTGAGCTGCGGCATGAAACCCGGTCCGCTGTCATCATCGCAGCCGATCTGGGTGAAGGGGCCCGAGCAGCTTGGCGCGCTGTACACGGCCATGACGCCATCGGTGAGCGTGCCCGCCAGGCTGGAGAGGTTCACCGTGCCATAAGGGCCCGCGACGAAGGAGAACCAGACATCCTGCGAGGCCCCGGTGTAGCTGCCGCAGGTGGGAGCCGGCGAGGTGCCCGAGTTGCCGCCGCCGACATTGGAATAGGTGTTGCCGCCGCAATTCAGCACGAGCGGCGTGCTGAGCGCCGAGCATGGATTGGTGTTGGTGACCGGAGGCGGTGGCAGCGCGCAGGTGATCACCAAGGGCGCGCACACCGCATTGGTCGCGCAGCTGAATTGGTCCACCAGCACGCGCAATTGCCCAGAGAAGGTGGCGGTCCAGGTCACGCTCGATTGCAGTCCGCAGGCATCATCGTTGTACCCTAGGCTGCCGCCGCCGGTATTGTTGTACAGCGTTATCTGTGTGTCGAAGGTGGCGCCGCAGGTCGAGAATGTGTACTGGCTGCCATTGGTGACATTCACCAGCGCGTATTGCCCGCCTTGCACGCAGGGCACGTTGGTTGTGCCCGGACAGGCGGGGGTGATGGCCCCACCGGCGATCACGGTGTTGTTATTGGCGCATTGGCCAAGAGCGGTGTTCGAAGCAGCCAGGGAGAGGAAGCCGACGAGCGCGCATGCGTAGCTTCTCTTCATGCTAGGGTGATTTGGTCGCTGGAGTTTGCTGGGTGCCGGCGCGGATCGCATCGTATTCGGCCGGGTGTGCCTCGATCCAGGCGCGCTTGGCCGCATCGTAGCGCGCATCGTCGCCCGCCGGGTCGCCGGTGTCGATCCGGACGGGGAATCCGCTGGACGACTCGTTGCGCGCATCCACCAGGGCATAGGCACCACCTTGGTCGTTGAGCGCGGCGATGAGCTGATTAGCCGCGATGGTGTCGGAGATGCGCACCTTCAATATGCGTCCATCCACGGAGAGCACCGCTGCGGGATCCAGCTGACGGATCACATGCATGGCCAATTTGGTGGCGCCCGCGTCGATGTCAATCGCTGAGCGCAGCACATGCACCGCACCGGATTGCGCAACGCTTTGGTTCAGGCTGAATGCCGCATACGAGAGGATGACGAGGGTGATGCGACGGATCATGCGCGGCGGGAATGAACGGCGTTGCTGCCTATGCGTATGACGCGAGGCCGCGCCTGCGGTTGTCTAAGGGAGAATGAAGATAAGGCCATCGGCGCTGCATGGCAAGCACCAAACGGACGAGCCGGCTCACTGCCGGCTCGTCAATCAGGTTGTCTGTAGCTACTGGATCACAAATCGCGCCGGCTGTTGCTGCGCGCCGTGTGGAAGGGTTACCGCCAGAGCGTAGTAGCCGGGCTCAAGGCCCTTGAGCGGCAGCGAGACACGCTGCGTGCCCTCGCCGAGCTGCTGCGACTCGGAGAGGACGAGCCGGCCGCTGGCATCCAGCACATCGAAGCGCGCCACTCCTTCCTGTTGCACGGACAATTCGACGTTGATCTCCGTGGAAGCCGGATTCGGATAGGGCGCGGATGACCCGTTGAGCGCATGCATCACACGCACGACATCGCTGGTGCGCTCGCTGCCATCGGCATCGATCATGCGCACGCGGTAGTGGTTCAGGCCGGCCAGGGGCGAGGCATCGACGAACGAATAGGCCAACGAGGTCTGCGACCAACCGGCCGCCGGCAGTTCGCCGATGTCGCGGAACGAGCCGTCATCCTCGAAGCGTTCTACCACGAAGCGCTGGCTGTTGCTCTCGCTCACGGTCACCCAATCGAGCCGGATTCCATCGGGCTCCGAGGTGCCATCGAGGCTCACGAGTTCAACCGGCAGCATGCAGTCGAGGCTGGCGCCGTTGGTGAGCTGCCAGGTGAGCGAGAAGGCCAGGCCGCTGCGCGAATAGTTGCTGATGTAGAGCAGGTAGTGCTCGCCCGTGCTCACGTTGATCCGGTTCGACCAGCGACTGCCGAAGGCGCCTTCGGAATCATTCGAGCCGGAGGAGGACAGACCGGTGTTGCCCGTTGTGCCGCTGTAGTTGCAGCGCAGCGGAGCCTGGGTCGGCGGGCAGCTCAACGAGGAGAAGGGGCCCCAAACCGCGAAGTCGTAATCGTCGCTACTGTTGGTGGGGGCGATGGTGAAGCCGACCGTGCCCGCGCTGCTGGGCGAGAAGCTGTACCAGGTCCCCTGGCGTTCGTTGGAGCCAAGGCAGCCCCTGCTGTACACGTTGAGGTCGGCGGTTAGGCCGGTGTTGTTCGGGTTGTCGTTGATCTGCTGCGCGCTGCAGATCTGGGTTCTTCCGTAGCAGTCGCTGGCCGATGCCGGGGGCGACTGGCAGGTGGCCGTAGCGGCGTAGCGCAAGCCGGTGCCCGGTGTGGGCCCATCGGAATAGAGCGGGCCATAGGCGAGCTGAAGCACGTATCGGATCTCGCTCTGGCCACCGCCCACCGCGGAGTACGAGAGCTGCACGATGCTCCCCGTGGTGACGCTGATGTAGGCGGTCTCTTCATCGCCGTTGGTCAGCGTGTAGCTCACCGGGCTTCCCGCGCCCACTTGTATGCTCACGCTGCTGCCGTTCCAGCCATCGCCCTGCGAGTCGTACATGCGCAGCACATACACGCAGTTGCCGCCGGCGGGAGCCGTGTTGGCGCACAGGTTGAAGGTGCCGCTGCCGCCGCCATTCGCCCACATGCGCACGTAATAGGTCTGCCCGGCAACGATGTCGAGGGGCGTGAGGGTGATGAAGGGCATGTTGCCGGGACCGCTGGTATTGTCGCAGCTGATCAAGGTGAAGCTTCCGTTGCAGGCCGTGGCGCTGTAAACGGCCATGCCCATGTTGCTGAGGGTGCCTGCGGTGGTCCGCAAGGTGACTAGGGCCGAGCTCGGCGCGGTGAAGCTGAACCAGACGTCCTGGCCACCGTATCCGCCACAGCCCGGATCAGGGATGCTCGTGGCCGAGGAGACAGCGGTGGAATAGCTCGTGAAGGAGCAGGTGGTGCCCAAGGAGAGGCTGATGGCCCCGCAGGGTTCATCATTCACCGGAGGGGTGGCCACGCATATGGTGAAGGTTCCGGTGCTGCCATTGTACCCCCAGATGCGGACGTAGTAGGTCTGACCCGGCGTGAGCCCTGATCGCGTGATGGCGCTCATGTAGCTCGGACCATCGTCGTCGTCGCATTCGATCAGCGTGAAGGTGCCGCCGCAGGCCGTGGCGCTGTACAACGCGATGCCCGAGTCGGTGAGACTGCCCGCGGCGGTCTCGATGGTCACGGTGCCGCCCGCTGGCGCGGTGAAGCTGTACCATACATCGCTGCCGCTGTAGTTCGCGCAGCCCGGAGCAGGAGGCCCAGAGGTGTCTGTGGCGTTGGCATTCGTGCCGTTCGTTGGCGTGCAGCTCGCGTTGCCCACGGTGAGGCTCGTGGCGCCGCAGGGGTCATCGTTGCTCGGGGGCGGCGGCACGGACCAGATGCACAGACGGCCATCCATGGAGCTGCTGGTGGCATAGCGCTGCACCCGGATCATGTAGTTGGTACCGATCGTGGTGGTCAGCGTGATGTTGGCGTTGGCGCCGTTGGAGCCCGCATCCACACAGGTTACATAGGAGAGGCTGCCGCATGCGCCGGTGTACACGTGCACGATGGCCCTATGGCTGTTGTCCGGGTTGAAGGTGATGTTGGTGGTGGTGCCGGTGGCGGTGAACCAGCCCCAGGCGTCGTCGTAGTTCCCGCTGTTGCAGCTGCCGCCGGCTGGCACCAGGAAATTGGTGAAGCTGGTCGGTTTGTCGAAGGTGTCGTAATTGCACGATGTGCCCACGGGGTACTGGTTCCCTGCATTGTACCCGCAGCTATTCGTCGCCGTCTGAGCGATCGCGGCGAACGTGGCGAGGAACGCGGCCAACGCGAACGATGCGCGCTGGGGGAAGAGGAGGTGGTTGCTCTGCATCTGCCTTGGTGGTTCAGTGATCATTCCTTCGGCTGCGATTGGTTATCGGAATCGGCCCAGCGCCGGCGCACCGTGAGGGATACGCCGTTCTGGGCTCCCAGAGCCACCACATCCTGCGGGTCGATCGGCCGGTAGGCCAGCACCTTCATGAGCCGCGCCTCGCGGTCGATGCTCACGTGCATCTCCGGCTCCAAGCCGGTGATCTGCTCCACCAGGGTCTTCTCCTGGTAAGCGCTTAGGTCGCTATCGAGTACGAATTGGAAGCGATGCTCGCCGCGTATGGCCTCTTGGGGCTTTTGGGCCGAAAGCGCGCCCGGAAAGAGCAGGAGCACCAGGAAGGACAGCCGTTGGAGAAGATGCATGGCGGTTGCCGGAAAGGGAAATGAGACTTCCCGGCGACCGTTTCAACGGCTTCCGATGAATGCGGGTTTCAGCCCGTCGAGCGAACAATTATCAAGCACCGCCCACCAGTGCCTGCGGGGCGCTGGCAACGGCGCTGCGGCCCGGGTATGCGGCAAGCGCGTGGCGCAGGCATTCCACGGCCAACCGCAGCTGTCCCTGCTCCAGCACGTACGCCAGTCGCACCTGCTTGCGGCCGCTTTCGGGGTTGGCATAGAAGCCGGTAGCGGGGGCCATCATCACGGTGTGCCCGTCGTGCACGAAGTGCTCCAGCAACCATTGGCAGAAGGTGTCGCTGTCATCGATGGGCAGCTCGGCCACGCAGTAGAAGGCGCCCTTGGGCTTGGGGCAGGTGACACCGGCGATGCTGTTGAGACCGTCCACCAGGATATCGCGCCGCTGCACGTACTCACGCGTGACATCGTCGAAATAGCTCTGGGGGGTGCGCAGGGCCGCCTCCGAGGCGATCTGCCCGAAGGTGGGCGGGCTCAAGCGGGCCTGGGCGAATTTGAGCGCTGTGGCATAGAGCTCCGCGTTGCGGGTGATGAAGGCGCCGACGCGCGCGCCGCACATGCTGTAGCGCTTGCTCACGCTGTCGATCAGCACGGCATGCTGCTCGAGGCCATCGAGTTCCAGCGCGCTCACATGACGGGCGCCGTCGTAACAGAACTCGCGGTACACCTCATCGGCGAAGAGAAAGAGGTCGTGCTTGAGCACGATGGCGCGCAGGGTCTCCAGCTCGGCACGGCTGTACAGGTAACCGGTGGGGTTGCCCGGATTGCAGATGAGGATGCCCTTGGTGCGCGGGGTGATCAGGGCCTCGAAGTCGGCGATGGCGGGCAGCGCGAAGCCGGTATCGATCGTGCAGCGCACGGGCACCACGGTGACCCCGGCGCTCACCGCGAAGCTGTTGTAGTTGGCGTAATACGGCTCGGGGATGATCACCTCGTCGCCCGGCTCGAAGCAGCTCATCATGCCGAAGAGCAGGGCCTCGCTGCCGCCGTTGGTGATGATGATCTGCTCGTGTGTGACCCGGATCCCGTGCCCCGCGTAGTAGTCCGCGAGTCCCTTCCGGTAGCTCTCATAGCCCGCGCTATGGCTGTACTCGATCACATCGCGGTCCAGGTGGCGGATGGCATCGAGCGCGACCTCCGGGGTGGCGATATCGGGCTGCCCGATGTTGAGGTGGATCACCTGCGTGCCGCGCTTCTTGGCGGCCTCGGCGAAGGGCACGAGCTTGCGGATGGGCGAGGGGGGCATCAGGCGGCCCTTGGTGGAGATGGCAGGCATGCGGGATGGATCGGTGCGCGAAGATCGCATAACAGCCAAAGAGAAGGGCCTCCCTGCGGAGGCCCTTCACCTGTGTAAAGCCAGTGGGGTCATTCAACGGGCGCGGTGCCTTGCGGCGCCTGCCCTTCGACCATGCCCTTGATCCGCACCACCTTCTCCGGCTCATTCGCCGCGTTGCTGGAGATGGTCACGCTCTTGTTGATCACGCCGGTTCGCTTCGTGTCGTACTTCACCGTGATGGTGCTTTTCTGACCGGGAGCGATGGGCGCCGTATCGCACTTGGGCACGGTGCAGCCGCAGGACCCTTTGCAATTGGTGATGATCAACGGGGCATCGCCCGTGTTAGTGACCGTGAAGGCGCACTCGCCATTGGCCCCTTGAGCGATGGTGCCGTAATCGTGCACCTGCTTATCCAGTTGGATCAAAGGGCCGCTCTGGGCCACCAGGGCGGTGGCGGTGAGAGCGAGCGCGAGCGTGGCGATGAGCTTGTTCATGGGGTGGTGCTTGTGATCGGTGTGCCGATCAATGCTTCTCGGTGGGGGCCATGGGGCTGGCCTCCTTCACGGGCGAGGCGGGCGAGGTCTCACCGGCCTCCACGGTGCCGCGGATCGTCACGATCTTGCTGGGGGCGTTGGTGGCGTTGCTGGTGATGGTCACGCTCTTGTTGATCGCGCCCACGCGGTTCGTGTCATACTTCACGGTGATGGTGCTCTTCGCGCCCGGCATGATGGGGGCGGTGTCGCACTTCGGCACGGTGCAGCCGCAGCTGCCTTGGCACTGGGTGATGATCAACGGGGCGTCGCCGGTGTTGGTGACGGTGAACTCGCAGGTGCCGTTGGCGCCTTTGGCGATGGTGCCGTAGTCGTGCGACTCCTTGTCAACGGAGATCATCGGGCCGGAGCCGCCAACGGGTTTGCCGGGGGATTGCGCCGTGGCGGTGAGCATGGCGAGGCCGAGGCCGAGCGAGAGGAAGAGCTTGTTCATGTGAATGTGGTTGGGTGTTGTGTTCTGTTGTTGGTACGTCAAAGTTCAGGGGCTCATCCGAGGCTTCCCCGCCCTTAACAGGACATTAACAGGGGGGCATCGGCAGGCGCCACGCGCTTTCAAGTCCCGTGCCGTTCAATCGCGGGCTCAGCGCTCCTGAGGAAGTTTCGGGTCCGGTGAGACCATGCCTTTGATGCGCAGCACCAGCACAGGCGAGTTCATCGCGTTGCAGGTCAGTGTCACACTCTTGGTGAATGCGCCCATCCGACGCGTGTCGTACTGCAGGCGCACGGTGCCCGAGCTCCCGGGAGGGACGGGTTCCTGATCCCATGCCGGCACCAGGCAGCCGCAGCTGCTCCTGACGCTTTCGATGATCAGCGGCGCATCGCCGGCATTCGTGAAGCGGAAGCTGCAGCGCCCATCGCCGCCAAAGGGTATGGTGCCGAAGTCGTGGAGCGTGGTATCGAACACGATCAAGGGACCTCGTGCTGGCGCTTCGATGCGTGCCGGAGGGCGTGTCAGGGTCATCATCAGCGTGCCTATGATCGCTGCTGAGAAGAGTGGAACGGTGTTCATGGCGCAACACTAGCGCGCGCCGCCGGTGATGCGCGGGATCTAACAGATCATTGACGCTTCCGATGCTACTGATGCCACCCGATCGGATCGCCCAAGGCCAACAGCGGCGCCACCTACCTTCGCGATCCGAAATCGGGGCCGTTGCCCCGCCGAGCGAAACCATGGAGATCCCCAAGCGATTCGAGCCCAAGGAGGCCGAGGAGAAGTGGTACAGGCACTGGATGGAGACGGGCTACTTCCGCAGTGTGCCCGATGAGCGGGAACCCTACACCGTGGTGATCCCCCCGCCGAACGTGACCGGCGTGTTGCACATGGGTCACATGCTCAACAACACGATCCAGGATGTGCTCGTTCGGCGCGCGCGCATGCAGGGCAAGAACGCCTGCTGGGTGCCCGGTACGGATCATGCGAGCATCGCCACCGAAGCCAAGGTGGTGCGGTTGCTCGGAGAACAGGGCATTAAGAAGAGCGCCATCGGTCGGGAGGAGTTCCTGAAGCACGCCTTCGCTTGGAAAGAGAAGTATGGCGGTGTGATCCTGGAGCAACTGAAGAAGCTCGGCGCCAGCTGCGATTGGGAGCGGACACGCTTCACCATGGAGCCCGACCTGAGCGATGCGGTCATCGATGTCTTCATCGACCTGCACAAGAAAGGCCTGGTGTACCGCGGCCTGCGCATGGTGAACTGGGACCCCGTCGCCCTCACGGCCGTGAGCGACGAAGAGGTCATCCACAAGGAAGTGAACTCGAAGCTGTACTACCTGCGGTACGCTGTTGAGGGTGCACTAGATGAATGGGTCACCATCGCCACCACGCGTCCCGAGACCATCCTGGGCGATACCGCGGTGGCCGTGCATCCCGAAGATGAACGGTATACGCACTTGAAGGGCAAGCGCGTGCTCGTGCCGCTGATCGGTCGCAGCATCCCGGTGATCTTCGATGCGTACGTGGAGCGCGAGTTCGGAACCGGCGCCTTGAAGGTGACGCCCGCGCACGACGTGAATGACTACGAACTGGGCAAGAAGCACCAGCTGGAGACCATCGACATCCTGGAGCCGAACGGCACGCTGAGCCCGGCCGCACAACTGTACATAGGCGAGGACCGCTTCGTGGTGCGCAAGAAGATCGCGAAGCAACTGGAAGCCGAAGGCTACCTGGTGAAGACCGAGGACATCGTGAACAAGGTGGGCACCAGCGAGCGCACCGATGCCGTGATCGAGCCGCGCCTGAGCCTGCAGTGGTTCGTGAAGATGAGCGAGCTCGCGAAGCCCGCGCTCGAGGTGGTGAAGGACGGCCGCGTGAAGCTCCATCCGCAGAAGTTCGTGAACACCTACACGTACTGGATGGAGAACGTGCGCGACTGGTGCATCAGTCGCCAGCTCTGGTGGGGGCAGCGGATCCCAGCCTGGTACAACGATGCCGGTGACGCGGCCGTGTGCCGCACTGAGGCCGAGGCCATCGCGCAGTTCAAGGCAGCGGGCCAGAGCACGAACGGCATCCATCAGGATGAGGATGTGGTGGACACCTGGTTCAGCAGCTGGCTGTGGCCGATCAGCGTGTTCGATGGCTTCAAGGACCCGGACAACGCGGACATCAAGTACTACTACCCGACGAACGATCTGGTGACCGCGCCGGAGATCCTCTTCTTCTGGGTGGCGCGCATGATCATGGCGGGCATGGAGTACCGTGACGAGGTGCCCTTCAAGAACGTGTACCTCACGGGCATCGTGCGTGACAAGATCGGCCGCAAGATGAGCAAGAGCCTGGGCAACAGCCCCGATCCGCTGGACCTCATCGCCAAGTACGGAGCCGATGGTGTGCGCGTAGGCATGCTGCTCACCTCACCCGCTGGCAACGACCTGCCCTACGACGATTCGTTGTGCGAGCAGGGCCGCAACTTCAGCAACAAGATCTGGAACGCGTTCCGCTTAGTGAAGGGCTGGACGGTCGCGCAGCAGGAACAACCTGCGGGCCATGCCGCCGCCGTGGCCTGGATGCGCAGCCGCGTGGATCGCACCACTGCCGAGCTCGATGGCTTGTACGACCAGTTCCGCATCAGCGAGGCGCTGATGACCACGTACAAGCTGATCTGGGACGACCTCTGCAGCTGGTACCTCGAGAGCATCAAGCCGGCGTACGCTGAAGGCGCCTCGCAGCCGATCGATGCCGCGACTTACGAGGCGACCATTGGTCTCTTCGAGGATGTTCTGTGCTTGCTCCATCCGTACATGCCCTTCCTCACCGAGGACTTGTGGCACCACTTGCGCGAGCGGAAGGAAGGCGAGGACATCATCGTGGCGGCATGGCCGAAGGGCGGGGCCGGTGATGCGAAACTCGAGGCCGAGGTGCAGCACGCCTTCGACCTGGTGAGCGCGGTGCGTGCGGTTCGGAATGAGCGTGGCCTGTCGCCGAAAGAGCCGCTGCAAGTGGGTCCATCGGGTAGTACACCGTTGAGCGCGGCATCGGCCGCTTTGGTGGACAAACTGGCCAATACCGGCGCTTTGGCCGGTTCTTTTGGGTCCATCCCGGCGGGTGCCACGGCTGTATTCTCCGGGGCTACTGAATACGCCGTGCTGTTGCCGCAGATGGATGCCGCCGCTGAAGCGAAGAAGGCCGAGGAGGAGCTGACCTACCTGCGCGGTTTCCTATCCAGCGTGGAGAAGAAGCTGGGCAATGAACGCTTCGTCAGTGGCGCGCCGCCGCAGGTGCTGGAGAACGAACGCAAGAAGAAGGCCGACGCTGAGGCCAAGATCAAGGCGCTTGAGGAGCGGCTGGCGGTGCTGAGGTGAAGGCACTAAGGCATCTGCTCTGCTCTCACTGCCGTCGGTACCACGCCGCCGATGCTCTGCAGGATGATGTCGCGGTCGTTCGTTTCGCCGGTGTACTTGAGCTGTCCGTTCAGGTCGATATCGAGCGGGTCGTAGATCGCGGATACCACGTTCGTGGGGACCACGCCACCGATGGCCACAAGGATCCGGTCACGATCGTTGTCCGAACCGACATATTTCACCACGCCATCCGCGTTGCCATCACCGGGCCATAGCACCATGCGACCGCCGAGCGAGGCGCGTGCATTGGTGCCAAAGGTGGCTGTGGAGGATGATGTGAAGTCAACGACGGTCGTGTTCGGACCCAGGTTGAACCCGGTATTCGTCATGCAGCCCAAGTGGTTGCGATGGCGGATCGCGATGCGGTAGGGTCCTGCGGGCAGATCGAAGGCGAGCGGGGCAGTGCCGTTCGTTGCGGTAACATCACCATCGCGTTGAAGCAGGGCGCTACGCGTTGCGATCACGGCATAAGGAGCGTTGGTATTGCGCAGTTCGACCACCACCCAATCGACAATGGCGTCATCGCCGGTCACGGTGAACACCGCCAGTGTGGTCGCTTCGCCGCCACCGCCTCCCACATGGTCATAGCCCATCGCGGTGTATGGTTCGGTCAAAGGCAGCAACCCCGAGGCGCGCAGGCCATCGTTCATGCGCTGCGTGGCTTCGTCGTAGGGTCCGCCAATCAAGACGCGCGGCGAAAGGACCACCCCCGGTGAAGCCACGGTCAGCAAGCTGGGGTCGGTGATCACCGGCGGGTTGTAGTCGAAGTAGATGTTGGCGATGTTCGTGAACGTTGTTCCCGGGCTGACCGGTTGGTGAGGCCTGATGCGGAAGCTCACAAAGCCATGACTCAGTGGTTCGTTCGAGTTGCTATCCGGCAGTAGGATATTCGTGAAGATGAACTTGAGCGTGCCGTTCGAGGCCATGGACCGGGTGCAGGCGTGGGACGTTGGCCCCCAAAGCACGGTGGCGGGATCCAATGTCGCGGGCAGCGTATCGGTGATCAATACGTTGAAGGCGGTATCCGTACCCGTGTTCTGGAAACGGATGGTGTAGTCGATCCATTCGTCCTGTCCGATCAGGTAGGTCGTGCCAGAGCCACTGGAGGTCCGTGCGAGCTTGTCATTCGGATCAAAGCTTCCGGTAACGAGCTGCTGGCTGATCGCGGTGTTGTTTGACAGGTCCACATCGGTGTTGGCCGTGGTCAGCGTGGCGGTGGTGGTCAGGGTCGATCCGATAAGGCCAACGTCCGGCAGGACGCGCATGCGGAGCCGTACTTCCCGGTGCTGGAAGGCACTCGTCATGGCAAGGTTCCAGGTGTAGGTATTGCCTGCGGCGACGCCGCCGCTCGTCATGCTCACGAAGGTGAGCGCAGGATCGACCTGCACGGTCAATGTGGTCGCGCCCGTGGTCGCTGTGGTCAGGTTGTCAATGTCGATGGCATAGAGGATCTCGAAGCCGGGTCGTGCCGGACCGTTGGCCATGAGCACGCGGGCATCCAAGGGCATGCCACCGGTGCAGCTGATGTTACGGTTCGTGAGGGAGGCCGCGGCCACGGTCACGTTGAGCGGGCAGCTTTGCTCCACCACCGGGTGCTGCTCCGCGAACTGATAGGTTCCATAGGGCAGGTTCACCGCGTAGGTGCCAGTAGGGCCGGTGGAGGTATAGTAGGGCCCAGGAGTGATCTCGATGACGGTGCTGGGTACGTTGTTCTCTCCGCTGTTGTAGGCGCAGTTCGCATTGTTATCGATGTGAACGCGGCCACTGACCAGGCCACAGGTGGTGCCGAGGTCGGGAACAACGAACGAGATGGAATCGGAGCACGGGGCTTGAATGTCCTCGCGAAGGCCGAATACATCGACATCGCTCACGACCCAATAGGTCCCTGGTGCGAGCCCCGTGTATTGATGTGAGGCGCTGGTCTCATACTCGTAGGTCAGGTAGTCACAAACCCCGGTGTAAGGCTGGTGGGCGCTGTTCTTCAATCGTATCCTGAAGGGTGCCGCGACGGGAACGTTGATGCTCAAACTGGCCGAACCGATGGCGCCATTGGAGCATGATCCGGTCACATCCACGATCTGCAGCGTAGGCAGGGAGATGGGTTGGGGGACCTGAAAGAGGAAGGATCCGGGACAACCGCTACCATCCTCGTAGTTCACAGTAACGCTCGATCCAGCCGGTGCATCGACACCGACCATGTAATAGGCGTACCACGAGCAGGCCTGTGGCCATTCGCCATAGCTGGTCGTATAGCCTGGTGCCAGGAAGGTGTACGGCCCCGGACCGTGTTGGGTCCCGGTCATCGGGTCGGGCGGCATGCCATTCTCGGTACCGGCCCAGAAGACCACGAAGGGTTGCATGCCGTTGCAGTAGCTCTGTTCAACTACGGTGGAATACGGATAGGCGCTCAGTGCCAACACCTCGGCCTGCCCTGTTGCTGTAGTGCCAACGGCATCGGTCACGGTTACGGAATAGATCCCCGCACCAAGCCCGTTCTGCGACTGTTCGGTACTTCCGTTGTTCCACAAGTATGAATAAGGAGGAACACCGCCACTAGGGCTTGCCGATACGCCTCCCAGCATGTTCTGGCAGATCTGGTTGCCGAATGCGGAAACGGAGAGCGTGAGCGCGTGGGCGTTCCAATTGAAGCACAGGCAGAGCAGCAGTGCCAGGAGGTGGTGGCGTTTCATGAAGGATAGGTAGGTGGTGGGTCGTTCACCATACAGGAACTAGGGTCGGAATGGGTCGGTTAAAGAGCACTGCTCAGTGGTGCTGTGGATTAAGGTCAATGGCATTCAGGGGTCACGTCCGATCCGGGCATTGGATGAGCGGTCCATGGTGCTGAAGTGATCATTGCTTCACGAAGCGGGCTTGTCCTTCCGGTGCGCGGATGAGGTAGGTGCCGGGCGCAAGGGAGCGGATGTCCAGTTGCGCAGCGGTGCCCGACCAACGCAAAGGGGCTTTGATGAAGCGGCTATCGATCGCAAGCACATGGATGCTCGACAGCGATTCGTTGGAGATACCGCGCAAGATGACCTGGTCCGTGGCTGGGTTCGGTGAGATTTGTAGAGTCGGAGACGTGATGTCGTTGATACTCGTGCTGAACTCGGCCACCAGCACGCTCGGCTCCGTGATCACCGGCGGGTTGAAATCGAAGTAGATGTTGGCGGTGTTCGCGATCAAAGTTCCGGGCAGTGTTGGCGCTTTTGGACGTATCCGGAACTGCACCGCTCCATGGCTGTGTGGCTCGTTCGTGTTACTGTCGGGCAACAGGATGTCATCGAAGTGAAAGCGCAGTACGTCACCATAGCCGAGTTCCCATCGCATGGGATGAGAAGCAGCGCCCACTTGCAGGCTCGCGGGATCGAGCGATGCGGCCAGGGTATCGGTGATCACCACTTGGAATGCGGTATCCGTTCCCGTGTTCTGGAATCGTATGGTGTAGTCGATCCATTCGTCCTGATCGATGAAGTAGAGTTCATCGCTGGCCTGGGTGCTCGTTGAGGCCAGTTTGTCGTTGGGGTCGTAGCTGCCGGTGACCACCGTGCTGTACGACGCTACATTGTTGCTGGGATCCAGGTCCAGGTTGGAGGAGGTGAGGGTCAGGCCACTGGTAAGCATGGTGCCGATCAGCGCCACGTCGGCCGGTACCATCACCTGCACCGAGAACGCGTGCGAATTGTAGGGTAGAACGTCCGACAATTCCCAAACCACGCTTCCGGTGTTGATCATGCTCGGCGTTGGGGAAGCACTCAGGACCGTGGTGATCGGATCGGCGGTGAACGTGGCGGTCACATTGCCACTTGCCCCATAGTTGATGTTGTTGGCATGCAGATAATACGTCAATACGAAGCCGGGCCGGGCTGGACTGCTTGTGAGCCACGCGTGCAGGTCGGGTGCTGGGCCGGCCGTTCCAATGACCGGCACATCCAACTGCTCTGGGGTGCCGAGAGAGCTGATCGTCGCCCCTGCGGGACACACCGGCAGCAGCGCCG
Source organism: Flavobacteriales bacterium (assembly GCA_020635725.1). GTDB lineage: Bacteria > Bacteroidota > Bacteroidia > Flavobacteriales_F > PHOS-HE28 > PHOS-HE28. Next base: position 179,227 of record JACJZF010000006.1, read on the forward strand.
GGTTCGCGGGCTGTATGGTGTAGCTGCCCAGGGGAAGGTTCGCCGTGTATTGTCCAGAGAGATCCGTGCTCACGTATCGGGGACCAGGTTCGACCACGAGTATCTGATAGCCTGCACTGAGATCTCCGGAACTGATGCTGCAGTCCTCATCCGCATCGATGTACATCGTACCCGACAGCACGCCGCAGTCGGGTCCTTCGTCCGGGATCACCACGTAAATGGAATCAGCGCACTGTGCGGCAGGCAGGTAATCCCAATTGAAGCTGTTGGGCCCCGGCGTACGCGTATTCTGAACCAACCAGTAGCCACCCGGGTCAAGGTCTTGGAACACTTCCTCCTGATCCAAGCCGGTATCCCAATAGGTCGTATTGTCGGGTCCGTGCAGGCTGGCGAAGCTTCCACCTGTTCGGAACACGGTGATCGAGCCGTTGCCGTTCGGTCCGCACGAAGGGGCTGCCTCCACGCTGGTCCATTCTGGCCACTCGATGGGGTCTCCAGCGATATCCCCGTACAGCGTGCCCACACATCCTGTGGCATCCGTGAAACTCACGGTGACCGGTCCAGGACCTTCATGCACGAGGTATCCGTTACCTACCCAGGAAGGCACCGCGGCGGGGTCGAAGAAGGGCGTGCTGGACGCATCGATCGACAGCGGGAATGCACTGCTGAGATCATTGGTGTACGGGTCACCGCCGATCGTGAAATACTGGGCGGAAACAAACCCGTACGGTGCCTGCCCATCGCAGAGTAGATGTGTCCCCATGCCGATCTGTCCCCACTCCGGAAGTGCATCCAGGACGACTTCTGCCGTGGCCTGGTCCGCATTGACATCGGTGACGGTCACCGTGTACGTTCCGGCGCTTAGGCCTTGGATCGATGGGAAATTGTCTCCCGTGTTCCAACTGTAGGTGTACGGCGAGACCCCGCCGTTGGCGACCGCGAAGAGGCTGCCGACCGGATGTCCGCAGATCGGTTGTTGCTGCACGACGATCTCCACCGAAATGGCCCGCAGGCTGCATGCGAGGAAGAACACGAGAGAGGTGCTGAACGCGCGCATGGCTATTGTTTGATGATGTGAAGCCGTTGGACGGATCGATCTGATAAGGAGCCCATCAGGAGGTACACACCGGAGGGAAGATCCTGAAGGTCGATGGTGGTACTCATCGCGTCCACCGCGTATTCCGCCACGGAACGACCATCCGCAGCGAGCAACAGGAGCCCTTGCACCGGGATCGGGGAGGTGACCTTCACAAGACCCGTGGTCGGTACAGGCCATGCGCGCATGATCGTCGAAGGAAGTTCTTCCACACCCGTGCTGAACTCCGCCACCACCATGCTCGGCTCGGTGATCACCGGCGGGTTGAAATCGAAATAGATGTTGGCGATGTTCGGCACCATGGTGCCCGGTAGCACCGGCTCATGCAGCTTCATCCGGAAGCTGGTCAGGCCATGGCTCGCCGCTTCGTTCACGTTGCTGTCGGGCAACAGGATGTCCGTGAAGGTCCACTGCACCACGCGCCCCGGCCTGAAGTCAACCGTGCATGGATGCGAGCAGGCGCCCTGCTCGAAGCTGGCCATGTCCAGGGTTGCATCCAGCGTATCGGTGATCACTACCGTGAAGGCGGTATCGGTGCCGGTATTCTGGAAGCGGATGGTGTAGTCCAGCCATTCATCCACGCCGATCTGGTAGAGCCCCTCTATGTTTCCGCTGCTGGTGATCACCACCTTCTCGTTGGGGTCGAAGCTGCCGGTCACGATGCTCGTGCGCTGCGCGGGGTTGTTGGTCAGCGTTGCTTCAGGCAGCGTGTTGCTGGCGACGAACGTGGTGCTGAGCGCGGAACCGAGAGGCGTGCTCACAGGCACATCGAAATGGGCCTGTAGTTGGGAGATGTGGAACGAATCGAATGCGGGAAGCTCCCACGTGATCATGTTGCCTGAAACGGTGCTGGGCGATGGCTGCGCGCTGGTGTAGATCAGCGCCGGGTCGAAGGAGCAGGTCACGGTGACGGGGCCGCTTTGTTGCGGGGATAGGTTGCGCACCTTGGCAACTAGCGCGAAGTCGAATCCCGGGCGTGCAGGTGTGGTGGTGAATCGCATGTCCAGGTCCAAGGGCACGGTGCTTCCGTTCGCCAGATCGATGTTCACCGCTGCGGTGCTCATGCTGAATGGCACGGGCAGCGCGGCCGGACAGATGGGCACCAGGCTCGCGTCGGACTGCGCAAGGGTATAGTTCCCGTTGGGCAGATTCAGCGAGTAGCTGCCATCGTCGTGCGTGATGGTGTAAAGGCCACCTGGCTCCACCTGCAGCACGCTGCCTGGTATGCCCACCTCGTTCACATCCTGCACGCAGTCGCCGTCGGCATCGTACCAGCTGGTGCCGGTCAAGGTGTTGCAGTTCGGTCCCAGATCCGGTATCACGATCACATCCGAATGCGCGCATTGCGAGAGGTTCCAATGAGTCAGTAGATTGTACGTGCCAGCGACCAGGTTGCTGAACAGATGCGTTCCGCTGCCGAAGCTGGTGTAGGTGGCCACCTCCGATCCGGCCAATGACAAGGTCAGGTCCGCTTGGTATTGCGTAGGCATGCTGATCTGAAAACTGCCGCCGTTGCCGCCGGAGCAGGCGCCTTGGATCTGGCTGATCACCGGCTGGTCGGGGGTGCCGAGGCCATAGACCTCGAAGGTGGTGGTGCCCGAACAGCCCATGTCGTCGGTGAAGGTGTAGGTCACGGTCTCTCCGTAGCAGAAGTTGCCGAAGACCTGCTCACCGTAGGAAGTGAGACCCAGGAACGGGTTGTTGCCGGGGAAGGAATAGGTGAGATTCACGGTACCCGGTGGCAACCAGCTATCGTTGAATGCGAAGGCGCCATTGCACATGCCTTCGCAGGGTGCGGGCCCGTATCCGAGCAGCGGACCAGCACAGGACGCGCACCCTCCGGGTCCCGGTGGTAGCGCGCTCAGGTCCTGCACCCCTGCGCTCTGGCTCACCTGGGAGCCCACGTTGTCGGTCACCACCAGGGTATAGGTGCCGGCTTCAAGCGCATAGATGGAGTCAGCAGTGGAGGTGAAGCCTGCTGGGCCTGTCCACGAGTAGGTATAAGGCGGCACGCCACCCGAGGGTATGCCCCAGGCCGCACCGTTCACATTACCGCACGTCTCGGGAAGAGCGCCCATGGCCACCGAGAGGGCCTTCGTGCTCGATGCCGTGAGAACGAATAGTAGGGAGAGGAGAGCGCTTCGCGACATGTTCGTGGGATCAGGTGGTGGAGTGTTGGTGTTCTCGCGTGCCAGTGCTCGCCTGGTCATTGCCCGGTTACCGATAAGCGGTGCGTTCTCATCGTACCATCGGCCATCTGCGCTAGCACGGCATAGGTCCCTGCTGCCAGGCTGCTCGCATCCATCTCTGCCGTCGGTGCGTTCACATTGAGCGAGAGCGCCTGTCGGCCGTCCGCGCCGATGATTCGAAGACTGCGTATGGCCCCTTTCCGAACCGAGATGCGCACCGTGCCTGTGGCCGGGTTCGGGACCAGCATCAGATCCGCCACGGAAGGAACGCCAAGTCCCGTGCTGAATTCCGCCACCAGCACACTCGGCGCGGTGATCACCGGCTCATTGAAGTCGAAGAATATGTTGGCGGTGTTCGCTAGCACAGTGCCGGCCACCATGTTCTGCGCAGGGCGTATGCGGAAGCTCACCATGCCATGGCTCGCCGCCTCGTTCACAGTGCTGTCCGGCAGCAAGATGTCCGTGAAGCGCCACTCCACAACGCGTTCAGGCTTGAATCCGATGCTGAATGGATGCGAGGCCCCACCTTGCTGGAAGGTGGACATGTCGAGTTCCGATGCCAGGGTATCGGTGATGACAACCGTGAAGGCCGTGTCCGTACCCGTGTTCTGGAATCGGATGGTGTAGTCGATCCACTCGTCCAGGCCGAGGAAGTAGAGCGACTCGCTCGAACGGCTGCTGGTGCGAGCCACCTTGTCGTTGGGGTCGTAGCTGCCTACGGCGAGTTGGTTCGCCGTGGCCTGGTCGTTCGCGGGTTCGGCATCGCCCAAGGTGTTCACCACGGTGAGCGTGCTGGTGATCGGCGTGCCGAGGAACATGGTTGCCGGCACCTGAACGAGCACCGTGAAGCCGGTCTGCTGCAAAGCCGTGAACGCGCCCAACTGCCAGGTGAGCGTGTTGCCAACGATGCTGGTGGGCGAAGGCGAAGCGTTCAGCAGCACGAGACCCGCGTCGATGACGAGGCTGATCGTGGTCGGGCCGCTGACCTGAGGGGAGAGGTTGCGGACGTGCCCCCAATACGTTCCCGTGAACCCCGGCCGCATCACCGTGGATTCCAGTTGCGCCGAGAGGTCCAGCGGTACCGTGCTGCTGTCCGCGAGATGAATCGTTACCGCGTTGAAGTTGATCGAGAATGGCGCAGGTGCTGTCACTGGACAGAGCTGAATGAGGGAAGGGTCACTCTGCACGAGTGCGTAGGCGCCGTTGGTCAGGTCGATGGAGTAGGCTCCGACCTCATCGGTGATCGTGTACTGCGCGCCGGGCGCGACCTGGAGCACGGCATAAGGCACGCCCACTTCGCCGGGGTCCTGCACGCAATCCTGATCATTGTCGATGAAGACCGTGCCGCTCACCGATCCGCAGTCGGGTCCGAGATCCGGTATGGTGAAGCTGACCTGGTCATAGGGGTTCCCTTCGCACGGGTATGCCATGATGTACCCCAATGGGTCCCAATTGCGTGAGAAGAAATACGCTCCGGGTGGCAGGCTGGTGAAGGTGAGGGAATTCGGGGCGGAGAAGCCGCTGCCATAAGTTACCTGTGCCGCGTCGCTCAGGATGTACGACGGGCTGCCGATGAAGGAGCCGTCGTTGATGTTGCTGATGGTCACCGCGCCACCCGCGCCGCTGGTGCAGGATCCCTGCAGGTTCGATACCACCATGTTCGGACCGCCGATGAGTTGCGGACCGATGATGGTCTCGTACAAGGTGCCCGTGCAGCCATTGGCGTCCGTCACCTCAATGGAGACCGTGTTGCCAGCAGGTGTGCCGAAGAAGACGAAGTAGGGGTCGCCCTGCGGGTCATACCCATCCGGTGGCGGATTGTAGGTGTACGGCGGCGTGCCATTGATTCCCCATTCGATCGACTGCACCTCACCGCTCATGGAGCCCACGCAGCTCGCGTGGCCATCCTGCGCGCTGGGCGGACAGCTCAGTGGAGCCACGGCCACGGTCCATTGCCCGAAAGCTTGATCGCTGTTCTCATCGGTAACGGTTACGCTGTAGGTGCCAGGTGCGAGGTTCACGAGATCCTCGGTGGTGGCCCCATTGCTCCATTGGAAGCTGTATGGACCCGTACCGCCTTGGATCCAGATGTCAATGGCTCCCGTGGAACCCACGCATGCCGAATGCTGCAGGTTGGCCAGGTTCACCGTGAATGCGTGAAGAGGGGCGCACACGTTCATAGCGAACAGCGATGCGACGATGGAGAGGTGCCTCATGGCTGTGCGCGTTACAGGTAATAAAATCCCGAATGAGGGAACCCAAGGCTTCAAGCGGTGCCCATCCTTTCAGTGTGGACGTGCGCCGGTGTCCCCGGTTGTCCCGAAGGTGATGATTCCTTCTGATAATCAGTGCTATTGCGTCAGGAACATGCTGGCGCCGGGCCCAATGGGCAGTTCGAGCACTACCCAGATCACCAGCATCACGCTCCAGCCCAGCAGGAAAACCAGGGAGTAGGGCAGCATGGTGCTGATCACAGTGCCTATGCCGGCCTTCTTGTCGTAGCGGGCGATGAAGGCCACGATCAGCGCGAAGTAGCTCATCATGGGGCTGATGATGTTGGTGACGCTATCGCCCACGCGGTAGGCCATCTGCGTGAATTCCGGCGAGTAGCCGAGCAGCATGAACATCGGGATGAAGACCGGCGCCATGATGGCCCACTTGGCGCTGGCGCTGCCCATGATCAGGTTGATGGTGGCGCTGATGAGCACGAAAGCGAGCATGAGGGGAATCGGGCCGAGGTTCGCGGCTTTGAGCATATCAGCGCCCTTGATGGCGAGGATGAGCCCGAGCCGGGTCTCGTTGAAGTAGGCCACGAACTGCGCGGCGAAGAACACGAGCACGATGTAGCTGCCGAGAGTCTCCATGCTCTTGGCCATGCCCTTCATCACATCGTTGTCGCTCTTGAAGGTGCCGGCGCCGATGCCGTAAGCGATGCCCGCCAGCGCAGAGCTCAGGAAGATGATGGCCACGATCCCGCTCATGAAGGGCGAGTGCAGCACCTCGTGCGTCGCCGGGTCGCGCAGGAAGCCGTCTTCGGGCAGCAGGCCCCAGAGCACGATGCCTATGACCGCCAGTACGGTGATGGCGGCATACAGCATGCCTTTCCGTTCCTGAGGCGTGGCCCTGCGGATCTCTTCGGGCTTCTCCTCGCCCTGGTATGTGCCGAGCCGGGGCACCACGATTCGTTCCGTGACCCAGGTGCCCAGCGCTGCGATCACGAAGGTGCTGGCCGCCATGAAGTAGTAGTTGCACGCGGGGTTCACCAGATAATCCGGCTGAATGATGCGCGCGGCCTCCTGGCTCAGTCCGGCGAGCAGCGGATCAACCGTGCCCAGGAGCAGGTTGGCGCTATAGCCCCCGCTCACACCGGCGAAGGCCGCCGCCAGGCCCGCGAGCGGGTGACGGCCAGCCGCGAGGAAGATCACAGCGGCCAAGGGCACCAGCAGCACGTAGCCCACCTCGCTGGCAGCGTTGCTCATCACCCCGGCGAAGACGATCACGAAGGTGAGCAGCCGCTTCGGCGAAGCCAGCACCACCGCGCGCAGCACCGCGCCGATGAGCCCGCTGCCCTCGGCGATGCCGATGCCGAGCAGCGCCACCAGCACCGTGCCCAAGGGCGCGAAGCCGGTGAAGTTCACCACCATCTTCGAGAGGATGAAGTGCAGCCCCTCGGCGCTCATGAGGTTCTTCGGCGTCACGGGCTCTCCGGTCGCGGGGTGGATCGCGCTCATGCCGCTCAGGTCGGCGATCCAACTGATCAGCACCACCACCAGGGCGAGGATGGCGAACAGGGTGGCCGGGTGGGGCAGGGCGTTGCCGGCCTTCTCGATGATCGCCAGGAAACGGTCCACGCCGCTGCGCTTCGTCTTGGTCATGGTTGCTGTTGCGTTCGGCTAAGAAAGCGGTTCCGCCGGAACGGCACGTGCTACGCGCGTGATCCGGTAGCTTCGCGCTGTGGATCGCGACCTCACCTACGCTGCCATCGACATCGGGTCGAATGCCGTGCGCCTGCTGGTGGGCGAGGTGATCGAGCGCGACGATCATCCGGTGATCAAGAAGCAGACCCTGGTGCGGGTGCCCATCCGCCTGGGCGAGGATGTCTTCGACAGCGGGGCCATCAGCATCGCGAAGCAGGATTACCTGATCAAATCGCTGAAGGCCTTCAGGCTGCTGGCCGAGGTGTATGGCGTGCGCTACATGCGCTGCTGCGCCACCAGCGCCATGCGCGAGGCCACCAACAGCGAGCAGGTGCTGGGCCGCGTGGAAGTGGAGAGCGGCGTGCACATCGAGGTGATCGCCGGGAAACTGGAAGCGGACCTGATCACCAACACCTTCTGGACCCAGGACCTGCTGAAGGAACGGCCCTATCTGTATATCGATGTGGGCGGCGGAAGCACCGAGCTCACCTGGCTCGAGGGCGGCCGACGCGTGAAGAGCGCGAGCTTCAAGATCGGCACGGTGCGCACCCTCAAGGACAAGGTGCCGCTGAGCGCGTGGGTGGAGATGCAAGGCTTCCTCGAGGACCTGCGCGCGCAGCACGGGCAGCTCATGGCCGTGGGAACAGGCGGCAACATCAACCGCTTGTTCAAGGAGAACGGGAACCTCTTCGGCGAGCCGCTCACGAAGGGCGACATCCAGAAGCAGCGCGACCGCATCGCTGCCTATTCGTTCGATGACCGTGTTCGCCTGCTTCGGCTGCGGCCAGATCGTGCGGACGTGATCATCCCGGCGGCCGACATCTTCCTCCGGGTCATGGACTTCGCCGACGTGGATGAGGTCTTCGTGCCGAAGGTGGGCCTGGCCGATGGCATCATCTACGATCTGTACATGAAGCAGTACGGCAGCAAGCGCTACCCGCAGCCCGAGCCGGAACTGGCTTGAGCACGGCGCATCGCTCTGTCTGCCTCACTCCTTCACGAAGCGCGCGCTCACCGCACGTCCTTCGCCCAGCATGCGCAGCGTATAGAGGCCTTCGGGAAGCGCCGAGACATCGAGCGTGAGGCCGGGGGTGCCGTCGTGCCCGAGTTGGAGCGCACGGCTGCCTTTAGCGTCCAGCACTTCGATGCGTCCTGCGCCCGTGAAAGGCCACGTGGTCCGCAGCGCATCGCGCGCAGGATTCGGCACGAGCGTGACCGTAGCGGCCGGAGACGCCTCCATGACCGACGTGCTGATGCAATCGATCAGGTTGCTGGGCTGGTTGTCCCATACCAGATCGAAGGCCAACCCGTTTTGCGAGAAATTGTCGACGTAGATGAGGTAGGTCTGATGCGCTGTCACCGTGATGCGGCGCACGAAACCATCGCCTGCGGCCCCTTCGCTGATGTCGCCGCTCGTGTAATTGAGCCCGCTGGGGCCTTCTAGCCCTGCCCACGAGCAGCGGATCGGTTCGCTGTTGGGCGGGCAGGGGATATTGTCCGTGTAGGGCCCCCACACGCCGAAATCGTAATCGGTGTTGGGCGGCGGATTGATGGTGAAGGCCAATTGCCCATCGGCGATCGTCGTCACATTCATCCACACGCCTTGGCGCTCGTATCCCGACAGACAGCCGTTGTTGTCGGCATTGAGGTCAGTCCAGGCACCGAAATTCTCTGGGGCCAAGCTGATGGTGTCATTGCCGCACACCTCCATGGATCCGAAGCAATCGCTGATCGGAGAAAGCTCGGTCGCATAGGCACACAGGACGAAATCGAGATCGGGCGTGCCATCGGCGGGCCAGATGCGGACCCAGATCGTGCTTCCTGATTCGAGGCCCGGCAGATGGAGCGTGATCGCTTCGCCCGCTTCGTATGCGCACGAGCTGCAAATCCCAGGAAGGTTCAGTTGGGACAGTGCGTCAGCCGTTCCGCCGTATACCGCCATGCCCACGGTTCCATTCAAGCCATGCGCTTGAAGCAATACGGAGGTGTATTGCGCCATGTCCAGGCTGTACCAGACATCGCCGCCCGCGTATCCGCCGGAGCCCGCAGAGCAATCGGCTTCGCAATTCACCGGGTCGTCAACGGAGCTGGCGGTGGCCAGCCAGGCGGAACGGACCACCTGACAGTCGGTGCTGAATGCCAAGGGCTGCGCGTTCTCGGGCTCATCATTGCCCGGCGGAGCGATCTCCTCCACGCAGATGCTGAAGCCGCCGAACACGGCGGTCTCACTCCAAAGACGCAAGTAGTACGTGGTGCCCGGCGTTCCGCCGAACTCCAGCATGGGCATGCCGGATCCACCCGTGGCGCATGCGAGCTCGGTGAGCGTTCCCGCGCATGCGGATCCGCTGGTGAGCCCGTACACCGCCACCGCAGCATCGCTCACGCTGCCGGCCGCCGTGGTGATGAGCATGCCGCCGCTGGCGGGCATGGCCACCTCGACCCATACATCGGAAGGCGCGGAGCCGCCGCAGCTGGGGTCGGCCGGGGTGATGGTCATGCCCGTGGCGCCTGCGGTAGCGAACATCAGGTTGATGAAGGTGGTCTCGCAATCTGCAGCAGCCACCAGCGCCAAGGCTCCGCACGGCTCATCGTTCTGAGGCGGCGCCGGCTCCATGGCGCAGATCGAGAAGGAACCGCTGTTGCCCGGGCCACCCTGCGGCCAGACACGTACATAGATGGTGCTGCCGGGATTGAGGCCCGTGAGCCAGAGGAATGGGTCGGGCACACCAACGGCGGCATCGGTGTTGCACGACCCGCAGAAGCCAGGTCCGTTGAGCTGCACCAGGTTGCCCGGAGTACCGGAGTAGGCCGCCATGGCCAGGTCACTGGCCGTGAGCAATTCGGTCTGCAGCACCACCTCGCCGCTCGAGGGCACGGTGAGGCTGAACCAGACATCGTAGCCAGCGAAGGCCGCGGAGCCCGCAGCGCAGTTGGCGCCGCAATTGGCTGGAAGGGCCGCACCGGAGGAGAGCGTGGCGAAATCGGTCGAGGCCTCCACGCTCGCGCAGGTCGGCGCCACGCTCAAGGGGGTGGCATTCGCGGCGTCGTCGTTGGAAGGGGGCTCCGACACGGAACAGGTCACCGTGAGGGTTCCGCACGCGGCCGCGTTCACCATGCATGGGTCTTCGAATACGCGGATCCGGTAGGTGCCGCTGTTGATCGGCGAGAAGGTGGTCTGCGCATGGCCGCCCGGTGTGCCGCAGCCATCATCATCGTAGTTCCCGATGCCCGGGGCCAGCGAGCTACCGGCGGTGTTGGTCACGCTGATGGTGGAGTTCCATTCCGTCGACGACGAACACAAGGAGATGCTGTAGGAGTTGCCCACACACATGTAGTAATTCACATACTCACCCGCGCAGATCGGAGCAGAGAACGTAGCCGGGCAAATGGAGCACGTGGTTCCCATGGGGATCCCTTGATTGGTCGGCGGGTAGTTCTGTCCGTAGGGCGGCAAGGTGAAGGTGTGGATCGTGGTTCCGGTGGCAGTGGCATTCGCGCTCAGCTGTATGGTATTGGTGCCACAGGTGCCTCCTACGATGTTGGTTCCGGGTGTGACATTGGGGCCGCTGACCGCTGCCTGGTTGCTGATCAGCACCGCATTGCATCCGGTGATCGTCGCCAGGTTCGATCCCGCTACGGTCGTCAGGGTCAGGTTAACGGTGGTGCTGCCCGGCACGATCGCAGGGTCCCATGCGCTTTGGGCCACACCGGCTTGCCCTGGCGGGTCCAAGAACGTGTTGAGGCATTGCGCGGCAAGCTGATCCGCACGGAGCGCACAGGAAGCAAGGGCCAGGAAGAGTAGGAGAGAACGCATGGACGATGGGTTGATGAGACAAGGTAGGAATCCGTTACCGACGTTCGCGCATCGGCCTAATTTTCACCCCGTGCGTTGCCGCTCTGTGCTCTTCATCGCACTGTTTCTGGTGCAGGTTGGGCATTGCATTGCCCAGCAGCCTTGGTCGTTGGGGGTGCGGGCGCATTACGGTTTCCTCTGGCCCCACCGGCCAGCGAGCTGGATCCTGGTGGAGGGGCACGCTTCTGCGGTGGAGCTCTTCGCCGAGCGACGGGTGAGCGGTGCGCAGCGCTGGCATCACGATTACGGGTTGCCGCGCTATGGCATCGGAGTCCTGTACACGGGTCTTGCGAATCCGGATCGGATCGGCTTCGGCATGCGCGTACTGCCCTACTTGTGGCTGCCGATCCGGAGTGGCGATGGGAACGGCTTCGGCGTGCGCTTGGGATGGGGCCTGGGCTATATCGATCACCGATATGATCGGCGCGAGAATCCGAAGCAGATCGCCATCGGCTCGCGCATCAACACGGCCATCCAGATCATGCCCGAATATCGGCGCAGCGTCGGTTCGTGGAGTCTGTCAGCGGGAATCGGCATCGATCATTGGAGCAATGGTTCCTACAAGTTGCCCAACCTCGGCTTGAATTACCTCAGCGCGTCCGTTGCCGTGAGCCGTTCGTTGAGCCTGAATGATGGCACGTTCCCATGGAGGACGATTCCGGATGACTCCGCACGTGTCAGCGAGTGGAGCGTTGTCGCCGCCGGGTTCAAGAGCGAGACCGCGCGTCCGCTCAGTGGGCAATACACCGTGTATTCGCTCGTCGGTCAGCGTCAATGGCAGGTCAGCCGTAAGTCGCACCTCATGGCGGGTCTCGATGTCTTCAATAAGGGCGCCTTGGCCACGGTGCATCCCGAGCTACGCGATCGTGCGCGTTGGGCGTACACCCAGCTCGGGGTGCACGGCGGATACGCGCTCGGCTTCGGTGCGGCCGAGCTCTTCCTGCACATGGGCGCTTACGTGTATTCGCCCGTGGAGGATGAGGCGCCGCTCTTCCATCGGCTGGGCGTGCGCTACCGCAGCGGTGAGCATTGGGTGTGGAACATCTCCCTAAAGAGCCATTACGCGGTGGCCGATCACTGGGAATTCGGAATCGGTTACCGATGGTCATGAAGCCTTGGATGATTTTGGTCGCCCTGCTCGTGGCGGGTTGCCAGCGAGAGCAATGGGACGATTGCGTCACCAGCGCCGGACCAGCGCGCGTGGAAGAGCGCTCGGTGGGCAGCTACCATGCCGTGGACCTCGATGACCGCCTGGACCTGGTGATCGAAGCGCGCGCCGCCGGCTCGGTGGCGGTCGAGGGCGGCGCCAACCTGTTGGGGCAGGTGGAGACCGAGGTAAGCGACGGTGTGCTGCGGCTGCGCAACACCATGCGCTGCAATTGGGTGCGTGATCTGAAGAAGCGCATCACGGTGCGCATCGCTTCCGATGGACTGGACCGCCTCGTGCTGCGCGGAACCGGCCATGTGCTGTGCACGGACACGGTGCATGCCGCTCGCTTCGAGCTCGAGCAATGGGGCGCGCAGGGCAGCGCGCGGCTCCTGCTCGAGGTGGAGTCCTGCGCCATCGGCTTGCATACCGGCGCCGGTGATGTGGTGGCCGCCGGGCGCTGCCACGGAGCCGCCGATCTCTTCTCGGGCATCATGGGGCCGATCGATGCATCGCAGCTGCAGGCGCGGCTCGTTCGCGTGAACAACAGCGGCGTGGCCGACGTGCGCTGCTGGGCCACCGATCAGCTCGACGCGCAGATCAATGATGTCGGCGATGTGTATTACCGGGGCGATCCGCCCATCATCCATCAGCAGATCACCAGCAGCGGACGGCTGCTGCACGAGTGAGCCTCATTCCTTCACCCACTTCGCCTGGGCGATGCGCGCGCCGGTGGCATCGCGCACCTCCACGGCATAGATCCCCAGGTTGAGCAGGGCCGCATCGAGGCGCAGCGTGTTCGCATCCACCGGCATCCGCACCACGGTTCTGGCCATCGCGTCGCGGAACAGCAAGGTGCCGCCGAGCGCGCTCGTGGGTGGGTAGATCTCCACGTGCGTGCTGCCCGGATTGGGGAACATGAACAGCGTGGCCTCATCCGCAGCGATTCGCACGAGACGTTCTTCGGAATAGCTCGTCGCACCGTCGGCATCGAGCAGGCGCAAGCGGTAGGTGATATCCCCGGCGAGCGGCTGCTGGTCGATGATGGCGTAATGCTGCGTGCCCAGGCCCGTGCTCGCCACCGCGTCGATCGCGTCGTAGGCAGCGCCATTCACCGAGCGTTGCACTTCGTAGATGCGGCCGGGCTTCGCCTCAGCGGCCGACCAATTCAGCGAAACCGCTCGCTCATGCGCCTCCGCGCTGAACGCGAGGCCATCGAATCCGAGGATCACGCACTCGAGCGACGCGCCGTTCTGCAGGTTCCAATTCAGGCTGAAGCCGGTGTTGGTCTGGGTCCAGTTGCTGATGTACATGAGATACACCTGGCCTGCCGCGACCTGCAGCCCGGGCACCCATCCGCAGCGCTGCGGCGCCACCAGCGGGCAGATGTCCGTGGTGCTGGGCAAGCCGTAGCTCGTTGCCGTGGAAGCGAATTGCGGCGGCGAATAGGTGGCATGCCCCATTCCCGTGGCATAGCTGCCCGTGTTGTTGAAGGTGGCCGGTCCGCTGGATGCCGCGCACCGGATCGGTGGGCCCGCCGGTGGGCAGATGCTCCCCGGCGAGGAGCCCGATGGGTAGGGGCCCCAGATCGCCCAGTCGTAATCGTCCGGGCCGTCGGGCTGGATGGTGAGCCCCAAGTCGCCGCCCGCGCTCGGGGAGAAGATGTACCAGGTGCCTTGGAACTCCTGGATATCGAGGCAGCCGCTGTTGCCCGGGTTGATGTCCACCACCGCGCCGGTGTTGTTTGTGTTGTTGTTCAGTGCCACGTTGCTGCAGATGGTCATGGCGCCGATGCAGTCTTCCAGCGCGGCCGGTGGGGGCTGGCAGGTGACGGTGGCCGCGTACACGGTTCCGGCCACCGGCGGCGATCCCGAGCTGAACAGCAGTCCGCCGCCGAGCGTGAGCGTGTACGAGTTGTCCGTCTGCCAGGTGCCGCTCGCGTTGTAATTCAGCACGATCACATCGCCGATGTTCACCGGCAACGGAATGCTGGTGGAGGCGGGGCCGGAAGGCAGCGTGTAGTTCTGGAAGGCGCCGCCATTGATGCTCACCCCAACGAACGAGGTGCCCCACCCGTCGGAGAAGGAGTCGTACAGGGTGAGCATGTACAGGCAATCGCTGTTGACCAGCGGCGGCACGCAGGTGACGGTGAGGTTGGCGCAGGAGAAATTCCCGAGGCAGGGGTACTCGTCCACCAGCACGCGCAGCTGCCCGGTGAAGGTGGCCACCCAGGTCACGGTCGATTGGAAGCCGCACGCATCATCGTTGTAGCCCAGCGAGGCGCCCCCGGCATTGTTGTATATCGTGATCTGCGTGTCGAAGGCCGTGCCGCCGCAAGTGCTGAAGGTGTAGGTGTTCCCCGCCACCACGTTCACCAGCACGTATTCGCCGCCATACATGCAGGCGGCGGTGATGCTCCCCGGGCAGGAGGGAGGCGTGGCGTTCACCGCGTACAGCGCATTGTCGTTGGGGCATTGCGCGGCCGCTTGCAGCATCAAAGCGCAGACAAGAAGGGTGTACAGAGAGCGAGCGGTCATGGGCTGTGCCTCGGGGCGGTGCGGAAATCGAATGTAGGGGATCGCCTCCACCAGGCCAATCCGATGAGCGATTGACGGATGGCCGCAGGGATACAGGATCGGTGCGCTCCTTCCCGGTTGCGCGTGCAACTTCGTGGCGCATGGGACGCACCACCATCCGCCGGAAGGCCGACGAGTTGCTGGGCTACGGCTATGCCAAGCAGCGCGTGGTGGAGCTGCTGCTCCTGGAGCTTCCGCATGAGAAGCCGCGCCAGGTGGCCAAAGTGGTGCGCTACCGGCCGACGATCCTCGCGCGCGAGCGATACAACGGCGTGCACACGGCACTCATGCTCGTGATCGTTCTCTATGGCATGTTGCGCGTGCTGAAGCCGGTCATGGAAGGAGTGGACTGGTCATCCGCGTATCGGCTCTTCAGTCTGGCCCCCATCGCCACGGTCTTGCTCGGGTGGAGCATCTACCGGTGGCAAGGTCAGGTGTTCGGGTGGGTGGGATGGGTGAACGTGCTGGGCCTGGCGAGCCTTCCGTCGGCGATAACGGAAACGATAGCTGGCGATGGTGATCCGTGGAAGCTGTCCTTCAGCGTGCTCTCGATCAGCATTGGAGGCATGGCGCTCTACCTCGCGCACCGTGTGTTCCCGAAGTTCAGGGAGGAGAGGGATCCGTTGGGCATCGCACCGCCGATATACGTCTTCCCGGAGGAGACCATCGCTCCTTAGCTGCCGATTCAGGGAACATCAGGTGGCCGTGCCGTCGCAACAGCATCGTGCACCGAACGAGGAAGAACAAGGCGACAATTGCAAACGCATGCACGGAGCGCGTGCTTGCGCATGGGTTGCCACAGGACTCAGCGCCGCACCACGAAGCGGAGCACCGCGCCGTCGGCAAGGCGTCGGAGCAGGTATACGCCGTCATTCAGGTCATGCACGGCAAGCAACCCATTCATCAAGCGTTCAGTCCGCAGCAAGCGCCCGTCGGATGCATGCAGCCGCACGTCGGCGTTGTCCCAGCCCGGCACATGGAGCAGGTCGCGCGCCGGTTGCGGATAAGCGATGGGTTGCGCGGCCCGAACGTGCTCGATGCCCGTTGAAACGCAGGCCGGCTCATTGGCGATAGGCGCCCACCACGCGCTCAGATTCGCTCCGCGCAACGCGTGATTGGCCGTGTAATGGTAGGCTCCGTTATTGCCGTAGCGGGGACATTCCAACCAAGGCAGGGTCCAGTCGAAGGAAGGGCACTGCTCGATATCCATGAGGAAGGACGGTGGTGCATCCATGGCGTTGAATGCACTCTGCAGCGAGAGGCTGCCGGCCATGATCGGGTAGTTGTAGTGCCAAGGAGTTGAACCCAGGTTGCACTGGCCGCTCATGATGGTCTGTGGGCGACCGGTGCCCGACATCACCACCCCGTCGCAGGTCTGGTGGTAGAGATAGACCGAAGGCGTGTCCGTGCCCTGCCACCAATCGAGCGCGAAGGCATCGAGCGGCACTCCCCCATAGAAGGCGGCTACCCCTCGGATGCGGGCATCGGTGCCATTCAGATTCAGGTCGCCTTCCACCGGACCCAGATTGCCGCGTGTGAGCATATCGCCTTGCGCATCCCAATCATGCACCACGCAATTGAGCCCGGTGAGGTTGGCGCATTTGTAATAGGGCGGCGCGGCATCCGGCAGTGGCCCGCAGCTCATGGGTTTCTCGGAATCGCGATCGAGGAAGGCGGTGGCCAGCGCCACGAAGGCACCGGCGCTCTCACCGGCGATGAAGACCTTGTCCGTGCACGTGCTGTCCATTTCAGCCCGCGCCTTCATGAAGCGGATGGCACCTTTCATGTCCTGCATGCCGCGGTAGATCGCGCGCACCATCTCCAGGGTGTCCAACGCGTAGAACGAGCGGTAGGCCTCGGGCCAGAGCGTGGGCGCGAATCCGGCAACGGGATCGAGCACGTAATCGTCCTTGTGCCATCCGAGCCTGTAATTGATGCTGGCCACCACGTAGCCCCGCTTCACGAATTGCAACAGCAGGGGCACGATGCCGCTGGGGTCGTCCTTGCAGCCGCCGAGCAAGCTTCCGCCGTGGGCGCAGATGAGCAGGGGGCGCTGCGTGTCGGTGTTGCTCAAGGGGCGATAGATGTCGAGCATCAGGGTGTCATCCACGCCGAGGTAGTTCGGCGCGATGCCGTAGACGAGGTCCGATTCGACGGCGTAATCGTATTGGTCGGGCGTCACGTAATCCTGCGCGAGCAGGGAAATCGACGGGCCGAGCAGCAGCGCGGTGAGGAGGGGTTTCATCAGGATGGCCTTGTGCCTGCGTTGTACAAGTTATGACGGCGCATCGCAGCCGGGTCACACCACGGCGGTGCCGGATGCATCGGCCAACGGCACGCGCAGGTGGACGATGGAGGCGTGGTTCAAGGCCAGAGCATGCGCCAATAGACGCAGAGCAGCACTACGGGCAGGGCCTGCGCCAATGCGGGCGCCACGAGCCACGGATCCTTGCGGTCGCGCCGGTAACGGATGATGAGCCATGTGCTGAACCCGATGAGCACGATGGGCAGCGCCGCCGCGGCCCAGTGGAGGTCGTGCAGGCCGAAGTAGAACACCGATTCGCTGGTGAGCAGCACGGCGATCAATGCGGCGGATCCGAGCATCGAGATGCCGCAGAGCAATGGACTCAACAGGGAGGTCGATCGCCTCCGCATCCGTGCGATGACGCGAGCCAGGAGCACCGCGCCTGCCATGGCACCGACCAGCACCGCGAAGAAGCCGAGGCCGCACAAGGCCCAGAACAGCCATCGTTGATGAAAAGGGGTCGCGTAGCGTTTCAGCGCATCGAATTCCGGCCTTGGACCGAAGAGCGAGGCCATATCCAGGGTGCGATCGCCTCGCGACAACTCGTCCTTCAGGTTGAAGGTGATGCCTTCCGCGAAATCGTGGTAGAACCAGAGATGGGCCAATCCGGTGGCCGGGTCGAAGAGCGTGCTGAACAAGGTGCCCTCGCCCATGCGCTTTCGGCACGCGATCATGCCTTCCAGGGCGTCTTGGGCGATACGGTCCGCCTCACCGGCTCCGGCAAGGATGGCACGGCCGCTCTGCAAGCGTGGTATCGGAATGCGCGCCGGGTCGCCGCAGGTGCTCATGGGCCAATTGCCCACCGCGTACCACGGGTCGTGGCCCATGAAGAGCGTGTCGGGTTCCACGATGAGGTAGTCGCCGTTCCGGTCGGCGAGGAAGAGCATGCTCCGGCTCATGCCTAGATCAACGGTACGCAAGTAGGCCGCCGCCTCGTGCACGGTGGCGCAGCTGTGCATCACATGGCTCATGGCCTCCGGAACACCCACCAGGGGCAGCTCCATTTTCCGCTGGTAGGGGCGACCAGCGATGCCCAGCCCGTCGAAGACCAGGCCGGCCTCGTTCATGCCGACCTGGTCGACCATCTCCCGGAACGGATGCCCGTTGAAGTGACCGAAGAGGACGCTGCCATAGCCGCCGTCGCGTCCCTGCTCGAAGCGCACTTGCGCGTTGATGCTCCAGGCATCCTCGTTGTTCCCGATGAGCGTATGGCCATCGCGCGAGATGACAAAGGCGGTGCAGGCGTTGGCCAGCATCCTTGGAACGCACAGGGCAGTCAGCAGGAAGATCGTTCGCATCGGTGGAGGAATGCCGGGAGGCGGCGCATGTAACGGTGCACCCGCGAATCACTCCTTGCCGCGCATGGCAGCCTTCTTCTTCATCGGCGCGCCATTGGCCGATCCGCCCTTGAGCAGCTTCAGCTCGTACAGGTCGGTGCGGCGGTCGCGCATGATGCGCACGCTGCCGTGCGCGTTCAGCTCCTTCAGCAGGTCGCGGTCCACGTCCACGATCAAGGTCATCTCCGTGTTCGGCGTGGCCTCGCTCTTGATGCCGTTGGTGGGGAAGGCGAAGTCGCTGGGTGTGAAGACGGCGCTCTGCGCGAACTGGATATCCATGTTCTCCACCTTGGGCAGGTTGCCTACGCTGCCGGCGATGGCCACGTAGCACTCGTTCTCGATGGCACGGGCCTGCGCGCAGCGGCGCACGCGCATGTAGCCGTTCTGCGTATCGGTGAGGAAAGGGACGAAGAGGATCTGCATGCCCTGCATGGCCAGCAGGCGCGACAGCTCGGGGAATTCGACGTCGTAACAGATGAGGATGCCCACCTTGCCACAATCGGTATCGAACACGCGCACCTCATCGCCGCCGATCATGCCCCAGTACTGCACCTCGTTCGGGGTGATGTGCACCTTCTCGAACTTCTCCCAGGTGCCGTCGCGGCGGCAGAGGTAGCCCACGTTCTTCAGGTGCTCGCCGTCGAGCCAGGGCATGGAGCCGGTGATGATGTTGACGTTGTAGCGGATGGCGTAATCGATGAATTGGCGCAGCAGGGGCTCGGTATAGCGTGCGAGGCCTCGCATGGCGGCCGCCTCGTCCAGGTTGTTGAATTCGGCCAGCAGCGGCGCGTTGAAGAGCTCGGGAAAGAGGCAGAAGTCGGCCTTGTAGCTGCTCACCGCATCCACGAAGAATTCGACCTGGTCGCAGAGCGCCTCCAGGTTGGACATGGGCCGCATCTGCCACTGCACCAGGCCGAGCCGCACCACCTCGTTGGCGCGCCCCGCGATCTTCGGACGCTGGTCGTAGTAGATGTTGTTCCACTCGATCAGCGTGGCGTACTCGAGCGAGCTCGTATCGCCCTGCAGATAGCCCTGCATCACCTTCAGCACGTGGAAGTCGTTGCTCAGCTGGAAGGAGAGGGTGGGGTCGTAGAGCTCCTTCAGCTTCACCTTGTCGATGTACTCACGGGGCTTGAGGCTGTTGGCGTACTGCGCGTAATTGGGGATGCGCCCGCCAGCGATGATGCTCTTCAGGTTGAGCCGCTCGCACAATTCCTTGCGCGCCTCGTAGAGCCGGCGTGCGAGCCGCATGCCGCGGTATTCGGGATGTACGAACACATCGATGCCGTAGAGCACATCGCCCGAGCGGTCGTGCGTGCGGAAGGTGTAGTCGCCGGTGATCTGCTTGTACGTGTGGTTGTCGCCGTAGAGGTCGTAATCCACGATGATGGATAGCGCCGAGGCCACCACCTTGCCATTCACCGTCACGCAGAACTGGCCTTCGGGGAAGAGGTCGATCAAGGTGCGGATATGGTCCTCGCGCCAGATCGCGCTGGCCATGTCCGGGTAGGCCTGCACCATGGCGTCGCGCAGGTTCTGGAAATCCTCGAGTTTCAGGTGGCGGAGACGGATGCGCATGTCTTTGCTCATAGCTGCAAGGTAGCGTCCGGGGCAGGCCTTGCCGGCGAAGCGCTGCGATCACTCCTTCATCCACACCCCGCGCGACATCTCCCGACCATCGGCCCCCACGAGGCGATAAGTGTACGGGCCGGCTTGCAGCGCGGACATGTCGACAACCGACTGGCCGCGGAGCTGGACCTGCAGCACTTCGCGTCCGAGGCCATCATGCAGGATCAATCGTTCCGTACGTGGGTCATCCGGAAGGTAGATGCGATCTGAACCGGGATTGGGGAAGGGCCTGATGGGCGATGTTGGCGCGAGGTCTTCTATCCCGACGAGCGCCTCGCAATCCGTCGTGAGCAATTGCACGCTGATCTCATTGTCCGAGTAGCAGCGCAAATTGGCCGGATCGAGAAGGATGGAACCCGGGCAGGTCAGCTCGACGTGCCAGACATAGCCCAGGCGCTGGTAGATGCGATGCACCGAGCCGATGTTGTACCAGTCCAAGGGCATGCCGCTGAGCGTATCCGTTCCCGTATCGACGATGATGAAGGGGCTGCACGTGGTATGCGGCGCGCGGTAACTGTGGGCGGGCGTGGCGCCGAACCAATAGAGCGTGTCCCAGGTGCTATTGGCATAGGTGAAGACGATGTCGTCCTGCACCCGGGTGATGCGCGCCACCGGCTCATAGGCATATGTCGGTACACCGAAGTCCGGAGCGGATTGCGTGGCGCTGTAGCGATCGATCACCTGCGCTTCCATACCGTCGATGATCGTATCCGCACGGTAGGTCATGCGGATGAAGCCGCCGTTGTCGTTCAGAGCCTCGTAGGTCCAGGTGGCGCCGGGAGGGCACCAGATCTGGGTCGCGCCGGCTAGGGGGAGCAGGTGGGCGAGCATGAGAAGACTTCGTGGATTCATGGCTTCGAAGTTCACCGGTATCCCGATCCGCGGTGCGGACATTGACGCTGATCACTCTTCTTTCTATACAACTCCACGGAACGCGCTCTCGCAACCGTCCCGTACGATCTTCACACCCCTATGCAACAGGCTCCCTTCGTGCTTTCCGGTGGCGGCGCCCGCGGCGTAGCGCACATCGGCGTGCTCGATGCCTGCGCCGAGGCCGGCATCGTGCCTTCGGCCATCAGCGCTACGAGCGCGGGGGCCTTGATCGGTGCCTTCATCGCCGCGGGCTGGGACCCCAAGGAGCTCTCGCGGCTCGTGCGCGACGAATGGGGACTGCACCTCACACGTTGGCGCGTATTGCGCGGCGATCGACTCACGCAGCGCAGCATCGGCGATCTGCTGGAGGCGCATCTCGGCGCGCGCACCTTCGAGGAGCTGCGCATCCCCTTCCACGTCAGCGCCACCGACTTCATCACCGGCAGCCAGCGCATCTTCAGCAGCGGTCCGCTCATTCCGGCCTTGCTGGCCGCGAGCGCCGTGCCCGTGGTCTTCCCTGCCGTGCTCATCGACGGGGTGCCCTATGTCGATGGCGGACTCAGCAACAACCTGCCCATCGAACCCTTCGCCGACCGCCGCGCCGATACCATCGCCGTGTACGTGAATCCGCTGCCGCCCTGGACCGGCCGCCGTCGCGTGGCCGCCACCATCGACCGTGTCTTCCACCTCAGCTTCCGGCCCATGGTGGCCCGAAGCGCTGCAGGTTGCCGCCTCTACATCGAGCCACCCGAGCTCGCGCGCTTCGGCATGTTCGACCTCAGGCACCTGGCCGAGATCGAGCGGGTGGGGTATGCCTACGCGAAGGGATTGCTGGAAGGATAAAGGCCAGTACGAGACTCTTCGGCGGCTCCGCAACGTGTTGGCATCGTCACTGCCGCGTCGCTGTTCGATGGCCACGATGCCGCCGTCAACATTCCCGCTTAGGCTGGACTATGCCTTCGGCTCAGCATGCGGCGCACCATCCAGTGCAAGCGCGGGGTGATCTACTCCTAACCCAACTTGGCCTCGGCCAGCTTCCGCAACGGAGTCAGATGATTCCTGATGATCGCCCACACGAGCGTATCGTCCGTGCTGTCATAGGAATGCACTAGTCGATTGCGGAAAGCACGGATCCTCTCCGCCTCCTCGAACACGTCGTTCGGGTCGATCTGGATCAGCTTCGACACGGCCTCGCCGATGGTGATGAGTCTTCGCTCCACGGCATCCTTCACGGTCGGTGACGCGGCGTAATGTTCGAACGAGGCCACGCCCTTCAGATGAAGATCGATCGCGTCGAGGGCGATGAGGATGTCAGACCAGTATTTGCGCTTGGGATCCGTCATATACCAGCACTTTGGTCCGTTCGATCTCTTCGCGCATCACCGGATTCTTCACGGAGCGCAGGGTGAGCAGATCCACCTTGCGGCCTAAGAAGGCCTCCAGCTTGTCCCAGAGGTCTAGCATCAGTTCTCCGAAGCGAAGCGGGTCCTTGGTCTTCAGGTCCACCACCAGGTCCACGTCGCTGCTGTCCGAAAAGCCGCCTTGCACCGACGAGCCGAAGGCGTGCAACGAAGCCACCTCGTGCGCTTCGCACAGGCTGCGGAAGCCCTCGCGGTTGTGGGCGATGAGGTCTTTGAGCATGGTTGGCGAAGGTAGGGAGGCCATTGGTGCGCCGGATCATCCGGAGCAAGCGCCATGGTGACTCAACCCTGTTCAGGGCCGCGACCGCAGCGTTGATGACTAGGCGAACGAGGATCGGTCCAAACCGGACTGCCGGATGATGGACATCTAGGTGCCGATGCGGATTTCCTTGTGGTCGGGCACAGGCATCGTGATGGTTGAACCTGGCACTTGCCTTTGCATCATGATGTGACTACCCCGCTGACGCACTTGTTCAAACCCGTGCTGTCGCAGTTTGGCGCATACTTCACGCCCGCTCAGGGTGCGCATCACACCGCCACTTCACTCGGGTCACCAGCACTTGATGCAACATGCGGCGCATCCTGCGGCACTTATGCCAAGGTTATCCACCAAGGTACATGGCCTCGCTATTGCTTGATCCAACGAACAGGCGGTTCGCGATCCACACGGATCGCGTACATGCCATTGGATAAAAGCCCCGTTCTGATCAACGCGCTTGGCCCATTCACGCGATTCATCAGCACCTCCCTTCCTGCCGCATCGAACACCCGGATCAGGTGAGGGCCCGGTGGAACGGACAGATTGAAATGGTCGGTGCCGGGGTTCGGGAAGAGGCTGAGCGTGCTGCCTGGCAAGCGCTCGTTGATACGAAGCGTGAAGCCGCAATCCGTGACGTTTGCATCGGTGAAGGTGACTTGGTCATCGGAGTAGCAGCGCAGCCCGGCCCATGGCATATCGGTAACGAACCACGTCCAGCCGTCGAGGAAATTGAAGCTGAAGCCGATGCGCTCGCGCAATGTGTCTGGCGGCATCAAATTCCATAAGCCGCGCTGCACGATGAGCTGCCGGAGAGAGAGACCTCCGATTAACACGGTCGAAGTGTCCAGTACGAGCATTTGATGGCCAGGATCGTCCCCGATTCCTGGAGCTGTCCAATACTGACCTGGCGAAGCGCTGAACCACATCAAGGTGTCGAATGCTCCGGGCCACTCATCCCACATGTACACAATGCCCTCGGCGTAGCGGGTGAGGATGGGGGTCGGATAGGTGGAGGAAGTGTAGTCGGTCGAGCCCCACGGCGCGATCACATCTGTCACGCGCAGCTTCTGGGCCACGAAGCCGCCTACCGTAGTGTCCCCCTCGTACACCACACGGGTCACGCCTTGTCCGCCGCCGAAAGTGTGGTCCGCGTAATTGAAGGTCCATATCGCTCCCGGTGGGCACCAGCTTTGGGCATGGGCATAGAAGCCAAGTAGTACGGCAGGAGCGAGTAGCAATGACTTCATAGTCGTTGAAGATACAAAGAGACGCTCGCTTGTTCCTGATCGCTGCTTCCACCAGGGATGGTAGCGGCAGCCTGTTGAAGGCGATGCGCGGCCATTGCGCCGGCAAGGAAGCTACCGAAGGCGGCCTCCAGCGCGGACTGAAATGGCCGCAGAGCCGAAGCAGCTATAGCCCCGGCTCAAGTCCGGGGTAAACTCCCAGCCCGCCCCGGTGGCCAAAGCGCTTCCCTTAACCCCTTGGTCCGCCTTACTTCCTCTCTTCTTCACTTCCTCACTGGTATTTTCGCGCCTATGTCGACCACCTTCGTCCAAGCCGCCCCCTATACGCCCAAGAACAAGATCCGGGTCGTCACCGCCGCGTCCCTCTTCGACGGCCACGATGCCGCGATCAACATCATGCGGCGGATCATCCAGAGCACCGGCGCCGAGGTGATCCACCTAGGGCATGACCGCAGCGTGGAGGATGTGGTGAACACCGCGATCCAGGAGGATGCGCACGCCATCGCCATGACCAGCTACCAGGGCGGGCACAACGAGTACTTCAAGTACATGTTCGACCTGCTGAAGGAAAAGGGCGCCGGTCACATCAAGATCTTCGGTGGAGGAGGAGGGACCATTCTTCCGGAGGAGATCAAGGAGCTGCACGCGTACGGCATCACGCGGCTCTACCATCCGGATGACGGCCGCGCAATGGGCCTGCAGGGGATGATCAACGACATGTTGGAGAAGGCCGACTTCGACATGAGCGACAAGGTCAATGGCGAAGCCAAGAAGCTGACGCCGCAGAACTGGCCGGCCATCGCCAAGCTGATCAGCACCGCCGAGAACCATCCGGAGGTGTTCGGCAAGATCGCCGACGAGATCCACAAGAAGGCTGAGGCGAACAAAGCGCCGATACTGGGCATCACGGGCACGGGCGGCGCGGGCAAGAGCAGCATGGTGGACGAGCTGATCCGCCGCTTCATCCTGGACCAGCCCACCAAGACCATCGGCGTCATCAGCGTGGACCCGAGCAAGCGCAAGACCGGCGGCGCGCTGCTGGGCGACCGCATCCGCATGAACAGCATCCGCGGCGAGCGCGTGTACATGCGCAGCCTCGCCACGCGCCAGAGCAACCTCGCCCTCAGCAAGCACGTGAAGGAGGCCGTGAGCATACTGAAGGCCGCGGGATTCGACCTGATCATCCTGGAGACCAGTGGCATCGGCCAGAGCGATACCGAGATCCTGGACCACAGCGACGTGAGCCTCTACATCATGACGCCGGAGTTCGGCGCGGCCACGCAGCTGGAGAAGATCGACATGCTCGACTTCGCCGATGTGGTGGCCATCAATAAGTTCGACAAGCGCGGCGCCCTCGACGCCCTGCGCGACGTGAAGAAGCAGTACAAACGCAACCACCAGCTCTGGGACGCCAACGACGATGACCTGCCCGTGGTGGGCACCATCGCCAGCCAGTTCAACGATCCGGGCACTAATTCGCTCTACGCGAAGCTGATGGCCAAGATCAAGGAGAAGACCGGCGTCGACTTCAAGAGCACCTTCCACGCGCACGACGAGATGAGCGAGAAGGTGTGGATCATCCCGCCCGCGAAGAGCCGCTACCTCTCCGAAATTTCCGAGAACAATCGTCGATACGATGAGCGGGTGCGGAAGCAGGCCGGTATTGCGGACCAGCTGTATGGGCTCTACTCCGCTGTCCTGACGTTCGGAGGACCGAATCTGACCCTCACCCCTAACCCCTCTCCCAAAGAGAGGGGGACAGATCCGCATTCCTCCCCTTCTCCCTCGGAGAAGGGGCCGGGGGATGAGGGGCATTTGAGCGCGCTGATCACCAAGTTCGAAGAGCTCCGCAAGGACCTCGACCCCCACCTCTGGTCCATGCTCCAGAACTGGAAGGCCGAGGAAGAGAAGTACAGCGGCGAATTCTACACCTACCTCGTGCGCGGCAAGGAGATCAAGGTGCCCAACCACACCAAGAGCCTCAGTCACCTGAAGATCCCGAAGGTCGCGCTGCCGAAGTTCCGCAGCTGGGGCGACAAGGTGCGCTGGGCCATGCAGGAGAACACGCCCGGCTTCTTCCCCTACACCGCGGGTATCTACCCCTTCAAGCGCCAAGGCGAGGACCCCGCGCGGATGTTCGCTGGCGAGGGCGGTCCCGAGCGCACGAACAAGCGCTTCCACTACGTGAGCCAGGGCATGCCCGCCAAGCGCCTCAGCACCGCCTTCGATAGCGTGACACTCTACGGACACGATCCCGGTCGCCGTCCGGACATCTACGGCAAGGTTGGCAACAGCGGCGTGAGCATCTGCTGCCTCGATGATGCCAAGAAGCTCTACAGCGGCTTCGACCTCACCGCGCCCAACACCAGCGTGAGCATGACCATCAACGGTCCCGCGCCCATGCTGCTCGGCTTCTTCATGAACGCCGCGATCGACCAGAACTGCGAGAAGTACATCAGGGAGGAGGGGAAGGTTGAGGAAGTTGAGGGGTTGATTCGGAAGTTGTGGGTTGAGCGCGGAGCGGAACCACCGAAGTATCACGGTTCCATACCGGAGGGAAATGACGGCCTCGGCTTGCTACTGCTCGGCATCACCGGCGATCAAGTATTGCCCGCCGACGTCTATGCCAAGATCAAGGCCGACACCCTCGCGCAGGTACGTGGTACCGTGCAGGCCGACATCCTCAAGGAGGACCAGGCGCAGAACACCTGCATCTTCAGCACCGAGTTCGCGCTACGCCTCATGGGCGATGTGCAGCAGTACTTCATCGACAAGAAGGTCCGCAACTTCTACAGTGTCAGCATCAGCGGCTACCACATCGCGGAGGCCGGTGCCAACCCCATCTCGCAGCTCGCGTTCACGCTGGCCAACGGCTTCACCTACGTGGAGTACTACCTGAGCCGGGGCATGGACATCAACGCCTTCGCGCCCAACCTGAGCTTCTTCTTCAGCAACGGCATGGACCCCGAGTACGCCGTGATGGGCCGCGTGGCGCGCCGCCTCTGGGCCAAGGCGCTCAAGCACCGCTACGGCGCCGACGAGCGCAGCCAGATGCTCAAGTACCACATCCAGACCAGCGGCCGCAGCCTCCACGCGCAGGAGATCGACTTCAACGACATCCGCACCACGCTGCAGGCGCTCTACGCGATCTACGACAACTGCAACTCGTTGCACACGAACGCCTACGACGAAGCGATCACGACACCGACGGAGGAGAGCGTGCGCCGCGCCATGGCCATCCAGCTCATCATCAACAAGGAGCTCGGCCTGGCCAAGAACGAGAACCCGTTGCAAGGTTCATTCATCATCGAAGAGCTCACCGACCTGGTGGAAGAGGCCGTGCTTACCGAGTTCGACCGCATCACCGAACGCGGCGGCGTGCTCGGCGCCATGGAGACTATGTACCAGCGCAGCCGCATCCAGGAGGAAAGCCTCTACTACGAAACGCTGAAGCACTCCGGCGAATACCCGATCATCGGCGTCAACACCTTCCTCAGCAGCAAGGGCTCACCCACCATCCTGCCGAAGGAGGTGATCCGCGCCACCGAGGAGGAGAAGGAGGCGCAGATCGCGACGGTGGAGAACCTGCGCGCGGCCTACAGCGCGGAAGCAGCGAAGGCGATCGAGGACCTGCAACAAGCGGCGATCCGGAACGAGAATATGTTCGAAGTCCTCATGGAAGCGACCAAGTACTGTTCGCTAGGACAGCTCACTGCAGCTATGTTTGAAGTAGGCGGCCAGTACCGGCGCAATATGTGATGAGGAGCATGCTGAGCAAAGCGAAGTCCCGCCGTAGCGACCGTGGCCGAGGTACGAGGCCTACGGACGCTAGAGCGGGATTCGAGGTGCTGATGGAGGCGACGAAGTATTGCTCACTTGGACAGCTTACAGAGGCGATGTTCGAAGTGGGGGGCAGTATCGCAGGAATATGTAGGGGTTTACTATTGATCCGACTCTGATTTAGCGGACAATCGACATGATTTGTAGATCCTGCCGGAAAATGCGGGAAAACGATGCGAGGAAATGGACGATTCCGATTCTTAATGTGTGACCGCGATAGGCGTGTCGATTCCAGCCCACGGTACCCCTGTACGATCACCGCGTTCTTCCGAAGGCCATTTCATGCAGCACCTGAGCGGCCTGTGCACTTCACCTACCGCATTTCGAGCACACCGTGATGATGCGTTCCTTCTGCGACCAGCTACGGGAGCGTTCGATCGACCATGTTGGTCTCACCCTCCGGAATGCGCGTTCCCTACAGCGCTCCTTTCTCCCCATTGATCCAGCGTTGCATCATCACGCGTTCGGCAGGGCTCTCCTCGAAGGGGACCGCACCGGCGATGATGTTCAGGACACGGTCCCACAGGTTGGCCTTCTTGGAGGCATCCTCCTTGATCTGGTCCATCGCGGCCAGGTAGTCATGCTCGTATTGGTCGGCTTCGGTAAGGGAGAAGCTGCTGGGGATGTGCTGGAGGATAGTGGCGGTAAGCGCTTCGGCCTCGTCCTTGCCGAGGTCGGCGATCATGCGGGCCTTGAGGTAGGCCGCACTGCACAGACCCTGCACCGCATCGAGGTTGGCGCGCACAACCTTCCACAGGGTGCTCCAATCGTTGGCATTGGCGCTGTCAGTGGTGGCGAAGGGTAGTTCGCTCATACGACGGAAGACATCCTCGGCCGCATGGAGCCGTGCCTGCATGCCGTTCCAATCCATGGCCGGGTCGATGGGGTCGCCTTGTGCCAGCACTGCCTTGGCCTGTTCCAGTTGCGCAAAGACGCCCTTCATATGACCGCGCAGGGCTGCCATCAGGGTGTTGAACTCGCCTTGGAAGGCGCTGCCACCATACTGTTCGGCCAAGCTTTCGGCCTGCTGTAGCTGCTTGTTCACGCTGCCTTGGATGGTGGCGATCAGTTGCCAGTCGGTGCTGATGGCCTCCACCAGGTGGCGCAGCTTGATGGCGGAACGGAGCTTCGGGTTGATGGATGCGGTGTTCATGGGTAGGGGTGTTTGTTGGTGCTCAGGCACCGGTTCATGCAGGAGTGTTTGGGGAGACCGCCGCCTTGCGGAAGGTCCGTTGCCACCAGGCGGACATGCGTTCGCGGCCGCTTTCAGCAATGTGGTACATCACCGGCACCAGGTACACCGTGAGCAGCATGGAGCTGGTGAGGCCGCCGATGATCACCCAGGCCAGGCCGTTCTTCCATTCGCTGCCGGTGCCGGTGGCCAGGGCGATGGGCAACATGCCGAAGACCATGGCGATGGTGGTCATGAGGATGGGGCGCAGGCGGGTGCGGCCGGCCTCAACCAGGGCTTCCACGTAGTGCATGCCCTCTGCTTTCAGTTGAGTGGTTCGGTCCACGATGAGGATGGCGTTCTTGGCCACCAGGCCCAGCAGCATGATGAGGCCCAGCAGCGTGAAGAGGCTGAGCGACGAGAGGCTGAGGTTGAGCGCGAGGAAGGCGCCGATCACCGCCACCGGGATGCTGAAGAGCACCACGAAGGGGTAGAGGAAGCTGTCGTAGAGCGCCACCATCACCAGGTAGACGAGGATGAAGGAGATGAGCAATGCGCCGCCCAGTGCGCCAAAGCTGTCGTTCTGCCGCTTCACGTCGCTGCCCCAGGTAAGGCGCACGCCTTCAGGCAAGGGGTTCTTGCGGAGGTAGGCCACCACATCATCGGCCACGCTGCCCGAGCCGCGTCCGAGCGCGTCGGCGGTAAGGGTCACGGCGCTCATGCGGTCCATGCGCTCCACCAGGGCGGGCGGCTCGTGGCGTTCCACGGTGGCGAATTGGGCCAGGCGCACAGGCATGCCGGCCGCGTTCACGAACAGCAGGCGCTCCACGTCCTGCGCATCGCGCCGCTGGATGTCGTCCACGCGGATGCGGATGGGGGTTTCGATGCCCGCCTCGAACAGGCGCGCAACGTCGTTGCCGGCGAGGGCGTTGCGCAGGGTGGCGCCCACGGCGGCCGTGCTAAGGCCCAGGCGTGCCATGCGGTCGCGGTCCAGGTGTACCTGCAGTTCGGGCGCACCGCTCTCGATGCTCAGGCGGACATTGTTGGCGCCGGGGATGCCGGAGAGGGTGTCCTTCAGCACCTGTGCGGTGCGCATCACGGCGTCGCGGTCCGCACCGCTGAGGGTGATCTCCACCGGTGCGCTGCGGGGCACCAGGCCGATGGTGGCCATGGTGATGTCCACACCGGGGAACTGGTGGAGCAGGTCCGCACGCAGGGCCATCATGGTGGCCTCGGTGCTCTGGCCGTTGCGGGCCTCCTTGGGCACCAGGTCGATGGTGAGCTCCGAACGGTACTCGGCGCCCACGCCCATGCTGCCGATGCCGGTGCTGGGGCCACCCACGTTGCTGAACACGTTGGCCACCTCCGGCCGTTGCAGCAGCTGGGCCTCCAGGTCGCGGGTGCGCAGGTTGTTCTCCTGCAGGGGCACCTGCTTGTCGTATTCCAAGGTGAGGCGGAACAGGCCCTGGTCGCCGGTGGCGATGAGCTCCTTGGTCATGATGCCCTGTCTCATCACCGCGCCGGTGGCGACGAAGAGCAGCAGCACGATGCCGAGGAAGGCCGCGCGGTGGCCCAGCACCCAGCGCAACTGCCGGGCGTACCAGTCGTTGAGCCGGTCCAGCGCGTGCTCGAAGCGGAGCAGAAAGCGCGCCCAGGCGGTGGTGGGCTTCAGGTCCTCACGCTGGCCGATGCGGGAGGCGAGCCAGGGGGTGAGCGTGAAGCTGACGAAGAGGCTCATGAGGGTGGAGACCACCACCACCACGCTGAACTGCTTGAGCAGGTCGGCCACGAAGACCTGCACGAAGATGATGGGCAGGAAGACCACCACGTCCACCAGGGTGATCGAGAGCGCCGAGAAGCCGATCTCCGCGCGGCCGGTGAGCGCGGCCTGCCGCTTGTCCATGCCTTTGTCCAGGTAGCGCTGGATGTTCTCCAGGATCACGATGCTGTCGTCCACCAGGATGCCGATGATGAGCGACATGGCCAGCAGGGTCATCAGGTTGAGCGTGTAGCCGAAGAGCCCCATGGCCACGAAGGCGCTGACGAGCGAGGCGGGAATGGCCACCAGCACGATGAGCGAGTTGCGCAGGCTGCGCAGGAAGAGGAGCATGACGATGCTGACCAGCACGATGGCTAGGCCCAGGTCGAAGAGCACGGCGTTCACGGCCTCCAGGGTGGTGTCGGTGCTGTCTGAAGCGATGATGAAGCGGGTGTGGAGCGCGGCCTCCTCGGTTTCGATGCGGGCCATTTCCGCGCGCACGGCGGCGCTCATGTCCACGGCGTTGGCATCGCCTTGTTTCTTGATGAGCAGGCCGATGCCCTCGCGGCCGTTGTAGCGGCTCACGGAGGTGGGGTCGGCCACGCCATCCACCACATGGGCCACATCCTTCACGCGCACCACGGAGCCGGGCGCGGGCATGGCCACCACCACCTCTTCCACGTCCTGCACCGTGTGGAGCTTGCCGGCCAGTTTCACGGTCAGCTGGCCTTCATCGGTGCGCACGTTGCCTGCGGGCACCTCACGGCCTGCGCGGAGGATGGCCTCGCTCACCTGCGGCAGGGATACGCGGTGCTGGAGCAGGCGTTCCTGGTCCACCTGCACCTGCACCTCGCGCTGTTCGCCGCCCAGCAGGGTGATCTCCGCCACGCCCTTCAGTTGCTGGATGCGCGGCAGCAGGTCGTCCACCAGGTGCTGGTGGAATTCCGGTGCGGGCCTGTCGCTGAGCGCACTGAGGCTCATGATGGGCAGGTCGTTCGGCGACACCTTGGACATCACGGGCGGCTGCAGGCCCTCGGGCAGGTCCTGGCGGATGTTGTCGATGCGGCGCTGGGCATCCTGCATGGCCAGGTCCAGGTCGGCGCCGTACTTGAAGTTGACGATGACGATGGAGGCGTTGGCCAGGGAGCGGCTGCTGATGAAGTCCACCCGTTCCAGCGCGCTGAGGGCGTCCTCCACGGGGCGGGTCACGCTGTTGGCCACTTCCTCCGGCGCGGCACCGGGGTACATGGTGCGGATGGTGATCACCGGCTGGCTGAAGTCGGGCATCATCTCCACGCCCAGCCCGCGGTAAGCCACGATGCCGCCCAGGAAGAGCACGCCGAAGAGCACGATGATGAGCGAGGGCCGCTCAATGGCGATGCGGGTGAGGTTCATGGCCGTGGGGGATGGAGGGGGTTCAACGGTAGGTGACACGGGCGCCATCGCGCAGGCTCACGGCGCCGCTGGTCACTACCAGTTCGCCGGCCTTCAGGCCTTGCGCCACCGCCAGCCTGCCGTTGCCGGCGGCGGCTGCGACGATGGGCGTGCGCCGCGCTGTGCTGTCGCGCACCACGTACACCTCGGGAGCGATGCTGGAACCCAGCAGGGCGCGGGCCGGTATGGTCACCTGATCGGCGGCGGTACCGGAGGGCGGTTCCACCGTGGCGGAGAGGCCGGCCACGATGCGTGGGTCAGCGGGAAGTTCAATGCGCACAGGGAAGCGGTTGGCCACATCGCCCCGGCGGCCGATGCTGTGAACGGTGCCTTTCACGGGATCGGCGAGGTCGCCGAGCGTGACCTGCACGGCCTGGCCTTGTTGGAAGCGCACCACATCCACCTCGCTCACGTGCAGCAGCACCTCCAGCTCGCGCGGGTCGCTCAGCATGGCCACGGGCATGGAGGGGCCCACCACGGTGCCTTCCTCCGCCAGCAGTTGCGTCACCTCGCCATCGAAGGGCGCACGGATGGTGGTGCGGCCCAGTTGCTCGGTGATGTTGGCCAGCTGGATCCGCGCGGTCTGCAGGGCCTGTTCCGTCCGCTCCAGTTGGATGCCCTGCACGGCATCGGCGGAGGCGAGCACCCGGTAGCGGGCCTGGTCCTTCTCCAAGGCCGCCACCTGCACCTGCGCCGACTCGTGTTGCAGGCGCAGCAGTTCGCCGTCGAGTTGTGCGATCAGGTCGCCTTTGCGCACCTGCTGGCCTTCGCGCACGGCCACGCGCAGCACACGGCCGGGCACCTCGGCCATCACGCGGCCTTCGCGCAGGGGCACCACGGTTCCGCCGTAGCGCGGTCCTTGTCCCGCGCCTCCGAGCAGCGCGGCCTCCACGGTCACATGCACGGGTGCGTTCTTGTCGTGGCGGTACACACGCTCCGCCACCGTGCGCTTGTTCACGGCCAGTTTCACCACGGTGAGGGCCAGCAAGGCGGCCAACCCGGTCCAGAGCATCCAGCGTTTCATGGGCGTTCGTTCAGCAGCGTGCCGTTGAGGCGCGCCAGTTCCAGTTGGGCCTTGCGCAGCTGCACCAAGGCATCGATGTACAGTTGTTGGCCGTCGCGCACGGCCTGGTCGGCCAGCACCAGGTCGGTGAGGGTGGCCAGGCCCTCGGCATGCTGCAGCAGCGTGCTGCGGCGGATGCGTTCGGCCAGAGCCAATTGGGCTTGCGCGTCGGTGAGCGTTCGCAGGGCGAGGGTCTCGTCCCGCAGGGCGCGTCGCCGTTCCAGGCCTTCCCGGTCGGCCACCGCATCGCGCTGCACGCCGGTCCGTGCCAGTTCCAGCTCCTTCTGCCGCACCTTCTGGCTGATCACGGTGCCACCGAAGAGCGGCATCTGCAGGGTGGCTCCGAAGTAGCTCACGGGATAGAGGTCGTAGCGGCCCTCGGTGCCGATGGGACCGAAACCGGTGCTGCCATACAGGCCGTAGCCATGGAGCGAAGGCAGCCGCGATCGCTTCAACAGGCGGATCTCCGCCTGGCGCAACAGCACGCTCTGTTCGGCGAGCCGCAGGCCGGGGGTGGCCTTCGCTGTGGCCGGTGCTTGTTGCACAGGGGCCGATGCAGGCTCGGTGGCCAAGGGGGCATCGGACGGCAGGCCCATCATCAGGCGCAGCAGATCGAGCACCTGTTCGTGTTGGGCCTCCACCCGTTCCCGCTGTGTGCGCAACTGGTCGCGCTGCAGGCGCAGACGGTCCACGTCGGTGCCGCGGGCCAGCAGCTGTGCGTGGAGCAGTTCCACGTTGCGCAGCATCGCTTCGGTGTTCAGCAGGTTGCTGTCCAGGAAGCTGCGCCGGGCCTGCAGCATCTGGGCGTTGTAGTAGGCGTTGCTCAACTCCAGCACCACCTCTTCGCGGCTCCGTTCGCGCTGGATCCCGGCCAGGCGTTCCGCCTCGCGGGCCACATGGATGCCCTCCCAGCTGCCCACATCCACCAGGGGCAGTTGGGCCTGCACGTTCAGCGCGATGTTGTCGGGCGTACCGAACTGGACCTCGCGGTACACGCCTTCCGGCCCGCCGAAGAAGGACGCCGGCAGCAGTTGATAGGGCAGGTCGGCATAGTGCCGCACATCAGCCACCCCGCGCACCTTGGGCAGCAGGTTGGCCCGTTGCTCGTCCGCACGGGCCTCGGCCATGCGCACGTCGATGTCGGCCGTGCGCACCCGTCGGTCGTTGGCCAGGGCAAGGTCGATGCATTCCTGGAGGGAACGCACCGGCACCTCCGGCTGCGCGGTGGCCAGCAGGGGGGCGGCGAACAGCACCGCGCCCAACAAGGGACGGATGGACAGGGCCGCGCGCATCACTCGAAGTAGTTGCCGTATGCAGCGAGCTGCGCTCCAAGTGCGGCGCGCTGTGCGTCGCTCCCCTCAAAGTCGCGCAGCGCCTGATGGATGGGCAGCAGGTAGTTGTGCAGCTGGTTGTGCGCTTCACCCTCCATGGTGCACCGCTCGAAGATGAGCCCGAACTCCTCCTCCAGCGCGGTCTTCAGCGCCTTGGGGTCGCCGCTTGCCGGCTCGAAAGCGTTGAGGATGCCCACCATGTTGGCGATGCCGCTGGTGGTCTCCGGATTGGCCTTCCAGCGCTGGCCGTTGTCCAGCGTTACGGCAGGCAGCGCGTCGTGGGCCGTGGCCGTGGCGTTGTCCGGTGGGGTCGTCGCATGGTCGGCATGTGCGGCGGCATCGTGGCTGTGCTCACCGCAGCTGCTGTTCAGCGCGGCCATGGCAAGCAGAAGGAGGGGAAGCAGGAAGCGGTTCATGGTATGGGGGATGTTGGTGATGTGTCGGGTGAGCGCAAGGACCAGCGCGCAATGACGTAGAAGGCTGCGGTGAGCAGGGTCCGGAAGGTGAGCGCGCCGATGGTGGCTGTGCGGTATTCACCACCGGAGTTGATGTGGAGGGCGAGCAGCAGGCCACCCACGAGCAACACCACAACGGCGGCCGCGAGCAGCACCGAGGACCAACGCCGCTGCATCAGCAGGCCGGCGCCGGCAGGCAGGTAGAGCAGGGAGGCGATCAGGTTGGCCACCACCACGGCGGGCACGTAGGGCGACTCGCGTTCGCGGATGCCGAAGAGGTCCAGCAGCACGGAAGTGCTCAGGAACAGGGTGAGCGCGCCGAAGGCGATGACTACCAGAGCCAGGCCGATGCGTGCAAGTTTGCTGGTCTTCATGACGGTTCAGTTCGTGATGAGGTCCAGCGCGGCAACGATGAGGGCCTTGCCTTTCTTGCGCACGTCGAAGGAGCGCC
>JACJZF010000007.1 GCA_020635725.1 Flavobacteriales bacterium
CGCGAACATCGGCATGATCAAGCCCTTCAGCACGCTGATGGAGAGCACCACCTACCGCGTTTCCTTCTACTGCTCGCGGTACTCGAGCACGTTGACCTTGGGCATCGACGACTACGACACGCTCTACATCGGCTCCCGCCACGGTACCATGGTGTGGGATACCGTGCCCACGCCCGTGGACGATTACGCGTGGGTGCGCTGGAGCGGCCTGTACACGCCAGCTCCGGAGGATATCGGCCAGCCGTTCCAGTTCGGCTTCTCCCTCACCTTGAACAGCGGCACCTCCTTCGCGCTCGATGGCCCGATGATGGTCACCGATCTCTCCACGGGCATCGCGCAGGTGCTGGATGCCCCGGATGAGCTGCTGCTGATACCCGATCCAAGCGGGACGGTCGTGAACGTGCGGACATCGACACCTATGGCGGAAGTGGAGGTCTTCGATGCGCGCGGGGCACGCGTGGCCAGCGCCACGGCCGTGAACAGCGCCAACTGGAGCTTCGGCACGGAAGGACTATCGGCATCGCTGCTGGTGGTGCGTGCGCGCTTGGCCGATGGCAGCTTGCGCACCGGCCGCGTGATGGTGCGCTGAGCGGTCGGCGGTGCTCTTCGTCGCGGAGCCGCTCTTGCACAGCGTTGCTGCAAGAGCGGGCGTTTTCAGCGCAGCAGGGTGATGGAGCCCTTGAGCACATCGCCGGCGGCGTTGCGGCAGATGTAGTAGTACACCCCTTCAGGCGCATGGGGGCCGGCCGCGCTTGTTGACGCATGCGTGCGGCCGTTCCAAGTCGGATGCACCGCGCGTTCAGCATACAACTCCAGGCCCCATCGGTCCAGGATGATGAGCTCCAAGGGTTCGGCGCAAAGGCGGTCAGGGTCAGGTGTCACATCGTCGTTGACTCCATCGCCGTTGGGTGAGAACACGTTGGGCATGCGCATCGGGCAGGGACCGGGCGAGCCGCAATCGGAAACGACGATGGTATCGGATACCGAACCGCAGGCGTTCACCACGGTGGCGCTGTACGAGCCGGGTTGGGTGATCGCGATGACGGCGGCGGTGCTTCCGCTGCTCCACAGGACCTGGCCACTGGCATCGACCGCCAGTTCCAAGGGGTTGGCATCGCAGAGATCGGCACTGGCCGGGAACAGCTCGCTGGGTAGTGGCAAGTCTTCGGTGAGGTGCAGGGTGTCGCCATTGGTGCCGCACGCGTAGGTATGGTGAACCACGTACAGGCCTGGCGCATCGGCGAGCCATGCCGGTGAGTTCGATCCGATCGGTGCGCCGTTGTGGAACCACTGGAAGGCCCCATCCGTGGCATCGGCTTGCAGCAGGATGGAGGCATCGGCGCAGAAGCTGGTGTCGGGCCCAAGGCTCAAGGTCTCCTGCACGGTCACCAGGTACACGCTATCGGTTCCCGAGCAACCGGTGCCGTCGGTGACGGTGACCGCATAGCTGCCAGGCTCCGAGACCCGGATGGATGAAGTGGTCTGCGGCAGGGGCAGGCCATTCAAGCTCCATGCGAAGGTGGCCTGCGTGATGCCCGTATCGATGATGAACGGATCATCGGAGCACAGCACCACGGTATCCCCGATGTCGACGGCAAGACTGGTCGCGAAGGCGATGGCGATGGATTGGGTGACCGTATCGCACAATGCGCCATTGCATGCGATGAGGGTGACCGGGAAGATGCCTTCCTGATTGAAGACGAGATCGGTGAGGAACTGCTGGGTGGGATCGAGGACCACGGCGCCCTCCACTTGCCACAACCAGCTGGTGGCCCCGGTGGAGGAGTTGATCAGGTCGACCAAGGCCCGGTCGCAGCCCGGATCCACCTGCGCATCGAATGCGGCCACGGGCGCTGCTTGGAGATCGCAATACTTCACGGTCCAGAAGTCGAAGCTCAAAGAAGGGTCGGTCTTCTCGTTCCCGACGAGCGCATCTCCATTATCGGCCACCACATAACATCCATCGAGCAGTTGGATGGCATGGCCCACCTCCGAATGCGCGTATCCCGTATGCACCGTTTTGTCCCAGAGCTTGTTGCCCGCAGGCCCGATCAGGACCACCCAGGTGTTCTCCGGCCCCACGTTGTCTTCGCCTTTCCAACCGGTGTTCATGGTGGAGTACGAGGTCCCGCTCACCAGGATGTTCCCATCGGCGGTGAGTACCAGGTTGCCGAAGTCATCCTCATGCACATCACCGCCCACCGAATGGTCCCAAACGATGTCGAGGTCGGCGTTCAGTCGTACCACCCAGCCATCGCTGGCTCCCCAGGTATTCTCGGTGCGGTCGCCACCGATGCCTGCCCAGATGCTGGTGGCGAGGATGATGCCCCCATCGGTGAAACCGACATAGCCGTACACGAAATCTGATTCGAGCGAGCCCACGATGCGTTGCCCGATCACGTTTCCGAGGTCGTCGATCTTCACGATCCACATGTCGAGCTCATCGGCTTCATGGTTGGGCACGGTCTTGTCACCGCCAACGCCCGATAGGCTGCTGCCGGCGAGGAGGTAGCCACCATCGGTCACCGTGATCCCCACCAGGTAGTCGCCATCGGTCCCGCCGATGAGCTTGTCCCATTGCGGCGATCCGTTGCTGTTCAGTTTGGTCACGAAGTAATCCCAGCCTCCGTTGGAGGTGCTGGTGATGGTGCCACTGGAGCTGGAAGGCGTGTAACCACCGATCAGGTATCCTCCATCGGGCGTCTCGATCACATCCGCGGGCGCGTCGGCATCTGATCCGCCGAGACGCCGATGCCATTGGATCCCGCCTGTGCCGTTCAGTTTCAGGACGTACAGATCGGTGCTTCCGTAACCCGGAGCGGTGAGGTTGCCATCGGACAGCGGAGCCACGCCGATGTTGAGCAGGTAGCCGCCATCGGCGGTCTGGATCACGTCCCCGAAGTTCTCATCGCCGCTGGTCCCATAGCGTGCGTCCCATTGCACATTGCCATCCGCATCGCATTTCACCATCCAGATGTCGGAAGTGGGGAAGGAGAGCGATGGGTCGAAGTTCGGCTGGCTCACCTCGAGGCCTGCGGCCGAGTTGCTCGTGCCAGCGGCCAGGAAGCCACCATCGGAAGTGGCGATGAGTTTCCCCAGGAACTCGTTAGCGCCCCCGCCCAAGCTGTGATCCCATTCGTATTGCAGGGTGTTCTGCGCCTGTGCCCGGTCATGGGCGCCGGCCCAGGTGAGGCAAAGGAGGGCTCCAGGGAGCGCGTGGCGGAGGAAGCAAGCCATGCTGGCCATGCATCGAATGGTGCCGTAACCGTGTTCCATGGTCGAAATGTTCGATAACGCTCATCCCTCTGATGGACAGCCTTGATGAACCGGGTCAGGAGATGGATGAGGAGGCATGCCGGGCGCTCGAAATGGAATAGGACCCTTTCGCTGAACAGGGCATGGTCCATTGTCATCTGATCAGGATCAGATGCCCATGCTGATCGCGCGCCGCACCACTTGCTGTGCGCCTGGTCTTTCCGGTCCAGTTGTAGATCCCCACGGGTAGCGGTGCGCCATTCGCCGTTCCATCCCAGGCCGCATCCTGCGAGTCGCTGTGGAAGAGCACGACGCCCCAACGGTCGTAGATGGTGAACTCCAACCAGGCGCCCGGATTGGCTGCCCAGATCGGTCGCCAGACATCGTTGAATCCATCGCCATTCGGGGTGAAGGCATTGGGCGCATAGAGCGGCGTGCTGCACGTGTCGATGACGGTGATGACCGCCGAGGCCGCGCAATGGTCGACGGCACTGGCATGTACCATATAGCTGCCGGCAGCGCTCACGGTCGCTGTAGAACCGAGCCCGCCGGTTGACCATGTCACATCGGCATTGGCGGGGTCAGGGCGCGCATCGAGCAGCACCTCCTGCGCCGCGCACAGGTCAACCAGCGTATCGCTGGGCAGGCTGAAGCTCACCGGCACGCCCATGCTCACGACCACCGTATCGGAAAGGATGCAGGCATCAAGCGCAGTCGACACGCTGTAGCTGCCCGCCGCATCAACCGTGATGCTGGTGCCGTTTGCACCGGTGCTCCATTCATAGACGGCTCCCGCTTGCGGGTCGAGCACAGCCAGGGCGCTGGCTTCGCAGAGGGTCCGGTCAGGACCAAGGTCGGGGCGCGGCGCCTCTTGCACGCTCACATCATCCACGAAGTAGTAGCATAGACTGCTGCCGGACCAGGTCGGCGTCACTTCCAGGTACGTGGTGCTGGAGCCCGGACGGAAGTTGCCGATGGTGATGTACCGGTACGCGGAATCGGCCACGAAGCAGCCTTGTATCCGTGTCCAGCCATCGGTATCGGTGATGATCGGCGCCGCGCTGTTCGTGATCTGCGGTGCCGTGGTGATGGCGGCCTCATCATCGCGGTGCGGCTGTACCACGCTGAACAGCGCACCGATATCACCCAGCGCATAGCGCGAAATATCGGCGAGGTTCACGTAGTAGGATACCGTGTAATTCCGCCCGGGCACGAGCGGTGCCACGAGCGCGTGGCTCACATACTCATGTTTGTCGTTCGTGAGCACGTTATCTGGTCCGGCGAAACAGATGATGCCGGCATAGCCACTGCCGGAGTGTGCATCTTGGAATCCGAACAGGTTGTTCGGCGCGCCTACACTGTTGGGCTCGGGCTGGCAGGCATGGAGGTAATCACTCGATCCCAAGGTGGGCTTAATCCAGCCCTGAGCACGGTCAATCTGGCCCATGAGGTCCGGGCAGAGGCTGAACTGCTCGAAGCCTCCGTTGGGCAGCAGCTCCTGCGCGCGTGCGCTCAAGGCACAGCAGGCTCCTAGGAACAGGAGCGAGGGGCGCACGCCAAGCATAACGAGCCAGTGCATGAAGGTGAGTTCTGTGCCACGCCGGGAAAGGCTTCGCTATGCGAAGATGGGGCTGGTTTCATCGAATCAGCACCAAGTGCCCACGATAGACGCCCCATGAGCCGGTGTGCGGGTCATGCGCACGTCCCATCCAAGCGTAGATCCCCACGGGCACGAGCGCTCCATGTGCCGTTCCATCCCAGGCCGCATCCTGCGAGTCGCTGTGGAAGAGCACGCCGCCCCAACGGTCGTAGATGGTGAACTCCAACCAGGCGCCCGGATTGGCTGCCCAGATCGGTCGCCAGACGTCGTTGAATCCGTCGCCATTCGGTGTGAAGGCATTGGGCGCGTGGAGCGGCGTGCTGCACGTGTCGATGACGGTGATGCTGGCGGATGTGGCGCAATGGCCCGGCGCTTGGGCGATCACGTGGTAGGTGCCTGCCGCGTTGATGCGGATGGCCGGTGTGTCTTCTCCGGTGCTCCACGCCACGGTAGCGCCATCTGGCAAGCCTTCCACAGCAAGCGCGACAAGGGGCGATCTGCAGAGATCCACGGCCGTATCGGCGGGCAGTATCAAGGAGAGCGGTTCGCCCCGCCACACGTGGATGCTATCCGCGAGCAGGCAGCCGCCCGAGTCGTGCCAGACGGTGTAGGTGCCGCTGCTGTCGGCCACGATGGTTGGTCCGGATTCACCGGTGGACCAGCTGTACGCCCCGCCCGGCGCCGGATTCAGCACGCGCAATTCCACGGGTTCGCAGCTGGTGACATCGGGCCCGAGCTCCGGTGGCTCGATGGACTGCACGCTCACATCGTCCACATAGTAGTAGCTGAAGTAGGTGAGGGGGAAGTCGGTGGCGACCTCCGCGAACAGGGTGGTGGCTGCCGGCTGGAAATTGCCGATGGTGATGAATGCGAACGCCGAGTCCGCCACGAAGCAGCCATGGATGCGTGTCCAGCCATCCTTGTCGTCGAGGAGGTCATTGCTGATGTGCGTGATCTGCGGCGTGAGCTGGATCGCGAATTCATCTGACCGATGCGGGGCGTGCACGCTCAGCAGCGCGCCGATGTCGCGCACGGCATACTTCGATACATCGGCGAGGCTCACGAAGAATTCCACGGAGTACGTGCGGCCGGGCTCCAGGGGCGTGGCGAGGGCATGCGTCACGTACTCGCGGTCATCGTCGCCGGGCACCTCGGCCGGCTGGTTGGCATAGAAGCAATAGAAGCCCGCATAGCCGTTGCCGCTGCGCGCGGCCTGTTCGCCGAACTGGTTGCCGGGCACACTCAGGCTGTAGGGCATGCCGAGACAGGCGTTGAGGTAATCACTGGTGCCCTCCGTGGGGCGCGACCAGCCGGTGGCCCGATCGATCTGGCTCACGTAATCCGGGCACGCGGTGTACTGCTCGAAGTCGCCGTTCGGCACCAGGTTCTGCGCCAGAGCGCCTGGCATGAGCGCGAACGCGAGCACGATGAAGGAGAGCCGCACATTCAAAGGATGCTCTTGGTCGTTCGCGCGTTGCTTCCGCTGCCGTGGGCGGTTGGTTTTGTTTCCGCAGGCGGAGCGGCGTGCTGTCGAACCGAGGGCACGCCGACGTGTACCGGACGGGCATGCGATCTCCTTCAGTCCTCTCGGCCACGGTCCTGCTCTCGGCGATGCTTCTGCCGAGGGCCCTGCATGCGCAACCCGGGCGTTCCATCGTCATCGTGCGCGATGAGCAGGGGAGGCCCATGCGCGGCGCGTATGCACCCAGCTTCGCGGAGCAGTCATGGCTCGGTACCAAGCGCCGCCCGGCGTGGACCGTGGAGCTGCATTTCACCGTGAGCGCCGATTACCCGTACAGCGCGCATGAGATCGGCAGGCACCAGAGCTGGCCGCTCGGGCCCGATACCGTGCGCATCGGCGGTCGTCGCCACTTGCGCTTCCAGGTGATCGATTGCTGGTGCGAGCGGAAGTATCTGTTGGTCCGCCGTGGAGCGGAGATGATGCGGATCGATCTCGATGGAGCGGTGATGGATGCGCGGAACCGACCCGCAGAGGAGGGCTCACCGGTGAGGGTCGTGTTCAAGCCGTTGGAGACGATGCTGAGGCGTTGAGCCGTGGGGCCTGGATCACGCTGTACCGTGCGAGCACATCGCTCAGCATCGACCTCGGTGACGCCAACGACGTGCCCATCACTCCCGCTGCCCGGTTCGTCGGTGCCGCTGGTGGCGATCGCATCCGGCCCAACCAACTTCGGTCTCGGCAGGCAATGAAGCCTGCTAATGAACCAACTGCCATGAAAACGATCTACGCGCTCTTACCGATCATGCTCGCCGCGGCGGGCCAGGCCCAGGTGACCCACGAGCTGCAAGTGGAGGATGACGAGTTCAATCCGCCCTCGCTCACGATCAACCCCGGCGATCACGTGCACATCTTCTGGGACAACAGCGTGGTGCACGACCACAACGTCACCGAGGTGTCGCAAGCCACCTGGGCCGTTAACGGCACGGCACCGCTGGCCGGCGGCTACCAGATGGGTGTGGGCACGGCCAGCCCCGGCACCGATTTCACCATCACGCCGACGGAGACCGTGTGGTACGTGTGCACCTTCCACGCGGCCATGGGCATGAAGGGCGTCATCAACGTCGCCGGCGGCACGGGCATCGCGGAGAACGCATCGAACGCCACCTTCGCCTTGGCGCCGAATCCATCGCACGGCAGTGTCACGGTGATGTCGCCGGTGAGCGGTCCGCTGCGGGTGCAGCTGTACGACGCTACCGGCCGCATGAGCGCCGCGGTCACGCTGACAGGCGATCGCACCATCGACACGAGCGGGATGGTGGAGGGCGTCTATTTCGTGCTGATCAGCGATATGGACGGAACGCGCCTGGCCTGTCAGAGATTGGTGGTGGAGGGCTGAGCAGGGCATCGTGAAGACCACCCGTTCGGGCAGCAGCCTGGGCGGGTGGTCGCGTGTCGTGCTCCTTGGACGGTGCGCGATCAATGACCCTCTCGTCGCTGCTCGGAGTGCTTCGCGCGCTTCATTGTTCAAACTGGGAAGTCGTCACGCGCACGGCTTGAACGGAACGCCGGATCCGGTGTACCGTCCATCACATGCCCGGAATCTACACCTGCCTTCATCCCTGCCGCACGTTGCTTCTGCCTTTCGTGTGGCTCCTCGGCAACGCCTTGCTCGCTCAGGATCTCAATGGCACCTGGCACGGCGAACTGGTGCACGACGCCAACACGCGCTTCGTGATCGACATGAAGCTGAGCACGGCCGATGGTCGCATCACGGGCACCATGCGCAGCAGTTTCCCTTTTCAGGAGGAGCACTTCGCCGTGACAGCGGTGGAGGGGGAGTGCAGCAACGGACGCTGTCGCCTGCGCGAGACGGGCATGGTGGAACAAGGCGGCACGGGCTACCGCTGGGTGCTGCAAGGCGGCTCTTTGCTGCTCGATACGCTGGGTGGCGAATGGCGACTGCTCGGCGAGTGGCGGCCGCCGGGATGCGAGGCGGGGCAGATGGTGCTGTTCAAGAAGGGACGCACGTCGCGCACCGAGCCCGACGCACCACCGATAACGACACTGCCGCCACCACTGCCGCCCGAGCGCGTTGAAGGACGCAAGGTGCATTGGGCGGGCACCATGACCGTGCGCGACGCGGACATCGTGCTCTGGCTCTACGACGACCTGCGCTACGACGGCGACACGGTGAGCGTGTACCTGAACGGGCAGTGCGTGGCGAGCCGCATCGAGGTGCCGCACCGCCGGAAGCCCCGCTCGCTCACGGTGCGCCTGGCGCCCGGAACGAACTACCTGGTGATGCATGCCGAGAACGAAGGGAGCGAAGCACCGAACACCGCGGGTCTCGTGGTGCGGCCGAGGCATGGTCGCAGGCATCAGCTGATCATGCGCTCAACGATGAACCATAGCGCGGGGCTGGTGCTCGAGTGCGATCCGTGAGAGGGCGTTTCTGTTGATCAGATCGAACGGCGTGACTGCCCGCCATGCGCCACATACAGCAGTCCCGGCACCAGCGTGACGATGAATGGTGAAGCGAGCAGGTCGGGCCGCAGCGTGAAGAGCGCGACGATGCTCCCCGCGGCGATGCCGCCGCCGAGGAGCGGCCGCCAGTAGGCGAGCGCCAATCCCACGATGGTGATGCATGGGAAGAAGGTGAAGGCGATCACCTCCTTCGTGCCGTTGAAGCGCATGCCGTTCGGTCCGTTCGCATCGCCGGTGAGGTGTCCGATGAGCATCCACAGCAGGAAGAGCAGCATGAGCGTACCGGCCGCGAGCGCTGAGATTCGGAGAAGCCGCCATGGTGCCATGCCGATGCGTTCAATAGGTCCGAAAGTACAGGGCGGTGGCGCTTCCTTTGCACCATGTG
The DNA here is from genome assembly GCA_020635725.1 of Flavobacteriales bacterium. Taxonomy (GTDB): domain Bacteria; phylum Bacteroidota; class Bacteroidia; order Flavobacteriales_F; family PHOS-HE28; genus PHOS-HE28. Next base: position 9,187 of record JACJZF010000007.1, read on the forward strand.
CTACTCCACCTCGCTCGACCGCGACCAGAAGGCATTGGAGAAGGCCATGCACAAGAAGATGCTGGAGGAGAGCCAGCGCATCGAGCTGCCCTACCAGCCCGAGCTGCCGCTGGAGCAAACGAGCGCCTTCGCGCGGCCGGCCTGGCCAGTGGTCACCACGCGCCATCCGGATCGCATCAGCGTGCTGCGCTGGGGACTGCTGCCGCGCTTCGTGCGCACCGAGGAGGAGGCGAAGGAGTTCCTGAAGAAGGCACCCACCTTCAACGCCATCAGTGAGGAGGTGGCGGGCAAGCGCACCTTCAAGCACGCCTTCGAGCAGGGGCAGCGCTGTCTCATACCCGTCTCCAGCTTCTTCGAATGGCGGCACGAGGGCAAGCAGCGTATCCCGTACAGCATCGGCGTGAAGGACGAGGACATCTTCTGCCTCGGCGGGCTGTGGGAGAGCGGCGAGGCGATGGATACCTACACGGTGCTCACTACGCGCGCCAATCCGCTCATGGCGCACATCCACAACACCAAGCAGCGCCAGCCGGTGATCATCCCGCGCGAGCGGTGGGAGGCCTGGCTCTCTCCCGATCTATCGCCCGAAGAGGTGCTGGCACTGTGCGAGCCCTTGCCCGAGGAACGCATGGTGGCCGAGCTGAAGGAGAAGCCCGCGCAGGGCACGCTGTTCTGAGCGCTACCTTCTAGCCGTCCTGATCGACGGCAATGGCGTCAACCCGCATCAAGCCCTTCCCCCTGCACGGTCTGGTGCCCTACCGCGGCGCGCTCTACGCCATCACGCACCAGGAGGTCTTCAGCCAGGGGCGCCTCTACCGCATCGGCCGCTACGTGGGCGATCGGTACGATGAGCGCGTGATGATCAACCACTGGGACCTGCTGGAGAACATCGAGCGTCTCGCGCGTTTCAACGTGGGCGATCGCGTGCGCCATGCCACGCACGGCGATGTGACAGTGCTCAAGCGGATGTGGCGCTTCAACCTGGGCGCCGTGCTCTATCGCTTGCGCGAAGCGGACGGTACTGAACGGAATGCGTGGGAGCAGGAGCTCACAGTGGCCGTGCGACCATGACCAGGCTCTCCGGCGTGAAGCGCGCGCCCATGAACTCGGTCTCCGGCTCGCGCAGCACAGTGGTGCTCACGGGCTCGAAGCCGTTGGCGCGCAGCACGCGCTCCCAATCGGCCTGCTCGTAGGTGGTGAAGCCGTAGGGCACGAACGGGAATTTCTCCATCGATGCACGCGTGCGGAGCACCGCGGTGAAGGTACCGCCCGGCCTCAGCACGCGCTTGATCTCGCGCAGGTGCCCGCTGGGGTCGTCCCAGAAGTACACCACGTTGATGCAGAACACGCGGTCGAAGGCGGCATCGGCAAAAGGCATGGCATCGCTCGCGCCATGCACCAGGGAGAGCGCTCCCTTGCCGATGAGCTCGCCGTTGTTCGCTTGCGCCTGCTGCACCATGTCCGCGCTGAAGTCGAGGCCGTGCAGCACGAGCTTGTTCGCCTGCCGCGTCAGGGTGGGGAAGAAGAGCCCGTTGCCGAAGCCGATCTCCAGCACGTGCATGCCATCGCGCAGCTCGAGCGCCTTCCATGCGCCGTCGTAGAGCAGGCGGTTCACGGCGTTCATGCGACGCGCCACCTTGCGCGCCAGGAAGCCGTGCGGACGCCGCAGCTGCGCGGCCGTCTGCTGCGGTGTGGGACCCTTGATGAGCAGGCGCAGGTAATCGAGCGCCTTCATGCGGCAGTGGTGCGATGGACGGGCACGCGCATTCCTCTTGCAGATCTCACGGCGCGAGCATCAATCGTCCGCTTGCGCGTGACACGCCCTGCGCGGATAGGACATGCACCGTGAACAAGGTCCCGCTGACACCGGTGAGGTCGATCGCGGTGCGCTCGCCGGCGCAGCGTGCCATGCGGACGACACGGCCGAGCGGATCGCGCAGCTGGATGAGATCGCCCGGCCGGGCCTGGTGCGCGAGCACGTACACGCTCCCGGTCGCGGGATTCGGAAGCAGCACAAGGCCATCGGTGGTCTGCTCTTCAGCCAATGTGGTGGAGATTCCTGGGCAGCTCGGCCAGATACCCTGGAGGACCTGTGCGATGCGCTGGTTCAGGCTATCGATGTCGGCGCCGATATCAGTGCCATCGCTTCCGGCGCCGGAGAAGCTGCTGCTGGGCAGGAGGTGGTAGTCGTTGTTCGCGGGATCGGCGAAGCCCACCGCCGCCACGCCTGCCGGGAACCAGTGGTTGGGCGGGTAGCTCGCCGGGTTTCCGTTCGGGCCGCCTGGCGTGCCGATGAGCACGTTGTACGAGAACGTGGCGCCGGGGAAGTAGGCGTTGATGGTGGCGTTACCGCAGCCGGTTCCGGTGCCGCACACGCCATAACTGCCGTAGCCGCAGAGGTTGTCCTGAAAGGTGAGGTAGAGCGTGGGGTCGCCCGCCGCGCTGGTGGTGGTGCCCGCGTTGATGCTGGTGTTGTGGCGGATGGTCAGGTGCTCCGTTCCATTGAGGAACTGATAGAGCTTGTTCACGTTGCTGAGGTCGTAGGCGAGGTTGTGCTCGATGAGGATGCGCGTGCTCACGGGGTTATCCAGCTGGTCGTCGTGCCCGCTGATGTTGAAGCCGCCGTCGCTGTTCTGGAGGATGTTGTACCGCCAGGTGATGTCGGTGACGCGGCTCCACATCGAAGCGCCGCTCTGCGTGCGCGGGGTGAAGACGATCGCGAAGCCGCTCTGGCAATCGCTCCAGTTGTTCTCGAGGATGTTGCCTTCCACCAGCAGGCGCTGCGCGTTCTTCAGCTCGAAGAGGTTCTTCACGCACCACGGTGTGCCGGCGTAGCTCGGGTCGCCTTCCTTCCAGCTCATGGGCTTGAAGAAATGGTTGTTGCGCACCTCGATATCCGATGGCACAAGGTCCTGGATCACGGGGTTCGCTCCGCCGAACATCACGTTCTCACCGCTCGCCTCGAGCCGGTTGTTCACGATCCGGAAGGGCCCCGATCCATTCCAGCCGCAGATGGCCTGCGCATCCTGGCTCGTGCTCTTGCAGTCGCTGATGTGGCAGTTGACGATGGCGGTGTGCGCGCTGTTCAGCATGACGCCGCGCTTGCTGCCCAGTGCGGCATCACCGTGGATGTAAAGGCTGTCCAGCACGATGTCGTGCGGCAATGCGTCCAAGCTGCTCTGCGTGCCATCGCCGATGCGCACGATGTCGCTGGTGTAACCGGTGGAGGTCACTTCGAGCCCCATGAGGTAGTAATGGTGCGCGCTGCTCTGAAAGGTGATCGCGCTCTGATTCGCCGGGGCCTGGAAACGGGCCAGCGTGCCGGCGTAGGAGGTGTCGATGCGCTGGTCGGCGGGCGGCAACTGGGCATCCGGCACGTTGGTGCGGATCACGATCCAATCATCGCCGTTCTTCGCCGGCAGCGTGTACGCCGCGGGGTACGTGTGCCCGGACTGCAGCAGGATCGTGGTGCCAGGTTCCGCGGCATTGATGGCCTGCTGCAATTGCGAGTTCGTGTAGTCGCAGCCTGAGGCGCAGACCGTGATGCTGTTCGGCGTGGCGGGATAGCAGACGTCGATGTATTGCTGCGGCGGTTCGGGTAGCACCTGCGCACCAAGCGTGGCCGCCAGCAGAGCCGCGCAAACGAAGGTCGATCGCATGACGTTCTTCTTCTATTCGATGATCACCACGCCGCTGCCGAGAAGCGCATCGTCGCCTGTGCAGCGCCAGTGGTACAGGCCTGCGCCAAGCGATGCGGTCGCGATGCGGTCTCCACTGTGTATCGCCTGCCTCAGCACGATGCGGCCCGTTGCGTCGATCAACTCAAAGCGCGTGTTGCCCGGTAGCACGGCAGCGCTCCGCGCCTCGATCCACGCATTCGCAGGGTTCGGGTACACCGAGAGCGATACGGCGTCATCGGCCTGCTCCGCGATGCCCACGCCCGAGGTGATCGGGAACAAGTCGCAGGAGATCTCGTCGAAGTAGGCCAAGCGGTTCGGGATGGTCGCGAGGATGGTGTTGTAGTCGGTGGTGCTGATGCGCGAGGCCCGATGGCGCACCGCGAGCCAGCAGAGGTAGCTCTCGGCCACATCCTCGGTGGTGGGGTTCGCGGCGGCATAAGTGGAGATGAAGTTGGGATCGGCGGCCTGTGCTGCCAGCCAGCCGGCCGATGCGGCATGCGTGGCATCGAGCGAGGTGTGGCTGGCCTCGTGCACCAGGGTCTCCGGGAGGATGCCGTCGTTGATGTACTCCTGCCCACGGCCCACATGGATGAGGATGGAGTTGTTGCCGCCACCGAAGGAATACACCCCGTCGTGGATCCACAGGGCGTGCACATCGGTGCGCAGGCAGGTGGGGATCTGCCCGGCTGCAGCGGCATAGATCTGCGCCTGCGCCTCGGCCGCCGCCACGCTGCCGAATTCCGGGTTCACCATCGCCACGCACGTGAGTCCGTCCATCCACACCACGTCGAAGAGGTAGGCGTTCATGTTGATGAATGCGGCCGGCCGGCGGTCGTACACCGTGACCATGCCTTGACCGGTGTAGGTCACCGAGACCAAGGTGCCGGGGTCGCTATCGGTGATGATATCGGGATCGATGAAGATGGTTCCAGAATAGGGCTGTGCGGTGATCGTGCCGACCGCGGCAAGCAGGAGGGAGGAGAGGAGAGCGCGCATGGTGGGAGTGATGGGAGCGAGGTCGAAGCTAATGGTCGATTCGCGCACCGAGGCTATCGGACGCGTCGGGCGGCCAGCAGTTCCAAGGCCCCTAGCGCGGCGATGAGCGCCTGCAGCCAGAAGAGGTCGGTGAGCAGCACCTGCACCGCGATCCAGATCAGCGTGCCGATGCCGAGCCCGATGGCCGCGCGACCGGCGATGGCGGCGCGACGCACGGTGAGCATGCATCCGATCGCGTGCCCGAGTCCCAGCACCGCGAAGAGGATCAGGCCCGGCCAGAAGTAGTCGGGGAAGAGCCGTGTGCGCATGAACGATGGCGGGAGCTGAAGCAGATTGCCATCGGGCGCGAGCATGAGCATCAGTCCGCCGGCCATCGCATTCACGGCGAGGAAGGCCTGCACGGCAATGAGCAGGGGGCGCATGGCGCGAAGGTGCGCACAGAAGCTTCGCGTAGGATGGCGTTGCCGCGTTGAACCTCAAAGGCGTTCAGGTGTACCGCGTGCGATGCGTGCCTTCATCCTGCTCTCGCTGCTGCCGCTGCATGTGACCGCCCAGCCCGGCTGGCTCGCGCTGGAGTTCTCGTTCATCATGGAGCACCACGGGGTGGAGGTGCCAGCGGACAAGCTCGAGCATGGAGGCGGATTCACCTTCGAGGCGGATGGCGAGCGCGCCCGGACCTTCACCATCAACAGGTCCCGATTCAGCACGGTGCGCTTCCCCGCTCAACGCAGCGACATCACCCGGCACCGGGACACGCTCTGGCTGCGCATCACTCACCGCGATGAAGGGGTGATGGAGATCGCCTTTCCGCCACGCGCTGATCAGCGCACGATAAACCCGTACGCGACGGACCACATGGTGGTGGTGTTCAGGCCCGGCCGTGTCATGGTCACGGATCTGCCGAAGCACTTGCGGGTCACGGGCATCATGACCGGCCTTGCGCCGTTGATGGAGTTCTTCCCGGGCACGCACGTGTCGGCGACCTGTGGTTGTGACACGGTGCGCCAAGCCGTGGACCGCTTGCGGCAGGAGTTCGACTTCGGCATCGGTTGCCGCACCTTCCGCACCAGCAGCTTGCCCGAAGCAGTCCTGGAGCTCTTCGCGGATGGCCCGCACCACCCGCACATCAGCATGCGCATCCGTGGCACCGCACTCGGCCCGGACTGGCCGCTGGACACCGTGCGTTTCGCGCCGACGCAGTTCCGGGTGCTGGGCTGGCACCGCTTGGAGGTGGATACTGCCGTGGTGCGCGACACCGTGTTCGGATGGAACCTTGCTGGATACGACCGCCGCATCGGTGAACCGCCGCCGAGCTATGTGGTGCACCTGTCGCATGCGCAGCCCACCACGCGCGACACCCTGCTCTTCCGCTTCTGGTGGCTGGGCGGTGGCGAGAACGTGCGCATCACGCACCGCACCGTCCCCGATCGGGAAGGTGAACACGTCCTCGAGTTCACCGTGCATCGCTCACCCGCGAACCTGCCGGGTATCCTTCCGCGAGAACGCGAGATCACGGTGCAGGTGCCGCCCTTACCTGCAGGTCGCGCGCGGATGAAACTGGCGTACCAAGAGGATCCGGACTTTCCCGCTCCACGGTATGCGGCGCTGGATGGATACTACCTTACCGTGCGCTAATGGTCGCGAGCTTCCGCCATCTTCTGTTGCCCATGCTGATAGTGGTTCTCCATGCGGCTGCGCGCGCCCAGCCCGCTCCACCAGACTTCTGCTTCGTGATCTCCGAGCCCGGCGATGCGGACAAGCCCTTGTCGCGCACCTACGTGGTGAAGCAGCAGTATCGCGAACGCGTGTTCTACTACCAATCCGATCGTTACTGGCTGAAGCCCGACACGACCATCACCCTGCAGAGCCGTGATCTGTTCAAGGAGAAGAACGCGGGTTGGCGCGTGTTCACGCCCGTCGCCGGTGTGTCCGAGAGCCGCCTGCTGGTGATCGCCGGCACCGACACCATGCGCATCGACCTCCCCGATGATATGCGACCGCTCATCGATCGCGCATGGCGCCGCTGGCCGGAACCGTCGCCCGAGGTGATGCGCTTCAAGCCGGGCCGCACGTGGGATGTGAATACCTGCATCAACGAGTACCAGGCCGGTGTGGCGGCGAACCAATACATCCTGCGGCGCCTGCAGAAGGAAGCAGCATACGTTCCTCTGCCCTTGAACATCCCACCGCCGGGCATCCATCCTCCGGAGCTTCCTCCCGCACCGCCGATTGCGGCACCTGTGCAGCGGACACCTTCCACCCCGGAGGAATGGGAGGCGTTCTGGGAAGAGCAACCGCCCTTGAAGGAAGTGAAGGTGGTGCGCACGAACGCCGATACCGTGTGGTTGCGCATCAGCGGTCGGGTGATGTTGAATGGTGGCTGCGGCAGCGGCATGCCCCTCTTCCATATCGAGATGCTTACCGATAGCGGTTGGGTGGAGCGCATTCCGTTCGACTGGATCCAGATGGATTGCGGCATGCCTTGGGGCGACTGGGACGATCAACTAGTGATGCTGCCAGCATTGCGCGGGTGGGTCAGCACGAACTCCCCGGCGGCCTCCCGGGAACTGTTGTCCGGCACCTACCGCATCGTACTGAAGGGTGGGAACTTGCGCGAGGTGCCAAGCCCTGCCTTCGACATACCTTGAACGCAATGCGCACCCTCGTATTGATCATCCTCCTTGCGATGGTCCTGTCCACTTGGGCACAGACCCCGCGCAAGCTCGATGGCCTGGAGTATCGTGGCACCGGCGTTGCCGAGCACCAGGAAGGCTGTGAGGGCTGCGGTAATGTGGGCATGGTGCGCTTCCTTCCAGATGGGCGCTTGGACTACCTGCTGCCCGGTTCCGACATGGTCGACCGCAGGATGTATACACGCAACGGAGATCGGATCATGCTCGACGGGGGCAAGGTGACGATGGAAGTGCGGGGCGATTCACTGCTCATCAACGCGTACGACCACCGTTACCCGTATGTGCGGGTGCGTTTATTGGAGTGAGTCTCGCTCACAGCTCGTGCGCATCGGACTCTTCAAGGACCGACCGTCCCGCTGATCGGTCACCGGAGGTCCATTGCCAGCTTTCATGCAACCGGATCTTCCCGTTGCCCATGATCTCCGGTGTGGACCGACATATCCCGGTCATGATCTCGTTCCGGTCGTTGACCTGGTGGTAGCGCATATCGATGTTGCCATGTTCATCCACAAGGCCGATCAAGTGTCCCTGCTTGATCCTACCACCCGCATATGTCGAGGTGAGGATGTTCCCATCCTGCTTGTAGTGGAAGACCGTTTCGTCGGAGGTTTCGCCGTTCTCGGTGTTCGACACGGGCTTGAACACCCTGCCATCATAGTTGATCATGGTGGGTCACTTAAGGTCTTCGATGTTGTCCAGCACGTAGCACTGTTCCCATCTGGTCATACCGATCCTCGGGTAGTAGTCCACGGCCGCTGGGGCGGAGAGGAGGATCAATTTGGCCGTGGGTGCGGCTTCCTTGGTCAGGCGGATCAGTTCCTTGCCGATGCCCATGCGCTGATACCGTTCGTCCACGGCCAGATCCGAGAGGTAGGTGCAATAGACAAGGTCCGTGAGCGAACGAGCAAGACCGATCAAGCGCCCATCCTCCCTGGCCGTGATGATGAGGTCGGCCTGTTCGATCATCTTGGACAGGGTCGCGTCATCGTCGACCGGACGTCGTGCGCCAAGCGTGGAGTTGACCAGGACCGCCTTGAACTCTTCTACAGAAACGCTGCGCTCAATGCGATAGTCGATCATGCTGCTCGTTGTCCAGGTCCAACAGGTAGATCCAGTATTGCTTGTCGTATCGGGTGAGCGATCGCACCACCTTGAAACCGAAGCCTTCGTAGATGTGCCGAGCCGCGTCCATGAACTCCGACGTGTGCAGGGCGACAAAGCGTTCGCCGGTCTGTCGGGCGTGGTCGAGGCACATGGTGGTCAACCTTTTGGCGATCCCTCTTCCCGCGTATTCCGGGTCCACCCCGACCATGCGTAAGTAGCTCCAATGTGCTTCGAACATATCGGTGGGGTGCCCCCTGCGCACCAGGAAGGCCATACCCACGATGCGCTTGTCCACTGAGCACAGGAAGCATGTGGAGGTGCTCATCAGGTACGTGAACGTGTCCGGGGCGGAGATGAACGCATGGAACTTCTCCCAGCTCTGCGGATCCAAGGCGGCTCTGTGCTGGCCATAGGATAGGATCCCCAAGGCCTGCAAGGCAGGTGTGTCCTCGACCGTTCCAGTTCTCCACTCCAACTTCACTGCCGATCATACCTATGTTCCTGGCCAAGTTAGTCACTTCCACCAGCCTCCATCCGCGGCATGGTGCGTTTCATGGCAGGCTCCACGGTCGACCTGCTGCTGCCGGGCTCCTACATCATGGATCGCCGGTCCTACACGCGCTAGGGGGATCGCCTCGCATGGCAGGGCGGTGATATCACCATCGAACTGAAGGGCGATTCGCTCTTCGTGATCGCACATGACTACCGCCATCCGTACGTGCGCGAGACGGGAGCTGAATAGCGACCGCGATAGTCCCCAGTCGCGGCGAGAGCAAGGTCCGTTGAGGTGCGGATGCCGTTAAGAGGTTTACCCCATCGCCGGTTGATGTTCAGCGCGCCGCGCGCAGCACTTCACGCTTGCCATCGTGCTCCAGCACCACGGAGTAGATTCCGCCGGAGAGGCCGTTCATGGGCAGCTCGATGCGTGCGCCCTCGGGTGAAGGGCCCACGGGAAGCGTAAGCGTCACGCGGCCTTGCGCATCGATCACACGGATGATGCCGCGCTCATGCAACGCTTGGGCGAGCAGCAGTTCAGTGGTCGCTCCGTATAGGATGCGATTGCCGCTGGCAGCATGCTCCGCGATGCCCAGGCTGGTGTCGATCAACAGGTTCTGCGCGAAGATCCCGCTGCCGTTGCGCTCGTCCATCCACACGGCCACCGCTTGTCCATCGCGGAAGGGCACAAGCGTCGCATCGTCCTTGCCGCTCGATACGCTGCATACGCCGAGTTCGCCGGGCGCCATCACGGAGCCATCCAGCGCGAGCCGGAGCGCGCTCAGGGTGTAAGCGCCGAAACCGCCTTGCTGTTGGAAGCACACGATGCCATCGGATAAGGCGGCATTCCCGAAGGGCCCATGAAGCGCGGCGCTCAAAGGCAATACCTCCACCGCTGCATTGCCCAGCTGGCGCGTGCCGGCCGTGTCGAAACGTTGCACAGCGATGCCGCCGGTGTTCTGGTTCAGGTCGGTGCGTCGGTACGCCATCATCAATCCATCATCATCGTTCACCAGCGCAGGCGCGGCGGTCATCGTGTAGCGCTGCGTCGTGGTGCCGACCTCAACGGCCGTTCCGCCCGCGCTCCACGTGCTGCCATCGCCGCGCAGGCGCTGCACCACCACATCGGTCAGGCTCGCATTGCCTGCGTTGCCGGTATTGAAGGCCAGGTAGAAGCCGTTGCGTCCATCGCTCACCGGTTGTGGGAAGTAGAATCCGGAGATGGTGCGATCGGAGACCGTGACCGGCGCTGAAGCAGTGCCGCTCTCATCGAGCCGAACCGCCTTCATGGTGCCCGGCGAGAGGAAATTGCCGGTCTGCTCCACATATTGGATCCAGCACCCGGCATCATCGGTGGGGATCACCTTCGGACGGCCGCAGTTGCCGGTGCTGCTGATCTCCTGCGTGCCCTCGGGCGATGCGGTCCCATCGGTGAAGAGCGTGCGGTACGCTACGGTCGAGGGCGAGCGGTCCGTTGTCCACGCGATACGGATGCGGCCATCGGCCAGAGCGCCCACCACGGGGGCCAGGCCGGTGCCATCTGTTGTCGGCAGGGAGATGCCATCGCCCCAGGGCAGGTCGCCATCGGGCGTTACCAATGCCGCTGCGATGTCCAAGGTGCCGGTGCGCTCATCCTGAAAGGCCACGACCGCGTTGCCGTACAGATCCGTTCCCAGGTCGTAGCGGAAGAGCGCGGAGTTTTGCGGCTGGGCGCTGACGAGCAACCCCTGCTGGTCCCAGAGCGCTACGCCATCCGCATCGAGCCGTTGCATGCGCAGCACGTAGCCGGCGCCGGCCTGCTCGAACCAGCAGATGTATGTGCTGCCGTCGGGTCCGGCAGCGGAAAGCGGGGTCACGGCCTCGACACCCGAAGCGACGCGAACGGGCGTGTTCACTGCGGGTGAGTTCCATTGGGCGCTCAGCAGCACCGGGGTCGAGAGCAAGGAGAGGAGGGTGGCAGCGCGCATGTCGTTCTGTTTGAGGCGAAGGTCGGCACGGACGCGCTGGATGCTGCCCCAATCGTGCCCGAACCACTTATTCCCAACGGCCTGTTGCTCGGTTCGCGTGCAGGGCTCAACGGGGCGGCATGCGCCGGATTTGTTTTGCACCGATGGCCCGCCGCACCGCCCCCGACGCCCTCACGCTCTTCGATTCGCTGGTGTACACCTGCTTGTACCGCGTGGTGATCGATCCGCCGAGCGAGGCGCAGGCCTGGGTGATGCAGGTGCGGCATCAGCTGCGCGACCGCATCGGTGCGTTCGAGGGCTTCTACCGTCTGCCGGGCATCGTGCTCATCGAGGCCGACCTGCCACCCGAGTACGAGCGTCCGCTCTGCGATTCCGTTGAGCGGGCGGCGGGCCTGCACCGACCGTTCCCCATCCGCCTCGATGGCATCGCGCACACGCCCGACCGCAAGTGCATCCACATCGGCGTGGATGCCGGCCGTTACTTCCTTCCGCTCCGCGATGGCCTCTCGGACCATGCGCGCGTGAACAAGCGTATCAAGAAGCTGGGGGTGGATGCGGCCGAGGAGCCGCGCCTGGTGATCGCCGATGGATTGAAGGCCGCGCAGTTCGAGCAGGCCTGGGCCATGCTGATCGGTGAATCCTTCACCGGGCAGCGGCAGGTGAACGATGTGGTGGTGCTGAAGCGTGAATGGTCCGACACCTCCATGGATGAGCATGTGCGCACGTGCAGGCTCCTCGGCGGCCTCTAGGTTGCTGGTTACCTTTGGGCCATGCAGGCCCCGAAGCTCCCGGCCAGTTTCAGCTTATTCAAGCAGCGCCCCACGCGCACCTTCGACTACACCCCGCGCTATTACGATGCGCGGAAGGAGGAGCGTGAGCGGCGCCTGGCCCAGGCCAAAGAGGGCGTGCACGATCGCGAGGCCATGCGGGAGCGCCTGCGCCACGGTTGGCACCGCCAAGGCGGCCAGCGGGCGAGTACCACGCGTCTCGTGGTGATCATGGGCCTCGTGTGCGCGGTGCTCTACTTCATCATCAAAGGATTCGGGCTCCTCGAACCCGGCGCATGGCCGATCTGATCCGCCTGCTTCCCGACCATGTCGCCAACCAGATCGCCGCGGGCGAAGTGGTGGCACGTCCGGCCTCGGCGGTGAAGGAGCTGCTCGAGAACAGCGTCGATTCGGGCGCCACGCGCATCACCCTGGCGGTGAAGGACGCCGGGCGCACCCTGGTGCAGGTCACCGACGATGGCAAGGGCATGAGCCCCACCGATGCGCGCCTTTGCTTCGAGCGGCATGCCACCAGCAAGATCCGCCAGGCCGACGACCTTGGTGCCATCCGCACCAAGGGTTTCCGGGGCGAGGCGCTCGCGAGCATCGCGGCCATCGCGCAAGTGGAGCTGCGCACGCGCGAGCATGATCAGGACCTGGGCACGCGTGTGCTCATCGAGGGCAGCCGCGTGCGCGCGCAGGAGCCGATCGCGGGTCCGCCAGGCACCACCATCGCCGTGCGCAGCCTCTTCTTCAATACCCCCGCGCGCAGGCAGTTCCTCAAGAGCGACAGCGTGGAGATGCGGCACGTGCTCGATGAGTTCCATCGCGTGGCGCTCGCGCATCCCGGCATCGGTTTCCGCCTGGTGAGCAACGACCGGGAGGAGTTCAACCTGCCCGCCGCGCAGCCCGACGCTGCCTTCGGCGCCAGCATGCGGCAGCGCATCGCGGGTCTCTTCGGCAGGCGGTACGACGAGCGGCTCGTGCCCGTGGACGAGAGCACCGAGGTGGTGAGCGTGCGCGGCTTCGTGGGCAAGCCCGAGTTCGCCAAGCGCTCGCGCGGCGAGCAGTTCTTCTTCGTGAACCAGCGTTTCATCCGAAGCAGCTACCTGGAGCATGCGGTGCGCCGCGCCTACGAGGAGCTCGTGGCATCCGACAGCTACCCGGGATGGTTCCTCTTCATCGATCTCGATCCCGCGCAGATCGACATCAACATCCACCCGACTAAGACCGAGATCAAGTTCCGCGACGACCGCACCGTTTACGCTATCGTGCATGCCGCGGTGCGTCGCGCGTTGGGCCGCTTCAACATCGTGCCGAGCCTCGACTTCGAGCCGGAGCCCGCCATGATCACCGCGCTCGGCGGCGCCACCGCACCGGCCTGGCGTCCCACCGACCTGGGTGCCTTCACCGCGCCACCGCGCCCCAGCCCCGAAGGCTGGCAGAAGCTCTTCGACATGGGCATGGCCGCGCCGGTGGAGGAGGAGACCGCACCCGTTGAACCGGCCGTGCCGCGCGAGGATGGCGTGGTGCTGCCTTCGCGTGAAGAGGAAGGGCAGATGGGCGACCGGCCCGTGTTCCAGCTGCATGCGCGCTACATCGTGGCGCAGGTGCGCAGCGGCGTGATGGTGCTCGACCAGCACCGCGCGCATGAGCGCATCCTGTACGAGCGCAACCTGAAGCTCCTCGAGCAGGGCGCGGGCATGACGCAGACGGAGCTCTTCCCGCGCCATGTGGAGCTGAGCGCGGCGGACCTCGCGCTCGTGGAGGGCGTGCTGCCCGAGCTGCGCTGCATGGGGCTCGACCTCGAGCTCTTCGGCGGGCGGACCGTGCAGGTGAACGGCATGCCCGCCGAGGCCGCCGATGAGGACCCCGCGCGATTGATCGAGCAGCTCATCGATCAGCTGCGAACGGCCGGCTCGGCGCTCCGCAACGAGCGCCACCAGGCGCTAGCGCGCGGCATGGCGCGCAGCATGGCCATCCGACACGGCCGCGTGCTCACCGCCCCGGAGATGCACGGCCTCATCGACCGCCTCTTCGCCTGCGAGATGCCCACGCGCACGCCAGGCGGCAAACCCGTGCTCGTGACCTTGGGACTCGACGAGCTCGACGAACGATTCGAACGCTGATGCAGTACCGCACCGGACCCTTGCAGAGCACGCCCACCGTGGTGAAGAACCTGGTGATCATCAACGCGCTGGTGCTGCTGGTGAAATACCTCTTCAACGGCGGCTTCGCCGGGCACGACCTCGATGAGCTGCTCGGGCTGCATTACATCAGCTCGCCCCAGTTCAAGCCCTGGCAGCTCGTCACCTACATGTTCATGCACGGCAGCTTCTGGCACCTGCTGTTCAACATGATCGGGCTCTTCATGCTGGGCTCGCCGCTCGAGTACCGCTGGGGCTCGAAGCGCTTCCTCACCTACTACATGATCTGCGGCATCGGCGCCGCGGTGCTGAATATGGGTGTGCAGGCCTATGAGTTCATGGAGCTCACCAAGGGGCTGAGCGCGTCGCAGATCGCGCAGGTGAAGATCGAGGGATTGTCTGGCCTGTACGAGGCTTATGAGCGGACCGGTGAGATCGATCCCGGCATGTGGTCGCTGGCCAGCCTGCTCTTCACGCCGATGGTAGGTGCTTCGGGAGCGGTCTTCGGGATCCTGGTCGCGTTCGGCATGCTCTATCCGAACGTGGAGCTGATTATCTTCCCGCTGCCCATACCGATCAAGGCGAAGTGGTTCGTGATCCTCTATGGCGGCTACGAGCTCTTCAACGGATTCGCCAACCAGGCCGGGGACAACGTGGCCCATTTCGCGCACATCGGCGGCCTCATCGTCGGGTTCGTCACTGTGATGATCTGGAAGCGGCGCCTGCCCTATACCTGATCATGGCTTCGCTTGCTTCGGACGGATGAAGAACTTTGCGCCATGCTGGAGGATCTGAAGCGGGAGTGGCGGCACGGGAGCATGGTGATCCGCTTGATCATGGTGAACGTGGCGGTATGGCTGCTGCTCCACCTCGTTGACCTGCCGTTCTGGATGATGAACCGCCAGGGTCCCGATGTGCTGGACTGGCTCTTGAGCACCAGCAACCTGGGGAGCCTGCTCCGCCGGCCGTGGACCGTGTTCACCTACATGTTCACGCACTGGGAGTTCGGCCACATCTTCTTCAACATGCTCATGCTGTGGTTCATGGGGCGCCTGTTCGAGGACCTGCTGGGTGGGCGCCGCATGCTGGGCAACTACCTGCTGGGCGGGCTCAGCGGCTTCGCGCTCTACGCCATCGGCTTCAACACGCTGCCGGTGTTCAGCGCCTTGGCCCCGGTGAGCACCATCCTGGGCGCTTCGGCGGCGGTGATGGCCGTGCTCGTGGGCATCGCGGCGTATCGGCCGGAGATGGAGGTGAGCCTCATCCTGATCGGTCCGGTGCGCCTGAAGTGGATCGCGCTGGTGCTGGTGGCCATCGATCTGGTGAGCGTGCGCACCAGCGGCAACAGCGGCGGCCACCTCGCTCACATCGGCGGCGCGCTCTACGGCTATCTCGCATCCATGCAGCTGCGCAAGGGCAACGACTGGTCGCTCTCCTTCGTGAACGGCTTGTCGCGCATCACATCGGCGCTCACGCCCAAACGTGGTCCGCGTATGCGGGTGGAGAAGCCCTACACGCGCTCGGCGCGGCAGAGCGACACCGCCTACAACAAGTCGAGGAATGATCAGCAGGCCCGCATCGACGCCATACTCGACAAGATCAGCCGCAGCGGCTACGACAGCCTGAGCAAGGATGAGAAGGACTTCCTCTTCAAAGCCGGCAAGTGAGAGGGTATGATGGATAGCGCGCAGCAATCGATACGCAAGAGGCCGTCGCGCTGGCACCGACCGGTATGGTGGGCAAATGTGGTGGCCGTATTGGTGCTGCTGGTCACCTACCTGGCGCCGCATGTGAGCCCGGAGACCTTCTGGCCGCTGGTGCTCCTCGCATTCGGCTACAAGTACCTGCTCTTCGCGCACTTCTTCTTCCTGGGCTACTGGCTGGTCTTCCGCCGCAAGCGCATGCTGCTCTCCGGCCTGGCGCTCATCATCGGCTGGGGCCATCTCGCCGACCACGTGCAGCTCATGGGGCGCGATGAGCCGCCGGCCGTGGCGCTCGGCGAGCCCGTGAAGCTGCTCAGCTGGAACGTGCGCCTCTTCGATCTGTATAATTGGAAGGACCACCCGCGCACGCGTGACCGCATCTTCGAGGTGCTGCACCGCGAGGATGCCGGGATCCTCTGCCTGCAGGAATTCTTCACGAGCGCGCGCGCCACGGTCTTTCCCACACGTGACGCGATCATGCGGGAGTTCCCTTATCAGGAGCACCTCGGCTGGTCCATCGCCGTGCGCAAGGAGCACTTCGGCGTGGCCACCTTCTCCAAGCATCCCATCGTGCGCCGCGGAAGCGTGGAGTTCGGGCGCCGCACCGGCAACATCTGCATCTGGACCGACATCGCCATTGGGCCTGATACCATCCGATTGTACAACGCGCATCTGGCCAGCTATCATTTCGGCAAGGAGGACTACCGCTTCATCGACAGCCTGGAGGTGGAGCGCGATGCCGATTCGCTCAAGCGCGGCGGCGGGCGTATCCTGCAGCGGCTGCGTGAGGGGTCGGTGCGGAGGGCACAGGAGGCCGGGGCCATCGCCGAGCACATGTCCACGAGCCCGCACCCGGTGGTGTTCTGCGGCGACATCAACGACGTGCCCATGAGCTACGCGTACAGCCAGCTCCGCGGCGACCGGCTCGATGCCTTCGCGGAGAGCGGCAGCGGACTGGGCGGCACCTACATCGGCAAATTGCCCGAGCTGCGCATCGATCACATCCTGCACGATGCCGCCATCGCCAGCTGGGGATTCCATACCCTGCCCGACGAGCTCAGCGACCACCACGCCAACGAGGTGATGATCGCGGTGAGGGAGTGAAAGGCGCACTGAGCAGCGATGCACTCCGGTGATGCATCAAACACCGTAGCCCGTAGCTTCGGGCACCTCTATGCCATGAACGACAAGCGATTCCTCCTCGCGGCCGTCCTCCTCGCGCCGTTCATCTCTATCGCGCAGCCCGTCATGCGCGGCTGCCTCGTGCTCCGCGATGGCGAGGTGCCACGCCCGCAGGCCATCACGCAAGCACAGCGCGACCTCATCGACGAGACCATCGCGCGGAGCGACACCTTCGACATCCTGCACTACGACATCAGCCTCGATGTGACGGACTATGCCGGGCAGTACCTGACGGCATCCACTACCGTCACGTACAAGGCGCTCATGGCCGGGCAGTCCTTCATCCGCTTCGATCTGCAAGGGTTGCAGGTCGATTCCGTCACGGACATCGATGGCCCGATGACCTTCGCCTATGATGGCCAGTTCCTCCGCGTCGATTTCGAGAATGCGCCAGCAGTGGATGAAGAGCGGGAGCTCACGGTGTACTACCAGGGCTCGCCGGACCGCGACCCCAGCTGGGGCGGCTTCTACTTCGAGGCGAACTACATCTACAACCTCGGCATCGGGCTCACCACCATCCCGCCCAACTTCGGCAAGGTGTGGTACCCCTGCTTCGACAGCTTCGTGGAGCGCGCGAGCTACACGTGGCATGTGAAGAGCGCGGGCGGACGCAAGCTCTTCGGCCAAGGCGATTTCATCGAAGAGGTGCAGCTCGGCGGGGATACGGTGATCCGCTCCTACGATCTGCCGCAGGACATCCCCACGCACATCAGCGCGGTGGCCGTGGCCGCCTACGAGGAGCATGCCTACACGCACAGCGGCGCCAACGGCGACATTCCCGTTTCGCTGCTCGCCAAGTCAGCCGACCTCCCGGGCATGGTGAGCAAGTTCAGCGACCTCGGCTCGGCGATCGACGCGCTCGAGTACTGGTACGGTCCATACGCCTACGGAAGGGTGGGCTACGTGCTCACCACCGACGGCGCGCTGGAGATCCCCACGAACGTGGCCTACCCCGACTTCATGCCCACCCAGAACGCCGCGCAGAACCGCAAGCTGTTCACGCATGAGCTCGGCCATCACTGGTGGGGCGATGTGGTCACGCCGCACATCCACAACGACATGTGGCTGAAGGAAGGCCCTGCCGAGTACAGCGCGCACCTGCTGGAGGAATGGCTCAACGGCCGCGCGGCCATGGTGAACATGGTGAAGAACAACCTCCTCGACATCATGAGCTCGGCGCATCTCGACGACGAAGACTTCCGCGCGCTCTCGCCCATGCCCGATCCCTACATCTACGGCACGCACACGTATTACAAGGGCGCGGCCGTGATGCACAACCTCCGTGGCTACCTCGGCGACGAGGCCTTCCGCACAGCCATGCACACGCTACAATCCCAGCACGCCGAAGAGGACATGACCGTGGACCAGTTCCGCGATTGGATGGAGGACGCCACCGGTCAGGACCTGCACCCCTTCTTCCAGGATTGGGTCTTCAGCCCGGGCTACGCGGTGTTCGAGGTGCGCGATTACCATGCCCAGCAGAACGGCGGTCAGTGGGATGTGGACATCCGCATCGGGCAGAAGCTCTACGGCACCACCGGTCTGCACACCGATGTGCCCCTGGACCTCACCTTCCT
This sequence comes from Flavobacteriales bacterium, assembly GCA_020635725.1. GTDB lineage: Bacteria > Bacteroidota > Bacteroidia > Flavobacteriales_F > PHOS-HE28 > PHOS-HE28. The sequence goes on from JACJZF010000007.1 coordinate 27,498, forward strand.
CTCGGCCGACGGACAGGTGCACGAGCAGCAGGTGATGGCGAGCGGGTTGGCCACGGACCTGCAAGTGCAATGTCCCTTCGAGCCGGCCATGGCGGTGCTGAACCGCTACCAGCGGCTGAATCAGGCACGCATGGATCATGAGATCACCCTGGTGCCCGGCGTGAGCTTCAGCAACGTGCTGCCCTATGTCGATTTCAGGGTGTACGCCGATGCGCTGGTGGACAGCACCCTCGTGCGCGTGGATCACATCTGGTCGGGCGCGGATCAGGACAACCTCGGCTTCGGCATCACCGAGGTGAGCAATACCCATTACTGGAATGTCGATGGCCTGTGGCCCGAGGGCACCGCGCTCAGCGGGCGCTTGCTCTACTTCGGCGGCCAGCCCGGCCAGTTCGATCACGACCTGATCAATGGCGATGAGACGGGCATGGTGGTGGTGCATCGGCCCAACGCGGAGGAGCCTTGGCAGGTGTACCCCGACCAGTCGATCAATGCCGGTTCGCTTACCAACGGCACGGGCTCCATCACCATGGATGTGCTCGCCAAGGGGCAATACGCCTTCGCCAAGATGGTCGGTGCGATCGGCATCCCGGAGCGCGGCGCACCCGCCTTCGCGCTCTTCCCTGTGCCCGCCGATGATCAGTTGACCCTTCGCCTCGATGCGCCAGCCCCGGCCACCACCCTCATCGACGTGGTCTCCACCGACGGGCGATTGCTGATGCGCCGCTCGGTGAAGGAGGGCGCAACGGCCTTGTCGCTGCCTGTTTCGGAACTCGCGGAAGGGGCGTACATCGTGCGGGTGAGCACCACGCACGGTGAGTCGCTGGGCACGCGCGCCTTCACGGTGGCGCGTTGAGGCGATGGAATTCAACGCCATCGGAGCGAAGAAGGCCCTGTACAAGGTGGGGCCAGCCTTGGAGGATTTCCTGAAGAGGAACGGCCGTTCCGCCCGATCGCCGATCGCGTATCCAGAGCTGCTCCGATATGAGGGGCTCATGCCTGTTCGAGGAGCCGACGGCCGCGAGACGCTGTGGAGCCATGTGCTCTTCCGTCCGCATGAGCAGGCCGAGATCCACGCGCGCCTGGTCGAGGCCTACCAGCTCCTGGTGGCCGATGGCCGGCCGATCGAGCACCTGAGCGTTGCGGGCGTTGACCTGTGCCCGTACGGCAATTCGCAGCCCTTCCGCGTGAAGATCCTCAACCGGATCAACGACAACCACGACTACTTCTACGTGAAGCGCACCGATGCGAGCCGCGTCTATGGCCTGGAGCTCGAGCATCTGCTCTCGCCGTACCGCATGAACTACCTCGTGGATGGCGAGACCCTGCTCGAGGAGCACATCATCGGCGTGCCCGGCGACACCTTCATCGTGGATCCTTCACGCTTCGGGGGCGCTGTGAACATGGTGCGCCTGAGCAAGGAATTCGTGAAGTTCAACGAGCGCTGCTTCGTGCGGCTGCTGGGCGACATGCGCGCGTACAACTTCGTGGTGGACGTGATCCACGACCTCGACCAGGTGCAGTACCGCATACGGGCGATCGACCTGGACCAGCAGAGCCACGAGGGCCGATTGCGCATCTACCTGCCCCAGTTCTACAAGGAGAACCTGTCCTATGTGCGGTTCGCGCAGCAGGCCATCGGCCTGGAGACCGCTCGCCAGTACCGCATCGAGGAGCGCTCGCTCATCCGGCGCCGCATCAAACTGGCGCAGGAGACCCTGGATGAGCTGCTCGAGGTGATGGCGAGCGATGAGATCGCCCCGGCCGCCAACGCGGCGCAGCTGGCCGCCGAGCTCGCCTCGCATCATCGGGATCCCGGCTTCACCGCCTGCCGGGGAATGGGCGAACTGCTCGCCCGGCACATCCAGCGCTGCCTGCTCGATGAGCCCCGGACCGTTACGGCGTAACCCTTCGGCCTGAGTCGCGTTTCAGCGCTCCGGGGCAGGCATGCGGCCGCCCCGATCACGTTCGGAACATGACTCGACTTCTCCTCTTCCCGCTGCTGTTCGCAGGCCTCTCCGCGAGCGCCCAGCTCCAGCAGCGCATCGAGTACCGCTGGCTCAATCAGCCCTGCTCGGAGAACATCAATTGCGATGCGGGCTGCTCCGCGTGCAACGTGCCGGCCTGCACTGCAGGCACCTTCTTCGGCACCAACGCCGCATTCCTCAATGTGACCACCTGCCCCTTGCCGATCCAGCTCGGGGATAATGCCATCTATTCCGCCGGCTGGGACCTTCAGCCCGGTGCGGAGAAGAGCGTGGTCATCTCCGGCATCGCCACCACCGGCATGCGCATCGATAGCATCCTCTTCCGGCACGCCATCTACTCCAACGGACCGGATCGCGTGCGTGTGACCTACACCGGCAACCCCGCCATGGCACCCGTGGAGGTGGCCGATGTGCAGGTGCCTGTCGAATTCGAACAGGTGGTGATCACCGACCTCGGTTGCGTGGGACCCACCGAAACCATGCCTCTGGGCACCTTCCAGATCCGCTTCACCCCCTACGGCAGCAATGAGGGTGGTTGGGCGCTGGACGAAGTGGTGATCATTGGCACGAGCTGCGAGTCGAGCACGGTCGGGGTCGCGGAACTATCTGCCTATCAGACAGCTGTGAAAGGGCCGTGGGTGGATCTGCTCGGAAGGCCGATGAACCGCAACGCCGCGCCGGGTGTTTACCTGGCCCCGGGCAAGCGCATCCGGATCGTGGAGTAATCTCCACAACGTCAACAGCGCGGCGCGAGGGGGTACCTTCGCGCCCGTTTTCATGAAGAAGGGGAAGCATCTCTTGACCGCCTGCATCATCGTGGCCCACGGCACGGCGGTGGCACAGGAGCCCGTTGAGCTGGAGCTGGTGCCATGGGCGCAGATCTCCACGGCCATCGACCTCACCCACGCCGGCGACAACCGTTTATTCGTGCCGCGCCAATGGGGGGGGATCAGCATCGTGCACGATAGCATGGTGGTGGGCTCGCCGCTCTTCATGGACATCACCTCGCGCGTGCTTTACAGCGGCGAGCGCGGACTGCTCGGCATGGCCTTCGACCCCGGCTACGCCAGCAACGGTTTCTTCTACCTGCAATACACGTCGAACACGAGCACCTACGGCACCACGCGCATCTCGCGCTTCAGCCGCGATGCCGTCAATCCCAACATCGGCGATCCGAACAGCGAGCACGTGCTCCTGGAGCTGGTACAGCCCGATCCCATCCATCAGGGCGGGGGCCTGGTCTTCGGGCCCGACGGCTATCTGTATTGCGGCCTGGGCGATGGCGGGGGGGCAGGCGACCCGAACGGCACCGGGCAGGATCCGAGCAACCTGTTCGGCACCATCATTCGCATCAAGCCCGAGCCGGACAGCACGTATTCCATTCCGCCTGATAACCCCTTCGTTGATTCCCTCAACGGCGAGCGGCCGGAGATCTGGGCATACGGCCTGCGCAATCCCTTCCGTTTCGGCATCGACCCGCTCAACGGCGATCTCTGGATCGGCGACGTGGGCCAGCAGCTCTGGGAGGAAATCGATCGCTGGCCAGGCGGCGACAATAGCGGTCCGAACTTCGGATGGAGCTGCTACGAGGGCGACTCGGCCTTCAATGCCTGTGTGCCAGCCGGCCCGGTGCAATGGCCCATCGTCACCCAGGCGCACGCGATCAACGGTGGCAGCTTCTGCGCCATCATCGGAGGCGAGGTCTATCGTGGCGCGCTATGGCCGCGCATGCAGGGCCGCTTCTTCTACACCGATTACTGCACCGGCGGCATCCGCACCCTCACTCCCGACGGCAACGGTGGTTACGTTGATCAGCTCGCTTTGCCCGTGCCCTTCCCCGGCATGAGCTCCATCGGCACCGATGTCAACGGCGAGCTCTTCATCACGAACCTGAGCCAGGGCCGCGTGTACAAGATCAAGGACAAGTGCCCGATGGCGCCGCCGGCGATCCTAGCCGATGCGAACGACCTGATCGCCACCTCGGACGCGGAGGCCTATGCCTGGTTCGTCGATGGCGAGCCCTTCCCCGGAGGCGATACCCAGACCATCTATGCCTGGCTCAGCGGCGACTACACGGTGCAGGTGACCTACGCCAACGGATGCGTGAAGACCTCGGAGCCCTACTTCCACCTCAGCACGGAAGTGGAGGCCGTGGAGCGCATCGCCATGCACGCCTTCCCGCAGCCGGCCTCTGCGCAGCTGCAAGTGGTGCTCACCGCCGGGGCTCCCGCGCGCGCCTCGTATCGCCTGCTCGACCTCACCGGGCGCGTGGTGAAGCAGGAGCGCGTGGCACGTGGCGCGCGGCAGCTGAGCATCGATGTGCGCGACCTGGTCTCCGGCGGCTATCTGCTGGAGCTGCTCTGGGCCGATGGCGCGCGGATCGCCGCGCAGCGCATCTCGGTGATGCGCTAACCCACGGCCTTCGCGTCGGCGCGCGGGTGGAAGCGCATGATGTTGCTGCGCAGGTACTCGCGGTCCAGGTGCGTGTAGATCTCGGTGGTCGTGATGCTCGCATGGCCCAGCATCTCCTGCACGGCGCGCAGATCGGCGCCTCCCTCTACCAGATGGGTGGCGAATGAATGCCGGAAGGTGTGCGGGCTGATGTGCTTGCGGATCCCGGCGCGCACCGCCAGCTCCTTCACCAGGTTGAAGACCGACATGCGCGAGAGCCCGCCGCCGCGCGCGTTGAGGAAGACCAGGTCTTCTGCTTTGGGCTGCACCTTCACGTGCGAGCGCTCGTGGCGCGCGTACAGCCCGATCCAGTGCAAGGCCTCGGCCCCGATCGGCACCAGGCGTTCCTTGTCGCCCTTGCCCACCACTCGGACGAAGCCCTCCTCCGCGCTGATGCGCGAGAGCCGCAGACCGCAGAGCTCGCTTACGCGCAGCCCGCAGCCATAAAGCGTTTCGATGATGGCGCGGTCGCGGTGCGCCATCGGTGCGCTCAGGTCGATGGCATCGGCGATCGCGTCGATCTCCTCGATGGTGAGGAAGATGGGCAGCTTGCGCGCCTGACGCGGGTTCTCGATGAGCTCGCTAGGGTCGCTCGCGATGGCCTTGTCGACCAGCAGGTGGCGCTGGAACACCCGCACCGCGCTGAGCAGGCGCGCTTGGCTCGTAGCGGCCAGGCCGTTGCGCGCCTGCAGGGCGATGAACGCCTGCAGGTCCTCCAGGCCCAGGGCATCGGGAGCGAGGGGCGGGGACTGCTGCTCGGCATAGAGGCGCAGCTTGCCGATGTCGCTCAGGTAAGCCGCCACCGTGCGGTCGCTCAAGGAGCGCTGCAGCTTCAGGTACATGCGCAGGCCACGCAGGGCCTTGTCCCAATCCACCGTGCTAAGGTGGCTTGCCGCGGAGGTGTTCGGAGGCTTGCACCGCTCTGGGTGCCAACGCTCGCGTGTTCATCCGCATCTTCGCAACCATGGCTCGCATCCTCATCCTCAACGGCCCGAATCTCAATCTCCTCGGATCGCGTGAGCCTGAGGTGTACGGCGGCCGCTCGTTCGAGGAATACCTGTCGGACCTGCGCGCGCTCTACGAGGGCCGTGTCATCGATCATGTGCAGAGCAACCTCGAGGGTGAGCTGATCGATGCGCTGCAGCGCGCCGACGGTGCCTGCGCCGGTGTGGTGCTGAACGCCGGAGGCTATTCGCACACCTCGGTGGCGCTGCGCGATGCGGTGGCGGCCGTGCGTGTGCCGGTGATCGAGGTGCACATCAGCAACCTGCTCGCGCGCGAGCCGTTCCGGCATGTCTCGCTCATCGGCGGGGCGTGCGCCGGCTGCATCATGGGCTTCGGGCTCGAAGGCTATCGCATGGCCATCGAGCATATCCTTCAGCGCGGCTGACGGAAGGCGCGCGTGTCGAGCTGCGAGAAGCGCTTCCAGCCCAGCACGAATCGGTCATAGGCGATGCTGCGGTCGTAGAGCCCCGTGAGGTCGGGTGCGCTCTCGGTGCGCGCCAAAGCCTTCCGCTGCCGCAGCACATGCGGGAGGCGCAGCAGGAAATGCCGATGCGCACGGCTCACCTGCCACGAGTGCCTGCCGTGTCCCTCCAGCACGAACTTGATCGCGGCGAACAGGTCGAGCACCATGCGGCGCAGGATCCAGAGCCACCACCACGCGCCTCGGAGATTCTTCATCAGCACGATGAGGCTGTTGCGGAAGTTCAGATAGGTCTTGAAGGGGCTGCCATAGCCCAGCGCGCCGCCACCCACGTGCAGCACCATGGAACGGCTGGTGTACCCGATGCGCCACCCCATGCGACGCAAGCGCCAGCACAGGTCGATCTCTTCCATGTGCGCGAAGAGGTCGGCATCGAATCCGCCCGCCGCGCGGAATGCCTCCGAACGGATCAGCAGGCAGGCGCCGGTAGCCCAGAAGACCTGTCGGTCATCATCGTACTGTCCCTCATCCGCCTCGGTGATCTCGAAGATGCGTCCCCGGCAGAACGGATAGCCGTTGCGGTCCAGGTAGCCGCCGGCGGCACCCGCATGCTCGAAGCGGGCAGGGTCCGCATGGGCCAGCACCTTGGGTTGGCAGGCGGCCATGCCCGGGTCTGCATCGAGCGCGGCGTTGAGCGCGGTGAGCCACCCGGGCGTCACTTCCACATCGCTGTTCAGCAGCACGAAGCGCTCGGCATCGACTTGCTCCAGCGCCGCGTTGTACCCGCCGGCGAAGCCGAGGTTCTCCTTCAGCTGGATCACGCGCACCGTGGGCAGCGACGCCTGCACCCACTCCGCCGACCCATCCGTGGAGGCATTGTCCGCCACGATCACGTCCGCGCCGGGGCTGTGCTCCAGCACACCCGCGAGGAAGCGCTGCAGCCAGTGCCGTCCGTTCCAGTTCAGGATCACGATCGCCGTCCGCATGGGTCAGAGGGCGGCAAAGGAAGGGCTCGGCGCGATCTCCCGGTTCAGCGGGGGTCGTTGAAGAACTCGTTCGTGCGGTCGCCCTCCATGGTGCCCACCTGCTGGGTCTGCACGCCCGGCAACGCACGCGTGCGCTGGTGCAGGATGTTGTTCCATTGCGGGTTGTTCACCTCGCCGGGCACCTCGCTGTGCAGCATCTGCATGCAGGTGTTGGCCAGGTCGGGCTGGTAGAAGACGAAGCGCCGGTTCGTGTACTTGCCCGCGCGGTAGTAGTGCCAGATGGTGTAGGGGATGGTGCCCATCTCGTTGAAGCGGTCCATCATGGTGTTGGGCGGGCCGTACTTCAGGTACACATAGCCCCGGTCGGTCTCATATCCTTTCTGCACGCGGCAGCCGAAGAGCTTGTTCACCTTGATCACTTCCGCGCGGTACGCTGCCCAGGCCTGCTCCGGGCTGGGGTTGCGGTTCGCCCAGAAGCTGTAGAAGAAGCGCTGCATCAGGTCCGTGTCACGGTCCTTCCACCGGTCGTCGATGATCTTGCGCTCCAAGGGGTCGGCGATCGGACGCAGGCTGCTGATGAACTCGGCGAGCGTATCGGCATCGGTGATCGACCCCGCGAAGGTGCTCGCGACATCGAAAGCGGCCTGGGAGCGCAGGTCGTAGTTGTAGGCGATGGGATTGTTGCGCTGGAAGAAGCTCTCGCGACGCTCCACCAGGTCGCCGCGCCGATCCCGCACCTCCACCACCGCGTAATAATTGCCCGAGGGCAGCGCGCTGATATCGAATTCGGCGAAGACCGGCTCGGCGGCATGCGCCGCTTTCCGATGGGATTGCTTCAGGCCGCCGGTGACGACGCGCTTCTCCATGCTCTCCACTTGCCAGCTCAGCAGATAGAGGCTGTCCGCGCCGAATCGCTCATCGGCGCCGTACACCTCGGCGTAGAAGACCAGCTTGCCGATGCTCTGCGGCAGGTAGTCGCTCAGCAAGGGCACGGCGCGGTAGCCGAATTTCGACGGCGTGTCCTTCGGGGCGGGCTCGAATCGTTCCGCCATCAGGATCTCCGAGATCGAGAGGCCGGCCGGCCGCGCGCCTACCGCCAGCGGCTTGCTGAAGCGGGTCACGGTGGTGTCGGAGCTGTTCAGGTCGCGCACCTCCACGGAGAGCAGGTATTCGCCCGGGGCCAGGTCGAAGAATTCCTGGTGAATCAGGTCAGAGGGCACCGAATCCAGCTGTTCCGGCCCCTGCACCTCGGTCTTCGCGAAGGCCATGATGGCGCCTGCCTGTTCAATGATGGTGAGCGCTTCGACCCGCGCCTGCGTGAAGCCCGCTTGGGTCTGCGCAGCTACGGCACTGCCGGCCAGCACGGCCATGTTCACCTCAACACGCGGGCCGTGCCCCGGCACATGGAACACCTTGGTCTCCACGGCCAGGTCGATGGTGGCCATCGCGGTTGACGCGAACAGAATGGGAAGGGCGAGCAGGGAGTAACGGAGCATCCCCACAAAACTAGCCCCATTGAGTTGCCACCACACGCCGATGATCCGCCGCAGGGCACCGTTGCCTGCTCATTCGGCGCACGCTCACCATTGGTCAACGCGCCCCCGCTCCGCTCGCGGCCTTCTCTTTCACGGCCTTTTGCTCAAGCTGCGCTTGGCACGGGAGTTCTCTGCGCCCCTGACTGCCGCAGGCAACGTCGCGCCAATCCGTTTCCCATTCTCAAGCTTCGCCTGAGGGGCTATTCTTCTCTGCGCCTCAGCGCCTCTGCGGCTATCATCGGGATTGGCCTCCCTTCGGTCCGCCTTTCCCTGAGGGGGAGGCTTCAAAGCTCGGCCCTGCTCGCTCCGCTCGCGGCCTTCTCTTTCACGGCTTTTGCTCAAGCTGCGCTTGGCGCTGTTTCTTCTCTGCGCCCCTGCGCCTCTGCGGCCATACTATGGGATTGGCCTCCCTTCGGTCGGCCTTTCCCTGAGGGGGAGGCTTCAAAGCACGGCCCTGCTCGCTCCGCTCGTGGCCTTCTCTTTCACGGCCTATTGCTCAAGCTGCGCTTGGCAACCGCCGTGAAAGAGAAGGCCCGCTGCCTTCGGCAGTCGGGCCTTGCATTGGCGGAGAGGGAGGGATTCGAACCCCCGGTACCCGTGAAGGCACATCTGTTTTCGAGACAGACCCGATCGACCACTCTGGCACCTCTCCGATCAGGGGCCGCGAAGATAGACGGGCGCTCCGCATGGGCGCTACACGGCGCTAGTCCTTCTTGCGGTAGGCGCCGTTCTGCCAGGCCTGGATGAACTGGGCCCAGGCGATGGGGTTGAAGAGGTTGATGGGCGGTGTGCCGCCGCTGTAGTACAGCTTCGTCTGGTCCTTGGCCATCTGGTACTGGAAGCTCTGCATCGCGTCGGGCGGCAGGCTCTCCATGCGCTGCACCAGCTCCGCGGGCGACAGGTTCCGCATGGTCAATTGGTAATCGTCGGCGGGCAGGTTCAGGTTCATGAAGGCCTCGGCGAACTGCTCCTTCGAGGGCCATGGGTACACCACCTGTTCCTTCAGCCAGATGGTATCGCGGCTGAGCACGTGGATCATGCTGTACTTGTTCTCCGGCAGCTCGGAAGGGATCACGTACTGCGACCGCACGAAGCCCAGCGCGCTGAACAGGAGCGTATCGCCCTCCTGCGCCACGAAGCTGAAGTAGCCGTACACATCGCTCATGGTGCCCCGGTAGGTGTTGCGCACCAGGATGTTGGTGAAGGGCACCGGCGAGAGGCTGTCGGTCACCACCACGCCGCTGAACTGCACCAGCTTGGGCGGGTCGGTCTGGGCCGCAGCGGAGAACGATACGGCAGCAACCAGCAGGAATGCGAGAAGTCTCATCTGGGATGCAAAGGTAGGAGCGTGGCTCGGCGGCATCGGTCAGCTTGGACATCGAAGGAACCCGGTAGTTTAGTCGCACCATTCCCCTAGAACCATGCGGTCCCTCTTCCTGTCAATTGCCGTGCTCTCGCTCTCAGCCTCGGCCCAGATCACCATCGGCCCGGCTGATATGCCCGTGGCTGGTGACACGGTGCGTTTCCAGAACACCGCTGCTATCGGCCTGGACCCGACGCCCACCGAGGCCGGATTCGTCTGGGACTTCAGCATGCTCACGCCAGACATCGAGAACGCCGACACCTGCGTGGCCGTCTCCTCCACGCCGCTGCTCTTCCAGTTCTACTTCAACAACCCTTTCATCTATCCGGAGTACGATGCCGACTTCGCGGTGCGAGGGCAGGGCTTCAATTTCCAGCAGCTCACCGTCTCCGACCTGTACGATTACTTCAAGAACGATGCGGCGGGCTTCCGTAACGTGGGTTTCGGGGCGAACGTGAACGGCGTGCCCACGAGCGTGCGCCGCACCCCCATCGATTGGGTGTACCGCTTCCCGCTCAACTACGGCGACATGGACACGAGCGCCAGCGCCTTCACGCTCACCGTGCCGACCTTCTTCTCCTTCACGCAGCAGCAGACGCGCTACAACGAGGTCGACGGCTGGGGCACGCTCTACCTGCCGGCCGACACCTTCGAGGTGCTACGCGTGAAGAGTACCCTCATGCGCACCGATTCGATCTACATCGAGCAGTTCGGCACGGGCTTCACCATCCCTGAGCCGGAGTCCATCGAGTACAAGTGGCTCGCGGCTGGCATGGATGAACCGGTGCTCCAGATCAACACCACCGCCGGACAGGCCACCACGGCACGCTTCTATTACCACCCGGAGGATATCGTCACGGCGATCGATCCCGTGGTGAGCGAAGACGTATTCGCCTTCAGCCCGAACCCCGCGAATGACGCGTTGTGGATCCGGTTGCCGAACGGCACTTCGCGCGTGGAGGTGATCGATGCGCGCGGCAGCGTAGTACTGAATGTGCCGGTTGCATCGGCCGTCATCAATCTTCCCCTCGGTGATATCGAGCCGGGCAGCTACGTGCTGCGCGTGAGCGGCGCCAAGGGCGTGCGCTCGGAGCGCTTCATGGTGCAGCGCTAGGCGCGGGATTCGCACGTATCCACGCGCGCATCGCTTCCGACTCGTTCCGCATCGCGTAGCCGACGACGGGATGATCCGGTGCGCAGCCGCCTGTGGCATTCAGCCAGGCGCGCAAGCGAAGACGACCTTGCTCGGCCTCGATCTCGAAGGAAGCACGATCATACGCCTTTCTTCCATGGTGCAGGAAGGAGGTGATGTAATTCCGCGCTGCCCAAAGCGTGAAGCGCGTTCGGCCCCATGCGGTGAAGCCGAATCGCTGGGCTTGCCGCACGTGCCCCGCCTCATGCGCCATGAGCAGGAGCCAGTTCAGCCAACGCGTTTGATCCTGGCCAAGTACAGCCGGGTCGTGCTGCGCGGTCACATGGATGATGTGCCCGATCGTCATGGCGCCGCCGCCTGCCGATGCCGCGTACCACGGCGCGCGCAACCAATTGTGCCGCCGGTGCCTGATGCGCACCCGGGTCAGCAAGTCCGCCTCGACGCCAGTTGCCGCGCTGAGCAGAAGGATGCTCCCCGCATTCAGCCGATGCTCGTCCACGCCGCGAAGTTCGTCAGGCTCCATCCGTCAGGCTGGCAGACCGCTCGTACTGGCACGGCCTTCGATGCACCCGCGCTCCCAACAGGCTGGGTAATTTAGCCCCGACCTCACCAACACCAACCATGAGAAAGTACCTCGGTTTGATCATCGGCATCGGCGTCATCGGCATCATTGCCTTGTGGGCCATGTCCTTCTACAACGGCACCATCTCCGCCAACGAGAACGTGGAGAAGGTCTGGGGCGACGTGCTCGTGCGCTACCAGGAGCGCGCCGACAAGACCAAGAACATCGTCGAGATCATCAAGGGCTCCGCCGATTTCGAGAACACCACGCTCCGCGAAGTGGTGGAGGCGCGTGCCAAGGCCACCAGCATCACCCTCGATGCCGATAACCTCACGCCTGAGAACATCAAGGCCTTCCAGGAGGCGCAGGACAACTTCACCGGCGCGCTCTCGCGATTGATGGCCACGGTGGAAGCCTACCCGAACCTGAAGACGACCGATGCCTTCCGCGACTTCCAGGCGCAGTACGAGGGCATGGAGAACCGCATCAGCGTGGAGCGCCGCAAGTTCAACGATGCCGTGCGCCTCTACAACGTGCGCATCAAGCGCTTCCCCGGCAACATGCTCGCGGGCATGTTCGGCTTCACCGTGAAGGGCTATTTCGAATCCGCCGCAGGCACCGAGAACGCGCCTGACATCAAGTTCTGATGTCAGCCGTCCTCACAGCCGAGGAGTTCCTCACCGAGGGCGAGCGCAAGCAGGTCTCCGCGGCCATCGCGGAGGCGGAGCTGCGTACCTCGGGTGAGGTGCGCGTTCACCTCGACGACCGCACCGTGGATGACGTGCTGGAACATGCCGCCTTCATCTTCGAGGAACTCGGCATGCACCGCACCAAGGACCGCAACGGCGTGCTCATTTATGTGAGCGTGGCCGATCGCAAGACGGCCATCATCGGCGACAAGGGCATCAACGAGCGCGTTCCGCCCCGTTTCTGGAACGATGCGCTGGGCGTGCTGCAGCTGCATTTCGCGGCAGGGCGCCAGGCCGATGGCATACGTGAGGTGGTGGCGCTGGTGGGAGAGAAGCTGCGCGCCTATTTCCCATACCAGAGCGACGACCGCGACGAGCTGAGCAACGAAGTGAGCATCGGCCGGTCATGAGACGGCTGCTTGCCATCGCGCTGGTCTTCTCGGTGCTCACGACGCAGGCCGCACGCTTCGACTGCAGCTTGGAGCCGCCCAGCCGGAGCGAGCAGAACAAGCTCCTCTGGTCCTACTACGACCTGCTCGATGCATCGGAATCGCAGCGGATCAATGATCGCCTCACGGCCTTCGCGCGCGAGACCAGTAACCGCTTCCTCATTCTCATCGTCGATACGCTGTGCGGCACCAGTGAATCGGACCTCGCCTTCGAGATCGGTGAGCGCTGGGGCATCGGCGAGAAGGGCTTCGACAACGGCCTCGTCTTCCTGATCAAGCCCACCGGCGGCCAAGGACAGCGCAAAGTCTTCATCGCCACCGGTTACGGACTGGAAGGCCCGATACCCGACGCCACCTGCAAGCGCATCATCGAGAACGAGGTGATCCCGCGCTTCAAGCAAGGCCGCTTCGCTGAGGGCATCGAGGCCGCGCTCGACGTGCTGGAGCCGCTGGCCAAGGGCGAGTTCGACCACAAGAGCTACGACCGGCAGAGCGTGCCTTGGGCCATCATCGTGTTCATGCTCCTCTTCGGGGTGATCATGATCCTGGCTTGGCGGGGCCGCGTGAAACGCTACGCCCGAACCAACAGCGTCGACTTCTGGACCGCCATGTGGCTGCTGAACCAGATGGACCGCAAGCATCGCGGGCATTGGGGCGGCGGCGGAGGTGGCGGCTTCGGTGGTGGCGGTGGCTTCGGCGGTTTCGGCGGCGGCAGCTTCGGCGGTGGTGGTGCCGGCGGCTCATGGTAATCGGTGCCCCGCATTCGCCCGCCTTTCCACTGGTGCTACCTGACAACTGACAACTCCCAACGGACAACTCCCAACGGACAACTCCCAACCCGTCAACTCCCAACGGACAACTCCCAACCCTCAAACCCAACATGGCCTTCAGCAAATGGATCGGCGGCGGACTCGGCTTCACCTTCGGTGGGGTCATCGGGGGCATCCTCGGCTTCGCCATCGGCGCCATGATGGACCACATGAGCGGGGGAGGAGAGGAGACGACCCAACGCATCCCGCCGCGCACCGGATCAGCTACGGCGGGCGATCTGGCCATGAGCCTCGTGGTGCTCACCGCCGCCCTCATGAAGGCCGATGGCCGCGTGACCCAGCGCGAGCTCGATCACGTGCGGCAGTTCTTCGCGCGCCTGTTCGGCATCCAGCGCGCCGGTGAATTGCTGCGCCTGCTCCGCGATGTGCTCAAGCAGGACATCCCGGTGCACGAGGTGTGCGCGCAGGTGCGGGCCAACATGCCACACCCGGTGCGCCTGCAGCTCATGCACTACCTCATCGGCCTGGCGCACGCCGATGGCCAGGTGGACCGCAGCGAGTACGACCTGCTGCGCCGCATCGCCCACGGACTCGGCATCACCGACAAGGACCTCGGATCGCTCAGCGCCATGTTCCGCACCGCCGACCCTTCAGCGGCCTACGAGGTATTGGAGATTGCGCGCACCGCCACCGACGACGAGGTGAAGAAGGCCTACCGCCGCATGGCCATGAAGTTCCACCCCGACAAGGTGGCGCAGCTCGGCGAGGAGGTGCAGAAGGCCGCCAACGAGAAATTCAAGAAGGTGCAGGAGGCCTACGAGGCCATCCAGAAGGAACGCGGGATGAAATAGGGCGCGACCTGCCCGCGTGTCCTGCATTCCACATTCTTCATTCTTCATTTTACATTCATCATTCTTCGTCCTCACCCTTCCCATGCTCATCCTCCTTTCCCCAGCCAAGGACCTCGCCAAGGAAACGCCGAAGGTGAGCGGCACCACGCAGCCCGAACTGCTCGAGCACAGCATGCCCTTGGTGAAGAAGCTCCGAGGCTTCTCTGCCAAGCGGCTATCCAAGTTGATGGACTTGAGCCCCGCGTTGGGTGAATTGAACCGCGAGCGCTACGAGCGCTGGTCGCTGCCCTTCACCAAGGCGAATGCGCGCCCGGCGCTCTTCGTCTTCAACGGTGAGGTGTACCGCGGGCTCGATGCGCGCAACCTCGATGCCGACGACCTCCGCTTCGCGCAGCGTCACCTGCGGCTGCTCAGCGGCCTCTATGGCGTGCTCCGCCCCTTGGACCTGATCCAGGACTACCGCCTGATGATGGGCACGCCCTTCGGCGTTGGGCGCGCCAAGAACCTCTACGCCTACTGGGGCGACCGCATCAGCGATGCGCTCCAGGCCACCATGCAGGCCAACGGCGACGACACCATCATTAACCTCGCCTCGTCGGAGTACTTCAAGGCCGCGAAGGCCGGTCGCCTCGGCGTCCGTGTGATAACGCCTGTCTTCAAGGACCGCGGCCCCGATGGCTACAAGGTGGTCATGGTCTTCGCCAAGCACCAGCGCGGCGCCATGGCTCGCCACATCATCCGGCACCGCCTCCTCGACCCCGAGCAGCTCAAGCGCTACGATGGCGATGGTTACCGCTTCGCGCCCGAGGAGAGCACCGCCGACGAGTGGGTCTTCCTGCGGGAGAAGAAGCCTTGAGGGAGCGGGCCTTTGCGCCTTAGCTTGGTGCCATGGCCGCAGCTCGCCGAGTGAATCGCTGGGTCCCCGCGGACGGGAGACCCTGCGAAGGCATGAGAGTCTCTCTGTCGACAAGCCCCACATTCGGCTCGCTCGCTGGGCGCAGCACCTATTTCGGACTGACCCAGGGAGTATCGCTTATGAGCGCTCTGCCAGAATCATACATCAGCGGCAAGACGAGATGAAGTGGTTCTGGCACAAGGTCATGCCATACATCGTTGTCGCATCCTTTTTTGCAGCCATGTACTTGTGGCGCAGCGCGAGTATTGCTGGCTTGAAGCAACATGGGATGTACACAATAGGGCATACGACAGGCTACTGGCACACAGCCGCTGGAGCGAAGAAGCTCTCGTTCGAGTTCGACGTTGACGGAGTGCGCTGTTACAACAGCAGCGGCAATCATCATCTGTTTGAATTGCACCGCCGCTACTTCGTCCGCTTCGACTCCACCAATGCGCAGAACAGTGAGCTGCTGAAATATCCAGCCGTCCCCGACACTTTGGTGCATATCCCGGCTGGAGGCTGGACTTCGTTGCCAGTTCAGCATTAAGCAAGACCTGACCATCCAGTAGCCGCGACATATCTTCCATTGGGGCTTTGATACATCGAAGCAGCATTTCCTGAAACTACGACTGTGGGATGGTGAGCGGCAGCGCCGCCAACCCCCTGCGCTACCAGTGCCAGGAATACGACCCCGAGTGGGGCTCACCGCCTTGGACCTGCGGCATACGATAGCCGCCTGGGCCGCTGGTTTATCTCGGATCCCTACGGCCAGCCCTACAGCCAATTTGCGTGATGCGCTGAGCGTGGCGCCCAACCCCGTTCAGGCGCAGGGGCAGGTGCAGGTGGCAGTTGATCTGCCAGCGGACTTTCACATCGACGGTTCCTTGCGCCTCACGGTAACCGATGCCACCGGCCGCATGGTGCATGAGCTGCAGTTGCCCAGCCCGCCGGACAACTGACAACTGACAATGGGCTCAACCTCCAACTCCCAACCGGCTTGTACCACCTGCACCTGCACGACGCCACGCGTTGGATCAGCGGGGCCAAGCTGGTGGTGGAATAGCCACGCCGCTTAGTCGATAGTCCATCTGCGCCCCCTCCATGCTTCAATCTTTTTAACGGCCCGCCCATAGGTCGCCTACGAAAGGCCAACGGTTACATTTGGCACCCTTTCAACGACCTTATCCTCAGCGCAATGACCCTGAAGAGACTCCTGGGCGCCGCCTTCGCAAGCAGCCTGATGCTTGCCGTGAATGCCCAGAACGGCGCCGCCGATCCCGTGCTCATGACCGTGGATGGCCAGCCCGTGACCCGTGCCGAGTTCGAGGCCATCTACAAGAAGAACAACAAGGACGCGGCCGTTACGCCTGAGGCGCTGGACGAGTACATGCAGCTCTTCATCAACTACAAACTGAAGGTGCGCGAGGCCGAGACGCTGGGCATGGACACCATCACCAAGTTCCGCAACGAGCTCGATGGCTACCGCAAGCAGCTGGCCCGTCCGTACCTGATCGACCGCGAGCTGAACGATGCCCTGCTGCGCGAGGCCTTCGACCGCAGCCAGCAGGAGGTGCGCGCCAGCCACATCCTGGTACAGGTGGCGCCCGATGCCCTGCCCGAGGATACCCTGGCGGCGTGGAACAAGCTCATGGGCCTGCGTGCCCGCGTGCTCAAGGGCGAGGACTTCGCCACGGTGGCCAAGGCCAGCAGCGACGACCCGAGCGCTGCCAAGAACGGCGGCGACCTGGGCTGGTTCAGCGCCCTGCAGATGGTGTACCCCTTCGAGAACGCCGCCTACAGCACCCCGGTGGGCGAGGTGAGCCAGCCGGTGCGCACACGCTTCGGCTACCACATCCTGAAGGTGGCCGGCAAGCGTCCAGCCCGCGGCCAGGTGAAGGTGGCGCACATCATGCTGCGCAGCACCGACCAGGACACTCCGGAGAAGCAGGCTTCTGCGGAGCAGCGCATCAAGGAGATCCACAAGCAGCTCGCCAGCGGTGCCATGACCTTCGGCGATGCCGCCCTGAAGTTCAGCGAGGACGAGAGCACCAACACCAAGGGCGGCGAGCTGGGCCAGTTCGGCACGGGCAAGATGATCGAGGAGTTCGAGGATGCCGCCTTCGCCCTGAAGGAGCCCGGCCAGATCAGCGAACCGGTGAAGACCCGCTTCGGCTGGCACATCATCAAGAGCATCGAGGTGATACCGCCGCCCACCTACGAGCAGGCCAAGGGCGAGCTGAAGAGCAAGATCGCGCGCGACAGCCGCGCCGAGATCACCCGCAAGGCCTTCCTCGCGAAGCTGAAGCAGGACTACGGCTTCACCTTGTACCCGAAGAACATCGCGCCGCTGTACAAGCTGGTGGACACCACCATCTTCTCCAAAGGGATCGCCACCACCGATACGATGCTGCGCAAGGAGGTGACCGAAGGCCCATTCATGAAAGGCAAGGGCAAGAAGGCGATGCGCTACAAGCGCGAGATCGCCGGCGCCATCAACGGCGGACGCATGCTGGCCGCCAAGAGCCGCGCCTACGAAGAGATGACCCAGACCATGGACGATACCGTAGTGGTGCGCGAGGTGATGGACGGCTGGGCCTATGATCGCGCCAAAGCCGCCAAGCTGAACAAGCCCGTGTTCTCCTTCGCCGGTGGCACCCTCACCCAGAAGGACCTGCTCGACCAGCTGGAGAGCCGCCAGCGCCGTGAGCGGGCGGTGCCCATCCCCGGCTACGTGGACCAGCGCCTGAATGAGCTCGCCGAGGAGCGCGTGCTCGCCTACGAGGATGAGAACCTGGAGAAGAAGTACGACGACTTCCGCCTGCTGATGAAGGAGTACCGCGACGGCATCCTGCTCTTCGAATTGACCGACCAGAAGGTGTGGAGCAAGGCCGTGAAGGACACCGCCGGATTGGAGGCCTTCCAGCAGTCGCACGCCGACCAGTTCATGTGGCCCACCCGCTACGAATGCGATATCTACACCTGCGCCGACGCCAAAGTGGCCAAGCAGGTGCGCGGCCTGCTCAAGAAGGGCAAGCGTGGCAACGACCTCGTCACCGAGGTGAACAAGAGCAGCGCGCTCAACCTCAGCATCGACAGCGGCACCTTCACGGAAGAGGAGAAGCCCTTCCTGAAAGGGCTGAGCAAGCCGGGCTTGAGCCCTGACATCGCCTTGGACAACCGCGTGGTGCTGGTGGACCTGAAGAAGGTGCTGGCGCCCACGCCCAAGAGCCTCGACGAGGCCCGTGGCCTGATCACCGCTGCCTACCAGGATCAGCTGGAGAAGGATTGGGTGGCCGAGCTGCGCGCGAAGTATCCGGTGACCGTGGAAAAGGCGGTGCTCTACTCCATCAAGTGATCCGCGCGGCAGGAGCGATCCTTCCGTGGGCCGCGTTGCTCGCCGTGCTGCCGGCCTGTGGCAGCGGCACCGCCGATGATGATCCCGTGATCGCGCGCGCCTTCGACCGCAGCCTTCACTGGAGCGACCTGCGCCAGATCATCCCCATCGGCACCGCGGCGGAGGATAGCGCCGCCATGGCCCAGGCCTATATCGGCACCTGGCTGCGGCAACAGGTGGAGCTGCACCAGGCCGAGCTGAATCTCAGCCCAGAGCAGAAGAGCTTCGAGAACGAGCTGGAGGACTATCGCAACTCGTTGGTGCTGTACGCTTACGAGGAGGAACTGGTGACCCAGCGGCTGGACACGGCCATCTCCGCTGTGGACATCGAGGCCTATTACCAGGCCCACTCCAGCGACTTCGACCTGCCCGACGACATCCTGCGGGTGCGCTGGTTCAAGGTGCCGGAGGACGATAAACGGGCGGTGAAGCGCATGGAGGAACGCTTCCTCAGCGGTGATGCCGAGCGCATGCGCGAGGTGGAGATCGCCCTGGTGGAGCGCGGTATCACCATCACCGACCGCACCGCGCTCTGGACCGCGCTGGCCGACCTGCGCAATGAAGTGCCCGTGGAGGCGTTGCCTGCGATGGGTCCAGAGGGCCGTCGTCTGGTGCTTCGGCACGAGGGAGCGGCATGGTTCCTCGACATACTCGAACTTCGCGCACGGCAATCACCGGCTCCCATCGAGCTGGTGCGCCAGGATATCCGCACCATCCTCTTGAACCAACGCAAGCTCGACCTGATCGGCAAGATGCGTGAAGACCTCTTCCATGAAGCCATCGCGAACAAGAGCGTGGAGCAATACTGAGCGCCTGCTCGGCCTGTTGCTGCTGCTCGTGGCGCCGCCGCTGGCCGCGCAGCCCACCGCGCTGGTGGTGGATCGCGTGGTGGCCGTGGTGGGGCGCGAGGCCATCCTGTACAGCGAGCTGGTCGTGCGCGCCGAGCAGAACAAGCAGCACAGCGCCAGCACCGACCCGCACGCCTTGCAGTGCGAGGCCCTGGAGGATGTGCTCTACGAGAAACTGCTCCTGGAGCAGGCCAAGCTCGACAGCGTGGAGGTGGACGAAGGGCAGGTGAACGCCGAGCTGGACCGCCGCATCCGCTACTTCGTGGGGCAGCTCGGCAGCGAACGCAAGCTGGAGGAGTTCTACGGCAAGACCATCGCCGAGATCAAGTCCGATTTCAAGACCCAGGTGAAGGACCAGCTGCAGGTGCAGCAGATGCAGCAGAAGATCACCTCCGATGTGAGCATCACGCCGCGTGAGGTGAAGCGCTTCTACGAGCAGATCCCGAGCGACAGCGTGCCCTTCATCAGCGCCGAGGTCGAGTACGCCATGGTGCTGCGCGTGCCCAAGCCGAGCGAGGAGGAGGACCGCCGCGTGCGAAGGAAGATCGAGGAGTACCGCGAGGCCGTGGTGAACAACACGAAGGATTTCTGCACCGTGGCCATCCTCTATAGCGAGGACCCCGGCTCTGCCAAGGAATGCGGTGAGCTCGGCATGGTGCCGCCTGGCGTGATGGTGCCGGAATTCGATGCCGTGGCCGCCAGCCTCAAGGAAGGGGAGGTCTCGCAGGTCTTCAAGACCCAATACGGCTGGCACTTCATGCAGCTGATCGAACGGCGCGGCGAGCAGTACAACGCCCGCCATGTGCTCATGCGCCCGCAAGTGGCCTCCGTTGACCTCCAGCGCGCGCGGAACCTGCTCGACAGCCTGCGCGCCGAAGTGCTGGCCGGTCGCCTGAGCTTCGAGAAGGCAGCCACCGACTTCAGCGACGACGAGGAGAGCCGCGGGCAGAACGGCATGATGATCGAACCGAATGACAACAGCACGCGCTGGGCCATCGGCGACCTGGACCAGCAGACCTTCTTCGTGCTCGATAAGCTGAAGGCCGGCGAGGTGAGCGAGCCCCAGCTCACTGTGCTGCCCGATGCCACCAAGGCCTATCGCCTGCTCAAGCTCATCTCGCGTTCGGAGCCGCACAAGGCCAACCTCAAAGACGATTACCGCCTCCTGCAGCAGGCCGCGGAGGGCAAGAGCCGGTCGGAGATCATCGACCGCTGGATCGACACGCACATCGGCAGCACCTATGTGCGCGTGGACGAGGACTATTCGACCTGCACCTTCCAACACCCCTGGGTCGCGCCGCGCGACGGACAGTGAATCTTTGAACCGACCATGAGCATCCCTTCGGACGACGTACGCAGCGTGGAGCAGTTCGGTGAGCGCTACCGGGCGCTCAAGCAAGAGGTCAACAAGGTCATCATCGGCCAGGATGCCGCCGTGGACCACGTGCTGCTGGGCATCTTCAGCCGTGGGCACTGCCTGCTGGTAGGGGTGCCGGGCCTGGCCAAGACCTTGCTAGTGAATACCGTGGCCAAGGCGCTCGGCCTGAGCTTCAGCCGCATTCAGTTCACGCCCGATCTGATGCCGAGCGACATCATCGGCTCAGAGATCCTCGGCGAGGACCGCAAGTTCCGTTTCATCAAAGGCCCGCTCTTCGCCAACATCATCCTGGCCGACGAGATCAACCGGACACCGCCCAAAACGCAGGCCGCCCTGCTCGAGGCCATGCAGGAACGGTCCGTCACCACTGCGGGCCAGACACTGCCACTGCCCGAACCCTTCTTCGTGCTGGCCACGCAGAACCCGATCGAGCAGGAGGGAACCTACCCCTTGCCGGAAGCGCAGCTCGACCGTTTCATGTTCGACATCCGCGTGGATTACCCCAGCTTCCAGGAAGAGTTGGCCGTGGTGAAGGCCACCACCAGCGACATCCAGGTGAAGGTGCAGCCCGTGCTCACCGCCGAGGAGATCATGCACTACCAGGGTCTCGTGCGCCGGATCCCCGTGGCGGATAACGTGCTGGAATACGCCGTGCGGCTCGCCACGCGCACCCGTCCCGGCGTGAATGGCGCGCCGGCCATCATCACCGATCACGTCGGTTGGGGCGCCGGGCCACGAGCCTCGCAATACCTGGTCGTGGGGGCCAAGGCCCATGCGCTCGCCCATGGCCGGTTCTCCCCCGATATCGCCGATGTGCAGGCCGTGGCCCTGCCGATCCTGCGCCACCGACTGGTGCGGAACTACAAGGCCGAGGCCGAAGGCGTCACCGTGGACCGGATCGTCACGGAGATCCTCTGAACACCTCGTTCGCGTGAGTCATCCTGATTGTTCGGGGGGCTGACAAGAGGCAGCGGCCGGTCGTAGCTTTGCGTCAATCCACCTCTGATGACGCATTCGTACGCCACCAAGCTCATCCTTTTGGCTTCGGCTTTTTCCGGTAGCGCGGCCTGCGCTCAATTGCCAGTGGTAGATATCAGCTTGGAGAACGACCTCTCCAACCATCAGTTGCTGCTTCACCTGCGGGCGAACGACTATGATTTCGGCGAGCTCCTGAGCAATCTGGTGTTCACGGTTCGTTGGCCCGAAACCTCGACGGCCACGTTGAGCTTCGGTACCAGCGAATGGTGCCCGGCGCCTAGTTCCGCTTTCAACCCGGCCCCTTCGGCCATGGTCACCCCGGGCAATGGCTTTAAGTACCGGTCCTGGAACTCCATCGGCCTCGCCCTCCTCAGCGAGATTCAGGACGACGGCGGATGTGATCAGACCCTGTTCGCTGACACATGGACGCATGTGCTGACCATCCCCGTGAGCAATGATCCGAATGGTACGTTCTTCGAGATCGCCGATGACCAATTCACCGCGGACAACAACCGCGGATTCTTTGTTTCCCTCAACGGAGAACAATTCACCGGAACGGGCACGCCACCAACGGAGATCACGGGTGAGATCTACTCCTTCACGACGGACGTTTCAGCGGTGAACGCACCTGCGGACTTGGTTCTTTCACCGAATCCGGCCGAGAGCACGACCTCGATCGCCTGGCCCGGGTCTGGGCCGTGGAGCGTTGCGGTCTTTGATGCCACCGGGCGAATGGTCAAGCAGCAGCGCATGTCGGGTCCAACAGGGGTGCTGGCCACGCATGATCTCGCGGCGGGCAGCTACGAGCTTCGTGCGCTTGAAGGCAGGGTCGTGCGTTCGGCTACGCTGATCGTGGTGCGATGATCCGCCTCGGCTTTGCGATACTGCTGAGCCTCTCGATCGCTGATGCGCGAGCGCAGAGCTGGGAGGTCTTTGACATGGTCTCCGCGGGGTTCCCCAGCAACACGGTGGTGGATATCGTGGTAGAGGAGAACGGCGATGCCTGGGTGGCTACCGATTGGGGCTTGTGCCGCCAGGTGGCCGGCGTGTGGTCGGTGTTCCAGATGGACAACAGCGGCCTCCCGGACAACTACCTCCGGGCCGTGGCGAAGGATCACGAGGGGCGGATCTGGATAGGCACCTCGGTGGCAGGCGCCGCGGTTTTCGATGGCTCTGATTGGGTCATCTATGACACGGGCAATTCGCCGCTGCCGGACAACCAGGTCAACACGATCCATGTCGATCACAACGGGTGGGTCTGGCTCGGTACCGTGAACGGCTTGGCCTGCTATACCGGAAGTGAATGGCGCCTCTATAACGACACAGATCAGAGCTACAACGGCTTGGTGCTGAATACCGGACACATCATCGCGGTGGACACCCGCTCCGATGGACTGGTGGCTTTGGGCACCTTGAACGGTGGCTTCCACTTCCTCACCGATACCGCCGTCCACTACTTCACCACCTTCAACTCGGGCTTCTTCGACAACACGCAGCGCGGGGTGCTGCTCGATACGGTGGCCAACGAGCGTTGGCTCGCTTGCCCCGCCGGTGCGCTCGTGCGCCAGATCGGCGATTGGTACGGCGGCACCTGGTTTCAGTACACCACCTTCAACTCCGACCTGCCGACCAACGCCCTGGTGGATCTCGCCCGCGATTCAGACGGGGCGCTTTGGCTGGCCGGCCAGGTCTCCGGCCTGGTCAGACGCGATCCAGGAGACAGCTACTCGTCGTTCACCACATCGAACTCCGGGATACCCAGCAACAACCTCAATTGCGTCACCGTGGCCCCGGATGGCGCGATCTGGGTGGGCACCTACGATGGAGGCGCGGCGCGTATGGAATTGACCACTTCGGTTCAAACGCATGCTGGTACCACGCAACCTCTCAGCGTCGTCCCGTCCATCAACCAAGGAAGCTTCCGTGTTCTAGCACCAGGGGCAGCTGCTGGTGCTTGGGAAGTACGGGATCTGCGTGGCAGCTTGGTCGCCAACGGCATGGCATCGTCCATCCATGAGCTCCGCATCGATCTGGGAAACATCGTCCCAGGGACCTATTTCCTCCGGGTTCAAAGTGGTGGGAATCCAAGTGTGGCGCGCTTCATAGCCCATTGACCCGCAGCATGCCCTTAGGGTATCTTGCGCGGCCATGAACAACATTACGGTCTCGGTAAGCTCACGTTTCGGTCACCTGCTTGGCGCTTTGTTCGCCGCGCTTCTCGGAACGTCCCCTGTAGCGCTGCTGGCGCAGTGCACTACGACCAATGCCACCTCGTGCCAGTGCCGCACCGCCGGGCAGACCAATTGCGACCTGCTGCCCGATATCCAGATCTCCTGGTACGCGCTCGCGAACTATTCCGGCGGCCCCAACCAATACGCCCAGAACGCCTCCACGAATGCCGGCCGTCTTCGTGTGAGCGGGAGCACCCCTAACCAAGGTTTCGGTCCGCTGGAGGTGCGCGGGGTGAATGCGCAGAACCAGCGCACCTTCATTTGCGGGGAGGACACCATCACGGTGAATAACCTGCCCAACGACAACAATGGCTTCACTTGCCCGAACGGCTTCGAGGCGCGTCAGCGGCTGTATCAGCGCATCTACCACAAGAACGGCAACTCCATGTCCTACACCGAGGAGCTGCGCGGCACCATGACCTATCACCCCACGCACAACCATTACCATGTGGATGATTGGACCACGATGACCCTGCGGATCGAGCAGCCCGGCGTATCGGACCCGCGCGAATGGCCCATCGTCGCCACCGGTGCCAAGCTGGGTTTCTGCCTCATGGATCTGAGCACTTGCCCGAGCAGCTCGGGCCACTGCCGCACGTCTCAGCTCTACAATCAGGGCACGGCCTTGAACAGTACGAGCAACTTCCCCAACTACGGCCTGGGCATCGGCTATTCCTGCTCAGAGAACTTCCAAGGTATCAGCGTGGGCAAGAATGACATCTACTCGGAGAGCCTGGATGGCATGTGGATCAACCTGCTTCCCGGCGATCCGGGACAGGCTGTGCTCTGCAATGGCAATTACTGGATCGTGGCCGAGGTGGATCCGCGCAACGCCTGGCGCGAGGAGAACGAGGACAACAACTACACGATGATCCCGGTGACCATCAACACCCAGAAGACGGCGGGGAGCGGTGGCAGCGGGAGCATCCTCACCGACAAGCGCGCGCTCATCGCCCCAGGGCAGAGCATCACCCTTACGGCCACGCCAGGCTACAGCTACCTCTGGAGCAATGGTGCCACCACGCGCTCCATCACCACCTCTGCGCCAGGCACCTACAGCTGCACGGTCACCGCGCCTTGCGGGTCCA
The DNA here is from genome assembly GCA_020635725.1 of Flavobacteriales bacterium. Lineage (GTDB taxonomy): Bacteria > Bacteroidota > Bacteroidia > Flavobacteriales_F > PHOS-HE28 > PHOS-HE28. Next base: position 52,536 of record JACJZF010000007.1, read on the forward strand.
TCGCGACACCCAGCATCACTGTCAGCCTATTGAGCGCACCGGCCGCTCCTGCTGGCACCGACGCCACGGTGCTCGGTCCCGCTTCCGCAGACCTGCTGGCCACCGGGGCCAATGTGCGATGGTACGATGCGCCCGTCGGCGGCAACCTGATCGGAACCGGCAACACCTTCAGCACCCCCACGCTCTCCACCACCACGAACTATTGGGCCGAGGATGTCGCTGTATCCGCCGGGACCACGACCAGCGCGGGCAAGGCCGACAACTCAGGCGGAGGCGGCTATTTCAACGGCAAGCACTGGCTCTACTTCGATGCCTATGAGCCCTTCAAGCTCGTCTCGTTCAAGGTGTACGCCAACTCGGTGGGCAAACGGCAATTCGTGCTGCGCGATCAGCTCGGCAACCTCATCGCCGAGAAGTTCGTGGAGCTGCCCTCGGGCACAAGCACCGTCACGGTGAATTGGGATGTGCCAGCCGGCACCCAGCACGCGATCACTGCCTTTGATGATAACAGCGACGTGTACCAGGACCTCTACCGCAACAATGCGGGCGTGTCCTACCCTTATGCGATCGGCACCATGGGCTCGATCACCGGCTCTTCCGGCGGTCCCAGCGTTTACTACTTCCTCTACGACTGGCAGGTGAGCACCAACACGGTGGAGTCCGCCAGCGCCCGTACCATGGTCACGGCACACGTCTCCGATGGCGTGCTGGTGGATGTGAAGGCCGTGCTCGATGGCCCGTATGACCCCGTCAGCGGTCTCATGGCTGATGCGCTGCGCACAGCCGCGCTCATCCCGGGCAACGAACCGTTCACGTCGCTCGGCTTCGCCCATGCCGGCGGGGGAGGTGGGGAGACCCTCTCGCCCAGCCTGATGTCCGTGACTGGTAGCCTTGCCCCGGTGGATTGGGTGCTGCTGGAGCTCCGCGATGTGGCGCAGCCCACGCAGGTGGTGGCCACGCGCAGCGCCATTCTCACCCGAGGCGGAACGGTTGTATCCGGCGATGGCGGCCCGGTGAGGATCAAGGCGCTGGACGGGAACTACCTGCTGGCGGTGCGCCACCGGAACCACCTGGGCGCCATGACCGCCGCTGGGATTGCGCTCGGACAGACTGCTACCACGGTCGATTTCCGAGCACCGGCTCTGGTCACCTGGGGGGTCGAGGCCCGCAAGGCGAATGGCTCCGTCATGGCCCTATGGTCCGGGAATGTTGAGCGCAACGCCAATCTGAAGTATGTCGGAGATGACAACGATCGCGATCCCATCCTCCTGGGCGTGGGCGGTTCCGTGCCCACCAATACTGCCGCCGGATACCTGCCCGCCGATACCAACCTCGATGGTGTCCTGAAGTATGTAGGCGAAGGAAACGATCGAGACCCCATCCTCTCGAACATCGGCGGTTCTGTCCCTACCAACGTCCGTTTCGAGCAGTTGCCCTAAATCCTCTTGCTTTCTCGGAACGATTCACCACATTAGCGACCCCCAAGAACCAAAACCCGTCTCATGAAATTCTCTACCGTGAGGTCCACGAAGCGTCTTCTTGGCGTTTTAGCCAGTTCGCTTCTGATGCTGCCGATGCTCGCGCAGCCCTCGTCAATTGATGTCGATCTCGCGCCCGGTGCCACGTCGAACCAACTCGAAGTGCGCCTCAAAGCCAACGGGAGCGCGTTCAACGAAGTGATCAGCGGCCTGTCCTTCACCATCCGCTGGGTGGATACTTCGCCGGCCACGTTGGGTATCGTGACCAGCACTTGGTGTCCCGCGCCATCTGCGGCATTCAGCCTCAGCCCATCGGCCATGGTGACGCCCGGGAACGGGTTCAAGTACCGCACCTATCAATCATTTGGAACCGAGCAGATCGGGTTCATCCAGGACAACGGTGGCTGCGGTGATGGACAGACCCTGCCAGCTGATACCTGGGTGACGGTAGGTACGATCAACGTGAGCAACAATACCGGCTGCACGGAATTCCAGATCGTCAACGATGGATTCACCGCAGCCAACAACCGGAACTTCTTCGCCGCCCTGAACGGCGTGCAGGGCTTGGCCGGTTCGATTGAGCCGACGAGCGTCCTGCGTGGCAACTGCACGGTCGATTGCAACGGGGATATCGGCGGCACGGCTGCGATCGACCTGTGCGGCGTCTGTGCGGGTGGTAACACGGGTGTGACCCCCAACACCAGCTGCCTGGATTGCAATGGCGTGATCAACGGCACGGCCTTCATCGACAACTGCGGCGATTGCGTAGGCGGTAACACCGGCGAGGTGGCCTGCGTGCAGGACTGCAACGGCGACTTCGGCGGAACCGCCGTGATCGACAACTGCGGCAACTGCGTGGGCGGCAACACCGGCGAGGTGGCCTGTGTGCAGGACTGCAACGGCGACTTCGGTGGCACGGCTGCCATCGACCTCTGCGGCGTATGCGCTGGCGGCAACACGGGTGTTACGCCCAATACCAGCTGCCTGGACTGCAATGGCGTGATCAACGGCACGGCCTTCATCGACAACTGCGGCGATTGCGTAGGCGGCAACACCGGCGAGGTGGCCTGCGTGCAGGACTGCAACGGCGACTTCGGCGGCACCGCCGTGATCGACAACTGCGGCAACTGCGTGGGTGGCAACACCGGTGAGGTGGCTTGCCTGCAGGACTGCAACGGCGACTTCGGCGGCACGGCCGTGATCGACAACTGCGGGAACTGCGTGGGTGGCAACACCGGTGAGGTGGCCTGCGTGCAGGACTGCAACGGCGACTTCGGCGGCACCGCCGTGATCGACAACTGCGGCAACTGCGTGGGCGGCAACACCGGTGAGGTGGCCTGCGTGCAGGACTGCAACGGCGACTTCGGCGGAACGGCCGTGATCGACAACTGCGGCAACTGCGTGGGTGGCAACACCGGCGAGGTGGCTTGCGCGGCCGACTGCAACGGCGACTTCGGCGGAACGGCCGTGATCGACAACTGCGGCAATTGCGTGGGCGGCAACACCGGCGAGGTGGCCTGCGTGCAGGATTGCAACGGCGACTTCGGTGGCACGGCTGCGATCGACCTCTGCGGCGTATGCGCTGGCGGCAACACGGGCGTAACGCCCAACACCAGCTGCTTGGATTGCGAGGGTGTTCCCAATGGACCCGCCACCGCTGGCACCCCCTGCGATGACCAGAACATTGCGACCGAAGGCGATATGTGGACCTTGGACTGCGAATGCGTGGGTACCCCGGTCGGTGGCTGCGACTACCCGGTGAACCTGGTGCTCCAGACCGATGGTAACGCGAGCGAGACCTTTTGGGAGATCGTCGTGCAAGGCACCGAGACCGTCGTGTGCGAAGGCACCGATTACACCGGGGCCGACAACACCTTCATCGGTGAGCAGTGCTGCCTGGCCGCTGGATGCTACGACCTGCGTGTGTATGACAGCGCTGGCGATGGCATGAGCACCGGCGGTTATGTGCTGAGCATGCAGAACGGCGATCGCATCATCGACAACGCGGGCAACGGTGGGTTCGGCTCGGTGAGCACCATCGCGAATGGGCTGGGCTTCTGCGTGCCGATGGGCGTTGATCGCTTGATCACCTCGTCCTGCGACAAGGAATTCTGGCTGAATAACGAGTACATCGTGGCCGATGGCAACCCGCTCGTGTCCGCCCAATACGGCATCAGCAACGCGACCAGCGGTTACCAGATGTGGTGGTTCGACCCCAACGGCGGTTACAGCTTCCGTCGCTATCAGAGCCACAGCACCAGCAATGGCATGGCAGCCAGCCCAACGCGCGCGTGCCACTTCCGCATCAACTCGTGGAGCGGCAATCAGCTTCAGCAGGGCGTGCTGTACAACGTGCGTGTGCGTGGCCGTGTGAACGGCGTATTCCTCGAGTTTGGCCCGGCATGCCGGTTCCGCCTCGACGCCACGTTGGCGCAGTGCCCTCCGACGCAGCTGGTCAACAGCACCGCGCTTCCCGAATTCTCTTGCGGCGTGACGCGCCAGTTCCCCTCGAGCCAGAAGATCTGGGCCTGGTCGCGTCCTGGAGCGAATCGTTATCAGTTCGAGTTCTCGCTCCCGGCTGAAGGCTTCTCCGGAACCCGCACTTCCACCACCAATTGGATCGCGATGAATTGGACCGGTCCGAGCGCGCTCGAGAACGGTCGCACGTACACGGTGCGCGTGCGCATCTCTAAGAATGGCGGTGCCACTTGGTGCGAATGGGGCGCTCCCTGCTCTGTCACCATCGACAACGGCTTGGCGCAGATCAGCGCCGGAGGACAGCGTGACCTCAGCGAGTCGCTCATCGAAGCCCCTGCCATGACCGTTTACCCGAACCCGAATCGCGGCGATCAGGTGATGGTCAACGTCAGCGGATTGGACAACAGCACCGCCACGATCGAGCTGTACGACCTGCTCGGCAACCGGGTACGCACCTTGGTGATGCCCGTGGTGGATGGCCGTATCGCGCAACCGATCGAACTCGGTGGAGACCTCAGCGATGGCGTGTACATGCTGAGCCTCAGCGATGGGAAGGCAAGCTTCACGCAACGCCTGATGATTCAGCGCTGAACTAAGGATTGATGTGGGAGGGCCGCCGAAAGGCGGCCCTCCTTCTTTTGATGGTATCCTGCTAATGTTCGGAAGACCTTAGGATTGCGGTGCGCATCGCCGCACCTGGCGAGCGCCAGCCATGCTTGCGCGACGGCGATCAGAGGCAGCCGATGCGCGGTGACGGTGCCTGGCCCTCTTCCGTTTCGTTGATGCCGCTCTCATCAACCCGTTCCGCTGAGCTTCCCGCCCAATGAGTTCTGCCCCGCGGTACGCTGGTCGCGCGCGTGCTGCGAAAGCGCACAATTGGTGATGCCATGCCCGTGGAGCGAACGTCATTTGCGACGTCGATAGGGGGCCCCGTGTCTCCGTGCCGTTCACCTCTGCCTGTGATGCCGGACCGGTGAGTGGATTCCCATGGTTAGTGTCGTGCGAGCTGGTCTGCTTGGAGAGGAGCGCTGATTCGCCTCGACCTGCACCTGCCATCGGCCCGGTCACACCACCTGAGCAAACCTCTCGTGGCACCACAACGAAGAAAGCCCCGCGATGGCGGGGCTTTCCAGCGTACAACTGGGCTCAGTAGTAAATGAGCCTGCGCACCTTCGCCACGTATTTGGCGAGGCGGATCACTTGCTTCGTGTAGCCGAACTCATTGTCGTACCAGGCATAGAGCACGGCGGTCTTCCCATCCGGCCCAACAATCGTGGCGTTGCTGTCGAACACGCTGCAGCACGTGTCGCCGATGATGTCGTTGCTCACGAGCTCCGGGTCGATCTGATAATGGATCTGGTTCACCAGTTCGCCGTTCAGTGCAGCGTGGCGCATCATCTCATTCACCTCATCGCGCGTCACCGTGCGTTTCAGGCTGAGGCTCATGATGGCTAGGGACCCATTGGGGGTCGGCACCCGCACCGCGTTCGCCGTGAGCTTGTCCTTCAGGCTCGGGATCGCCTTGGTGACCGCGCTGCCCGCACCGGTGCTGGTGATCACCATGTTGATCGCCGCGCTGCGTCCGCGACGAGGCTTCTTATGGTAGTTGTCGAGCAGGTTCTGGTCATTCGTGTAGGCATGCACGGTCTCGATGTGGCCCTTCTCGATGCCGACCTGATCCTCCATCACCTTCAGCACCGGGCAGATCGCGTTCGTGGTGCAGCTGGCGGCGCTGAAGAGCTGCTCGTTCTCGATATCGAATTCCTTGTGGTTGATGCCATACACGATGTTGGGCATCTCCTTGCCGGGGGCGGTGAGGATCACCTTGCCTGCCCCTTTGGACTTCAAATGGCGCTCGAGGTCAGCGCGCTTGGTGAAGGCTCCCGTGTTATCGATGATCAAGGCATTGCTGATGCCATAGGCCGTGTAATCGATGTCTTCCGGGGCGCTGGCAGCAATGAGCTGCACGCGCTGCCCATTGATGATCAAGGCCTTGCCCGGGATATCCTCGATCACGCTGCCTTTGAATGCGCCGTGCACGCTGTCGTTGCGCAACAGGGCGGCGCGTTTCACGATCTCTTCATCGGTGAGGGTCCGTGTGACGATGGCGCGGAGCCGCAGCTGCTGCCCTTTACCGGCCTGCTTCACCAGTTCGCGCGCGGCTATACGACCGATCCGACCGAAGCCATACAGCACCACGTCACGCGGTTCGAATTTGTGCTTGTCGGAACCGATGAACCCGCCGAGCGAGGTGTTCAGGAACTTGTCGAGGTCGCGCTTGCCCGCCTGCGTGAACTCCCAGGTGAGTTTCGCGATGTCGATCTTGCTGGGTGCGAGGTCCAACTCGAGCAAGGCCTTGGAGACCTGGGCCATGGTGAACACATCGATGGGCTTCTGCACCACATCCTTGGCATAATTGAAGAGCCCGAGCGCTTCGCTGGAACTGATGTCCAGCAGGTGGTTGCGGAAGAAGACGAGCTCCACGCCTTTGCCGTACATGAGCTGTCCAACGGCGCTGAGCAGTTCAACGGCGGCACGCTCGCGTGCCACGAAATCCTTCAGACCGGACTCATAACCGGTTTTCGCTTCCAGGGTGTCCATGGATGTTGATGAGGGTGTGGGGTGTCGTGAATGAACATGCCCCGCTGTTGAGCGGGGCATGCGATCAGCCGAGGTATGCCTTCAGCAGTTTGCTTCGGCTCGTGTGACGCAGGCGTCGAATGGCCTTCTCCTTGATCTGTCGAACGCGCTCCCGCGTGAGGTCGAACTTGGCGCCGATCTCTTCCAGCGTGAGCCCGTGGTTGATGCCGATCCCGAAGAAGAGCTTCACCACGTCGCGTTCCCGTTCCGTCAATGTGCTCAGGGCACGCTCGATCTCCTTCGCCAATGATTCATTCAGCAGCAGCCGGTCCGCCGGTGCGCTGTCGTTGTTCGGCAGCACGTCCAGCAGGCTGTTGCTCTCGCCCTCCACGAAAGGCGCGTCCATGCTGATGTGACGGCCGCTCACCTTCATGGTATCGGCCACCTTCTCCGGCGGCAGGTCAAGGCTCGCGGCGAGTTCATCGGCGCTGGGCGGACGCTCGAATTCTTGCTCGAGCTTGGCGAAGGCCTTGTTGATCTTGTTCAGGCTGCCCACTTGGTTCAGCGGCAGGCGCACGATACGGCTCTGCTCGGCCAAGGCCTGCAGGATGCTCTGCCGGATCCACCACACGGCGTAGCTGATGAACTTGAAGCCGCGGGTCTCATCAAAGCGCTGGGCGGCCTTGATCAGGCCCAGGTTGCCTTCGTTGATGAGGTCGGGAAGGCTCAGGCCTTGGTTCTGATATTGCTTGGCCACCGATACCACGAAGCGGAGGTTGGCTTTGACCAGTTTCTCCAATGCACGGTTGTCGCCCTCTTTGATGCGCCGCGCAAGCTCCACCTCCTGGTCGGCGGTGATGAGCCCTTCCTTGCCGATTTCCTGCAGGTACTTGTCCAGCGACTGGCTTTCCCGGTTGGTGATCGACTTGGTAATCTTCAGTTGACGCATCCTTGATGCCACGGTCGTCTGGGTATTAGGTAGTTAGGGGTATTCTCCAAGGACCGAGCGCACCGGTTGCCAGCTGGGGTCGGGCTGCGAAGGTACGCGGCCTCGCAATCACGGGACAAGCCCCCCTAAGTCCCTCTTCGCCGAAATGCGTGATCAGGCATATGAATTACAGGCCCAAGCCGTAGTACGCCTTCATCCCATTGGGGTAAACCCCTTCCACCAGCACGCCGCCACGTTTGCCGCTGAGCGCCCGCTTCACGTCGTCCGGGGTCTTCATGGGCTCCTGGTCGATCCGGGTGATGATGAAACCCTCGCGGATACCGCTCGCGCGGAACTTGCCGCCATTGACCGAGGTCACCTTCACGCCGTTGGCGAGTTTGAGCGCCTTCAATTCCTCTCCGCTCGCATCGCGGAATTCAGCGCCCATGCCTTCCAGGGTGGCCGGCCGGGCGGCTTCGGCCACGGTGTTGCCTTCGCGGCCGCGCAGGGTCACCTCCATCACGTTCTCGCGACCCGAGCGCAGCACAGTCACCGGCACGCGGTCGCCGGGCTTGAATTTGCTCACTTGCTCTTGCAGCTGGGGCACATTGTTCACCGGGATGTTCCCGACACGCACGATCACATCGCCTTTGGCCAGGCCGGCATCCCGCGCTGCTCCACCTTCGGTGAGGCCGTTCACGTACACCCCTTGCGGGCGATCGAGGTCCAGCTGAGCGGCCAGGTCCTGGTCGAGTTCGCGGATGCTCACGCCCAGATAGGCGCGCTGCACGCTTCCGTAGGCGACCAGGTCGCTGGTCACCTTCTTCACGATGTTCACCGGTATGGCGAAGGAGTAGCCTGTGTAGGAGCCTGTGGTGCTGGCAATGGCGCTGTTGATCCCTACGAGTTCGCCATTGGCATTCACGAGCGCCCCTCCGCTGTTACCGGGGTTCACCGCGGCATCTGTTTGTATGAACGATTCGATCGGGAAGATGTCACGGCTTGGGTCGTATTGGAGGATGTTGATGTTCCTCGCCTTCGCGCTCACGATACCCGCGGTAACCGTACTGGTGAGGTTCATCGGGTTGCCCACGGCGAGCACCCATTCGCCCACCCGCACCTCGTCTGAATTGCCGTAGTCGAGGGTGGCCAGGTCGTTCGCATCCACTTTCAGCACGGCGATGTCGGTGCTCGGGTCACGACCCACCACGGTGGCTTCGAAGTTGCGGCGGTCATTCAAGTGAACCAGGATCCGGTCGGCGCCATCGATCACGTGGTTGTTGGTGACGATGTACCCATCGGGGCTGATGATCACGCCTGATCCCGCACCCTGCTGCTGCCGTTGCTGGCTTGGGGCGCGGTAGCCCCAGAAGAAATCGGCGAAGGGGTCGCGCACGCTCACCGTGGCCTCGGTGGTCACGTGCACCACCGCGTTCACGCTGCGCTCGGCCGCCTCCGTGAAATCCACCGCCACAACCGGCGTGGCCCCGGCTGTCGGCAGGTTCACGTAGCGCACCGGTGTTGAGGCATGCGGAGTCGCCGAGGAGTCGGCGATGATCGCATGTTGACTGAATCGGTTCTGCAAGGCCAGCGCTGCCAGCGCACCGGCCATGCCCATGGCGAAGTATCCGAAGGCGCGTTTCATGTTGTCTTGTTTTCTGAGCGGTTCGATCAAAGGCTGTGCCCGCCGATACCAAGCAACGTTGTGACAGGCCCGAGGTGACGCGATGTCGCGTTAAGAAGTGTTGATCGAGCGCAAGGCGCACCCAGGGCGGGCAAACGCCATCTTTGCCCTCATGCGCTACGCATTCGAGAAGTGGCATGGCACGGGGAACGATTTCATCGTGCTCGATGACCGTGATGGCGTGTTCCCCTCGGATGCCACCGACCTCATCACGCGTCTATGCGATCGCCACTTCGGCATCGGCAGCGATGGGCTCATCCTCATCGGCGCGCCACGCGATGCTGGCACTTCCTTCCACATGGAGTTCTACAACCCCGATGGGTCCAGGAGTTTCTGCGGCAACGGCAGCCGGTGCGCCTTCGCCTTCTGGAGCGCGCTCAACAACGGCGCCGCCGCGCGGTTCTCCGCCATCGACGGAATCCATGAAGCGCAATGGGAAGGCGATGCGGTGAGCGTGACGCTGCGACCGGTGAGCGCCGTGAAACAAGCGGTGGCCGGGCCCGTGGTCGATTTCGTGCACACCGGCTCGCCTCACCAGATTGTATGGGTGGAGGAGGTGGAGGCGGTGGATCTGCCCATGGATGCCCCCTTGCGGCGACATGATACCCGAATCTGGAGCGAAGGCAGCAACGTGAATTATGTGCAGGGCGTGAACGGGATGCTGCGCATGCGCACCTACGAGCGCGGCGTGGAAGCGGAGACGCTCAGCTGCGGCAGCGGGGTGGCCGCAGCTGCCTTGGCCGCCATGAACCGGTTCGGATGGACTGCGCCAATCAAGGTACGCACCCGCGGCGGCGAGCTTCAGGTACATGCCCGGATGGACGAGGAAGGAGGCTTCTCGGACATCCGGCTCATCGGTCCGGCGGCACGGGTCTTTACCGGCACTTTCAATCGCTGAGGCCATGGCACCTTGGGCGAAACGGATGCTCTGGGCGGCGACGGCGGCCGTGCTGCTCGCGGCGGGGGCAGCCTTCTGGTTGTACCGCGGCCTCTTGGCGCCATCCACGCGATTCGACGAGGAGAGCCGTGTGGTGCTCATCCCCACGGGGGCTGATGAGGCCGCAGCGATGGACAGCTTGCGCAAGGCCGGCGCGGTGGGCGATGAACGCGTCTTCAAGGCCCTCGTGGCGCGCGGGCGCATCAAGCCCGGGCGCTACCGGATACGACGGGGCATGACCACGCGCGCAATGGTGCGCATGCTGCATGGCGGAGAGCAGGAACCGGTGCGCCTCACCTTCACCAACATCAGGCGGTTGGAGCAGCTCGCCGGCCGGCTCGGACGGGTGCTCGAACCCGATTCAATGGCCTTCTTGCGCGTGCTGCGTGATCCGGCGACGCAACGGACAGCAGGCCTCGACGAACGGAGCATGATCGGGCTTTTCCTGCCCAATACGTATGAGTTCTGGTGGAACACCACGCCGGAGCGCTTCGTGGAGCGCATGCGCAAGGAGCACGAGCGTTTCTGGAATGCGGCGCGCACGAGCAAAGCCGACGCGCTGGGGCTTTCGCCGCAGGAGGTGAGCACGCTGGCCTCCATCGTTCAGGCCGAGACGGTGCGCATGGCGGATGCCATGACGATCGCCAGGGTCTACCTCAACCGCCTGCGCATCGGCATGCCCTTGCAGGCCGATCCCACACTCACCTTCGCCCTGGGCCTCGATACGGTGAGCCGCGTGCTCAATGCGGACAAGCTGGTCGATTCCCCGTACAACACCTACCGCAACACCGGCCTTCCTCCGGGCCCCATCAACATGCCCGAACCGCGCTTCATCGATGCCGTGCTCGATGCGCCGCCCCACGAGTACCTGTATTTCTGCGCGCGGGCCGACCTCAGCGGCTTCTCCGACTTCTCGCGCACCTACGAGCAGCACTTGGTGAATGCCCGCCGCTACCAGCGCGCGCTGAACCAGCGGAAGATCTACCGCTGAAGGCTTTTTGGGCATGGCCTATTTTCGCGGCCTTTCGCAACAAACGCATTCCCGATGACCAAGATCAAGTTCGGTACCGACGGCTGGCGCGCCATCATCGCGCAGGATTTCACCGTGGACAACGTGGCACGTGTGAGCGTGGCGGTGGCAGAATGGGTCTTAGCCAAGCACCCGGCCAATAAGCGGATCGTGCTCGGCCATGATTGCCGCTTCGCTGGAGAGCTATTCGCCGAGACCTGCGCGAAGGTCTTCGTGAGCCGCGGCATCGAGGTACACTTGGCCCAGGGGTTCGTGAGCACGCCGATGGTCTCGCTCGGAGCGCTGCGCATGAACGCGGGCATGGGAGTGATCCTCACCGCCAGCCACAACCCACCGAGCTACAACGGGTACAAACTGAAGGGGATCCACGGCGGACCGCTGGTGCCCGAGGAGGTGCAGGAAGTCGAGGACATGATCCCCGCGGAGCACGGCATCGACCTGGCGTCCATCGATCTCGGGAAAGCAAGGAAGGACGGGCTCCTGCACGACATCGCTCTGGAGGACATGTACGTGGAGCATGTCGAGAAGAGCTTCGACATGAAGGCGATCCGCGAGTGCGGCATGCGCTGGGGCTACGATGCCATGTACGGCGCCGGGCAGAACGTGGTGCGCCGCCTGCTGCCGGATGCCACGCTGCTGCACTGCGCGTACAACCCGTCGTTCATGGGACAGGCCCCGGAGCCGATTCACAAGAACCTGGGCGAGTTCAGCGCGCTGATCAAGCAGGGCGGCATCGATTGCGGGCTTGCCACCGATGGCGACGCGGACCGTATCGGGCTCTACAACGGCCGCGGCGAATTCGTGGACTCGCATCACATCATCCTCTTGCTGATCCACTACCTGGTGAAGTACAAGGGCTTCACGGGCAAGGTGGTGGTGGCCGTGAGCACCACGCCCAAGGTGAAGAAGCTCTGCGACCACTACGGCCTCGAGTACCAAGTGACCAAGATCGGCTTCAAGTGGATTTGCGGCATCATGATCAAAGAGGATGTGCTGCTCGGCGGGGAGGAGAGCGGCGGCATCGCCATCAAGGGCCATATCCCCGAGCGCGACGGCATCTGGATGGGCCTTACCATCTGGGAGTTCATGGCCAAGAGCGGCAAGACACTGGATGAGCTGATCGCCGAGGTGTACGAGATCGTGGGCCCCTTCGCGTACGACCGCAACGACCTGCACATCAGCGAGGCGTTGAAGCAGCAGGTGCTGAAATCATGCGAGGAAGGCCGCTTCGAGCGATTCGGGAACCTGCCGGTGCGCCGGGTGGAGACCATCGATGGGTACAAGTACCACTTCGACGATGAGCAATGGCTGATGATCCGGGCCAGTGGCACGGAGCCCGTGCTGCGCTGCTACGCGGAATCCTCCACCTTGCAGAGCGCCGGGGCCATTCTGCAGGCCTGTAAGCAGGCGATCGGCGCTTAGTCCTTCACGAATGGCGCCGCGCCGAGGATGGCTCCTTCGGTTCCGATCAGCGTGAGCGTGTAGCTGCCGGTGGCAAGGCCCTCGACATTCAGCGCGGGTGTTTCATCCACGGTGATCGATTCACGCAGCACCGTGCGGCCCAGCGCGTCGGTGATCCGCACGCCGGTGGTACCGGTGATGGCAGGCCATTGCAACCGGTCGCGCACAGGATTCGGGTATAGGGTCACGCCAACGCCGCCGCGCATGAGCGCCACTACATCGGAATAGGTCGTAGCGCCATCGCTTCCGTGCACGCGCAGACGGTAATAGGTGATGCCATCCGCGGTGGCCTCGTTCAGGAGCGAGAACTCCGAGGTGCTGCCGTTCCGCGCAGCGGCCACCGGACCGCCTACCTCGCGGAAATCACCAGTGCCGGCTCGGCTGAACTCCACCACGTAGCGCTCCGCTTCCTCTGTGCCGGCCACCCGCCATTCGATGAGGTCGGCCTCTGGAAGGGCCTTGGCGTCGAATCCGATCAGTTCCACGGGCAGCACGCCAATGTCGCCGAACGCCGAGGCGTAGCCGTAGTACCAGCGGCTGAAACGCTGGCCATCGATGAGCTTCGTCGTCGGGTATTCCACGCGCACGCGCCATTTATGCCGCAGATGGGAAGGCGATTTCGCCACCAATTGCTTCAGCTCGGTGCCCAGGATGCCAAGGTCTGTCCATGCAGCGGCGATTCCTGTGTAGCCCTGACCGCTGGTGATCGGGGAGCCTGAGTAGGGCTGGCCTTCGAAGACCACTTCCCAATGCAGGCGCCCCAAGGTGCGGTGGAAGGGGTTCTTGGCACGGTGGCCTACACCGAACCAGGCGTTGTTCGCGAAATCGAGGCTATTGGTGCTCAGCGGCGATGTCAGGTCCGCCAGGTATTGCCGAGTGAGCTGGGGGAATGCCAGCCCTTCATTGCCCCGGAGCACCACGAATCCGCCTTCATCCATGAAGGAGGGAGCGGCATTGGGCGATCCGGCGACCACATCGGAGTATCCGTCGCCATTCACATCGCCACCGCCGGCTGCGGCCCACCCAAGCCGCTGCCCACTCGTATTCGGCTCGTAGTGCATCAGCGCGCCAGCGCCCGATGGCGATCCCGGTGCCACGGAGATGCGGCCCTCCTCGAACTGCCCATTGGTGAAGTACGGCGCTCCCATCAGCACATCGGCGTAGCCATCGCCGTTGATATCTCCGCCCTCGGCCACGCTGGTGCCGAAATGCGCCCCGACGTTGTTCCCTTGATAGGCGGTGGCCCCCGATGTGGGAATGCCGGCAGGAGAGCCGTAGCTGATGATCACGGCGCCTTCACCGGCTTCCGCGGAAGTGAAGTCGGGCATGCCCATGACCACGTCGAAGAAGCCATCGCCATTCACGTCGCCCGCGTTCGCCACGGCATAGCCGAGGTGCGCACCGCCTTGATTGCTGTCTATCAGTGTGGCCGCCACGGGGGGCAGGTAGCTGTTGTAGCCGTGGTAGATGTACGCGCCCCCTTCCTGGGGCTGCGGATTCGAGAGCATCGGGGCGCCGATGATCGCATCGCTGTATCCATCGCCGTTCACATCGCCCGCGGTGCAGACAGAGGCACCGAAGCGTGAGCCTGACGGTCCGTAGAGAATGACCACGGGCGGCGTGTAGAGCCCAAGCCAGCTGCCCACGAATACCTCGGTGCGATCGGCGCCAGGAGCCCCGATTAGTAGATCCGAGTACCCATCGGAGTTCATGTCGCCGGCGGTGGAGACCGAATAACCGTATTCCTCGCCTGCGGTGCCGCTCAGGGTGTATGCCGGTGAGGAGGCAAGCCCGCCTGAGCCTCCCAGGTATACGAATGCCTGACCGCCGGGCGCCATGGCAGGCGCTCCCACCACCACATCGGCATAGCCGTCGCCGTTGATGTCGCCCGCGCTGGCGACCGAGTGGCCGAATCGCGCATTCGCGATGTTCCGCTCAAGCGTGAGGCTCGGGATAGGATTGATTCCTGCGGAGCTGCCGTAATGCACATAAACAAGGCCCTCGCCCGCCTGGCCGTTCGATGCCTCCGGTGCACCGGCGATCACATCGGAATACCCATCGCCGTTGATATCGCCTGCATTGGCCACGCTCGACCCCAGCAAGGCACCGGTCATGCCGGAATAGCGCGCCGTTGTGGGAGTCGCTGGCAGATAATTGGTACCGCCCGGGTACAGTCCTGCGCCGCCTCCGAATCCGTATTGTCGAACACCGATGAGGAAATCGCTGTAGCCATCGCCATTCACATCGCCCGCGGTGGCCACGCTCTCGCCCATGTTCCCTCCCAGGTGGTTGATCTCGTAGGTTCGAAAGGGTGATGGTGGGACGCCTGAAGACGAGCCAAGAAAGAGGTATCCGGCGCCCTCGGAGGCCTGTCCATTGGTGTAGGTGGTGGCGCCTACGACCACATCGGCATAGCCATCGCCGTTCACATCGCCTGCGGTCGATACGCTGCGGCCGAACCAGGCGTTTGCCTGCGGGTGGCTGTAGATGGTGGCCGGTATGTTCGGCACCCCGGTGGCCGAGCCATGGTAGATCAGCATCACCCCGGATTGTGTGATACCGGTATTGGCATTGCCGCGCCAATCGCCGATGATCACATCGCTGTAACCATCGCCATTCACGTCCCCCGCACCGGCAACGGACCAGCCCAGGTTGGTGACGTTGCCATTGGTGGTGATGATGCGGTTCGGCGAAGGATTCGCCACTGTGCCGATGCCGTTCACGCTGCCGTGATAGATGCAGACGATACCGTCATCGGTACCGGTTTGATCGAACCGGAAGGCACCGACCGCGATGTCGGAGTATCCATCGCCGTTCACATCGCCCACGCCCGCCACGGAATTCCCGAATTGAGCGGCGTTCTGATTCCGCTCGAGGCGCCGATGGTAGGTATTGGACAGCCCCGAAGCACTGCCCAAGAAGACGAATGCCGCCCCTTCCAGCGCGCTGGGGAAGGCTGCATAAGGGGTGCCCGTGATCAGGTCGCTGTAGCCATCGTTGTTCACATCCCCGGCGCACGCCACGCTGTAGCCCATGTACACCGCGCCGATATTGGGTTGCAGGATGATGGCCGGTGTGGTGCTGATGCCCGTGGCCGATCCATGGTAGATGAAGACGGCACCTTCCTCGGCTTCGGCTGGATCGCTCTCCCAGCTCGATGCGCCGATCGCGAGGTCGCTGTACCCATCGCCGTTCACATCGCCGGCCGTGCTGGCCGACTGCCCGAAAACCGCGCTCACCTGATCGCCCTGCAGGACCACATCGGCCGTAAAGGGCAGGCCCGTGGCGCTACCGTAGAAGACATAGACCACCCCTTCGCCGCTCTCGCCCATGGCCCCTTGCGGAGCGCATATGACCACATCGCTGAAACCGTCGCCGTTCAGGTCGCCTGCGGTGGCAACGGTCTGCCCGAAACGGCTCGACCCCAGGGTGCCGAGCAGGAAGGTGCTGTACGTGGTGGCCACGGGATCGATGGTGATCGGGTAGGTCGCGTCACGGTCTTCCACAATCACATCAAGACCACCAGCTCCCGACATCCCGAGTTCCATTCGGGAGCGAAGCGCTTTCCCGCAGGCATCCCATGCCATTAGCCCGGCATAGCCCATCACCACCCGGTCCTCATCATCGATGAGGTCAAGTCCGCCGCTCCCGTTCACGTGGGCCGTCAATGCGGTCTTCAGGTCCAGCCCGATGCGGATGTCGCCATCGCCTTCCGGCCGCTGGTCTAGAAGGAAGTTCTGACGGAGTCCTTCAGCGCTGTGCACGTACTGCACTGTGAGCGCTCCCTGTGTGAAGCGAAGGTCTGCTCCGTGGGACACGGATGCCTTGCTTTTCCAGGCCATCAAAGGCGAGCAGGTACGACCATGGCCGCGCACAGCCAGCCCGAAACCGACGGTCTGGCCGCATTGCTCGGCTGAGAGATGGAAACCGGCCTGGTCGATATGCGCATCATAGCCCCGATCGGCGTTCACCGCCAGGAACTGTCCTTCGGTTCGGCTCGCATGGATCTGAAGCTGGTGGGCACGCACCCACTCGCCGGCGTCATGAACCTCTTCCGGCGCAGGGGCGATGGACTGGCCCATCGCCGGTGCGAGTACCTGTACCAGGAACAGGAGGGAGAGAGGGATTCGAAGGGTGCGCAACGTGCGTGGAAAGCCTTGGATAACAAGCAAAAATAAATGCTTTTGTGTCCGCTGGCAAGACATGGACCTGGGCACCGGTACTTTTAGCGCATGCGGCCGAATGGATCGTCGGGGCGCCTGTTTTTAATGCTCAGCGGTGCCTGGTCAGTGCTGCTTTCGAGCGGCTCATTACTGGCACAAGGCTCGGTGGAACCGCCGATCGAGCGCCAGCCAGTCGGGCCAGAGCGCCCATGCTGCAACCGGTACATGGCCGTGGGGGTGGGTGTGGGCATGGCCGCTTCCTACTTCTGGCTGGACCGCGCCTGGTATGCCCAGTACGACCGCTCGGCCTTCCATTTCTTCAATGATGGTGAGGAATGGATGCAGATGGACAAGGCCGGTCACTTCTTCAGCGCGTACACCCTGGGTTCATGGGGGCATGCCGGGTTGGCTCATTGCGGGGCCAAGGGCAGCCGCGCACGGTGGCTCGGGGGCAGCGTGGGTCTGGTGTTCCTCACCGGCATCGAGGTGCTGGATGGCACGTCAGCGGGCTGGGGCTTCAGTTGGTGGGATATGGCGGCCAATGCCGCTGGCACCAGCCTGTTCATCGCCCAGGATGCCGCGTGGGGGCGGCAGCGGATCAGACCGAAGCTCTCGGCCCACCTCACCGACTACGCCGCGATCAGGCCGGATCTGCTCGGAGAGGGCCTACCTGAGCGCATCCTCAAGGACTACAACGGGCAAACCTTCTGGTTGAGCTTCCATGGCGATCTGCTCTGGGGCGAAGGGCGCCTGCCACCGTGGCTGAACCTGGCCGTGGGTTACGGAGCAGAGGGCATGGTGCGTGCTCGTGCCGATTCCGCCGAGGAAGCCCAGCCGGCCGCTTATCGTCAGTTCTTCCTTTCCCCGGATATCGACCTCACCCGCATACCCACGCGCAAGAAGTGGCTGCGCACCCTGCTCTTCGTGGCCAACGGCATCAAGGTGCCCGCTCCGGCCCTGGAGTACGGCGATGGCACGTGGCGCGGCCACTGGCTCTATTTCTGACCGTGCAATGCGCCGTCGCGCAAGAGTCGGTCCACCTTCAGCACTCCGGCAACCGTGAGGCTGTCGCGCACTTCCCCGCGCATCACCATCTCCACCAGCTCGGCGAAGGGCAGCTTTCGCAACGCCAGTTCCTCATCGTGGTCGGGCTGCGGTGCTCCAAAGCTCAGCTCCTGCGCTACGTAGATGACGGCCACCTCATCGCTGGCCGAGTTGCTCAGGTCCATCTGCAGCACCTCGCGCCAGCGTTTCGCGGTGATGCCTGCCTCTTCACGCAGTTCGCGTTGGGCGCTCTCCAACGGCGGCACATCGCGTTTCCCGCCGCCTTCAGGGATCTCCCAGCTGTAGGCCTGAATGGGATACCGGTACTGACCGACGATCCAGGTATTGAGGTCTTCATCCAACGGGATGATGCCCACCGCGAGGTTCTTGAAGTGGATCACGCCGTAAATGCCGTTCCGTCCGCTTGGGTCGATCACCTCGTGATGGCTCACGCTGATCCACGGTGTGGCATAACGCTCTTCGGCGCTCAGGGTCTTCCAGGGTCCTCGTTCCTCCATCGTTCACCGGCCCTGTTTGGGCAGCTTGAATTGAATGCTCACCTGCAGTCTGCTTCGCACGCGTTTCCCGTTGCGCAGGCCGGGCTTCCACGCCATGCGGTGCATCAGGCGCATGGCCTCCTCGATGCAGCCGCCGCCCACTTCATCCAAGGCAACCATGTTCGAGAGGTTCCCCGAAGCCTCCACCACGAACTCCAAGCGCACCGTGCCCTCCAGGCTATACCGGTACGCCTGTTCCGGATAACGCAGCTCCTTCGAGAGGAATAGAGGCAGGCCTTGCATGCCGCCTGGTATCTCGGGTGTCACTTGCTGGTCCAGCTGTTTCGCGCTCAGCACATCCAGCGTGCTGTCCACGGGCAGGTCGAAGACGCCTCCTGCATGGGTGTGGCGGCCTTTCACCCAACGCTTGTAACGGCCCGGGTCGAAGGGCACGGCGAGGAGCTCTTCCTTGCCCGAGCAGAGCTCGCCGGCGGTGGCGGGCTGCCAGCATACCAAGCGAATCACCCGCAACGCCTCGGCATCGCATTCGGGGCTCAGGCTGCGGGCCACCCGCACCTCGCGTGTGCTGCCATTCGGGCCCACCAGCGTGCCGATGACCACTTCGCCCTTGATGCCCGCTTCGAGCGCGACTTCCGGATAGTGCAGCTCCTGCTCGAACAGCCGGTCCAAGGCGGCGCGGCCACCCGTGGGTATGCAGGTGCCTTCGGTCTGTGCCGAGAGCTGGCTCCACATGAACATGGGGAGCAGGTAGAGTGATGCGCGCATGACGGATTCTAATTTCGCGGCGTGGCAGCACCAAAGTTGCAGAAAGGCGACCGAGTGGTCTTCGTGGATGACGTGGGCGGTGGATGGGTGCTGCGCGCCGGCCGACCCGGCCACGTGGTCATCCGCACCGACGATGGCTTTGAGCTGGAGCATCCTGAACGTCGCCTGGTGCGCGTGCAGGAGGAAGCGAGGCAGGCCCACCTGCGTGTGAGCGACCATCAGGCCGGCATGGTGCGCGCGAACGATGAGCTGGCGGAACGGAAGCGCCCCCGCGCCGTTCGGCCGGGCAAGACTCCGAAACGGGCAGAGGATAACAGCGTGGCGGAGGTCGACCTGCACCTGCACGAGATCGTGGAGGATGAGCGGCGCTTCTCCGATGGAGAGAAGCTCGAGTACCAGATGCGCTTCTTCGAGCGCGCCTTGGAGAGCGCCATCCGTAACGGCAAGCGCAAGCTGATCGTGATCCACGGGGTGGGCGAGGGGGTGCTGCGCGAAGAGGTGCGGAAGATGCTGCAGTATTACGAGGGCGTGCAGTTCCATGATGCCGATATGCGGCGCTACGGTTCGGGCGCCACCGAAGTGATCATCCTGCGTCATCGTTGACGCTGACGTTCCTTGATATCCTGTGCATCGCTCCACCGCTCCGTGCCGCAAGGCAAGGGGAGGAAAGTCCGGGCAGCGTAGGGCACCGTGCTTCCTAACGGGAAGGGGCGTCGCTGGGAACGGCGGCGCCACGGAAAGTGCCGCAGAAAGGGAAACCGCCCGCCGCAAGGCGGGTAAGGGTGAAAAGGTGGGGTAAGAGCCCACCAGCGCCGGTGGTGACATCGGCGGCTTGGTAAACCCCACGGGCTGAAAGACCATGTATACCGGGGCTCCATCGCAAGATGGATAAGGGCTGCCCGCCCGATCCCGGAGGGTAGGTCGATCGAGGCGTTCCGCGAGGGGCGTCCCAGATAGATGGTGGGGATCCCGCGCGAGCGGGATACAGGACCCGGCTTACAGATGCACAGGCCTTCGCGAAGGGCCCGTACCCGATACCATCGGCGTATGGGCCCTTCACCTTTTTTCACGACTGCGATTCAGGGCCGCATCAGGCCCTCGGCCACGCTCCGGTACATTTGACACGTGCTGCGCCGCATCACCTTAACGCTCTCGGTTACGCTGCTCGCTGGGGGCGTCATGGCGCAGCGCGAGGTCACCATCCATGGGTCGGTGCATTCCAGCAGCAACGAGAAGGCCTATTACGACCTGATGATCGTGAACAAGCGCTCGCGCTCGGGCACCTTCGGCAATGCCGATGGCACCTTCACCGTGCGCGCCTGGCCCACCGATACGCTGCTGATCGGCTCCGTTGGGCACCGCACGGCCGTGATCACCATGGCCGACAGCGCGCTCAAGGAAGAGTATCACGTGAGCGTGCGCCTGGTGCCCTTGCAGGTGCAGCTGCGCGAGGTGGAGATCATCAGCCAGCGAACCCTCCAGGAGATCCAGCGCGACATCCAGAAGCTCGGCTACCGCGAGAGCGATTTCCGGATCAGTCAGGTGGACGCGTTGCAGAGCCCCATCACCTTCCTCTACCAGGAGTTCAGCCGACGCGAGCGCAGCAAGCGCATGGTGGCTCAGCTGCGGAACGAGGACCGCAAGCGCGAGCTGCTGCGCGAGCTGCTGCAGCAATACGTGGCCTACGACATCATCAACCTCAATGACGAGGCCTTCGATGACTTCATCGACTTCTGCGCCGTGCCCGATGCGGTGATCAAAGGGCTCACGCAATACGACTTCCTGCTGTACGTGAAGAAGAAGTACGAGCTCTACGCGAGCCTGGGACCCACGCGCCAGCATTGATGCCACCGATGTTGAGCGTGTCGAGGTCCTGGCTTCCACGCTGCGCCCTCGTGGTCCTGACTGGTTGCGTGGTGTTACGCGCGCAAGGGCAGGTCGATACATTGATCGGACACATCACGCTGGATCCGGTGGTGATCAGCGCGCAGGCCGATGGCTTCGATGTGGCGGATTTCGTGCGACGCGTACGCGAGGACAGCACGTTCCACAAGGCCTTCCTGAACACCCGTTACTTCCCCAATCAGCTGCGGAGCGAGGCACGCGTGCGGAGCAAAGGGGAGAAGGAAACCGCCAGCTTGCGCCGCACGGCCCGCTTGGTGCGCGAGGGCAGGCAGGCTGAGCTGGTGATGGATAGCACCGAGGAGCGAGGGCGCCTGCGCGACCGCAAAGGCGCGTTCCGCTACCTCACCATGGAGATGTACGATGATGTCTTCTTCCCGAAGGGCACCATCGTGGCGGACAACACCGTGGCCGGCCGTAAGCTGGAGGTGGAGCGGGGCAGCCGCTTCGAGAAGTACAAGAGCGAGCTGAAGAAATTCATGTTCGATCCGGGCACCGAGATCGCGAGCGTGCCCTTCATCGGCGACAAGCTCGCCCTCTTCAGCCCGGAGATGGTGCCGCTCTATGACTTCCGCATCTGGTCCGATGTGCGTGGCGGGCGGCCTTGCTGGGTGTTCAGCGCCAGCCCCAAGCCCGAAGCGCGGGATGGCCGCACCGTGATCAAGAGCATGGATACCTGGTTCGACCAGGAGAACCACGATGTGCTGGCGCGTACCTATCGCATCGCGCACGCCTCGATCTTCCTCGATTTCGATATCACGATCTCCGTTCGGAACATCCGATTGCATGAGGCCCTGGTGCCCGTGCGCGTGGATTATGATGGTGACTGGGACATTCCCTTCAAGAGCCGTGAGCTGGTCCGTTTCTGGCTGGAATACACCGATTGGCGCACCATCGAGTGAGGCCATCGCGCCCGAGTATGTTTGCCGGAAGCCATGAACCGTCCGCTGCTCTTCCTGCTCCTCGCGCTGCTGTTGCTGGCGCTGCTGGGCGTGGAGCTGATGGTGGGCTCGGTTCAATTGCCCCTCGACGTGGTGATGGGCGCGCTTGCCGGTGATGCCGCAGTAGGCGATGGTCCCTTGTCGATCGTGCGCGGTATCCGGCTGCCGCAGGGGCTCGCCGCGCTCTTCGCAGGGATGGGCCTTGCGGTGGGTGGGCTCATGATGCAGACCGTGTTCCGTAATCCGCTGGCGGGCCCATCGGTCATGGGCGTGAGCTCGGGCGCGAGCCTGGGCGTGGCCCTCATCTTCCTGGCGCGCCCGCTCTGGCTGGCGCTGGGGCTGCGGGTGGACCTGGCCTTGGTGCTCGCCGCGCTCACCGGCTCCATCGTCGTGCTGCTCCTGGTGATGGCGGCCGACCGCCGCATCGGCGACGGCGTTACGCTATTGATCGTCGGTCTGCTCATCGGCTATCTCTGCTCGGCGCTGATCAGCGTGCTCGAGTCGATGGGCAGCGCCTCCGGCGTGCAGGGCTACGTGCTGTGGGGCATGGGCTCGTTCGCGGGTGTCGGGTTGGATCGCTTGCCGTGGCTGCTTATACCTGTCGCCGCGGGCTTGGTGATGGCTTGGCTGTGCGCGAAACCGATGAACGCGCTGCTGCTCGGGGAGGAATATGCCGCCACCTTGGGAGTGCATGCTGCGCGGGTACGCAGGACACTGCTCTGGACCACGGGCCTGCTGGCCGGGGCGGTCACTGCCTTGTGCGGGCCCATCGCCTTCCTGGGCCTCATCACGCCGCACATGGCGCGCGCGCTGTCGCGTTCCACGGACCACCGCCTGCTGGTGCCGCTCACCGCGTTGATCGGCGGCGCGCTCGCCTTGGCCTGCGATGCGATCACGCGCTCGAGCTGGTTCGGTGGTGCCCTGCCCTTGAATGCGGTGACCTCTCTGCTGGGCGTGCCGGTAGTGGCCTGGGTGCTCTTATCCGGAAAGCGATGGGCCAGGATGAACTGACGACGGTGCTGCGCGCGCACGACCTGAGCGTGGGCTACGCTGGGCGGCCCCTCGCAAGCGCCATGGGTTTCGAGCTACGTGCCGGCGAGGTGGCGGCCCTCATCGGATTGAACGGCTCAGGTAAATCCACTCTGCTGCGCACGCTGGCTGGTCTGCTGCCGCCACTTGCTGGGCGGGTGGAGGTCGGGGGAGCGCGGCTTGATTCGCTCTCGGCGCAGGAGCGATCACGGCGGATCAGCGCGGTGCTGTCCGCACGTCCGCGCCTTGGTCTCATGCAGGTGCGCGCCTTGGTTGAACTGGGCCGCCAGCCGTGGACCGGTGCCGGTGGACGACTGAAGGAGCATGACCGGCGGATCGTCGAGGAAGCCTTGGAGGCCACGGGCATGACCGATCTTCAGGAGCGCGCCTTCGATACGCTGAGTGACGGGGAGGCGCAGAAGGCGATGATCGCGCGCGCGCTGGCGCAGGACACGCCGGTGATGCTGCTCGACGAGCCTACCGCGCACCTGGATCTGGTGAATCGGGTTGCGGCCTTGCAGATGCTCCGCTCGATCGCTGATCAGCGCGGCAGAGCGATCATCCTCTCGTTGCATGACCTGTCCGCGGCGCTCGATCTCTGCGACCGCATCCTGCTGCTGCACGATGGCACGCTGTGGAACGGAAGCCCGAAGGAGGCGCTGGAGAGGGGCCTCATCGCTTCGGCCTTCGAGCGCGGCGGCATGCGTTTCGACCCTGCAACCGGTGCGCTGCGCCCCCTGAAATGAGGAAGTCCCGCTGATGCCAGCGGGACTTCCCTCCATTCAGGTCAGAATCACTTCTTCAGTGCGTCGCGGATCTCCATGAGGAGCTTCTCCTCGTTGGTGGGACCCGGCGGGGGAGGTGCAGGCTCGGCCTTCTTCATGTTGTTCACGGCCTTCACCACCATGAACATCACGAAGGCCACGATCAGGAAGTCGATCAGCGCCGTGATGAACATGCCATAGGTGATGGCCACTTCCGCCGTGATGATCTCGCCTGCGGCATCCTTCACGCCTTCGCGGAGCACCCACTTCAGTTCGTCGAATTTGAATTTCTCCGTGAGCAGGCTGATCAGCGGAGTGACGATTCCTCCGGTGAACATGTTCACCACCTTGGTGAAGGCGGCGCCCATGACGAAACCGACCGCGATGTCGACGAGGTTGCCCTTCATCGCGAAGTCCTTGAATTCCTTCATCATGCCCATGAGAGTAGGGTTGTATTGGTTGGGGCCGAATATAGCCGGGCGCTCCTTAACTATCCATCACAGGCCCGCAGCCCGCCTGAAGGAATAACGCAACGTGCGCGGAGCGCCATCCTTGCCGGGTCCGGAGACACGCGCCGTCCAGCTTCCATCAGGCTCCGCGGCGTAGGCGATGCGTGTGGGGAAGTCGTGCGCGGGGTTCTCGAACACCATGCTGTCGCCTGTGCATGAGGTGAGGGTGAAATCGACCTCCTCGCCGGCATTCTGCGAGGGCACGCGCACCCGGTAGGCGATGTTGCCCATGCTGTCGGCGCTGATCCGCAGGTGCTCGATGAAGACGGTGTCGAGGCCCGCCATCACGAAACCGAAGCCGGTGTAGGCCCCGTCGGATGATGGTCTCCAGCGCTCATGCACCACGGCGCCGGGTTCCGTCTGCTCATCGGTCCAATCGCCCATCAGGCGGGGCATGAGTTCATTCAGGCACGTGGCGTTGCTGTCCGTCGAAAGGGGTTGGGGGCCGGTGGGCTCCGGTTCCGGCGCGCTGCCGCAAGCGAGCAGCAAGAGGCTGGCGCAAAGCGTGAAGAGCAGTTGCTTCATGCCCCGAAACTACTTCCCTGCAACGAAGCGATGGAGCTGCGCACCGCATCGGGCACGCGCACCTTGGCGGCGGCGCGGTAGTCGTACATCACCTGCACGCTGGTGCCGGTGGCCACCGCGGTACCTTCTTCATCGGCGATGATGTAGGCCATGGTGAAGCTGGTGTTGCCGATGGACGTGCAGCCGGTGCGCACCGTGAGCCGCGCGGGCCACGTGATCGGGCGCTTGAAATCGCAGCTGGTGCTGGCCAGGATCACGCCGAGGCCCTGCTCCGCGTGCGACCGCAGCACACCGATGCGCTCCAGGTAGTACATGCGCACGCTCTCGAAATAGCGGAAGTACACCACGTTGTTCAGGTGCCCGAAGACGTCCTGCTCGCCCCAAGCGACAGGGATGTCGATGCTGAGGACGAGGTGGTCGCTCAACGCAATTCCTTCATCAGGTCGCGGTGCTGGCCTTTGAGGCGCTCCACATCGCGGCCCAGCTTCTCGATCTTCTTCTCCATGTCCTTCTTCATCTCCTCGCCGCTGGCGCTCTTGAAGTTGAACATGCCCATGTTGCGCTCCATCTGGCGCATCTCGCCCTCGAGCTCCTCGATTTTCCGCTTGATGAAGCGGCCCTCGCGCTCCAGGTTGAAGCGCCCGTCGGGCCCGCTCTTCAGGTCGTCCACATGGCTCTGGAAGCGCATGCGCTGGCGCTCGTCCGCTTCCATCTTGAGCTGGTTGTAATGCTTGTCGAGCGCGGCGCGGTAGCGTTCGCTCAAGGCATCGTAGTGCTTGGGCGAGACACGTCCGCTGTTCATCCAGCGCAGGCTGAAGGCCTTCAGCGCCTCGATGTCCGCGTTGCGATCCCCGCTGTGCTGCCAGGCCTCGATCTCGGCGATCAGCGCTTCCTTGAGCTGCACGTTGCCCGCTTGCTCGGCATCCTGCTTCTCGAAGGTGGCCTTGCGGTTGTGGAAGAAGGCGTCGCAGGCCTCGCGGAACTTGCTCCAGAGCTTGTTCTCATCGCGCGGGCCAGCGCTGCCGGCTTCCTTCCACTGCTGCTGCAGCGCCTTGAGGCGGTCGGCGGTGCGGCGCCACTCGGTGCTGTCTTTCAGCGCCACGGCCTCGTTGAGCAGGGCCTGCTTCTTCTCGCGCACGCCCTTGTACTGGTCCTTCAGCTTGTCGAACCACTCGCGCTTGGCGTTGAAGAAGGCGTTGCATTCGTTGCGGAACTCCTTCCACACGCGCTCGTTATCCTTCTTGGTGGCGAAGCCGATGGCCTTCCAGGCGTTCTGCAGCTCGAGGACCTGGTCGGTCAGGGCCTTCCAGTCCTTGGCGTTCTGCGCCTGCAGATCGGCGGTGATGGTCTTCACCTTCTCCACGAGCGCCTGCTTGGCGGCCAGGTTGGCCTCGTGCTCGGCGCGGCGCGCGCGGTAGTGCTCGTTGATCTTGTCGTACACCACGCGGGTGGCGTTCCAGAACCCGTCTCGGATCGCCTCCCATTCCTCCTTCACCACGGGCCCCACCTGCTGCCACTTCTCCTGGTACTCGCGGATCTGGTGCTCCAGCTCGCGGATGTCGTCCTTCTCGGCCAGGGCCTGCACATCGCTCATCAGGGCCTGCTTCAGCGCGGTGTTCTTGCGCAGATCGTGGTCGCGCAGCTCCTTGTAGATACGGATGTGGTAGAAGAACTCGTCGAGCAGGTGGCTGTAATCGCGCTGCAGGTCGCGGTAGGCCTGGCCCGGCACCGAGCCGATGGACTTCCATTTCTCCTGCAGGTCCTTGAAGCTCTGGAAGGCGGTGCCGATGTTCTCCTCGCCGGCGATCAAGGCCTTCAGCTCCTCCATGATCGCCTGCTTGGCGGCCAGGTTGTCGGCTTCCTCCTTGGCTTTCTTGCGGCGGATGTCGTTCACCCGCTGGTTGAAGGAGTCGAGCAGCTGCTTGAAGCGCTTGTCCTCCTCATCGAGCAAGGGCGCCGATTCAATGGCGACGGGCGCGGCCTGACCATCCTCGGGCGCGGCGGCCTCCTCGCCTTCGGCCGATGGCTCCGCATGCTCCTGCTGCGCCGCCACCAGGGCCTCGTAGGCTTCCTTGGTCACCTCCACCGCCTCGGCGGCGGCCTCCACATCTTCTTGGGATACGATTTCCTGGAGCCGAGAGATCAGCTCCGCCTTGGTCGCCATGCGCTTTGCATTAGGGCCTTATGCCCCATTCGGACCAAATATAGAAGGCTCGATCCGCACGGCGGCCCCCATGCCCGCCCGGCCACGGCCGATGCCTGCCGAAGAAGCGTGAACCGAAGGTCAGCAGCCTCACACGGCGAGCCCCAGCATGCTCACGTCATCCACCTGCTCCTCGGCGCCTTTCCATTCGAGGAAGGCCTGCTCCAGGAGCTGTGCCTGGCGCGGCATCGGTTCTGCCCGATGGGCCTCTATGAGCTGGTGCAGGCGAGCGGACATGAAGCGCTTGCGCTCCGGACCGCCGAACTGATCCACGTAGCCGTCGCTGAAGAGGTAGATGCGGTCTCCGGGGGAGTAGGCGAGCTTGTGGCAGGTGAAGCTGCGCTCGGGCTCGTGATGCGCGCCGCCCACCGGCTTGCGATCGCCGTTGATCACGGTGAGCTGGCCGTTGTGCAGCCAGTAGAGCGGACGGAAGGCCCCCGCGAAGAGGATCTCGCGCTGGTGCCGGTCGATGCGGCACAGGGCGATGTCCATACCGTCGCCGGCGCCGCGTTTCTGACCGTGCTGGTGCAAGGAGGCCACCAGCCGCGTATTGATCAGGGTGAGCAGCTCGGCCGGGTCCTTGTCGGCGTTGGCGGGCACGATTTCGTTGAGCAAAGAGCAGCCGATGGCGGCCATCATGGCGCCCGGCAGCCCGTGTCCGGTGCAATCGGCGGCGGCCACGAAGCACGCTTCCGGACCGATGCGATGGCACCAGTGGAAGTCGCCGCTCACCAGGTCCTTGGGGCGGTCGATGATGAAGGCGCCATCGAAGAGCTCGTCGTAGGCCGATGCCGGAGGCACCAGCGCGCGTTGGATCTTGCCGGCGTAAGCGATGCTGTCGGTGATGTCGAGCTGCCGCGATGCCAGGGCCAGTGCATCGGCCTCGTTGCGCTGCACCCATCGGCCCACGGAGCGGAAGAGCACGATGCCAGCCGCGGCGAAAAGCGCCAAGGCGATGCCGATGTTGCGCCAGAGCGCCGCCCACGCAGCGGCTTCGGCGCCGAAGGCGGATTCATGGGCCACCACAGCCGCTGTGACCTCCTCGAGCTGCGGGTCGATCAAGGGCTCCACGGCCAACAGGTCGTTCTGCGCGGTGATCTGCCGGCCGCCGGTGTCGTAACGCGCCAGGATCGGCTCGGCATCGGGCAAGGCTTCGCGGAAGCGCGGCCGCTCTTCCGAAGTGGCCACGATCACGGCGCGGCCCTGCTCGTCCCGGGTCACCAGCAGCACCGGCGATTCCAAGGCGTTGCGCTGCGCGGCCTTGCGCAGCTGCTCGTGCAGCACGTAGTAGCGCGCGTCCTGCGTGTTCTTGATGAGGAGTCCCGGCGTGCCGTATTTCTCCAGCAGCAGCGGGGCATGGTGCGCGGGGATCTGATCGGCGAGTCCGGCGACCACCGTGCCCAGGCGCGACATGGCCTCCTCGCGCTCGCCCCGCAGTTCGTACCAGTGCGCCGTGCCGATGAGCGCCGCGCACAGCATCAGCAAGGTGCCGTACAGGACGATCAGGATGCGGCGCGAGCCGGGTTGCGCTGAAGCTTGCACAGGAGAGCCGCCGTGGCATCGGAGCCGTGGCGGACGTTCCTACGTGGAAACCTTGCAAAAGGGTGCTCGCTCAGCCCAGGAACGGATACCGGTGGTCCGTCGGCGGCACGAAGGTCTCTTTGATGGTGCGGGGGCTCACCCAGCGGATCAGGTTGAGGTAGCTGCCGGCTTTGTCGTTGGTGCCGCTGCCGCGCGCGCCGCCGAAGGGCTGCTGGCCCACCACGGCGCCGGTAGGCTTGTCGTTGATGTAGAAATTGCCCGCGGCGTTGCGCAGGACCTGCGTAGCCTCGATGATGCTCGCACGGTCGTTGCTGATCACCGCGCCGGTGAGGGCGTATTCGCTGGTGCTGTCCACCAGTTTCAACGTCTCGCTCCACTTGGCCTCGGGGTACACGTGGATGGTGAGCACCGGTCCGAAGATTTCCTCGCACATGGTCTTGCTCTTCGGGTCCTTGGTCTCGGCCACGGTGGGCTCGATGAAGTAGCCGACCTTCTTATCGTACTTGCCGCCGGCGATGATCTTGGTGTTCTTCTTGTCCTGCTTCAGGCCATCGATGTAGCCGCTGATCTTGTCGAAGGCCTTCTCATCGATCACCGCGCCGATGAAGTTCGAGAAGTCGCGCGGGTCGCCCATCTTCATGTCGGCCAGGTCGGCGAGGAGCTCCTTCTTCACATCGGGCCACAGGTTGGCGGGGATGTAAGCGCGGCTGGCGGCGCTGCACTTCTGCCCCTGGAACTCGAAGGCGCCGCGCGAGAGGGCCGTGGCCACCACCTTGGGGTCGGCGCTGGGGTGCGCCAGCACGAAATCCTTGCCGCCGGTCTCGCCCACGATGCGCGGGTAGCTGCGGTAGTGCGGCAGCTGGTTGCCGATGGTCTGCCAGATGTGGCGGAACACGCCGGTGCTGCCGGTGAAGTGGATGCCGGCGAAATCCTTGTGCTTGAAGATGACATCGCCAGCGACAGGCCCGCTCACATGCAGCAGGTTGATCACCCCCGCCGGCAGCCCGGCGGCCATGAAGACCTCCATGAGCACCTGCGCGCTGTAGGCCTGGGTGTCGGCGCACTTCCACACCACGGTGTTGCCCATGAGGGCCGCGCTGCTGGGCAGGTTGCCGGCGATGGCCGTGAAGTTGAAGGGCGTGAGCGCGAAGACGAAGCCCTCGAGCGGTCGGTAGTCCAGGCGGTTCCACACGCCGGGGGAGGAGACGGGCTGGTCGCGGTAGATCTGCTGCGCGTACGCCACGTTGAAGCGCAGGAAGTCGATGAGCTCGCAGGCGCTGTCGATCTCGGCCTGGTAGGCGTTCTTGCCCTGGCCCAGCATGGTGGCGGCGTTGATGCTGGCGCGGTAGGGCCCGGCGATTAGGTCGGCGGCCTTCAGGAAGATGGCGGCGCGTTCCTCGAAGGGCATCTGCTCCCAATCGCGTTTGGCCTTCTGCGCCGCGTCGATGGCGGCGCGCACGTGCTTGGCCTCGCCGTAATGCGCGCTGCCCAGGTTGTGCGCATGCTTGTGCGGAGGGCTCATCCGGCGCAGGTCCTTGGTCTCGATCGCATGCCCGGCGATCCACATGGGCGCATCAATCCGGGCCCGCAGCCTTCGGTCCATCTCGGCCTGCAACGCGGCGCGCTCAGCGGTATCCGGGGCGTAGGAGAGAACCGGTTCGTTCTTCGGCAGGGGGACGTTGTAGCTCATCGCGGGTGGTTAGGTAAACGGGATTCCCTCATGCATGCCCACAAGGCCCCATGGCCCCATGGAACCATGGCCCCATGACCACAAGGCCCCATGGCCCCATGGAACAATGGCCACATGGAACAATGGCCACATGGCCCCATGGCCCCATGGAACCATGGCCACATGGAACAATGGTCACATGCCTGCATGAAATCCCATCTCTGGCGGCTAAGATACCGGCCGGTTCGGCTGCCGCATGGTGCGGTAAGGCACGAAGACGATCTTCGGCGCATGGTGTATCAGCTCATGCTGGTGATCCTGCTGCTGGTGCAGATGGGCGACGACCTGCGCGCGACGCGGCGGGAAGCGCGCAGCCGCATGGCATTCCTGCGCACGCCCCTGGTCACCAGCCTGCTGTGGTCGGCTGTGGCGGTGTTCGTGGCGGCCGCGCTGGTGCGCACGGGAATAGGCTCCGCATTGCTCTTCGGAAGGCCATGGGCACTGCTGCCTGCGGCGGCTCTGGTATCGCTCGGCATCTCGTTCTGCTGGTACCGCTACATCGAGCGGCTCGACATGTTCGAACGCGAGCGCCGTCGCTACCTGCTCCTGGCCTTCGTGCTCGGCTGCGGGTGCACCCTGCTGGTCTTCCCCATCGGGGGCTGGGTGCGCGCCTACACACCCCTGGTGCTCGATGGGAACCACTGGAACGACTGGTGGTACAGCGTGCTGGCCATCGGGTTGGTGGAGGAGACGGTGAAGCTGCTGCCGTACCTGGTGCTGCTCTTCGCCACGCGGCAGGTCGATGAGCCCTTCGACCACCTGCTTTACGGCAGCATGAGCGCCCTCGGCTTCGCCTTCATGGAGAACACCCTCTACCTGCGCGATTCGCACCTCATGGCCTTCTCCGGCCGCGCCTTCACCGCCAGCGTGTCGCACATGTTCGATACCTCCATCATCTGCTACGGCATCGCCATCGACCTACACAAGCAGGGTCGCCTGCGCGCATGGCGCATACCGCTGCTGCTGGGCCTGGCGGCACTGGCGCACGGCTTCTACGATTACTGGCTGCTCAGCCCGCACCGACCTGCCCTGCTCACCTTCTTCTTCTTCCTCGGCACCATGCACCTGTGGGCGCAGATGAAGAACAACCTCGTGAACATCTCCCCGAAGCATGCGCTGGGCGCCATCGTGCGCAACCGCGCACTGCGCTATGGTATTCTCACCTCCTTCGTCATCCTCTTCGCCTTCACCGTGGTGCTGGTGCTCCTGTTGCGCGGCCAGGTAGCCGGCGAGTCCTTCCTGCTCGACGGCGGCTGGCAGATGGCCGGCACCTTGCTGCTGCTCACCATGACCTTCAGCGCCATGGAGGTGGTGCGCGGCCGGCTCAGGCCGCTGCGCGTGCCCACCGACTTCCGCCGTTGGTTCCTGCCGCGTCTCGAATCGGGGGCCGAGCTCGCCGGGCAGCGCGTGGAGCTGAAGCTCGGGCAGCACCACGACCCGCAAGCGCTGGAGCGCTACATCGAAGGGCACCTGCCCGTGGTGGGCCGCATCATCGAGCGCGCCGCCTTGGGCGATGACACCGATTGGTTCGTCTTCGTGCCCGAGCGCACCATTCCGCTCGGGGAGAAGTACGTGCCGGACCGCTTCCTCGTGCAGCTGCACGCCGATCACGACCACCTGCGCGAGGACCGCTACGCCCTCTTGCTCCTGCGCGTCATCCGCGCGCCGCATGCGCCCAACAGCGCGGCCTTCACCGCCGATGGCGTCTCGCGCCAGGGCTTCCGCGTGATGGGGCGCGCCATCGGATAATCGGGATCACCGCTCCCGCGCCGACCCGTTGCATGGGCCGCCGCGATACCCGCGGGTCGGTTGATGCGGCCGACGGGGGATGGACTCCTGCGCCGGTGGTGAACAAAACTATGCGATATGATTAGTAATACTATATTTGCGCCATCGCAATACCAAACGCATGCGTCGATCAGTCAGCACGGCTTCCTTGGTGCACCTGCGGCCAGACCCTGCGCTCTCGCTCAAGGCCCCTGAATCCTCCGAGCTCGGCCAGGCCATCCTCGAGGGAGGGCTGGAGCTCATGAATGAGCTGGGGCTTGAGGCCTTCACCTTCAAGAAACTGGCGGCGCGGCTGCAGAGCACCGAGGTGAGCCTGTACAAGTACTTCCCGAACAAGCAGCGGCTGCTGCAGTACTACTACCAGCTGTATTGGCTGTGGCTCCGCCAGCTCTGCGGAAGGCATGCCGAGCGCGCGACCAGCCCACGGCAGGCCCTGGAGCGCGTGGTGGAGGCGATATGCGGCGTGTGGCCCAAGGAAGTGCCCGGCCTGCAGCTCGATCCGCACGCGCTGCGGGCCCTGGTCATCGATGAAGGCATGAAGGCCTACCTGCACAAGAACGTGGATGATGACAATGCGCGTCGGCTGTTCCGGCCCTACAAGGAGCTGAGCGCCTTCGTCGCCGAGCTGCTCGTGGCCTGCCGCAAGGATGTGCCCATGCCGCGGTCCTTCGCCACCACCGTGATCGAGATGGCGCATTCGCTGCCCTTCGCCATGGAGCACCTGCCCTCGCTCACCGAGCTGAGCCGCCGCAAAGACCTCAAGCCCCTGGCGGAGCATCTCCTGCATCGCACCATCACCTACCTCGAACACGCACAACCACTGAAACGCAAATGAGCCATACCATCACCGTCGCCAAGGGCGATGGCATCGGACCTGAGGTCACCGACGCGGTGCTGCGCATCCTGGATGCCGCCCAGTGCGGGCTGACCTACGAGCACATCGAGGTAGGAGAGAAGGTCTACCTCTCCGGCAACAGCAGCGGCATACCGGCCGAGGCCTGGGCCACCTTGCGGCGCAACCCCGTTTTCCTCAAGGGACCCATCACCACGCCGCAGGGCTCCGGCTACAAGAGCCTCAATGTCACCATTCGCAAGACATTGGGCCTCTACGCCAACGTGCGCCCGTGCCGCAGCTTCCATCCCTTCGTGCGCACCCAGCACCCGGGCATGGATGTGGTGGTGGTGCGCGAGAACGAGGAGGACCTCTACGCGGGCATCGAGCACCGGCAGACCGTGGATGTGTTCCAATGCCTGAAGGTGCTCAGCCTGCCGGGCTCCGAGAAGATCATCCGCTACGCGTTCGAGTACGCCCACGCCAACGGGCGCAAGAAGGTGACCTGCTTGGTGAAGGACAACATCATGAAGCTCACCGACGGCATGTTCGCCGACCTGTTCCGCCGCGTGGGCAAGGAGTACCCGGGCCTGCAGCAGGAGATCCAGATCATCGACATCGGCACGGCGCGCGTGGCCACCCAGCCTAACCGCTACGATGTGATCGTGACCCTGAACCTCTACGGCGACATCATCAGCGACGTCACCGCCGAGCTCACCGGCAGCGTGGGCATGGCCGGGAGCGCGAACATCGGCGACCGCATCAGCATGTTCGAGGCGATCCACGGGAGCGCGCCGGATATCGCGGGCCAAGGCATCGCCAACCCCAGCGCCATGCTCAACGCCGCCTGCATGATGCTGGTGCACCTCGGTCTGCCCCAGAAGGCCGAGGCCATCCAGAACGCCTGGCTGTGCACCTTGGAGGATGGGATCCACCCCGGCGACATCTACCAAGAGGGCGTTTCATCCCAACGCGCGGGCACCGTGGCGTTCGCCGACGCCGTGATCGAACGGCTGGGCCGCAAGCCGCGCGCGCTGAGCAGCGTGGAGATGAAGCATGGCACCGAGCTGAACTTCACCTACGATCGCCCTGCGGTACGGCGTGAGCTATGCGGCGTGGACGTGTTCGTGTGCGATCCCTCCTCGTCGCCCGATGAGCTGGCCGCCCGGCTGCAGCGGGCATCGCACGGCATGCTCAAACTCAAGCTCATCACCAACCGTGGCGTCAAGGTGTGGCCCGAAGGATTCCCCGAGACCTTCTGCACGGACCATTGGCGCTGCCGGTTCGTTGGTCCCGATGCCACCATCGATGACGGCAAGGCGACCTATGTGCCCATCGGCCAGCGGC
This sequence comes from Flavobacteriales bacterium, assembly GCA_020635725.1. GTDB lineage: Bacteria > Bacteroidota > Bacteroidia > Flavobacteriales_F > PHOS-HE28 > PHOS-HE28. The sequence continues at coordinate 86,713 of JACJZF010000007.1, forward strand.
AGATCGTGCAGATGCTGCACCTGCTCACCGAGGCTGGCGTCGATGTGATCAAGACCGAGAACCTCTACCTCTTCGATCATGTGCGCGGCTTCTCGCTCGGCCAGGGCGAATGAGCCCGGTGGCGATGGCGGCTGCTGAGGCTTTGGACCCGGCCCGTGGGATCGATCGCTTCGCTGGGCGTGTGGCGGCGGTGGCCACGCGCCATGGCAAGGAGTCCGCGATCGGTCCTGCCTTGCTGAGCCGACTGCCCTTGGCGGAGGTGCGCGTGATCGATGATCTGGATACGGATCGGTTCGGCGCTTTCAGCGGCGAAGTGGCGCGCGAGCAGGACCCGCTCGAAGCATGCCAGGCGAAGGCGCGCTACGGCGCCCAGGTCAGCGGCCTCGACCTCATCGTGGCCAGCGAGGGAAGCTTCGCCCCGTACCCGCCAGCGCCCTTCATCCCCTGCGACGAGGAGCATCTGGTGCTCTTCGACGCGCGCGATGGACAATGCTTCACGCACCGGCACGTCGCCTTGGAGACCGTGTTCGGCGGCGAGTGCTGCACGAGCATCGCGCAGGTGCTGGACTTCGCGGCGCGCATGCGCTTCCCCGGTCACGGCCTGGTGCTGCGGAGCGCGGAGCGGTGGATGCCCGGGATGACCATGCACAAGGGCATCGCCGATCGCGAGGCGCTGCTGGAAACAGCGCGGCAGCTCATCGCGGCGCACGGCTCCTGCTGGGTGGAGACCGACATGCGCGCCATGATGAATCCGACGCGCATGCAGGTGATCGCGGAAACCGCGCGCGCCTTCGCCGATGAGCTCGCGCGTGCGTGCCCCGCTTGCGGCGCCTGCTGGTTCGCGGTGCGCGGCGTCAAGGAAGGGCTGCCGTGCGTGGCCTGCGGATGGCCCACGCAGAGCATCGTCGGGCAGCTCCGAGGCTGCTGGTGCTGCGGGCATCAGCAATTCGCACCACGGCCCGACGGCAAGACGCACGAGGACCCGCTGCACTGCGGCAACTGCAATCCCTGACGCCTAGACCAGGTTGTCGAAGCGGTAGATGTCGTCCACCGCGGAGCCGGCCGGGATGTCGCAGATGGGCTTCACGATGCCGTCATGCAGGCTGTACACCCAGCCATGCAGGTCCGGGCCGCCACGGTCCTTCCACGACTTCTGGATGATGCTCGTCTTCACCAGGTCCAGCACCTGCTCCTTCACGTTCAGCTCCACCATGCGGTCCATGCGCTCCTGCTCGGTGGCAAGGGCATCCACTTCCGCTTGATGCAGGCGGTACACATCCTTGATGTTGCGCAGCCATTTGTTGATCAGGCCCATGCTCTGGTGCGACATGGCGGCCAGCACACCGCCGCAGCCGTAGTGGCCGCACACGATCACGTGCTTCACCTTCAGCACTTCCACCGCGTATTGCAGCACGCTCAGGAGGTTGAGGTCGGTATGCACCACCAGGTTGGCGATGTTGCGGTGAACGAAGATCTCGCCGGGTTGCGTGCCGGTGATCTCGTTGGCGGGCACGCGGCTGTCGCTGCAGCCGATCCACAGGAATTCCGGCCGCTGCAGCTTCTCCAGGCGGTGGAAGAAGTCCGGGTCGCGCGCCACGGTATCATCTGCCCAGGCCCTGTTGTTGCGTATGAGTCGTTGGTAGCTGTCCATGTGCGTTGGTTGTTGCTGGTTGGGGCCCTGGTTCGGGTTACGTGTGGCCGTATCCGCCCAGATGCGGGAAATTCGAGAATTCCACCCGGATGCCGCGTGTACCGGCGGTGAGGGCGAATTCCTCGATGATCTCGCGCACATCGAGGTCGAGGTCCAAGGTGCGTGAGCCGTCGATCACCACGCGTGAATGGTCGGGAACCTCGCTTAAGGCGCGCTTGATGCCCGCCTTGTTCAGGAAGGTGACATCCTCGCTGAGCGTGAGGTACACCGGCATGCCGGGCTTGTACTTGCTGGGGTCGAAGTGGAAGGGCACCTTGTAGTTCTTCCAGAGGATGTGGACGAAGGCCACCGCCAAACCTAAGGCCACGCCGCGTAGCAGGTCGTTCGTCACGGTCATGAATCCCACCGTCACCAGGAAGGGGATGAATTGCGGCAGGCCCTGCTTCCACATGGCGGTGAAGAGGGTGGGCTTGGCCAGCTTGTAACCCACCAGCAGCAGGATCGCCGCCAGGCTTGCCAACGGCACCATGCGCAACACGCCTGCGATGGCGAACACGGCGATGAGCAACCACAGGCCATGCAGCACCGCCGAGGCCTTGGTGCGGCCGCCGCTCTGGATATTGGCCGAGCTGCGCACGATCACCTGGGTCAGGGGCAGTCCGCCCAGCAGGCCGCTCACGATGTTGCCCGCGCCCTGCGCGTAGAGCTCGCGGTTGGCGGGGGTGATGCGCTTCTGCGGGTCCATCTTGTCGGTGGCCTCCACGCACAGCAGCGTTTCGATGCTGGCCACGATGGCGATGGTGAAGGCGATGCGCCAGAAGGCCGCCGTGCCGATGAGGGCGAAGGAGGGGAAGGCGTAGGAGGAGAGGTCGGTGAGGTCGGGCAGGGGTACGTAGTGGCCGGGGCCGATGGCCAAGCCGGGAATGCTACGGAAGCTCAGGGCCAGCACGATGCCCACCACCACGGCCAGCAGCGGACCGGGCACGTAGCGCAGCACCTGGTTGCGCTGGATCGCGGGGCGCTCCCACACCAGCATGAGCAGCAGGCAGATCACCGTGATCAGGATGGCGCCCAGATGCGTGTTGTGCAAGGCCAGCCACAGCTCTTGGAAGGTGTTGAGCTTGTCCGCCTGGTCGAAGCTCTCATCGCCCATGGGGTCCATGTCATCGCCCACGGCGTGCGGGATCTGCTTCAGGATGATGATGATGCCGATGCCCGCGAGCATGCCCTTGATCACCGAGCTGGGGAAGTAGTACGCGATGATGCCCGAGCGCGCGATGCCCAGCACCACCTGGATCGCGCCCGCCGCCACGGTCGCCGCCAGCAGGGCCTCCAGCCCGCCCAGTTCCTTCAGCCCCATGGCCACGATAGCCGTGAGACCTGCTGCCGGGCCGCTCACGCCGAGCGATGAGCCGCTGGCCGCGCCCACCACCAGGCCGCCGATGATGCCGGCGATGAGGCCCGAGACCGGCGGCGCACCGCTGGCCACGGCAATGCCCAGGCAGAGCGGCAGGGCGACGAGGAAGACGACGAGCGATGCGGGCAGGTCGCGGTTGAGATGCTTCAGCGGATGATTCGCGGACATGGGAAGGAGTTGGAGCGGAACACGTACGACAGCCCAGCCGGTGCGGGCTCACGGGCGCATGGCCCGACGTATTCAGCGCGGCTCCGGAGGCGGCACGGTCACCTTGGCGTGCTCGGCATCGTGCCAGCGCGCATCGCCCAAACGTGGCAGGCGCTGCGCCTCATCGGGCGCTACCGGCGCGGTGCACTGCAGCGGTTCGGCCTGCGGCTCGGCTTCGTGCGCCACCTCTTCCTCCAGCAGGGGCGGCAGCTCATCGCACACCGTGCTCCAGTCGCAGTGCAGCAGCCAGCTCATGGTCTGCGGCGTGGCCAGCAGCGATCCACTGAACAGCAGGGCCACCACGCCCAGGGCGAGGCGACGCAGCAGAAGGGAGCGGGCACGCATAGGGTGCCAAAGTAGTGCCGCTCGGTAGTGTCTCCATTCGAAATCGGTGTTGACCGTTGAGCACCGTCCAGGGTCCTCGCATCGCGTCACCCCGGGCGATGGGAGGCGCTGCGACCGGACCCGCCCTTCGGGTTGCGGTTTCACCCATGCCCTGAGCGGGCTTGTCATAGGTGAGACGCCGGATGGCCAGTACGAGCGAGCGCTGCTCGCCTGGCCTCCGGCGTGACGACGTTTCGTGCAATAAAACGGAGACCGTATCCGCCGCCCGGCGCAACCCAACGATGAATCGCTGCGGCAGGTGACCGCTCGTGTTCAATTCACCCCGAAGGCGTAGCTCAGCTGAATAGTGGGGATCTCCACGCTGAACTCGCTCCGGTCGCGCAAACGCACCATCAGGTAGCTGCCATCCATGCGTCCGAAGCCGCTGCGCAGGTCGCACGCGCTGCTGTAGCTGAACTCCTCGCCGGGCTGCAGCACGGGCGTCTCGCCCACCACGCCGGGCCCTTCCACCTCGCGGCGCGGCGCCTGGCTGTCGCGGATGGTCCAGTGGCGGCGCAGCAGCTGCACGGCATCGGTGCCGCGGTTGCTGATGGTGATGCGGTAGCTGAACAGGAAGCGCGCGGCCTTCGGGTCGCTGTGCGCGGGCTCGTAGCGCGCACGCGCCGTCACCCGTATGCCCTGCGTCACCGCCGTTCCCATGGTGCAAGATTACAGCGGTGCCCGGCGCGGGCCGACGCCCTTCGCTCATCGCCGCTCCGGCGCTCCACATCCCGCCTGTGCACAACTTGGTCTGATCGCGCTGGACACGCACCGCGCATGGCCCTAGTCTCGCGGTGCCGAAAACCGATCCTCCCCAGCCCATGCGCGCTCCTCTGCTCCTCTCCGCATTCGTCGCCCTTTCCGTGCAGGCCCAATACAGCGGGCCCGAGAGCGTGGAGTACGATCCCGTGGGAGACCGCTACTTCGTGAGCAACACCACGAGCGGGGTGATCAAGCAGCGCGACCAGGCCGGCACCGTCACCGACTTCGCCAGCGTGAGCCCCGCGCCCTACGGACTGGAGATCATGGGCGATGTGCTCTACGCCTGCAGCGGCGGCACCATCAAGGGCTACTCCCTGGACGACGGCAGCTTGGTGTACACGCGCAACCTCAACGGCAGCTTCCTCAACGGCCTCGCCACCGATGGCAGCTACCTCTACGTCACCGATTTCAGCGCCGCGCGCATCTACAAGGTCGATCCCATCGGCGACAGCCACAGCACCCTGGTGAGCAACACCAGCGGCACGCCCAACGGCATCGTGTGGCGCCCCGGCACCGATGAGCTGCTGGTGGCCTTCTGGGGCGGCAGCGCCGCGGTGAAGAGCTTCGACCGCAACACCGGGCTGCTCGGCGCCACGCAGGCCACCACGCTCACCAACATCGATGGCATCACCATCGACTGCCTCGACCGTGTGCTGCTCGCCAGCTGGTCCCCCGACCGCATCAGCGCCTTCACCTGGGGCGAGCCCACGCCGGTGTTCACCGACCTGCTGGTGCCAGGGCTCAACAATCCGGCCGACATCGATTTCGATTTCACCAACAACCGCGTCTGCATCCCCAACGCCGGCAACAACACCGTCACGCTCTTCGACGCGAATTGCAGCAGCGGCCTGGCAGAAGCAGCAGCGCCCGCCACCTTGCAAGCGGTGCCCAACCCCACCACGGGTCTGGTGCGCATCGAGCCCGCCCTCACGCGCGCCGAGCCCTACATCCTGCTCGACGCCCGCGGACTCCTCGTCGGCGGCGGCACCCTGCGCGGCGGCGCCCTGCTCGACATCGGCTCCCTGTCCGAGGGCCTCTACACCATCGAGCTCACCCGCACCGGCCAGCGCCTGCGCGTGGTGAAGGAGTAGGCCACGTGCCCACAACCCGCACGAACGAAGCGCAGCGCACGTTCAATCCAACCGTGAATGGACGTGCATGCACGGGAATGCGTCCATCCCGATGCACGTTCATTACCGTTCATGGTCAGTGCGAGCGAAGCGTCGCAGACGGTGCCATCCAACCGTGCTTAGGACACCGCCCTACGGGTGCGACTTCGCATGCGGTGCCTCAGGCGTAATTCCTTGTCGCTCAGGCATTACATGCTGTGCGTCACGCATAAGGTATGATCGCTCAGGCATCGCATGTGATGCGTAACGCATGCGATGTGATTGCTCGGGCATCTCATGCGATGCGTCACGCATAAAGCGTGATCACTCAGGAATCGCATGTGATGCGTCACGCGTAAGGTGTGATCGCTAAGACATCGCATGCGATGCGCCACGCATAAGGTGTGATTGCTCAGGCATCGCATGTGATGCGTCACGCATAAGGTGTGATTGCTCAGGCATCGCATGTGATGCGCCACGCATCAGGTGTGATTGCTCAGGCATCGCATGTGATGCGCCACGCATCAGGTGTGATCGCTCAGGCATCGCATGTGATGCGTCACGTATAAGGTGTGATTGTTCAGGCATCGCATGTGATGCGTCACGCATAAGGTGTGATCGCTCAGGCATCGCATGTCATGCGTCACGCATAAGTCGTTGTCCCTCAGGCCTCACATGCGATGCGTCACGTATAAGGTGTGATTGCTCAGTAGTCGCATGGCGTCCCCAGAAGCATCACGGCGTCCACGGAGCGGGAACCAGCGAACTCAGGCCGGGGCTCGGGCTGGTGGAGGAGGGCGCCATTGGATGCAGCGCAACGCTTTTGGGCAGCTTGACGAAGTGATCCTGAATCAGGCAGTTGCAATGAAGGCCAGGTACACTTGGGGCCAATCCTGGGCTATACGGATTATCTGCCGCACCGTCCAAGCCCCTATGGGGGGTATTAATCCCCCCCCTCCCGATTTGCATCCGTCTGTGAAACCGGCTTGTTTCACCTCCCGGAAAGGCAGCCCACCTCGCTGCCGTGAACAGAAGAGATGGAAGCGCAGCTAACGGAACAGGAACACGAGCTATTGGCCCTGGTGGTGCTGCACCGCAGCGTGGGTAACCAGAAGGCCCAGGGCCTCTTAGGCTGGGACGAGGCCACCTATGCCCAGGTGAAGGACAGCCTCTTGGCGAAGGGCCTCATGGCCACAGGCCGCGGACGCGGTGGAAGCCTCCAGCCAGCAGGCCGGGCGGCCAAAGTGCTCAAAACCCCCACTAGGCTCGCCGGGCTCCAGCCCGGCAACCTAACCTCCGCGCCATCCAAGCACCAGCGTGGCCCCAAAGCCACCAAGCCCCAAGGCTCCGCCTTCGAGCAGGTCTTCCGCAACCTCGACGACATCCTGCGCAAGGAAGCCGGGTGCAGCAACGAGCTCGACTACACCGAACAGACCAGCTGGATCATCTTCCTCAAATACCTCGATGACCTAGATGCCGATCGGCGCGACAGGGCCGCTCTCGCAGGCAAGGCATACGCGCCACTGTTGGATAAGGAATACCACTGGGGCGTGTGGGCCTGTCCCAAGAACGCCGAAGGCAAGATCGACCATCACAACGCCCTGAGCGGCCCCGACCTTGTGGCCTTCGTGGACCAGCAGCTCTTTCCCTACCTGCGCGGCTTCAAGCAGAAGGCCAGCGGGCCCAACACCATCGAGTACAAGATTGGCGAGATCTTCGGCGAGCTCACCAACAAGGTGAAGAGCGGCTACAACCTGCGCGAGATCCTGGAGGCCGTGGACGCGCTCCACTTCCAGCGCAGCGAGGAGAAGCACGAGCTCAGCGAGCTCTACGAGGCCAAGATCCAGCGCATGGGCAACGCCGGGCGCAACGGCGGCGAGTACTACACGCCGCGCCCCCTCATCAAGGCCATCGTGCAGGTGCTGGACCCGAAGATCGGCGAAACGGTGTACGACGGCGCCGTGGGCAGCGCGGGCTTCCTCTGCGAGGCCTTCGCGCACATGGAGCAAAGCGCGAAGAGCACCAAGGACCACGAGGTGCTGCAGACCAAGACCTTCTTCGGCAAGGAGAAGAAGAGCCTCGCCTACATCATCGGGATCATGAACATGATCCTGCACGGCATCGAGGCGCCCAACATCATCCACACCAACACGCTGGCCGAGAACCTTCAGGACATACAGCCGAAGGACCAGCGCGACGTGGTGCTGGCCAACCCACCCTTCGGAGGCAAGGAACGGCCGGAGGTGCAGCAGAACTTCCCCATCAAAACGGGCGAAACGGCCTTCCTCTTCCTGCAGCACTTTATCAAGAGCCTCAAGGCCGGCGGCCGCGCGGGCATCGTCATCAAGAACACCTTCCTCAGCAACACCGACAACGCCAGCATCAGTTTGCGGCGCAAATTGCTGGAGGAATGCGACCTACACAGCATCCTGGACATGCCGCAGGGCACCTTCCAGGGTGCGGGCGTGAAGACCGTGGTGCTCTTCTTCACCAAGGGCACGCGCACGCGCCGCATCTGGTACTACCAGCTTACCCCCGGCCGCTCACTGGGCAAGACCAACGCACTGAACGAGGCCGACATGACCGACTTCGTGAAACTGGCGAAGACCAAGGCCGATAGCGCGAACAGCTGGAGCGTGGACGCGGGCGCCGTGAACACCGAGACTTATGACCTGAGCGTGAAGAACCCCAACCGCGCCGAGGAAGCCCCGCTGCGCGACCCGAAGACCATCCTGCAGGAGATGCGGGAGTTGGATGAGAAGACGAAGGGCTTGTTGGATAACATCATGGTGTTGCTGAAATGAGCTGGGTTAGCACCACCCTTGGCAAGGTCTGCGAGATCTATCAGCCCAAGACCATTTCCACGAAGGAGATGGTTGAGGACGGCGCATATCCAGTCTACGGTGCGAACGGTGTGATTGGGCGGTACAACCATTACAATCATGAGGAGTCCCAGTTGTTGATCACCTGCCGTGGAGCGACATGTGGCTCCGTAAACGTTTCCACTCCGAAGTCTTGGATCAACGGGAACGCCATGGTGGTGCGCCCCAAGGCTGATGACATCGATCGTCGGTTCTTGGAATACTTATTCCGTGGAGGCGTTGACTTGTCGAAGACGATCACCGGTTCGGCGCAGCCGCAGATCACAAGGCAGACGCTAGCTCCTATCCAGATCAGCTATCCCGAATCACTCCCCGAACAGCAGCGCATCGTAGGGAAGTTGGATGCGGCCTTTGCGGCGCTGGCGGAGGCGCTGGCGCACGTGGAGCGCAACCGGGCCAACGCGCGGGAGCTGTTCGAGAGCTACTTGAGTGGGGTGTTTGAGGGGAAGGGGGAGCGATGGCAGGAGGTGCGGCTCGCGGAAGTAGCGGATCAGATCTCTACGGGGCCTTTCGGAACCATGCTTCACAAGGCGGACTACGTGCCGAATGGCATCCCGTTGGTGAACCCGATGAACATTGTGAACTCTCGCATCGTCCCTTCAGATCGGATGATGGTGAACGACGCAACGCGCGAGCGCCTCTCATCCTATGTATTGAGGAAGGGCGACGTCGTCATCGCACGGAGAGGTGAACTAGGCCGGTGCGCATTGGTCACGGAAAAGGAAGCTGGTTGGCTTTGTGGCACAGGTTCGTTCTTCATGCGCTTGTCCAAGGAGGTTGACCCTGAGTTCTTCGTCCTCGTCTTTGGGTCGCACTTGTTCAAGGACAAGCTTCAACAGCTATCCGTCGGAACGACGATGAGCAGCTTGAACATCACCATACTTGAATCGCTCGAGCTTCCTCTACCGCCGGTTAAGGAACAGCGCGCTCTACTTGACCGCTTCCACACATTGAGAGAATCACTGGACCAACTCGAAACCACCTACGCGCAGAAGCTCACGGAGCTGGAGGGCTTGAAGAAGGCGGTGCTTGGGGCGGCGTTCAGGGGGGAGTTGTAACAGTCATAGAACCACTATGCCACTGACGACAGCACTTATCGATGCGTTCATCAAGCGCTACAAGCGGGAGTACGATCTCTACGCCAAGCTGGCCTCGTTTGTCGCTGGCGAGTGTCAACAGCTCTTGCAGGAACATGCGATACGCGGCTCGGTTCAATGGCGCCCGAAGGCCGCCGACCGGCTTAAGAAGAAGCTACTAGACCAGATGCGAAACGGTGAGAATGCGGCGGAGTACACTGACGTGGACTCAGTGTACAGGGTATTGAAGGACCTCGCCGGGGTAAGGGTCACCACTTATGTGGAGTCCGACAGGCAGAAGGTGGTTGACCTTATTGTAAAACGCTTTGGCGGTTTTGAATCAGACGGCTCCATCAAGCCGGACATCAAGGACTCGAAGACTAACTATTACCGAGCCACCCATTGCCTGGTGAAGGTTACCGAAGAGGACTTGGAAGGCAACAACGAGAATCTTGAGGACGCGCGATGCGAGATCCAAGTGTGCAGCCTGCTCGCACATGTCTACAACGAGATCGAACACGACCTCCGGTACAAGACCCTTTCAGGGGAACTCGAAAAGCACGAGAACGGGTTGCTCAACATCCTTGGCAAACTCACCGAAACGGGTGACACTGTGATAACAGAGACGCTTGATGCAGTAAAGGGGCGACAGCAGAAGAATACCGCAGCATTCGAAGATGTACATGACTTCGTTTCGCGCACACGGCAACTCTTTCCTCAGGCAACCGACTTCGGGGCTTACGCAGGCCAGCTGTTCGATGCTTGCATGAAACTTGGGATCGATAATGTCGACAAGTTGAAGGAGGCTCTGAAGTGGGATGACAATACGCCACAGCGTGGGTTCGAACTGGCCAAGAAGCTGGCCGCCAAGGTCAACGGTCCCCAGGACACGTACATGAACATCTATCCCACAACATCAGACCTGTTGCTTGTACTTCTGGTAGAGGACGAAGAGCGAGTTAATAAGCTGAACGAGTTTTATCCGAAAGGCTATGGAAAGGGAAGACCCCGTCGGCTCATGGTTGTCGCAAGGCAATTGGCCGAGCTAGAAGACAAGAAGTAGTACTGTCGCCCGTCCTCAAGGCATCATGAGCACCACCCCACCATTCATCCTTCACATCCTGGTGGCCGATGGCGACCCGGATGGGCTGCGCGTAGTGGAGCGCAGCAACTGGAACGGCCGAGCCCTGATGTTCCCGCGCAACATGTACCCCGGTTTACGGGAGCGCGCGGAGTTCAAGCAGCCCGGCGTGTACCTGCTCATCGGCCCCCGCGAGGATGGCGATGGCGAGAAGATCTACGTAGGCGAGGGCGACCCGGTGGGCGAACGTATCAAGAGCCACTACGCCAAAGTGGATTTCTGGCAGCGTTGCGTGTTCTTCGTCAGTAGCACGGGCAACATGAACAAGGCGCACATCCAGTACTTGGAGGCGCGACTTGTGGCACTCGGCCGTGTAGCCAAGCGCCTTCCGATGGAGAACGGCACGGACCCAACCGACCCAACACTCTCAGAGATGGACCGAGCGTTCGTGGAGGTCTTTCTGCAAAACTTACTTGGTATGCTCCCTGTGTTGGGCATCACGGCCTTCGAGAAAGGACACGGACCCGTGGCGGTGGAGAAGGACTTGCCATTGTTACATTGTGAGGGCCGGGGTATCACTGCCACAGGATATGATGCGCCGCAGGGTTTCATTGTGCGCGAGGGCTCTTTCGCGGCGTTGGTGTTCACGCCTGGCGCTGCGACACATTTCCCGTCGATCGTGCGTCTCCGTGATGAGCTTGTGAGCAACGGCGTGCTTGCCTTGGCTGATGGTAAATACCGCTTCACCCAAGATTGCACCTTCAGTTCGCCTTCGATGGCCTCATGCGTTGCATTGGGCAGACCAAGCAACGGTCGTGTGGATTGGAAGGATGGGCAAGGACGGACACTGAAGAGCATACAAGAGGCGCAGGCTTCGTGACGTGAGTACACCGAATGGCGCAAGACCCCACCACCTGAAGCAAGCACCGTAGACGATGCGCACCCTTGTCGGTACCATATACATCCACCTGCCGGACTATCGGTTTTATGATTCGCCGCAGGCTGGTTCGTTAGAGGGCACTCCTGATGGGAAGTACATGGAGCGTACTGCCATCGAGGCTCAATTGCGCGCCCGGTTGGCCACGGGCACCAATAGCCGGAGCGGAGCAATCCTGGTAACCGGCTACCGTGGTTCGGGCAAGACCAGCCTGGTTCGCAAGGTTCTGCGTGATCTCAGGGACCCCCGCCATCCAGAGAGTGAACGTTGCAGCGCCAGGCTGTATCACTACTCGGAGATCAACCTGGCGCAGGATGACATTGACGAGCGCATCATCCTGCGTTTGATCGCGATCGAGTTGCACCGGATCATCCAGGGGGTTCGGAATGCCACGAATTTCAGGTGGAGCGTGGGGGAGAACTTCGGATTCCCCCTTCACATGAGCAGGCTTTGGATTCATAATCGGATTTGGCGCTTCGCGCGCTATGTCTTGCCGCTGCTCGTCGCCCTGCTCGTATCCAACTTCATGTGGGACAAGTCCAGTTCGGGCATGTCCATCGGCCGTTTATTCGATAACGGGCATTCGGAGGAGGTGGACTGGCATGTGCATGAGGATGAGATATGGCGCGAGGAACATGTCATCAATTTCCTGGACCGCGCGGTCATTCCGTTCCTGATAGCCATCCTGATATACGTATGCGTCAGGTCGTTGGAGCGGAGATACGCGCCGTTGACCTCAGAGGCATCGATTCGTAGGCTGCGCATACGCTTGGAGCAGCTCATCTCCCGGATGGAGGCGGAGGTGACAAAGGAGAGCGTAAGGGGAATGAGCACGAACCCCGCATTCAGCTTATTCTCGTTCGGCAAGAAGGAGAGCGAATTCTATCCCTTCGTGAAGACGAAGGAAGTGGAGCTCGAACTGATCGACGTTCTCAGGGTCTTCGGTAAGCTCTGCCCGAAGGAACAGATCGTCTTCGTGGTCGATGAGCTTGACAAGCTCATCCCGAATAGCAATGTGTCCATCTCTGATCGCGATAGGGAGAACCCCTCCGATGATGTTCCATTGGTTCTCAATGGACAGGGAATCAAAGGACACCCGAATGATGCCATTCGATCCAGGCAGGAAACAGTAGCTGCGCTGTTCGCCAACCTGAAGCACTTCCTGAACGTCGCGGAAGCGAAGTTCATCTTCATCGGCAGTCGTGAACTCTACGACACGGTGCTGGCGGATACCTCGAACCGGGATCCGTTCTTTGGCAGCATCTTCAGTGATGTCGTGTATGTTCCTTCATTCCTGAAGGAGGAGCAGGGTAATCAGCGCGGCCGCATCGAGGGCATCAGCGTGACGACCGAGCGATTCGTCTCCGAGGCCATACTGACGGCACAGCAGCGGAAGGAGGTCTTCATGGCGCAACCGAAGGGTACCCCTTCGCTGGGCCCTGTCGTGCAGCGCATGGTGCGCTACTCCCGGCATGGGATACGTCAAGACGAGGATTCTAAACGGGAATTGCTGCGAGCCTATGAATCCATCTCGGAGCTGGTGTCCTTCCTCACATTCAGGAGTAATGGCATAGCCAAACGCACCGTAAAGCTCTTTGAGGAGCACATCGTTGAACTGAGCCCTGAGGAGCTGAGGAGCCTCTTGCCGGAGGCGCATGCGAATGATGTGGTGGTAGTGGGCTGTGCGCCCTCGCGTATGCAGAAGGGATTGTATCTGAAGCTCACCGCGACGAATCAGTATTCGCACCATCTCCTTTCCTACTTCTATCGACCGTATCTCAGCATTCATACCAGGTACTACAGTGCCCTGAGCGACAAGCAGCTCGTGTCGTTCACCTACCTGCTCGATCACCTCTTCAAGTTCCATGGCTTCTCGTTCAACCATGGCAATCTGGAACTGGCACCTGAGACCATCGGTATCAACAAAGTGCCAGAGGTGCGCAAATTCCTCAGCGACATCGTCGAGTCGCTGACTCATAACCACCTGCGGGTGATCGACAACGGCCTATTCAACTATCAGTTCTATAAGAAGGTCTATCACGAGATCTCCTACTTGTCGAAGATCAGCGAGCGCGATTCGGCCGCCATGAATTTCACGTTGGATGAATCGCTGCCGGTGAAGCAGCATTTCTATAAGCGTCTATACCACCTGATCGGGCTTGAGAATCAGCGCAAGGCCTCGCGCGCGGATGGATTGGTGGATGCCATTCCGGCCCTGCACCAATTGCTCGGTGACCTGCACTACTTCGATGAGGAGTATGACGAGGCATTGGCACAGTACCGTTCAGCCGCCCGGATGCTGGAGGAGTCCATCTATCCGACCGATCGAAGGAGCGCTGGGGATCGGTTCGGGAATGCATCGGCAGGAGAGGACGGATTCCGCGCGCATCGTGACCGGTACGGAGTGCGGTTCAGGGAGTACGTCAAACTCACACTGAAGCAATGCATCTGCCTTGAGAAGACGCAGGCCTATGACGATGCCTTCGCGCTGAGCAATACGCTCTCACAGGACATCATCAAGAGTCTTGAGGATGTCACCGGGAAGAGTTCTGGTAGCGGGAGTGGGGTGCAAGGGAGAATGGAGGAAGACAAGGATGTGGTTGTCGGATGGCGCCTCTACATCCTGGCGATGGCTCATCGGTTGGCGCTCGTGGAGAAATCCTCACGAGGCGGCGTGACCATGCGGGACATGAATCTGCTCAAGCGTTTCCTTGAGCGGATGGCTATCCACTTCACGACTGACGAAGTACGCTACAGGTTGACGGGAACACTCCTGATGCACATGGCCTCGATTTTCCACTACGGCAATCAGCCACGTTACGCCGCAAGCACCTTCGAAACGGACAGAATGAACTTCGCTTCAGCTCAGGATCTGTATCGATGGGCGCTATGCCATATGCTCCTTCGCGCCGATCAGATCGAATTGGTAAAAGGCGATGTCGGTCGCTTCCGCGAACTTGATATGGTGGAAGAGGCATGGCGCGCGCTGGAGAAGGCCAAGAGGAACGCCGAGGATACATGGGTGGTTGAAAGAGGCCATGGATACTGGCTCGAGCTAGCGGACTGCCTTTCGAAGTTCGGGGATACCATGTTCGATACACAGCATAAGGAGCAGTATCGAAGCCTCCCAGCCACCAAGTTCATGGGGCAGGAACTAAGAATCCTCTGCGGAGCTGAAGCAGAATGGTGGATCAAGCCTGGCAAACCATCGCAGGGCATGCACTATACACCCGGCAATGTGGTGGCGCAGACCCTATTGATGTCGGCTGAGTGCTATCAGGTTGCCGGTCATCCGATTCGCAGCGTATTCCAGATCAAGAAACTGTTCTATTACTTGATTGAAGTTTGCCATGAGCACGGCCCTCTTGAGCGCGTGGCAAAGCACAGGCTTCTAAAGGAGCTGGAGACTCTTAGGAATGTCGCCGTAACCCTTATACATGAAGCTAATCGGCACATCAACCGGCCGCAGGAGAACAAGGTGCGGTACCAGACCGCGGCGTTCAGCGACAGGATATCGTTCGGTGGGAAGGAAGGAACCGTGATGTCTTATCGGTCGGAAGTGCACGAGATGGAGTGCTTGTATCTTGAATTGGCGCTCAGGCTTGAGCCGGAATCAAGCCGCCCCCAAGCAGAGGAATTCTTGAAGCTCAACGGACGTGATGCCGGCTTACAGCTCACGCGGATGAGAGTCCTTATCCTGAGCGCGAAAATGGACAGGTCAACGGTCCTGAACAAGGTGATGGGCAAGGCCTTGGTTCGTGACTTCAAGGCTGGCGACCTAACTCTTGAGGAACTCTCAGCGGCCGTGGTCGGGAATGTGGAGGCTTTCGTGAGGGTGGGGGCGAATAATCGTCATCTCTTCATCGAAGCGGTCTCCGGAGCCATCTACTCGAACACCCACCTCATCAGGCTATTGAACCTGTACGGACTCAGTTACATGAGCAACCAGAGCACATTGTCGTGGGCTCACGAACAATTAGGGAATTGGTGCCTGCTGCTGCTGTGCTTATCTCCTGACTCCATGTCTACCCCTTTCCGTGAGCCCAGTGCGCGCATGACCGAACTGCACAAGGACATCAGGTACCGGATAGGGCGCACACTTGATCGCAAAGCGTTGAGCCGGATCGACCCGCTTTTCCATTATACGCATGCTCTCAACCTGTTCGAGAGTGCCATGGCATTGCATAATCGGGGGAAAGGATATCGTCGCGTGCTGGCCGACATGTGCTTGCCGGAAGAGGACTATTCAGATAATCTCTACCACTACACGTGCAGCTTGGAGCGGAGGCGGCTCAAGCTGCTGCACAGCCGGAAGGAACATGTATTCCTTCGCAGTATGATCGGCAAATTGGAGCAGTATCATGTGCACAGGGCCGCGCTCTATGGGATGTACACGGAATCCGTGATGGATACTGTGCCCTACTCCACATGACGCGATCGCAGAGATGGATAAGCGAATAGCCTCGAAACAACCCAAGACCTTGAGCCATGACTAAGAAAATGCATGATCTAAAGACCGCAACAGGTGTAGCTCCGGGGGGGATGAATGAAGCTTCAGGAACGCCCCTGTCCCCATACGAGCGGGTCAGGGATGATGTGAAGTCTGCGATCGCGATGTTAAAGCTGCGGCAGAGTGATGCTGCGGAGGCCGCTCGCGTGCTGCTCGAAATTCGCGAGGCATTAGAATCGGCGGACATGAAAATCCTCAATGAGCGAGTAGCGACTGAGCATGCCAGAGTCGTGAAGACCCTCGCGAGCATTAGTGAACTAATTGCCACGCTTGATGAGGAGCGTAAGAAAATGGAGGCTCATCTGAGCGAGGTCCAGAAGCAGTTCAATGCGGATAAGCAGAGTTTGACTATTGAAATTGATTCAATCAAGAACATGAACCCGGAAGGGGAAGTGCTCAAGATGGTTATTTCGCACCTGGAGAATAAAGGATACAAGCAATCGTCCATGTCTCTTCGGCTTTCCGCTGCATTGAAGAAGGCAAGGACTGCGCAAGCGCTCTATTCCGCTTGGTTCTTGTTATCATTAGCCGCGTTCTTAGGGATTGGTGTCTTGTCGCTGCTTTCCATGATACCGTCAAGCGCTTCGTGGCTGCACGTGCTACCTGTGGTCTGCCTGTTGTTTGTGGCTTGCGCGATTTCTATGTCGGCTGCTTATCGCTCAATACGCGCGAATGACCATCGCATCGCTGACCTTGAGGATCGGCAGGTCCAAACAGCTTAACGCAGAGAGGGAATGAATGAAGCCGAGACCCGCGCCGAGCTGATCGACCCCGCCCTGCGCGAGGCCGGCTGGGGCGTGGTGGAGGGCACACGCATACGGCGGGAGTACCACATCACGCTAGGACGCTTGCAGGGTGCAGCAGGCATGCGGGATACTCCCGACATCGCGGACTACATCCTGGAATACCGGGGTCGTATGCTCGCCACACTGGAGGCCAAGCGCAAGGGCGCAGGTGTTACTCAAGGTCTTGGACAGGCGAAGAAGTATGCTGACAAGTTGAAGGTGCGTTTCGCTTTCTGCAGCGATGGCACCGGGCAGTACCAGGTGGACATGCTCACCGGCCGCGAGGGGCATGTGGAGCGCTTTCCGACACCCGATGAGTTGTGGGGGCTGATGCATCCGAGAGACTCCGGCTCGGAGGCCGGAGTGACGGCCCCCGCCGGGGCCGTGGGAGCCGCCATCGATTGGCAGGTGCGCTTCGGAAAGGTGCCTTTCGAGGACAAGAGCGGCAGCTGGCAAACGCGTTACTACCAGGACATCGCCATCCAACGCGTGCTGGATGCCATCGCCGCGGACAAGCAACGCATCCTGCTCACCTTGGCCACTGGTACCGGCAAGACAGCCATTGCCTTTCAGATCGCGTGGAAGCTCTTCCACGCCCGCTGGAACCTGCGCCGCGATGGGGCGCGCACGCCGCGCATCCTTTTCCTCGCCGATCGGAACATTCTCGCAGATCAGGCCTACAACGCCTTCAGTTCCTTTCCCGAAGACGCCCTCGTACGCATCAGTCCGGATGCGGTGCGGCGCAGAGGCCGCGTGCCCACCAACGGCAGCATCTTCTTCACCATCTTCCAGAGCTTCATGAGCGGGCCGGGCGAGACGCCCTACTTCGGTGAGTACCCGCCCGACTTCTTCGACCTCATCATCATCGACGAGTGCCATCGCGGCGGCGCCAACGACGAGAGCACCTGGCGCGCCATCCTCGATTACTTCCATCCGGCCACCCAGCTGGGGCTAACGGCCACGCCCAAGCGCGATGTGAACGCCGACACCTACCGCTACTTCGGCGACCCGGTGTACACCTATTCACTGAAGGAAGGCATCAACGATGGTTTCCTCACACCCTTCAAGCTGCGGAAGTACCGCAGCAATCTGGATCATTACACCTTCAGCGGCGACGACAAGGTGCTCGAAGGCCAAGTGGAGTCGGGACAGCATTTTGCTGAGGACGAATTCAATGTGACCGTGGAGATCGAAGCGCGCGAGCGCTTCCGGGTGCTCCAGTTCCTTGCGGCCATCGATCCCTTGGAGAAGACCTTGGTGTTCTGTCAGAACCAAGGCCACGCCGCCCTGATCCGCGACCTGATCAATCATGAGAAGAGCATCGCCGATGTGAACTACTGTCACCGCGTGACCGCGGACGACGGCGCCATCGGCGAGCAGCACCTGCGCGACTTCCAGGACAACGAGAAGAGCATCCCGGCCATCCTCACCACCAGCCAGAAGCTGAGCACAGGCGTCGACGCGCGCAACGTGCGTCACATCGTGCTGCTGCGGCGGATCAAGAGCATGGTGGAGTTCAAGCAGATCATCGGTCGTGGCACGCGCCTCTACGATGGCAAGGACTACTTCACCATCCACGACTTCACGCAGAGCCATGACCTGTTCCAGGATCCCGCTTGGGATGGGGAGCCCTTGGAGCCTGAGCCAACCGCAGGCCACACGGGAGGGAACAGCGGTGGTGGGGTGAAGCCACTGCCACCGCCTCCTCCGCCACCACCGCGCCAGCCAATCATCCGCATCAAGCTGGCTGATGGCAAGGAGCGCGAGATACGTGGTACGGTAGAGACCAGCTTCTGGGGCGCTGACGGCAGGCCCATCAGCGTGGAGGAATTCATCCGTCAGCTATATGGCGAGCTGCCCCGGTTCTTCACCAGCGAAGAAGAGCTGCGCGCGATATGGGGCATGCCTGATACCCGCAAGAAGCTGCTCGATGCGCTGGCCGAGAACGGCTTCCCTTTGCCCCAGTTGCACGAGCTGCAGAAGGTGATCGATGCGCAGCGCAGTGACCTGTTCGATGTGCTCGCATTCATCGCCTACAGCACGCCTACCCAGGAGCGCATCGTGCGCGCGGCACAGGCCCGAGCCCATTTCGACCAGTACGACGATCAGCAGCGTGCCTTCCTCGATTTCGTGCTACAGCAATACGTGCGCACAGGTGTGGAGGAATTGCAACCCGAGAAACTGCCGGTGATCCTGCAGTTGAAGTACAAGTCCATTCCCGATGCCACCAACGAACTGGGCGACGTGGCCCGGATACGGGAGACCTTCGTTGGATTCCAGCGGTGGCTATACGACAGGCAGTTACCGATTGATGGACCAACATGAAACGCAACGGCCAGCACGACGAACGATTCGGTGATACCGCAGCCTACATGGCAGCGTTGCGCCGGGTGCTGGATGGTGCGACCCCCAAGCAGCTTGAGATGCTCCTGGAGCATTACCGTTCCCCTGAGCATACGAACAGCTGGGAGGGCCTAGCACAACGGGTGGGCTATAGGAATCGGAACCCAGTGCAGCTCCAATATGGCAAGTTCGCCGAACGTCTCGCTTCGGAGCTAGGTGTCTCCGAGAAGCCCGAAGGGTTCTGGCTCTACGTGCTCGCGAAATGGGCCGATGAGAAGGATGATATCGGGCATACACGGTTCACGATGCGCAGACCATTAGTGGAGTCGATTCGAGCCCTTCGTCTTCAGGCCTAACGATTTGGTGGGGTAGGACTGGCTCTAGATTACCTATTAGCTTTCCCCTATTAGTTGGCATTACTCCCCCCATGCGCCCCCTCTTCACCCTTCTTTCCCTCCTTCATCTCACCGTGCTCACCGCGCAGGTCCCGCGTTTCTATGGCGTAACGCCGGGCGGGGGCGCCAACGACAAGGGCATCCTCTTCCATGTGAACGGCGATGGCAGCGGCTACGGGGTGGACTTCCACTTCGATGAGGCGAGCGGCTACGCGCCGGAGGGCGGGCTCTGCCTGGCGTCCAACGGCATGCTCTACGGCCTGACCAATTTGGGCGGCGAGGGCGCGGGTGCGGCGGCGGGCACCTTGTACAAGTTCGACCCCACGGGCGGCGGCTTCACCAAGTTGGTCGATTTCGACCTGCTGGCCGGCAATGGCGCCTTCGGCTGGGCCACCCTGATGGCGGCGAGCGACGGCCTGCTCTACGGCGCCACCTACGGCGGTGGGGGCGGCACGGGCGGCAGCCTCTTCCGCCTGGATCCGAGCGATGACAGCTACACCATCATCAAAGCCCTGGACCAGGCCACCGAGGGCGGCTCCATCACCGATGCCTTGATCGAGGGCGCCGACGGCAAGCTCTACGGCTCCTGCGGCAGCGGCGGCGCCAACGGCGACGGCACCCTGTTCAGCTACGACACCGGCACGGGCGTGTTCACCACCCTGCACCAGTTCGAGGCCGCCAACGGCAAGACCCCCTACGGCGCGCTGTGCCAGGCCGGCAACGGCAGCCTCTACGGCATGACCTACCGCGGCGGCAGCGCCGACGAGGGGGTCTTCTACCGGATCGAGCCCGATGGCAGCGGCTTCGTCAAGCTTTTCGATTTCGTGGGCAGCAACGGCCAGAGCCCCTGGAACCACATGGTGGTGGCGGGCCCCGACCTGCTCTACGGCGCGGTGACGCTCGGCGGCAGCAGCAGCTCGGGCCTGCTCTTCAGCTTTGTGCCCAGCACCAGCACCTTCACGGAGCTCTTCTCCTTCGGTCCGCTGGAAGGCGGCCTGCTCTTCGGCTCGCCGGTGCTGGCCACCGATGGACAGCTCTACGGGATGTGCGGCTCCGGCGGCGAATTCTTCTACGGCACGGTGTACCGCTACGACCCGGTGAGCGACATGGCCACCACCCTGCACAGCTTCAACCCGCCCGATGGCTACACCCCGCGCGCTGATCTGGTGCAAGTGGGACTGGCCACCGGCGTGGCGGAGACGGCAGCGGCCGAGCCCTTCGTGCTATGGCCGCAGCCCACGAGCGGCCCCGTGACCCTGGAGCTGCGCGATGCGGCGTGGATCGGGGCCTCGGCCACCGTCAGCAACAGCATCGGGCAAACGGTGGGCAGCTGGCGCATCACGGACCTGCGCACGCCTCTGGAGCTGCACCAGCCGCCGGGCCTCTACCTGGTGACGCTCGCCACGCCCCAGCGCCAGGTCACTGCGCGCTTGCTGATCCAGTAAGGGCGGCCCGCGCCTACTTCACCTCGATCTCCTGGATGTTGATGCTGGGGGCGCAATCGATGCAGCCGCGCTCCTTCTTCTCCTCCTTGGTGGAGCCGCCGCGGTTCATCGTATTGGTGAGCAGGTCCACCGAGGCGCCGGGCTTCAGCTTCTCGTTGAACTTGGCATCGGGCACGGTGAAGCCCTTGAGCACGACGGTGCGGTCGCTGGTGTTGGTGATGCGGTAGATGTACTGGCAGCCCAGGGGGATGGGCTTCTTCAGCTGCACCGCGAATTCCACCGACACCGGCGCGATGCCTTCCTTCTCCATGTCCTCGGTCACCAGCGTTTCCTTGCGGGGCTCGCCGAATTGCTTGGGGTCGGTGCCGTTCATTTCGAGATCGAACGATTGGGCGCTTGCGCCAACGGCAAGGGCACCGAACAGGAGAGCGGTCCAGGTCCGTTTCATGGGATGCTGTGGGAAAGAGTTGGGTGAGTTGGGTTGGGGCCTGGCCTCGCTGGAAGCAGCAGGGCACTGGCCACGGCAATTTTTATTGAACGGCCCTTTTCCGCGCAAGAGGACGGTTACCGCCAGGCCAGCGGCCGGTGGCGGTCCCGAGGCAGGGGTCACCGCGCTACATGGCGGTGGGAGCGCGCTGGCCACGGCGCGTGCGATCATCCGAGGCGCCGCCCATGAACTGGCGCAGGTCGGTGATCAGGTGCTCCATGTGCTCATGCGCATGCCCCTCGAGCTGGCGCAGGCGCGCATCATCGAGGCCGGGCGCTTCGCCTGTTCTTTGTTGATTCAGCTGCATGCACGCGGCCTGGCATTCGCCCACGCTGCTCAAGGCACGCGACCACTTGCGGTAGCGTCGGCGGCCCAGCTTCTGCGCGCTGGAACGGGTGAGCTTCGCTTCCAACAGTGCGCTCTCGAGCTGCGGTGCGGCGCTGCTCGCCGACCCGCCCGCGCCATGTTCGCGCAGGCTCGCCTGCAACTGACGCAGGCTGTCATGCACGCGCAAGGCATGGTTCCAGCTCTCGCCATGCGCGCGGGTGCGGTGGATGACGAAGTAGAGGATGGCGGCCACGCCTATGAGGGCGCAGAGCGGCCAAATTAGATGTACGATGCTAGGGAAGGAGCTTGCTTGGAGCGCTAGGAGAGAGCGTGTCGTAAACATCGATGCTGTGCTTCGGATGGATTTCCGCGTGCCAAGGCAGCATCAAAAGCAATCGAAAGGTAAGGGGGGAATGAAGCCCGCCGACGAAACCACCCTAGGAGAACAAACATGCTTTCGTCCGATGGGGCATGTGGCCCGATGGGCGGAAGCGCAGGAGGATCAGCGCAGTCCTGAGAGGGCTCGAGGTCCGGTCAGTGCGGCAGCGCCACGAGTAGCCGCAGCGCGCCCGGTTCGAAGCGCAGCGCTTCGACATGCCCCATCCAGTCGCGCTCCGCCGTGATCGCATGCACGTGAATGTTGGTATCGTGGTGCGTGAACACGGCCTTGTGCCGGGTAGAGAAGAAGCCGAGAACGTCCATGATGCGACTTTCGAGGTGGAAGCGCTTGTTGTGGCGGTGCGCGTCGTCGGGACCGCTCACTTCGGAGCCCAGCGGTACGTCCACGATGTGCACATCCACGGAGGAGATTGGTCCGGAAAGCCGGAATGCGAAGGGTTGGCCGGTGGCAGCGAAGCGCGCGGTGAGGAAGGCATCGAGCGTGGGCAGGTCCACCACGCTATCCGGTAATTCCACCGCTGTCCAATCATCGACGTGCTGATGAACGAAGAAGGGCGCGCGCGCATCCGGGCGTTGCTTCACTGACATGCCCGCCTCTTTCACCGCTTCGGAAACGAACACCGTTCCGTCGAGTAGCATCAGTTCCCCGCGCAGGTATTCCAGCGGACCGATGCCATACGTGCCGGGCTTCGCGAGGCTATCGAGTTGGATCAGCCCGGCGAGCTGGCCGTTGAACATCGTGTTGCGCATGGCTCCGGTCGCGATCACAGCGCTGTTCTGGGCGTGGGCCGCCTGCTGCATCACGTACCACATCTCCGCGGCGATCTGCAGGCATCGCTCATCGTAGCGCGCCGTTTCCTCCGCGGTGCCGTCGGCCTCCTTGGGGTCGCGGTAAGGCAGGCTTACGCGGTCGAGCGCGCCGGATACGATCGGGCAGTTCTTGTCGGCTTCGGAGCAGGTCATCACGGCGCAGAAGCCCTGCTGCGGATTGGCCGGGTCGTCGTAGCGCTTGCTCCAGCAGGGCTCGGTCGCGCGCTCTTTGGAGATCGCCACGGTGCAGCGCGGGTTCTTGCCCTCCGGCACGGCCACGTGGAAGCCGGCGCGACGCAGCGCTTCGATGGCGCGCGGGTTGAAGGCCGTGGCCTCGGTGCCGCCGCTGAAGGTGCGCACGTGGTCGAGCCCAAAGGCGCAAGCCGCCGTGGCCGCCCACACCTGGCTGAGGATGCTGCGGCGGCTGTTGTGGGTGCAGATGAAGGTGAGGTCGGCGGTGGCGGATGAATCGCGCCGCTCGCGGATGAAGGCGGCGATGAGGTCGAGGCTCTCCTTGCGCTCGGCGGGGATGTCCGCCATGGCCGGGATCACGTGTTGGTCCACGTACTGCTGGATCTCAGGGTGGATGCGGTGGGGCATGGCAGGCGGCGGGCTGAGGAGGGAGAGCGAGAGGGCGAGGGGGATCATGGCGCGTTGGTCTTCGGGGTCACACGAACAGCCAGATGATGTTGATGGCGCAGAACTTCGGGTCGAAGCCGAAGATGAGCTGGAGGACGATCACCGATCTGGTGATGATGAACGGTCTGCGGTGTTTCCGGACGATGGTCTGCATAGCTGCCGCAGTGATCATCGTGCGCATTCAGCAGCAACCCGAGCCGAGGTCGCAACCAGGCAGGGCGTGAACGCCTTCGGGGTTCTCCGCCTTATCGCTCCGGGCTTGACCCTGTTTGTCACTCCGGGCTGCGCCCATGTTCTCCCCGCAACAGTCCACGCTGCTCTTGCGGGCGAACACCGTGATGCTGAAGATGCCCGTGCCGCTGGCCTTGAACGCGGCGAGTTCCGCGGCGTTCAGGTAGTTCGAGAGGATATCGTCCGGCACCACGATGGGCTTTCGTTTCTGCACGGTGATCTCCTCGAAGCCCAGGTCCCGGATGATGCCGAGGTACTCGTTCTCCTGCAGCGCGCCGCTCACGCAGCCCGCGTACATCTCGGCCGCGCCTTGGATGGCGGCAGGCAGTTCGCCCACCAGCACCACATCGCTGATGCTGAAGTGGCCGCCGGGCTTCAGCACGCGCTGCACTTCCGCAAGTGCCTGGCGTTTGTCGGGTACCAGGTTCAGCACGCAATTGCTCACTACCACATCCACCATGCAGGCACTGAGCGGCAGCGCCTCGATATCGCCCTGGCGGAACTCCACGTTCTGGTAGCCGAGCTTCACGGCGTTCTGCTTGGCCTTCGCGATCATCTCCGGGGTGAAGTCCACGCCGATCACGCGTCCGTCCTCGCCCGCCTCATGGCGCGCCACGAAGCAATCGTTGCCCGCGCCGCTGCCCAGGTCGAGCACGGTGTCGCCGGGCTTGATCCCCGCGAACTGGGTGGGCAGGCCGCAGCCGAGGCCGAGGTCGGCTTCGGGGTTGTAGCCCTCCACCTGCGTGTAGTCATCGGTCATGATGTTGTACACCTCGGTACTGCATCCGCCGGCGCCGCAGCAGCTGCTGGCATTGGTGTCCTTGTCCTGTTGAGCGATCTCCGCGTATTTGGCGCGGACGAGGTCTTTGGTTTCTTGAGCGGTTTTCATCGGGGTAGGTGTTGGGGCGCGTCATGACGCGCCCGTGCATCTAGCAGCAGTTATCGCTCACGCTGGTGAGCAGTTTGTCCATGGTCTTCTTCAGGGCGTTCCATCCCTTGGGGTCGATGCAGTAGCACACGCTGGTGCCTTCGATGGTGCCTTGGATGAGGCCGACGTCCTTCAGTTCGCGCAGGTGCTGGCTGATGGTGGCCTGGGCGAGGCCGAGCTCATCGACCAGGGTGCCGTTCACGCACACGCCTCGTTTCACCAGGTATTGCAGGATGGCGATGCGCGCCGGGTGCCCGAGCACCTTGGCCAGCGCGGCGATGCGGTTCTGCTCGGCGGTGAAGAGGTCGGCCTTGACGAGTCCCATGATGATCTATTGATCGCAATATTACGATGGTGACGTAACATCGCAATATGCCGATGAATGGATCGTGATGGAAGGTTGGAGGTGATGGAATCACCGGAGGCGCGGTCGCTTACTTTTCGGCATCTCGAACCCCATGGCCCCTGGAGCAACTGTATTGAAGGATGGCGACCGCTGAGAGGTGGTCGCCGGTACCCACAAGGGCAAGTCCGGGGTCGCACGCGACCTGAACATTAGTAAAACCGGGCATCTCACGATCACCGTGGTGCAGGCGAACGGCGAGCGCTTCAAGACGCTGGGCCGGAACGTGGTGAAGACCGGCTAGGAGAACGGCTCAGCGCCTGCTGTTCACGAAGCGCACGCCCACGAGGCGGTCGCAGCGCTGCATGCGGTCGGTGAAGTACACGAGCACCACGTACTCGTTCTCGGTCTGGAAGTGGCTGCCCTCGATGGCGGTGATGTCCGGCGCGGGCTCGCCCTTGGCCAAGGTGACGAAGCTGAAGTCGTAGAAGCCCTGCTTGAGCAGGATGCTGGCCTGGTAGGCGGTGTCGGCGGGGCTGTATTCCATGCGGAAGCCGGGCTTGCACCGGAAGTCGGAGAGCAGCCCGTACACATAGACCTCGCGTCCCAGCGGGGCCTCCATAGGCAGCTGGAAATGCACGTTCACGTAGTCGGCGCCGAGCGGGTCGCCATCCACCTGGTCGTTGCGGATGATGAAGCGGCCATCGATGTCGGGCTGGTTGTTGTACCGGCGGATGTTGCGACGCTCCTCGGGGATGAGCCACACATCGTACACGCGCTCGCCGATGCCGGGGGTGATGCGGGCGATGCGCTGCGTGGCGTAGCGCAGGTTCTTGGTGTCGAAGTTGCGGTACTCGTTGCCGGCCATGAAGAGGCCCTGCTCGGGGAAGTCGTACACCAGCTCGCTGCCGCGCACGAAGCGGGGGCGGGCGCCTTCGCGGGCATCGTCCCACCGGAAGTTCTGCATCACCGTCACGTGGATGTCGCCGAAGGGGTCCTGCACGGCCAGGTTGTTGGTGTTGATGGTGAAATCGACCTGCTGGGCCACATCGCGCAGGTCGACCTGCCGGGTGGCCATCACGCGGGCATCGATGGTCACGCGCGGCTCGTTCACCAGCAGGCGCCGGGTGAGCACCAGGTCATCGGTGTCGCTGCCGCGGTACACCTTCAGCAGGTAGTTGCCGCTGCGGATGGGTCGCATGTCGGCGTTGGGCACGGCCAGCTCATAATGGATGAAGGGCTGCAGCGTGTTGTAGCTGGTGCGGCCGGCGGGCAGGTAGGCGTTGGTGGCGCCCTCGAGGTATTGGCCGGGCAGCAGGTCGGTGGGCACCCAAGCATGGTCGCAGTGCACCAGGGTGTAGGAGAGGTTCTCGGTATAGGGCTGCAGGTCGTCGAAGCGCAGCACCACCTGCTCGTTGCCGCCCAGTTCGATCACGGGCACGGCCAGCTCGAAGCCCGCCTTGTACAGCTGCACCGAATGGATGGTGGGGGAGAAGGTGCGGTCGGTGCCCACGGCGGGATCCTGCCCGGTGGCGGCCAGGGCGGCCAGCAGGGGGAAGGCGAGGGTGGCGGGTCGGTGGATAGGGCTGTTGATCATCGATTGAAGGATGAATTGCATCCTATGCGTGCGGGTATACATTTGCCGCGCTCTTCCGGAAGAGCAACGCCGCAAACATGTCCAAGAACGTCCGGATCCGCAAGGGACTGAACATCCGCCTGAAAGGCGAGGCTGAGAAGGTCCTGGTGCAGTTGGATCCCGCGAAGGTCGTCGCGATCAAACCGACCGATTTCCATGGCCTGGTACCCAAGGTGCTGGTGAAGCCCGGTGACCCCGTGCAGGCCGGAACGCCGCTTTTCGCGGACAAGTACAACGAGCGCGTGCTCTGGACCAGCCCCGTGAGCGGGGAGGTGGCCGAGGTGGTGCGCGGCGACAAGCGGCGCGTGCTGGAGGTGCGCGTGCTGGCCGACGCCGAGACGCGCTACGTGGACATGGGCACCGGCGACCCGGCCACCATGAACCGCGAGACCATCGTGCAGAAGCTGCTCAAGAGCGGCGTATGGCCGGTGATCAAGCAGCGTCCCTTCGACATCGTGGCCGATCCCGCCAAGGAGCCCAAGGCCATCCATGTATCCGCGTTCGATTCGCATCCGTTGGCGCCCGATCTCGATTTCGTGGTGCGCAATCATGGTGCCGACTTCCAGACCGGCATGGATGCCCTGGCCAAGCTCACCAAGGGCAAGTTGCACCTGGGCGTGAGCGACAAGACCGCGGCGCGCGAGTTCCTCGATGCCCGCAACGCCGTGCGCGACACCTTCAGCGGTCCGCACCCCGCGGGCAACGTGGGGGTGCAGATCCACCACACGAACCCGATCAACAAGGGCGAGGTGATCTGGACCGTGAGCGTGCAGGACGTGCTGCTGATCGGTCGCCTCTTCCGCCAGGGCCGCTTCGATGCGAGCCGCGTGGTGGCCGTGACCGGCAGCGAGGCGCGCCATCCCAAGTATGTGCGCACCCTGATCGGGGCTCCCATGAAAGACATCGTGGGCGCCGTGCCCGAAGGCACCCGCGTGATCAGCGGCAACTGCCTCACCGGCGATAACGTGGGCGCGGACGGCTTCCTGGGCTTCGGTCACAGCCAGGTGACCCTGCTGCCCGAGGGCGATGAGCCCAAGTTCTTCCTCACCAAGGGCTGGGCGGGCCCCGGCCTGGACAAGTTCAGCGCCAGCCGCAGCTACCCCACGTGGCTGATGCCTGGCAAGCGCTTCGCCATGGACACCAACCAGAACGGCGAGGAGCGCGCCTTCGTCATGACCGGCCAGTACGAGAAGGTCTTCCCCTTCGACATCTATCCGGTGCAGCTGCTCAAGGCCATCCTGGCGAACGACATCGACCAGATGGAGAAGCTCGGCCTGTACGAGGTGGCGCCCGAGGACTTCGCCCTGTGCGAATTCGTGTGCACCAGCAAGATCAACTCGCAGTCCATCGTGCGCGACGGCCTGGACTCGCTGAAGAAGGAAACCACCTGAGCCCCATGAAAGCGCTGCTGCACCTGGTTGAGAAGATGAAGCCCGCCTTCAGCAAGGGGGGCAAGTTGGAGAAGCTGCATTGGGTCTTCGACGGCCTGGAGACCTTCCTCTTCACCCCCGGCCATGCCACCGAGCGTGGGTCCCACATCCGCGACGGCATCGACCTGAAGCGGACCATGAGCGTGGTGATCACCGCCCTGCTGCCCTGCCTGCTCTTCGGCATCTGGAACGTGGGCCAGCAGCACTACCAGGCCATCGGCCAATTGGTGGGCTTGGGCGAAGGCTTCTGGGAGAAGGTCCTCTTCGGCGCCGTGAAGGTGCTGCCCATCGTGGTGGTGAGCTACGGCGTGGGACTGGGCATCGAGTTCCTCTTCACCAGCATCAAGGGCCACCCCATCCAGGAGGGCTTCCTGGTGAGCGGCATGCTCATCCCCTTGGTGATGCCCGTGGATGTGCCCTTGTGGATGGTGGCCGTGGGCACCGCCTTCGCCGTGGTCATCGGCAAGGAGGTCTTCGGCGGCACCGGCATGAATGTGCTGAACGTGGCGCTCACCGCGCGCGCCTTCCTCTTCTTCGCCTACCCCACGCAGATGAGCGGCGACAAGGTGTGGGTGAGCACCGCCACCGACCTGAACCTGCCCCTGGTGGACGGCTTCAGCGGCGCCACCTCGCTCGGCCAGGCCGCCACCGGCCACGTGGACCGCATCGCCAGCCTGTCGGACACCTTCTGGGGCTTCGAGGCCGGCAGCATCGGCGAGACCAGCGCCTTCGCCTGCCTGATCGGCGCGGCCATCCTGATCATCACCGGCATCGGCAGCTGGCGCATCATCCTCGCCACCATCCTGGGCGGCGCGGCCATGAGCTGGATCTTCAACCTGGTGGGCGCCAACGACTACATGCGCATCCCCGTGCTGCACCAGCTCATGCTGGGCGGCTTCATGTTCGGTACCGTCTTCATGGCCACCGACCCGGTGACCGCCGCGCAGACCAACACCGGCAAATGGATCTACGGCTTCCTCACCGGGCTGCTGGCGATCCTGATCCGCGTGGTGAACCCTGCCTATCCCGAGGGCGTTATGCTCGCGATCCTCTTCATGAACGTGATGGCCCCGCTCATCGACCACTACGTGGTGCAGGCCAACATCAAGCGCCGCCTCAAGCGCGCCGCCGTGCAAACCGCCTAACGCATAGCCATGGCCTTCGACAAGAACAGCAATTCGTTCACCTTCATCTTCGCCACCGTGCTGGTGGTGGTGGTGGGCACCCTGCTGGCGGTGACCTTCCTCGCCCTGAAGCCCGCCTACGATGAGAACGTGCGCCGCGAGAAGATGCAGAACATCCTCGCCAGCATGAAGGTGGTGGTGGAGCGCGATGCCGCCCCCGAGAAGTACCAGGAGCTGGTGAAGGAGACCGTGCTCGTGGACGCCCAGGGGAATCCCGCGGAAGGAGATGCCTTCAGCCTCGATGTGCTGAAGCAGTACAAGGACTGGAAGGCCGGCGTGGTGAAGGCCGAGCAGATGAAGTACCCCGTGTACAAGGCGAAGGTGGAGGGCAAGGACCTCTATGTGCTGCCGGTGGTGGGCACGGGGCTCTGGGGCCCGATCTGGGGCTACCTGAGCGTGGAGAGCGATGGTCGCACCTTCTACGGCAGCGTGTTCGACCACAAGGGTGAGACCCCCGGCCTGGGTGCCGAGATCGCCACGCCCTACTTCACGGATCAGTTCCCCGGCAAGACCTTCACCGAGCAGGACGGCAGCTACACGGGCATCCACGTGTACAAAGGCGGCTCGCAGACCACCGACCCGCACGGCGTGGACGGCATCAGCGGCGGCACCATCACCAGCCAGGGCGTGGATGAGATGCTCATGCGCTCGCTGGCCATCTACGACCAGTACCTCAAATCGGTGTCGGCCAAGCCCGAGCCGCCGGTAGTGGAGGCACCGCCCGCCGACAGCCTCGCCGCCGATACCACTAACGCCATCACCGTGAACCCATGAGCACGGAAACCGCACTCCCGGTGAAGCCCGCCGAAGGGCTCTTCAGCAAGAAGAACCGCAAGCTGATCACCGATCCGCTGAACGACAATAACCCGATCACCGTGCAGGTGCTGGGCATCTGCTCGGCGCTGGCCATCACCGTGAAGGTGCAGAACGCCGTGGTGATGAGCCTGAGCGTGCTGGCCGTGGTGGTGGTGGGCAACATGGTGATCAGCGCCCTGCGCAACCTGATCCCGGGCCGCATCCGCATCATCGCCCAGCTGGTGATCGCAGCGGGCCTGGTCACGCTCGTGGACATCGTGCTGAAGGCCTACGTGTACGATGTGAGCAAGCAGGTGGGCGTGTACGTCGGCCTGATCATCACCAACTGCATCCTCATGGGCCGCTACGAGGCCTTCGCCATGGGCAACAAGGTGTGGCCCAGCGCGCTCGACGGCCTGGGCAACTCGCTCGGCTACGCGTGGATCCTGGTGGCGGTGGCCACCGTGCGCGAGATCACCGGCAACGGCTCGTGGATGGGCATGCGCCTGATCCCGGAGAGCTGGTACGCGGCCAACGGTGGCGGCTACTTCAACAATAACATGATGATCCTGCCGCCGATGGCGCTGGTCCTTGTGGGCATCATCATCTGGATCCAGCGGTCGCGCAATACGAAGTTGATTGAGAGTTGAGGGGTTGGGAGTTGAGGGGTTGGGAGTTGAGGGGTTGAGAGTTGGGAGTTGAGAGGTTGAGGGTTGGGAGTTGGGAAAAGGATAACGAACACGAATGGCAACGCTGAAGAGCTTCGAGGAACTGAAATGCTGGCAGGCTTGCCGTGCTTTCCGGCTCTACGTGCGTGATTTGGTGAAGCGTTTCCCCAAGGAGGAACTCTACCTGATGACCGCCCAATTGAAGCGCTCATCCCGCAGCACCACGCACAATATCGCCGAGGGCTTCGGCCGGGACAATGCGCATGACAACGCACGTTTTTGCAGGATGTCTCGAGGCAGCCTCATGGAGGCCTTGGATCAGCTCATCGCCGCGAACGACGATGGCATGATCACCGACGAGCAACTCGCGCATGGCCGCGAACTCTTCACCACGGCACGCGCGCTGCTCGAGGGCTACATCGATTACTTGACCAAAGCAAAGTCGGACAACATGCTCCGAGAACCGATGGCCAGCTACGGCCTGATAACAGATAAGGGCGGAATGTGGGCCAACACCCAACCTGCACCAACGTCCAACACCCAACTGATCGAAGCATGAACCTCGTAAACATCTTCGTCAAGGCGATCTTCATCGAGAACATGATCTTCGCCTACTTCTTGGGCATGTGCTCGTACCTCGCCGTGAGCAAGACGGTGAAGACGGCCGTGGGCCTGGGAGCCGCGGTGATCTTCGTGCTCGGCGTCACCGTGCCCGTGAACTACCTGCTGGAGAACTACGTGCTCAAGGCCGGCGCCCTCAGCTGGATCAGCCCTGCCATGGCCGATGTGGACCTGAGCTTCCTGGCCTTCATCATGTTCATCGCCGTCGTGGCCGCCATCGTGCAGCTGGTGGAGATGGTGGTGGAGAAGTTCGCTCCGGCGCTCTACGGCGCGCTGGGCATCTTCCTGCCGCTGATCGCCGTGAACTGCTCGATCCTGGGCGGCGCGCTCTTCATGCAGGAGCGCCAGTACAGCACCATCGCCGAGGCCAGCACCTTCGCGGTGGGCAGCGGCGTGGGCTGGTTCCTGGCCATCGTGGCCATCGCGGCCATCCGTGAGCGCATCCGGTACAGCGACATTCCCAAGCCGCTCAAGGGCCTGGGCATCACCTTCATCATCACCGGCCTGATGGGCATCGCCTTCATGGCCTTCATGGGCATCAAGATCTGATCACAGCCATGGGTAGCACCATCCTCATCACGCTGGCGGTATTCCTGCTCGTCACCTTGGCCCTGGTGGGCCTGCTGCTCTTCGCCAAGGCGAAGCTCACCGCCAGCGGACCGGTCACCATCACCGTCAACGGCGAGAAGCAGATCACCGTGAACGCGGGCAGCAGCTTACTCACCACGCTCAGCGAGCACAAGATCTTCCTGCCCAGCGCCTGCGGCGGAGGCGGCACCTGCGCCATGTGCAAGTGCCAGGTGCTCGAGGGCGGTGGCGAGATCCTGCCCACCGAGGCGCCCTACTTCAGCCGGCGCGCCATCCAGGACAACTGGCGCCTGGGCTGCCAGGTGAAAGTGAAGCAGGACATGGACATCAAGGTGCCCGAGGAGATCTTCGGCATCAAGAAGTGGGAGTGCGAGGTGGTCAGCAACTACAACGTGGCCAGCTTCATCAAGGAATTCGTGGTGAAGCTGCCGCCGGGCGAGACCCTGCACTTCGAGGCAGGCGGCTACATCCAGATCGACGTGCCCGCGTGCGAGGTCGACTTCAAGGACATCGACATCACCGCGCATCCCGAGCTGGTGGCACTGGGCCGCGATCCGATGGACTTCAAGAGCGAGTGGGACAAGTACAAGCTCTGGGACCTGAAGATGAAGAACCCCGAGCCCATCTTCCGCGCGTACTCCATGGCCAACCACCCCGCCGAGGGCAACATCGTGATGCTGAACATCCGCATCGCCACGCCGCCCTGGGACCGTGCCAAGAACGGCTGGATGGACGTGAACCCCGGCATCTGCTCGAGCTTCGTCTTCAGCCGCAAGCCAGGCGACAAGGTGACCATCAGCGGTCCCTACGGCGAGTTCTTCATCAAGGAGACCGGCGCCGAGATGCTCTACATCGGCGGTGGCGCGGGCATGGCCCCCATGCGCTCGCACCTCTTCCACCTCTTCCACACGCTGAAGAGCGGGCGCAAGGTGACCTACTGGTACGGCGGCCGCAGCAAGCGCGAGCTCTTCTACCTCGACCATTTCAAGGCCATCGAGAAGGAGTTCCCCAACTTCAAGTTCTTCGTGGTGCTCAGCGAGCCTCACCCCGATGACAACTGGAAGGTGAAGAAGGACGTGAACGATTCCGAGGGCGACGGCTTCACCGGCTTCGTGCACCAGGCCGTGATCGACCAGTACCTGAAGAAGCACGAGGCCCCCGAGGACATCGAGTTCTACTTCTGCGGCCCGCCCATGATGAACGCCGCCGTGCTGAAGATGTGCGACGACTGGGGCATCCCGAAGGAGAATGTCAGCTTCGACGACTTCGGTGGGTAGCCGGATCGAACGAATCTTGGAGAAGTCCCGCCGTGTGCGGGGCTTCTCGTTCTTGGCCTTGGCTTTTATGCTCGGGGCATGCAGCCCGCGCCATCCCCAATGGACCACCTTGAAGGGCGAGGCACAGGGCACCACCTTCACGATCAAGTACCTCGATACGCTGGGCCGCGACCTGAGCCTTCCGGTGGACAGCCTCTTCCGCGTGATCGATCACAGCCTCAGCCTGTGGGATAGCACGAGCACGGTCACGCGATTCAATGCCGCTGCCGATTCCTTCACCACCGCCGACCGCCACTTCCAAGTGATGCTCGCGCTCTCCCGCCAGCATTGGGGCAGCACCCGAGGCGCCTTCGATCCTACGGTGCTCCCGCTCGTGCGCGCCTGGGGGCTCGGCAAGCAGGGCCGTGCTGATCTGGACACCACGGCCGTCGACAGCCTGCTGCAATGCGTCGGCATGCCGCGGATCCGCATACCCGGCAGCTGGGAGCAGACAGCAGATGGCTCGCTCACCTTCAGGAAGAGCGCACCCTGCATCCAGTTCGACCCCAACGGCATCGCGCAGGGCTACACCGTGGATATGCTCGCCCTCTTGCTGAGGGCGCGTGGCATCGACCGCTTCATGGTGGAGGTAGGAGGGGAGCTGCGCTCCTCCGGCCGCAACGATCGCGACAGCACGTGGACGATACAGATCGACAAGCCGATCACTGGCGATGAGCATGTGCAGCAGGCCGTGGTGCCGCTGCATGAGCGGAGCCTGGCCACCAGCGGCAACTACCGGAAGTTCATCGAGGTGGGCGGCAAGCGTTACGGCCACACCATCGACCCGCGCACCGGACGGCCCGCGATGAACGACCTGCTGAGCGCTTCGGTCATCGCCGACGATTGCGCCACTGCCGATGCCCTGGGCACCGCCCTGATGGTGATGGGCACGGAAGCTGCCAGGCAATGGCTAGCGGCTCACCCCGAAGTGCAGGGATACCTGATCAGCGATGATGGGCAGGGCGGGTATGCGGTGTGGACGACCGAGGCGTGGCCACGTTAGCACATTGCTGCTAAAAGGCGCGGGCCAGAGCTGAGGGCAGCTCCACTGAAAGACTCGCTTTCTTGAAGCCAGACAGGTCTCGTGTGACCAGCACGTCCACGCCGGCCTGCAAAGCGCATTCCTGCTGCACGGCATCCTCGAAATCGGTGATCGGCGAAGCAATCGCGCGGTCGATGCACGCTTCATCCACGGCGGCTACGCCGACCAACGGTCGAAGTTTCTGCACGATCCGACGCGCTGCGGCCTGCCCGACCTCCCGACATAGCAGATAGCGAATCGTCGTAAAGCTCAATGAGGAGATCCAGAGCGCCAGGGTTTTCTTGTGAGCTGCTTCGAAGAGCGCTTCCGCATCCTCTGCGAAGGGCATCCGATTCGCCAGATAGTCCAGGACAATGTTCGTGTCCAGCAGCACAGATCGCTTCACTTGTGCTTTCGAGTCATGTGCTCCGAATAGGCAATGCGATGGTCGAAATCCTTGGGCAGGCTGATTACGCCGCGCAGGCTGCGGACCTTATCCGAAACCCGCCCGGTTCGTTTGGTGCTTTTTGGAGCACTTCCGAATGCGGAGCGAAGGAAATCCTCCACGATGCGGCTCAGGCTTGTGCCGTGTTCCTGGGCGTATTCCTTGGCTTCATCAAGGGTGCCTTTGTCGAGCAACAGCGTCAGCTTGGCTTTCATGCTTGCAAATTTGGTCCACCCGTGACGTGGGCGAGGTGCAACAGCAGGACCCGGCCTTGATCAAGCCTTATCCCGCGACCTCGTCGCGCCGGCACTTCTCCTCGGGCCGGGCCCCGCAGAAGCCGCAGCCACCACCCTCGGCCTGCACCAAGGGGTTGTTGCTGGCACAGGTCCCCGCGAATTCACCATCCTTCTTCGCCCAGATCTTCACGGCGATGCCAGCGAAGGCGAGCCCTAAGAGGCCCACGCCCAGCAGCACGGTGATGAGGACGGTGCTCATGGCGCAAAGGTAGCGCCGCGCCGGGCTGACCGGTGTCAGGTGCCAGGACGGCCGAGCCCAGCATCTTCATCAGCATGAGCGACATCAAGTTCCGTCCGCGGTTCAAGTTCCGCACGCCCATGCACCCCGACGAGATCCGTGATCGGCTACGCGTGCAGGTGCGCGATGCGAATCCTGCCGGCTACCGCCTCACCGGCAACCTGCCCCACATGGTGCTGCAGCACGCGCCGGATCAGCGGCAGCCCTGGACCCCGCAGATGGACATCGACCTGGAGATGGAACAGGTTCCCGGCCAGGAGACCTTCACGGTTGTGCGCTGCCTGATCGGTCCCGCGCCAACCGTTTGGATGGGCTTCATGGGCGCCTACATCCTATTGGCCGTGCTGTCGCTCTTCGCCGTGACCATGGGCGTATCGCAGCGCATGCTGGGTGAATGGCCCTGGGCCTTGCATGCGACCTGGATCCTGGTGCTGCTCGGCGTGGGCATCTGGTTGCTCGCGCAAGCGGGCAAGCGCTGGGCACGCGAGGAGATGGTGGCGCTCAAGCGTTTCGTGGATGGAGCCATGGGCTGCGATTGCCTGTCGCTGGCATCGGAGGAATGAGCGATCAAGCCCGACCTTTGCCCCATGCGGATCGGGATCGTCTGTTACCCCACCTTCGGGGGAAGCGGCGTGGTGGCCACGGAACTGGGCATGGCGCTGGCTGAGAAAGGGCATGTGGTGCATTTCGTGACCTACGACCGACCCGTGCGGCTGCGCGACCACCCGAACGTGTTCTACCACGAGGTGCGCGTGAGCGACTACCCGCTCTTCGATTACCAGCCATACGAGCTGGTGCTCACGAGCAAGTTGGTGGATGTGGCCCGCTATGAAGGGCTGGACCTGATGCACGTGCACTATGCCATACCGCATGCCAGCGCCGCGTGGATGGCCCAACGGATCCTGGCCGCGCAGGGGCGTTTCGTGCCCTTCATCACCACCCTGCACGGAACGGATATCACCTTGGTGGGCCGCGATCCCAGCTTCGAGCCGGTGATCACCTTCAGCATGGAGCGCAGCAATGCGGTCACCGCGGTGAGCGAGAGCCTGAAGCGCGACACCTACACCCACTTCCCGCTCCAGCGCGACATCCGCGTGATCCCCAACTTCGTGTGCCTCGATACGTACCGTCATACGCCGGATCCGGCGTTGCGAAAGCGATTCGCGCCCAACGGCGAGGCGCTGCTCGTGCACGTCTCGAACTTCAGGGCCGTGAAGCGTGTGGGCGATGTGGTGCGCATGTTCAAGTTGCTCCGACAGCGGATGCCGGCCCGCCTGCTGCTGATCGGCGATGGGCCGGAACGGCAGCTGATCGAGAACACCTGCCGGCAGGAGGGCACCTGCGACGCCGTGCACTTCCTGGGCAAGATGACGCGTCCGGAGGAAGTGGTGGCCAGCTGCGACCTCTTCGTGCTGTCCAGCGAGACGGAGAGCTTCGGTCTGGCGGCCTTGGAGGCCATGGCGTGCGGCGTGCCCGTGGTGAGCAGCGATACCGGCGGACTTCCCGAAGTGAACGTTCACGGCGAGAGCGGCCTGCTCAACCCGGTAGGCGACATCGAGGCGATGGCCGCGAACGCATACGAGATCCTGAAAGATGAAGAGAACCGCGCCCGCTACCGCAAAGGGGCCATGGATCAGGCGAAGCGATTCGACCTGCACAAGGTGCTGCCGCTCTACGAGGCGCTGTACGAGGAGGTGGTGTCTGAAGTGAAGGCGTGATGGAGCGGATCGGTCAGTTCGTGAGCGTCGAGAAGAGCGAGGGGCGCACCAGTGTGGCGATCGAGGCGCGGGCCACGGCCGCGCAGCGCTGGATGCTGGGCCTGTGGATCATCGTGTGGCTCGCAGCGGGTATCGTGGTTCTGATCGAACGGTCGAAGCTTCCGGCAGGCGACCCCGCACGCCAGTTCATGCTGGCCTTCCTGGCCTTCTGGCTCTACTTCCTCGTGATGATCGGCAAGGCGGCGCTATGGCGCTGGAAAGGGGTGGAGCTCTGGCGCGTGAAGGATGGCGTGCTCACCGTGAAGGACAGCATCATGGGCTACGGCCGCGCGCGCACCTATTTCGCGGACAACATCCAGAAGCTCGGTCTGCTCAGCGTGGACCGCACGAGTTGGAAGTGGCAGTGGAACGAGAGCGTATGGGTGATCGGCGGGGAACGCATCGGCTTCGAGCACCTCGGCCGCAAGGTGATCCTGGGCAAGGGCCTCAGCGAGGATGAGGCACGCAGGCTCGCGACGATCCTGAAAGATGCGCTGCGCGACGCGCGCACGGCCTGATCACTTCTTCGCCTTCCGCTCGCGCAACTTGGTCACCAGGTCGGCGATCTGCTCCGCGCTCAGGCTCTTGCCCGCGATCTTCCGGTCGCCATCCACGAGGAAGATCTTCGGCGTGCTGAACACATCCCAGGTGTCGGCGTAGTTGAGGCTCTCGATGGTGGTATGCTCGGGGATGAACTTGCGCGGGTCCTTCTTCGCGTCGGCGAACACGTGCCAGGTGAGGCCCACATTCACCCAGTCGAGCTCGTTCTCGCGGATGAACTTCTTCCAATCGGTGAAGAGGTCCTCTTCCACGGCCTTCGCCACGGCGTACACCTCGATGCCCATGGGCTTGAGGGTCTCCTTGTACACCTTGTGGATCTCCGGCAGTTCCTTCTTGCAGTGGCCGCAGTGCGGGTCCCAGAAGATCACCACCACGAAGTCCTGCGGCAGGTCATAGTAATTGATCCAGCGCTCCTCGGTGGTATCGGTGAGCGCGAGGTATGGTGCCTTTCGCCCGATGGTGAGCGGAGCCATCTTGCGCGCCCGGGTGCACAGCGTGTCGATCTTGCCCGCGCTCATCCAGTCCACGCGGGTGGGCTGTCCTTTCGGGCAGTAGTACGTGAGCGCCATGTGCACGAACACGGCATCCATGCCCATGATGTCGCTGGTCTCGTACTTGTGCGTGATGTTGTGCACCATGTACTGGTACACCTTCTTCGAATCTCCGGTGCGTGCGATGAGCGCATCGGCCAGCCGGTTGATGGTGTCGGGGATCTGAGGCACCACCTTGCTGATGTACTCCTCGAACTTGTTGCCGAAGACGGGCACGTGCACGATGCGGTCGTCGGTGAGGTCGAAGTTGTCCCAGAAGTGGTCGCGGTACTGGTAATAGGCGGCTGCGCTGTCCAAGCTGCCATCAGCCTTGCGCGGCTCGGGCAGTTCCACGGCCATGCTCATCTTCACCAGCGAAGAGGCGAGCGTGCCCGCATGGTCCTTCACCAGGTCGCGCTGGTACTGCTTCACGCGCTGGTCCAGCTCATCCATGCGCTTCTTCAGCGAGTCTCGCGCGCCGGGTTCCTTGGCGGCGTCGAGCTGCGCGCGCAGGGCATCGCCCTCGATCTTGCGGTCGTTCAGGAAGCGGATGTAGCCGATGAAGAGCTCGTTCTCCTTGCTCTGCTTCACCAGCAAGCCGGGCAGCAGGTCATCCTTGCGGGTGCTCAGCTTGATCACCGGCTCGTTCACCACCATCTCGAAGTACTTCGGGCCGGGCACCACCACGGCGTACACGCCCGCGGCGTATCCCTTCTCATCGTTGAAGGTGGCCGTCATGCGGCCATCGACGATGGTGGTGTCGTTGTAGTAGAGCTTGCTGCCGTAGTAATTGGCGAGGTACACGGTATCGCCTTTCGCCATGCCCTCGATGCGGATCTCGATGTGCCGCTTGGGGCCGCCCTGCTGGGCCATGAGCGATGGGCTGAGCAACGCGAGTGCGAGGAGGGGGAGTGCGCGGTGGAGCATGCTGGTGGTCACGTCGGTTTCGGCGCGGCAAATGTAGAAGCGCGGGCCGCGGCGCCTTCGCGAACCCTGTGCCAAGAGACGCCCCGTTGAACGCACAGGGCGCTCCAAGGGTCGTTAAGGGATGTCAATGAGGCGCCGCGCTCAGTCGGCGATGGCGGTCTTGAACTCGCTGGTGGTGTGGAAGGTGATCTCCGGGTTGTTGCGGCGCTCCAGGTCGAGCATGTACGAGCTGGGCGCCATGAACACCGGGTTATCGTCCTTGTCCTGCACGATCTGCTGGGCCTTCACGCGGATGAACTGGTCCAGCGCGGCCTCATCGGTCGTGGTCATCCAGCACGCTTTGTACGCCGGGATCTGCTGGAAGGCGCACTTGGCGCCGTACTCATGTTCCAGTCGGTAGGCGATCACCTCGAACTGGAGCTCGCCCACGCAGCCCACGATCTTCTTGTTGCCCGGCTGCTGGGTGAAGAGCTGGGCCACGCCCTCATCGGTGAGCTGGCGGATGCCTTTCTCCAGCTGCTTGCTCTTCATGGGGTCCAGGTTCACCAGCTCGCGGAAGAGCTCCGGCGAGAAGGCCGGGATGCCGCGGAAGTTGAAGGCGGCGCCATCGGTGAGCGTGTCGCCGATCTTGAAGTTACCGGTGTCGAACAGGCCGATGACATCGCCGGGCCAGGCCTCCTCAACGATGGATTTCTGCGCGGCGAGGAAGCTGGTGGGGTTGGCGAAGCGCAGCTGCTTCTCCAGGCGGACGTGCTTGTAATAGGTGTTGCGCTCGAAGCGGCCGCTGCACACGCGCAGGAAGGCGATGCGGTCGCGGTGGTTGGGGTCGAGGTTCGCGTGGATCTTGAACACGAATCCGCTGAAGCGCGGGTCCTCCGGGCTCACTTCCCCCTGGTCGGTGGGGCGCGGCCCCGGCGGCGGCGCGATGGCCACGAAGGCATCGAGCACCTCCTTCACCCCGAAGTTGTTGAAGGCGCTGCCGAAGAACACCGGGGCGATGCGCCCTTCGCGGTACGCTTGCACGCTCAAGGGCTCGTACACACCCTGGATCAGTTCGACATTGGCGCGCAGCTCATTGGCGGGGTCCTCGCCCACAAGGGTGTCGAGGCGCGGATCCATCACATCGTCGATGCGCTCGCTGGTCTGCTCCACCTTGGTCTTGCCGGGGTCGAACAGGCGCAGTCCCATGCTGTGCAGGTCGTACACGCCTTGGAAGGTGGCGCCGATGCCGATGGGCCAGCTCATGGGCCGCACTTTGATGCTCAGTTTCTCCTCCAGCTCGTCCAGCAGGTCGAAGGGGTCGCGGCCCTCCAGATCGAGCTTGTTGATGAAGACGATCACGGGCGTGTTGCGCATGCGGCACACCTCCATCAGCCGCTCGGTCTGGGCCTCCACGCCCTTCACGCAGTCGATCACCAGCACCACGCTGTCCACCGCGGTCAATGTGCGGTAGGTGTCTTCGGCGAAGTCGCGGTGGCCGGGCGTGTCCAACAGGTTGATGAGCTTGCCGCCGTAGTGGAAGGTCATCACCGAGGTGCTTACGCTGATGCCGCGCTGCCGCTCGATCTCCATGAAATCGCTCGTGGCGCCGCGCCGGATCTTGTTGCTCTTCACGGCCCCCGCCGTCTGGATGGCACCGCCGTACAGCAGGAATTTCTCCGTGAGCGTGGTCTTGCCCGCATCGGGGTGGCTGATGATGGCGAAGGTGCGCCGGCGCTCGATCTCTTGCTGCAGGGACATGCCCGTCCGATTGAAGGGCGGCAAAAGTAGCGGCTTGGTCGAAGGCGGCCCGAACCGGCGGCCGTACCCGTTAGTTTTACCCCAAACCTCCTTTGGAATGAACCTCTTCCGTCTCTCCGTCATCGCCGCCACAGGACTGCTGCTGCAGGCCCGGGCGCAGGTGACACCCCTTACCCTGACCGTTGAGCTGCTGCCGCCCACGGGCTTGACACGCATCTGCGACATCAGCCACTGCGGCGATGAGCGGCTTTTCCTCACCCTTCAAGCCGGCACCATTCGGATCATGAATCCGGATAACACCGTGCTCGCCACGCCTTTCCTCAACATCACCGACCGCGTGAATGATGGTGGCAACGAGCAGGGCCTGCTGGGTCTGGCCTTCGACCCTGATTATGCCAACAACGGCTACTTCTATGTGAACTACACGGCGGGCAGCGGCAACGGCACCAGCCGCGTCTCACGCTTCTCCGTGACCAGCGACCCGAACGTGGCCGACCCCGCCAGCGAGGAGATCCTCTACACGGTGACGCAGCCGTACTCCAATCACAATGGCGGCGATATCGACTTTGGCCCCGATGGCATGCTCTACACCGGTTTCGGCGATGGCGGCAGCGGCGGTGATCCGCAGAACAACGCCCAGACCATGACCACGCCGCTGGGCAAGATGCTCCGTCTCGATGTGAGCGGACCGAGCGGTTGGGCCGTTCCCCCGGACAATCCGTTCGCCACGGCGGTGGACACCTTGCCAGAGATCTTCGCGAATGGCCTGCGCAACCCATGGCGCTGGGGTTTCGATGCCCTCACCGGCGACCTGTGGATCGGCGACGTGGGGCAGAACGCGGTGGAGGAGGTGGATTTCTGGCCCGCCGGCGACCTGAGCGGCCCCAACTTCGGATGGCGCTGCTATGAGGCCAATAGCGCGTACAACACCAGCAATTGCCAACCTGCGGCCGCTTACGTCGCGCCGGTTGCAGCGCACCAGCAGACGAGCCAGGGCTGGTGTTCGGTGATCGGCGGCCGGGTGTATCGGGGCGATACCTACTGGCGCTTGGAAGGGCGCTACCTCTACACGGATTATTGCGGTGGGCAGATCTACTCGATGATCCCGAATGGCTCCGGCGGCTTCACCCGCCAGCAGGTGCACTCCACCAATACCGTCGGTTTCTCCTGCATCGGCGCGAACAGCGCGAATGAGCTCTACATGGGCAACAACAACAACGGCCGCATCTATCGCATCCGCGAGGCCTGTACCGAGCAGCCTCCTGTGATCACGCCCGATGCGAGCACCATCACCAGTTCCGATGCCATCGCCTACCAGTGGTACCTCGATGGCAATGTGCTGGCCGATGAGACCAATCAGACCATCGTTCCC
Source organism: Flavobacteriales bacterium (assembly GCA_020635725.1). GTDB lineage: Bacteria > Bacteroidota > Bacteroidia > Flavobacteriales_F > PHOS-HE28 > PHOS-HE28. The sequence continues at coordinate 128,986 of JACJZF010000007.1, forward strand.
GTCGTCTCCGGCGGGTATCACGTGATCGCCACGGTGAATACGGGCTGCTCGCTTTCCAGCGATACGCTGGATTTCGTGGTGACCTCGGTTCCGGCGGGTGAGGCCATCGCACTGAGCGTGCGACCCGTGCCGGCCAACAGCGAGCTGATGGTGGAAGGCGGATTGGTCGCCGGGCAGCGCATCGAGCTGCTCGATCAAGCCGGACGCGCGGTGCGTACGGAGCGGGTGAGCGGGAGCGGATTGGTGCGCCTGGGCACCGGTGCCCTCGCTGAAGGGGCCTATGTGCTGCAAGTGATCGGCGCTGATGGCGTCACCCTCGCGCGTCGCCCGGTAGTAGTGGCTCACTGACCTGTAGCTGATTTCAATGTGATGCCCCGGCCGGTCGGTCGGGGCATCGCTTTTCCGGGTCTTTACCGCATCACGGGCTCCTTCTATCTTGGGCGGACCAACCCACCTGCCCATGCGCTTATCCGTACTCATCCCTGCTCTACTCTGCCTTGCCCAGGCGTCCGCGCAGACGATCCTCTTCGAAGAGGATTTCGAGGGCACGCCTTCCTTCACGTTGAACACCACCGATGCGGGATCGACCGTGAGCACCTGGAACACCTGGGTGGTGAACAACAGCTTCACGGGGGGCGATGGCGATGTGGAATGCCTCGGTTTCCCCCTCACCTATTCGATCGTGAACACGCCTGCGCAACCGGGAGGCATCAGCAGCGCGAATGGCAGCTACCTGCACACGGCCAGCGTGGAAGGCATCGCCGACGGGATCACCTGCTGCTCCTTCGGCGCGGCCGATGGCTTCTGCATCACGGCCGACAACACCTTCAGCCGCATGAGCAGCGATGTGAGCACCCTGGGCAATACCGATGTGGAGCTGCGCTTCTGGTGGCTGTGCCAGGGCGGCAGCACCTTCTATGGCCAGGTGTGGTACAGCACCAATGGCGGCGCCAATTGGACACAGGTGCCCGGCAACTACAACCTGCAAGGGTCCTGGACCGAGGAGGTGATCACCCTTCCCGCCTTCGGGAATCAGGCCAGCCTGCGCTTCGGATTCCGTTTCGTGAACAGCGTCGGCTTCGGCGCGCAGGATCCCGGCTTCGGCATCGATGATGTGCGCATCATCGCCAACACTGCGGTTCCCGCGAGCATCACCACCGGCGCTATCGCGGGCTCGGCGTTCTGTCAGGGCGCAACGCTCGCTGTTCCGTTCACGGCAACAGGTTCGTTCAATGCAGGCAACGTCTTCAGCGCGGAGCTGAGCGATGCCAGCGGGAGCTTCGCGGCGCCTGTTGTCATCGGCACGCTCGCGGGCACGGCTTCGGGCAGCGTGGCCTGCACCATTCCGGCGCTCACCCCCACCGGCACCGGCTACCGGGTGCGTGTGACCTCCAGTGATCCGATCACCGTGGGCTCGATCAATACGGTGGACATCGTCATCAGCTCGGCGCCCTATGCCGGTGCCGATGACCTGGTGACCCTCTGCAAGAACTCGGGCGTGTACGACCTGCTCGATTACCTGCCCGGCGCCGATGATTGCGGCAGCTGGTCGGGTCCGGGCGGCGGTGCCTTCAGCGGTCAGCTCAACACCGCTACCGACATCGCCGGCCTCTACACTTACACCACCAATTGCCCGGGCGGTTGCCCGCAGGATCAGGCGCAGCTCAGCATCACCCTGCAGAATCCGCCCAACGCCGGCAACGATGTGACCACGAGCCTCTGCGAATCAGCCACGGTCCCGAATCTCATGAACTACGTGAGCGGCGGCGAACTGACCGGCGTGTTCTTCTACAACGGTCAGCCGGCCACCGGCGCGGCGTTGATGGCGCCCGGCACCTATGCCATGATCTACGTCGCATACGGAACAGCGCCATGCGTCAACGACACCGCGGCCTTCCAGTTCACCGTGAATGATGCGCCGGACGCCGGCAGCAGCGTGAGCGTGACGATCTGCGCGGACGATCCGGCCGTGGAGCTCTTCGATCTGCTCGGGGGCGCGCCCGATCCAAATGGGACATGGACCAATCCCACGGGCGGCGCGCATGGCGATCTCTTCAACCCGGCCAGCGATGCCGCAGGGCTCTACACGTACACGGTCGAGGGCACGCCGCCCTGCGCCGATGACCAGGCCTTCGTGGCGATCGTCATCGACCCGTGCGCAGGAGTAGAGGAGCACGGCGCGCCGGAGGCGATGCGCTGGCTCGGCCAGGTCGATGCCGACCACATGCTCCTGCTCGACCGCACGGTGCGCGCGCTCGATGTGGTGGATGCACGCGGCTGCACGGTGCTAACCGTGCCTGGGCCATTCACGACAGGCGTTCAGCGCATCGCGCTCGGTGGAATGAGCAGTGGCGGCTACCTGCTGCGCGCGATTCACGCGGAAGGCCTGTCCACCGTGCGCGTGATGCACATCGCCCGTTGAGCCTGTGCACAATTTGTGGATAAGCCGAAGCTCCAGAACGAGGCGATTCGCGCGCATCGAGGCTACGTTCGTGTCACCAATGTTGTTTGGGGCCCCAACGCAAGAAGGGGATGTCTGAGGCGAATAGGGAATGACGTAGGCGGTGCTTCGGCGCTGCCGTGCCTGGTAAGAGGTCCAACGCGTCTTCCGTTAGGTGGCATGCCAGACGTGCGCCGAGCCACGGACCACTGCCGATCGCGCAAGCAATCCGGTGGTGCTGACAGGACAGAGGTCATGCGGACGCGGCCAAGGCCGTGATCGCATGGGAGCGGGGGGCGCCGAAAAGCGCTCCCCGCTCCGCTTTTACGACCTGCCGATCCCGGCAGCAACGAAGAAGGGCGGCCCGCGGACCGCCCTTCCTACGTGATCGATTCGATCAGTTCTTGTTGAAGCGAGCGCGAGCAATCACCTCGCCATGCGCATCGGTGACCTGCACGATATAGCTGCCTTTCGCCAGCTCGGATACATCAATGGCACCTGTGAGCCGCTGCTCCAGCACCGCATGGCCCAGCATATCCAGCACGCGCACGACGGTCGCGCCCGTGCTGCGCAGCACGATGGTCAGCTGATCATCCGCAGGGTTCGGGAAAATGCGGAGGGTACCGTCTGGCGACTCGCCGATGCCCGCGGTGATGTCGCATACGCAATCCACCGTCCAGAGCCCCGGGGTGCCGCCATCCTCGCACTCGGTGCCCGGCAACGCGGGCCCGCCCAGATTGCCTTCGCAATCGACGAGGAGCAGCTGGATCGTAGCGTCCCATGATCCCGTGGGATCGGTGTTGCACTGGTCATCCACGGTGTAGTGAACGAAATGGTCCACGCTGTTCATCGGCACCACCGTCAGCGGCGAGTAGCCCTCGCCGATCACCGGTCCGTCGAAGGTGGCTTCATGCACGGTGATGTACGCGCCGTTCTCATGCACGATCTCGTACGAGCTTCCAGCCAACATGCCGGAGAGCGCGTTGTACTCGGAGCCGGCGTACATGTTGCCGGCGATCAGCTCAGGCAGGCCGGTGCCTTCCACCGCGATCGTGTCCTCCGGATAGAGGTCGGTGTTCACGCACGGTCCGCAGTTGTACGTCACGGTCGGGAGGCTGAGGTTGCAGAGCGGGTCGGTGTGCGCCACCAGGATGTCCACATCGGCGAGGCTGGGGAAGGGACCGGCTATTACTGCGCCGGGCGCGCTGAGCGTGCCGGCTGATCCCCCGTTGGCGAAGACCTCCACGTCGGCCGCATCGCCCAGATCGCTCACATCAACGCTCACGCTGAACTGCCCGTTGGCGCAATCCTCCAGCAGGGTGGTGGTGGCCATGGGCGATAGGCAATTCAGGCGTGTTATCGTGATGGCGTCGATGGCCCACCACCAGTCCCAGCCCGCGGAGAACTGGAACCGGACCTGAGCCTGGGCTGATGCGCCTGTTGCAGCGGTGATGTCGATCTGCTCGGTGACCGCGGGGTTCGGATAACCCACGTCATCGGCGGTCCAATAGGCCACCTCGGTCCAATCCGTGCCGTTGTACACCTCCACGCGGGCGAAGGACTCGAGGCGCGCGCGGAACTGGTGCGAGAAGGCCAGTCGGTAGGAGCCTCCCTGCGAGGCATCGAATACGGGGGAGATCAGGAAGGTGTTCACCGTGATGCCGCTGGCTCCGCACTCATCGCTGTCGATGAACGCGAAGTCGCCGTCGAAGCCCGGTCCGGTGGGCAGCTCCCCGCCGAAGTCCTGGTTGAAGGCATTGTCGGTGAGGCCGCCGGGCGCGTAGATCCAGTCGCAATCGCTGTCCACGCTGCCGATGGTGAAGCCCGTGGTGCTGGCGCCGCCGGTGAAGCTCTCGTCGATCAGGACCTGCGCGCAGAGGCTGTTCATCACGAGCGCACCGCCGATCACCAGGAGGTGGCGGAGCGGTAGCAAGTCGGCAAGGGTTGATGGGAAGTGTATCGGGTGCTTCATCCGGTGCTTGGATTAGGAGAGTGTGAATCGAAGGTAAGGTCTGCTGCACGCGATTCGCGATGCTGGGCTGAATGGTTCTGCATCCCGCGTCCGGCAAGGGGTTCAGCGAAATCGACACAGCGGCGTGTGGATAAGTGCAGCGCGCGGTGGATGAAGCACGGATGCGCCCCCGGATACATTTGGGCAACACCGTTCATTGAGCGAATGAAGAAGAAAGACCGGAAGATTTTCGTGCTCGATACATCCGTCATCCTGCACGACCACTCGGCCATCACCAACTTCGAGGAGCATGATGTGGCCATCCCGATACAGGTACTTGAAGAACTCGATACATTCAAGAAAGGCAACGACACCATCAACTACGAGGCGCGCGAGTTCATCCGCCACCTCGACACCATAGCCAAGCGCGACGTCCTCACGGACTGGATCCCGCTCAACGGCGCCACCCACGGGAAGCTGAAGGTGGTGGCCAAGCACGACCTCAATGGGGTCGATGCCACCAAGGTGTTCCAGGATGGTAAGAACGATCATCAGATCCTCAACGCCACGCTCACCATCCAACGCCAGAACCCCGGGCGCAAGGTGGTGCTGGTGACCAAGGACGTGGCGCTGCGCCTGAAGGCCAAAAGCCTCAACCTGCTGTCGGAGGATTACCTCACCGACCGCGTGCGCAACGCGAGCGATCAGCTCTACACGGGGCGCACCGTGGTCGATGAGTTCGCGGAGGACCGCATCGATGCGCTCTTCGAGGAAGGCTCCTTGCCGGTGAAGGACCTCGGTATCCCAGCGCCTGCGGGCAACCACTTCTTCATCCTCAAGTACAAGAAGAAGAGCATCCTCGCCAAGTACGATCCGCGATCGGGCCACGTTGATCGCGTGGAGAAGAAGAGCGTGTTCGGCATCGGGCCGAAGAACGCCGAGCAGGCGCTGGCCATGAGCGCGCTGCTCGATCCGGAGATCAAGCTGGTTACGTTGCAAGGCGCCGCCGGCACCGGCAAGACCCTGCTCGCGCTGGCCTGCGCGCTGGAGCAGCGTCGAGACTATCGCCAGATCTACGTGACCCGCCCGGTGGTGCCCCTCAGCAACAAGGACATCGGCTACCTGCCCGGCGACATCCAGAGCAAGCTCGATCCCTACATGCAGCCGTTGTGGGACAACCTGAAGCTGATCAAGGGTCAGTTCGAGAAGCACGACAGCACGCCCAAGCGCATCGATGAGATGCTGGAGAACGAGAAGATCAGCATCGCGCCGCTGGCTTACATCCGTGGCCGCAGCCTCAGCAACATCTTCTTCATCGTCGATGAGGCGCAGAACCTCACCCCGCTGGAGGTGAAGACCGTGATCAGCCGCGCCGGTGAAGGAACCAAGATCGTGTTCACAGGCGACATCCACCAGATCGACTCGCCCTTCCTCGACAGTGAGAGCAACGGGCTGAGCTACCTCATCGACAAGGCCAAGGGCGATCCCCTCTTCGCGCACATCACGCTCGAGAAGGGCGAGCGCAGCCCACTGGCCAACCTGGCGAACGACCGTCTGTAGGTGAAGTGACGGTTCAAGCGCGGGGTCCTTCGGGCCCCGCGCGCGTTTCAGGCGCGGAGCAGCCGTTCGATCTGCAGGAAGTGGCGCGTCTGGTGCGCGATCGGGAAGCGGAAGGCATCGCCGGCCTTGAAGCGGATGATGGGGCCCAGGCTGCTCACCACGGTGATGCGGTTGAGATCTGTGCCCCGGGCCGCCTCCAGCAGCGCGTGGAATTCCTCGCAGAGCCGGATGAAACGGGCGATGCTCTCGTGCGACGCGCCCTGCTGCTTCGGCGGGTCGAACATGCGCATGGTATTCATGCGCCAGCTGATCTGGCCATCGGTCCGGGGCAGCATGGCACGCGTGCTGAAATCGCCGATGCGCCCGGGTTTGAACAGCGGGTTGGCCGGGTGCGCACCCGCATGCCGCTCGAAGGCCTTGCGCAGCCCGCGCGTGTAGATGCCGCTGCTCAGGTTCATGTGCTCGAAGACCTCCAATGCATTCCACTTGTTGGGCTCGGGGCGCTTCAGCAGTTGCTCGCTCGGCAGGCGCGCGATCTCCTTCGAACGCGCGATCTGGGCGCGGAGCGTTGCTTCGAGTTCGTCGATCATCCTCGCGGTGTCCATTCCTTTCCTGCTCATGGCGCAAAACAAGCGCCTGCCGCAGCGGAGCGCGCTTGATCCACATCAAGAACGGTCAATGGCGCCGCCGCAATCGGCTGAAGGTCTCCGGTGTCATGCGCAGGTAGCTGGCGATGTCCTTCTGCGGAACCAGTTGCAGCAGGTGCGGGCTGCGCGCCATCAGGCGGTCGTACCGTTCCTCGGCGCTCAGGCTCATCTGCTCGATCTCACGTGTGGCTCGGCCCAGCAGCAGCTCCTCCATGATCAAGCGGCCGAACCGCTCCATCACCGGTACCTCGGCGTACAGCCGTTGCAGGTCGTCATGTCCGATACCGACCAGCACGCTGTCCGTAAGGGCCACCACATCGAACCGCGCCGGTCTTCTGCTGATGAAGGACGCGTATTCGCCGCACCAGCTCCCGTCATAGGCGAAGCCCACGCACACATCCTGGCCGTCGTGCGGGAAGGAGAGGCGCTGCACGCCGCTCTTCACGATGTAGAAGCGCTCCTCTACCTGGCCCACGGCGCATACCGCGGCTCCCTTGCTGAAGGCATGCTCCGCCCAGCGCGGTGCGATGCGTTCCCACTCATCCGTACGCAAGGGCACGTAGCGCTCGATCGTGCGGCGAACGAGATCCATGGCGCGAAGTAAGCGCTACCAGGTGCCGGCGTAATCCAAGGGCTCGGTGCTCACGGACTGGAGCCAGCCGTAGCGCAGCGCGTTGATCTGCCGGATATGCAACAGGTCGTGCGCGACCCAGTTGACCAGGATCAGCTGCGCGCGCACCGGGCCCACCTTCGGATGCTGATAGGCCTGGGTCCATGGGGCATCGTTCAAGCCTCGCAGCCAGGCCACGGAGGCACGGCGCTCGGCGAGGAAGTCCTTCAGCACGGCAGACAGGTCCTGTTCTGCGTAGCGGCGCGATGTCACCCACTCCACCGGGTTGATCGCGGGCATGGGCGCTTCGGGCGTGGAGAGGATGTGGTTCACCCGTGCCCTGAAATCCTCACGCTCCTCATCACGCAGGTGGCATACGACTTCCAACAAGCCCCATTTCTCCGGGGCCGGCTTCCAGCGCGCCTCGGCTGCGGTCAATCCGTGGAAGAGCGCTTCGAAGACAGCGGCATGCCGGTCGAGCTGGTGGATGAGGTGCGCGTGGTCCATGGAGCGAAGCTCGGGAATGGAGCGCGATCGGCTGCCACCTCCTTGGAGCACCGCCGCTTACCTTTCCTCCCAAATCACCACCATGTTGCGCGTCATCCGCTACTTCGCCCTTGGAGGCCTGCTGCTCACGCTGGGCGCCTCCTGCGTCAGCAAGAAGAAATACCTGGCCATTCAGGCATCGAACGAGACGCTGCACGGCAAGCTCGATGAATGCAACCGTTCGCTTTCCTCCTGCATGGGCGACAAGTCGGTGATGGAGGCGCGCATCGCCGAGCTGCAGAACAAGAACGAGCACCTGGTCGATCAGGTGGCGTAGCTCAACAATACCAACGCCGCCCTGCTGAACAACGTGAACCAGATGGCCACCCTCTCGCAGAAGGAAGCCACCAACCTGGAGCGCTCGCTGGAGCAGATCCGTGAGCAGGACCTGCGCATCCGCACCCTGCAGGAGGCGCTCACCAAGAAGGACAGCGTGACCCTGGCGCTGGTGGTGAGCCTGAAGAGCTCGCTCGGCAACCTCAACGACACCGACGTGACCGTGAACGTGGAGAAGAGCGTGGTCTTCATCGAACTCAGCGACAAGATGCTCTTCAAGACCGGCAGCACCGAGCTTTCGGCCCGCGCCCGCGAGGTGCTCTCGAAGGTGGCCACCGTGCTCAACGACAAGCCCGACCAAGAGGTGCTTGTGGAGGGCCATACCGACAATGTGCCCATCAGCCGCGACTGCTTCAAGGACAACTGGGACCTGAGCGCCTCGCGCGCCATCACGATCACGCGTGTGCTGCAGAAGGAGTACAACGTGGATCCGTCGCGCATCACCGCAGCCGGCCGGGGCGAGTACGTGCCCCTGGTCGAGAACGACACCGCGGAGAATCGCTCGCGCAACCGTCGCATCCGCATCGTGATCCTGCCCAAGCTCGACCAGTTCTACGGCATGATCGAGGATGGGCTGAAGCGCGCCTCGAGCGGGCAATAGCACGCTCGCGGGCCGAAGCGACCAATCGAATTCCCGAAGCCCCGGCCCTTCAGGTCGGGGCTTCCCATTGGCACGTGCGTGCGCCAAGAGTTGACATCGGTCACTTGCGCCGTTCGTGCGTCGCTGCTACTTTCGATTCGCCCGATCCTACCTCCACAGCCTAATCCATCCATCATGAGAACCTGGTTCCTCGGCGCAGCTGCCCTGCTATGCGTTACGGCCACGCAAGCCCAAAGCCCCGCAGCCGATGCGGTCGGCGCGCTCTTCAGCCCGAAGCGGATCGTCAAGACCAACCTTGCCGGTTACGCCTGGCTATCGGCCAACGTGAACTACGAGCAGAAGACCGGCCTGAAGACCAGCGTGGGCCTGCTCGGTGGATACAAGCTCCCCACGGTCATTCACGTCTCGGCGCTCGGCGACCTTGATGGCGAGAAGCAGACCTACACCGGCGACATTGAGCCGAAGGGCCTCTTCCTGAACCCCTATTTCCGCTTCTACCCCAAGGAGGCCTTCAAGGGCTTCTATGTGGAAGCCTTCATGCGCTACTTCAACTACAGCTACCTCGTGCCCTACGATTACGAGAAGAACGGCGGCACCATCCGCGCCAACCTCGATGGGACCGCTTCCGCCGTGGGCGGTGGCCTGGCCATCGGTGTGCAGTTCGCGCTCGCTTCCCGACTCTACCTCGATATCAATGCCGGTTACGGCATGGCCGTGGGTCAGGCCCACATCGAGACCAACGACCCCAACCTCGAGTTGGAGGACTACCTCACCATCAAGCGCAACATCGAGAAATACCAGGACGATGCCGATGTGCAGGTCTTCCTGCTGGGCGACCTCTTGAAGGATCCCGATGCCAAGGCCGATGAGAGCCACGCCGAGGCGGACTTCACGAACAAGGTCTTCCCGACCTTGCGCGGAGGCATCTCGATCGGGTACGCGTTCTGAGGAAGCTGGGTCGGTGCCTGATTCCCTTCGGCGAACCCACAGCGGTTCGTGCGCGGGGGGCGCTCACCCGACCCACCGGAACAGCAGCGTGAACAGGCCCCGATCCACGTGCACCGCCTCCAGGCGGCCATCGCGGTACGTGTAGCGGTTCACCTTGTTGCCGGGCAGCACGAGCTTGTACTCTCCCGGACCCGTGCGCTGCAAAGGGCAATGCTTCAGCACGCTCTCCACGAACACCGCCTCCTGGTCCACGGGCTCCTCGAAGTACATGCGCGCCGTGGTCCATGTGATGTCGCGGTGCTCCACGAAGCGCTTGCCCGGGTGCACATAGCAATGCGTGGTGTCGGACACAGGCGCGCAATGGCTGCTATCGCGCAAGCTGCCGTTCACCGTCACGCGCGACTGGCAATTGTGCATCCGATCGCCATGGTACTCGGTGGTCACGCTCGAGCGCACCACCTGGTCCAGCACCAGGTTGAATTCCGAGAACGAGACCATGCTGTACCGCGTGCGCTCGCCGATGGCGGTGCGCTGCGCCACGATGCTGCCCACCACATGGCCTCCCTTCAGGATCTCGAAGCGGCTCTGCTGCGCGAAGACAGGAAGCGATAGGACCGATGCGAGGGCCAGCCAACAGCCTGAGCGCAATGTGGCTGGGAGGCGGGGATGAAGCAACATGCGGAGAGTGGTTCCCAAGATAGGAGAGATGACGGAGCGAGGAGACCGGTGCATGTCGCTAGGGCAACAACGGCGTGATGAACCCCTATCGCGTGCGCATTCATTGGCGCTGCGGCGAAGCTGTACTTGCGAATTCTTGCACGCTACGCTCTAACGCTCCATCTCCACCTCCCCCCGCATCCGCGCCTGGTGCAGGGAGTCGATGCGGTTACCGAGCTCGATTCGTTCGCCCGGGTCGTCGCTGCTGTTGTACTGGATCATCAGGCGACCCATCTCCGGGTCGTCGCGGTAATAGAAGGCGGTGAGCGTGGCGTTGGGCAGGGCATAAAGTGCGATGCACGCCACCAGCATCGGCACGGCACGGCGCAGCAGGCCGCGCATGTAATCGGTCAGTTCGGGCCGCGAGCCGCGCATGAGGAGAACGAGCATGATCAGCATCGCCAACGAGGTACCCCCCACCAGCAGGTAGAAGCCGCTCAAGGGCCACAGCTGCAGTTTGAAGAGCACGCCCACGAGTCCCGTGCTCAGGAAGACACCAGCCAGCACGCTCAGCCACACCATCTGCTCCTGCCGCGTGGGCTGCGGGAAGAGCAGCCACGAGAGGAAGAAGTACAGCATGTTCAGCACGCTGATCGACACGATGAGCAGGAAGCTCGACAAGGGAAGGTGCAGCACCTTCATCACCAGGGCAAGGGCCATGATGACCCAGAGGATGCGCTCGATCAGCTTCATGGCTCGGAAGCTAGCGGATGAACTTCATCCAACCGAATTCCAGCGAAAAGCAGCCGCCGAGACCCCAGGGAGCGCTACTCGGTTAGGACCAACGTGGAACTGATTCACGAACAATGGGGAAAACGTGATCAGGTATGCGACCGGGTTCATCAGGATTTCACCGAAAATCATGAAATCCCTATCCAGGTTCGTGAGCTTCCCGCCGGAGCGCTCGCATCTCCGACAATCAGCAATGGGTGGCCAAGGATGTTTCGGAGGATTGACTAGATTGTTGGCGGGCGGATGACAGATAACCCGTCAAACAACATGGAAGCGATTCAGCAGCACCGAGAGAATCTGATTGCCAGCAGGGAGAACAGGCTCAAGGCCCTTCCGTTGGACCCGCCCCCCATGGAACCCCTATTCGGTGCGGTCTCGCACGCGGGGGTGCAGAAGGAGTGGGAGCACACCTTGGAGCGCCTGAGCGAGGTATGCGAGGTGATGGAGGCATCCCCGGTGATCACCCGCATCGGCTTCGTCCGCCTCTTCATCCGCCGCACCGAGGGCATGGACATCGAGGCCATCGAGCGCATCCTGTTCGACAACCTCCTTCTCGCCATCTGGAACCGCACGGAGGATGAGCATAAGGTGTACTTCGGCGGGGAATGGCTCTGGCATTGGCGCAAGGCCGTGCCTTGGAAGGCGGAGAAGGTGGGCTACATCAACCGCCTATCGCCTTGGCAGCCCCAGCACCAATGGACCTACCGCTTCAACATCGAGGAGGCGGTATTGTGAACGTACATGAGAGGGTCGCGCACCTGACGGCGCGGAGCCATGCGCAATGCACCTCCCGCTGTCGCGCGGCCCTTTCGCCAATTGGAGAATAGGATAGGAGGGAAGGCTGCTGCAGCGAGTCTGTGACTCGTGGCCCTTCAAACAACCTAGAATCCCCCCACCCCCGGCCCCGCCGCCACGCCCTGGTTCAGCTGCGCGGCCAAGGCGGCCTCGTTGGGTATCATCACGCGGCGCGCCATGCTGCCTCACGCCTTAGCAGGGTCTCTGCCTCCGAGCCCTGCTACCCGAAGTAATTGGAAATAGCTCAGCACCGGCATTACAATATTTGGGATGGTCAAATCCGCCTCTTCCAGCATTTAAAGTCTTGGCCTCGGATATCGCCCAGCGACAAGACAAACGTCCGGTTGTCGAATGCCGGCAGCTGCTGAAGACGCAATAGGAGATCTCGAGCTCCTTCGCAATACACGGGAACCAGACAGCCGCCATCCGTGCCGTAAAGAAGCCAGTAGGGTTCCCCGTTTCCTGTGCGCACTATCGCTGCCTGGAGGTCGGACCATTCTACCTCTTCGATCACGCCATTACCATGTCTGCACTTTATCCTGATGTCGTCGAACTCAACTCTCGTTCTCGGTGTTACTCCGAGTTTTCTGCCAGTTCTCTTTTCGACGATTGAAAGCAAGACAACCAGGAGCGCAACGGCACCAATCACTATACCGGTGAACCATAGCAAAGCGCTCATATCATCTCAGAATCCCCCCACCCCCGGCCCCGCCGCCACGCCTTGGTTGAGGTGCACGGCCAATGCGGCCTCGTTGGGAATCATCACACGGCGTGCCTTGCTGCCCTCGAAGGGACCGAGGATGCCGGCGGCTTCCAGTTGGTCCACGATGCGGCCCGCGCGGTTGTACCCGAGCTTGAGCTTGCGTTGGATGAGCGAGGTGCTGCCCTGCTGGGTCTGCACCACCAGGCGCGCGGCCTCCTCGAACATGCTGTCGCGCTCGCCGTCGTCCAGGTCGCTGCCGCCTTCGCCTTCCTCCATGGGCGGCTCGGGTAGGAGCAGGGCATCGGGGTAGCCGCGCTGGTTGCCGATGAAGGCCGTGATCTCGTCCACCTCAGGGGTATCAACGAAGGCGCACTGGATGCGGATCAGGTCGTTGCCGGTGCTCAGCAGCATATCACCGCGACCGATCAGCTGGTCGGCACCGCCGGCATCGAGGATGGTGCGGCTGTCAATCTTGCTCGTTACGCGGAAGGCGATGCGCGCCGGGAAGTTGGCCTTGATGGTGCCGGTGATGATGTTGACGCTGGGGCGCTGCGTGGCGATGATGAGGTGGATGCCGATGGCGCGCGCGAGCTGCGCGAGACGTGCGATCGGTGTCTCCACCTCGCGGCCCGCCGTCATGATCAGGTCGGCGAACTCATCCACCACCAGCACGATGTAGGGGAGGTAGCGGTGGCCGTTCTCCGGGTTCAGGCGGCGGCTGATGAACTTGGCGTTGTACTCCTTGATGTTGCGCACCTGCGCATCCTTGAGCAGCTCGTAGCGCTCGTCCATCTCGATGCACAGGCTGTTGAGCGTGGCAACCACCTTCTTGGTATCGGTGATGATGGCTTCGCCGTCGCCGGGCAGCTTGGCCAGGAAGTGGCGCTCGATCTTGTTGAAGAGGGTGAGCTCCACCTTCTTCGGATCAACGAGCACGAACTTGATCTGGCTCGGGTGCTTCTTGTAGAGCAGCGAGACGAGGATGGCGTTGAGGCCAACGGATTTGCCCTGACCCGTTGCACCCGCCATGAGCAGGTGGGGCATCTTGGCCAGGTCGGTCACGAAGGTCTCGTTGCTGATGGTCTTGCCTAGCACGATGGGCAGATCCGCTGTGCTGTTCTGGAACTTCTCGCTGGCCACCACGGCGCGCATGCCCACTACCTGCGGCTTGCTGTTCGGCACTTCGATGCCGATGGTGCCCTTGCCGGGGATCGGCGCGATGATGCGGATGCCGAGGGCGGCGAGGCTCAGGGCGATGTCGTCCTCCAGGTTCTTGATCTTGCTTATGCGCACGCCCGCCTGCGGGATGATCTCGTAGAGCGTGACGGTAGGCCCGATGGTGGCCTTGATCTTCTCGATGCCGATGTTGTAGTGACCGAGCGTCTGCACGATGCGGTCCTTGTTCATCTCGAGTTCCTCCTTGGTCACGGTGATCTCGCCCGTGCCATGGTCCACCAGCAGGTCCAGCGGCGGCAGTTCGTAGCTGCTCAGGTCGAGCTTCGGGTCGTACTCGCCGAACTCCTTCAGCTTTGCCTCGATCTGGTCCTCGGTCAATGTGGCCTCTTCCGGACGTGCCTCCACGCTCATGCCGTTCAGCTCGCCGCTGAAGCCCTCCACGCCACCGATCACCGGCGATAGCACCGGCTCCACTACCTCGGTGGGCGTGGTATCCAGTTCGAGCGAGGGCCCGGTCTCGGCTTCCGCCTCGGCTTCTTCCTCCACGGCACCTTCCACCTCCAGTTCCAATTCCTCAGATTCCTCAACCTCCAACCCCTCAACTCCCAACCCCTCACCCCCCAACCCCTCAACGGCCTCTTCAGCAAAACCGCTGTCCTGCCAATCCTCCTTCATGCGCACGCCGGCCTTCACGGTCTCCATCTCCTCGGCCACCGGTTCGGCCTCTTCGGTCTCCTTGCGCGCGAAGAGCGCGCCCACCCAATGGAAGGGCAGGTTGAAGGTGTATACCGCGAAGGCCGCTGCCGCGAACACGAGCAGGGCGCCCGCGCCGAAGTTGCCGAGCAGGGTGGTGAGGTTGCGCGTCATCACCACGCCGAGCCCGCCGCCGAGGAAGCTGTACTCGCCGCGGAAGAAGTAGCCGAGAAGGGCGGGCACCCACACGAGCGCCATGACGGTCCAGCCCAAGGTGCGGCGCGGGGGCAGCAGCCAGGTGCCCAGCAGGATGCGCACCCCGGCCAGGAAGCTCCACACCGGCAGGGCGAAGGCGGCCAGTCCGAACCACACGTGGATGAAACGGTGCGCGCTGATGGCGCCGAGCTTGCCGAGCCAGTTCTCGGCGCGCAGGTCGGTGCTGAAGATCTCCCACCAGCCGCGACTCATCAGGTCCTGATCGAGGCGCCAGGTGAAGAGGAAGCTGGTGAAGGCGGTGAGCAGGAAGAGGCCGCCGAGCGTGAGCATCAGGCCCAGGACCTTGTGCGTGCGCTCGTCGGTGAAGAAGGCTTTGATGCGGGCGATGCGTCCCGTGCCTTCGGAGGCGGCGGCCGACTTGCGGCTGCGACGGGGCTTGGGGGCGGCTTCCTCAGCGGGTTCCTCGCGGAGGCGGTTGCGTTTCTCGTTGGCCAAGGGCAAAAGGGGCTTCGCTCGCACGCGCGGGCGATGCTCCGAAGGTCGCGGCGTGCCTTAGGCGAACGGGCCGCGCGGGGGCGGTAGTATCAACAGGCGCGTGTGGGTGGTGTCCCCGTGCGTCATTCCGGAGGCCGGGCGAGCCAGCCTGCCGCAGGCAGGCGCAGCTCGTGGGACCCGGTCATCCGGAATCTCTCGAATGGTGTAATGCGGCGAAAGACCGGAAACGCAGTGCCCGGACGAGACACCGGATAGCCCGCTCCGCGGAGCTTCCGGTGTGACGTTCAAGGAATCACATCGAGAAGGTCCCCAGCACCTCGGCCAGCTCGTGGTGAAGCACGGGCGGCGCCACGCTCTCGTGGTCGGTCTTGGGCGCGAACTTGCTCTGGTCCACTTTGCCGGGGGTCACCACGGTGGCGTCGAGGTGCATGCGGATGCCGTTCTGCACCATGTCGTAGCGCAGCAGCACGCCGGGCACCTCGGCGAAGGGCCCGAACCAGTTGGGGTCGTCCATCTGGATGCGGTCGGTGTACCAGAGCTCGATCTCGTTCTGCTCCAGCCGATTGAAGATGGCCACGGCCTTGCGGCACGGGTAGCCCGCAATGGTGTCCACGTCGTTGGTGTAGAGGATCGTGGCCGTGCCGTAGTCTGCGTTGAACAGGTCCATGTCGCGCGGCTTCAGGTGGCTCACGATGCGCTTGCCCATCATGCTCATGTGGTAATCCATACTGTGGCCGTCGTTGTCCACCTGCATCATGGTGCGGAAGATGCCCATGCCCGCGCTGAGCTCGGCTACCTGCTTATGCTCCGTGAAGGAGAGGGTGGTCTTCTCCGGCAGCATGCCCGCCATCAGCCCGTTCGGGTCGTAATCGGGGAAGGTGAGGGCGTACTCGATGGTGCCCTCGGACACCTTGGGCTGGAGCAGGCCGGTGCCGCAGCCGAGCATGAGCGATGAACCGGCACTGAGCAGCAGGAGATTGCGTAGAAGCATGGTGGTCGTCATCGAAGTGGGCTTTGCAACGGCTAACCCGGATAGCTTGTTTCAATGCGGCGGTCGGCCTCGGTCAGTTGGATTCCCTAGGGCCTCAGCTCGCAGAATGGATGCGCAAGAGGGTCCGACCCTGGCAGTCGGTCTCAGGTGCAGCGTGCGGTGGGTGTCCACGGCCAGCGCGGCCCGGCCCGAGCCGATAGTGCGGTGGCTGGCGTGGTGAGGGCCAGGGGCTTTGGCCGTGGTTGATCTTTGGCTCCACCTTTCCATCAAGGGAAAGGTGGAATGGAATCAGGCGCTTCGTAGGGGCGTTCTCTTCCAATATCGCCCATCCGGCCCCCGATTACCTTCGCCCCATGGAAGTGCGTTTGATCGAGGCCGCCTCGGAGATCGGGGCGGGCAAGCGGGGGGCGAGCATGGGCATGGCGGCTCTGCGGGTGGCCGCTTGGAAGCTGGGCAGCGAGCTCTTCGGCCATGCCGAGGAGAGCATCCTGCGCGATGAGAACGATGTGCTCTACGAGGACGACACCTCGCCCAACGCCCACCACATCGACGGCCTGATCCGCTTCGAGAGCGACCTCGCGTACGAGGTGTACAAGTATCTGCGCAACAGCGTATTCCCCATAGTTGTAGGAGGTGACCATTCAATCGCAGTCGGCTCGGTCTCAGGCACCAAGATGGCCTTCCCGAACGAGCGCCTCGGGGTGGTATGGATCGATGCCCACGCCGACCTCCACAGCCCGTGGACGACCCCCAGCGGCAACGTGCACGGCATGCCGCTCTCCCTGCTCATGCAGATTGAGAAGAAGGGCCGCAACCGTCCGCGCGTGTACACCACCGACACCTGGGACCGCCTGCGGAAGATCGGCCTGAGCGAGCCCAAGCTCCTGCCGAGCGACCTAGTCTTCATCGCCCTGCGCGACTACGAGCCCGAGGAGGAGGCCATCATCAAGGAGCACAACATCAAGGTCATCACCGTGGAAGAGTTGCGCAAGCAAGGCGCAGCTGCCGTGGTGAAGGAGACCCTGGGCTACCTCAGTGCTTGCGAGCGCCTGCATATCAGCTTCGATGTGGACAGCCTCGACCCCAGCATCTCGGTCGGCACGGGAACCCCGGTGCCCGGCGGCATCAACCTCGAAGATGCCCGCGCCCTGCTCAGCGGCTTCTGCTCCGACCCCAAGACCGCCACGCTCGATGTGGTGGAGATCAACCCGGCGCTGGACACCAACAACGCCATGGCCGAGGCGACCCTGAGCATCCTGGAGCCGCTGTTCCCGATCCTACGGGGG
The DNA here is from genome assembly GCA_020635725.1 of Flavobacteriales bacterium. Lineage (GTDB taxonomy): Bacteria > Bacteroidota > Bacteroidia > Flavobacteriales_F > PHOS-HE28 > PHOS-HE28. The sequence goes on from JACJZF010000007.1 coordinate 146,429, forward strand.
AGGTAGGTCATGATTCCATGTGACCATGATTCCATGTGGCGATGACTCCATGTGACCATGTGGCCATGAGCGGAACGAGGTTGTCTGACGAAGATGGCCCAATGGTCACATGGCGGGTTGGCTGCGTGCGCAGCAGACATGGCCACATGGACTCATGATGCACTCCGCCTCGTCAGTCATTCTGGTACGTCCCACGGGCTTCGGCTACGACCCGGAGACGGCCGCCAGTAACGAGTTCCAGCAGCGGACCCCGGTGGATGACGCGCGCCGCGCCGCCGCCGAGGAGTTCGATGCCCTGCTCGAGGCCCTGCGCCAATGCGGCATCGGCATCACGGTGCTCGACCCGATCGACCCGGCAGCGCCCAACGGCGTCTTCCCGAACAACTGGTTCAGCACGCACGCCGACGGCACCATCGTGCTCTACCCCATGCTCACGCCCAGCCGCCGTGTGGAGCGCGACCCTGACCTCGCCCGCACCTTGGAGCGTGAAGGCTTCGCCGTGCGGCAGACCCTCGACTTCAGCGGCTGGGAGCACCATGGCCTCATCCTCGAAGGCACCGGCAGTCTCGTGCTCGACCGTGGGAAGCGTCGTGCCTTCGCCTGCCTCTCGCCGCGCACCAGCGAGAACGCGTTGGCAGCCTGGTGCGAGCAGCTCGGCTATACGCCCATCTCCTTCACCGCCACCATGGACGGCCGCATCAACGGCGCGCCCATCTACCACACCAACGTCATGCTCGCCTTGGGGCAGCGCTGGGCCCTGGTCTGCTTCGATGCCATGCCGTACCCCGCCGAGCGCCAAGAACTGGAGGAGGAGCTGGCCCGCAGCGGCCGCGAGGTCATCGCCTTCGACCTGCCGCAGTTGTACCAGTTCGTGGGCAACGCGCTCGAGCTCGCTCCCAACCGTCCCACTTTAGCCGGTCATCGCGACCCGCGCGGAACGAAGCCGGAAGCAAGTGCTTCCGATGATGTGATTCTCTTGAGCGAGACCGCCTTCCACGCCTTGAAGCCGCACCAGCGACTCGCCTTGGAGCGCCACGCCCGTCTAATCCCCGTGGCCGTGCCCACCATCGAGGCCATCGGCGGCGGAAGCGTGCGCTGCATGCTGGTTGAGAATTTCTTGAGCAAGAAGTAGTTGTCCGTTGTCAGTTGTCAGGCAGGGCTGAAGACCGCCGCTGCGACCTGACAACTCACAGCTGACAACTGGCAACTGACAACTCCTATCCCCTTCCTTTGCCGCCCCATGTTCCAGGACCGGCTCCAATCCCTTCTCGTCCCCGCCCTGCAAGGCGCCTTCCAGCAGCTCTTCGGCCACGCCATCGAGGCCAAGGCCATCGGTTTCCAGCAGACACGACCGGAATTCGAGGGCGACGTCACCATCAACGTCTTCCCCTTCCTGAAGCTCAGCGGCAAGGGCCCCGAGCAGACCGCGCAGGCCATCGGCGAATTCCTGGTGAAGGAGGTCGATGTGGTGGAGCGCTTCAACGTGGTCAAGGGCTTCCTCAACATCGTCATCGCCGACAGCTATTGGCTCGGCTTTCTGAAAGAGGCTGGAGACCGCGACATCCTTCAGTTGGAACCGGTCAGTCCGAGCGGAGCGAAGGACAAGGTGATGGTGGAGTACGCCTCGCCGAATACCAACAAGCCGCTGCATCTCGGCCACCTGCGCAACATCTTCCTCGGCTACAGCGTGAGCCGCATCCTGAAGGCGGCGGGCCATGAGGTGGTGAAGGTGCAGGTGATCAACGACCGTGGCATCCACATCTGCAAGAGCATGCTGGCCTGGCAGAAATTCGGCAACGGCGAGACGCCCGAGAGCAGCGGCCTCAAGGGCGACAAGCTGGTGGGCAAGTACTACGTGGAATTCGACAAGGCTTACAAGTCCGAGATCGACGCGTTGGTGGCCGCTGGCAAGTCGAAGGAGGAAGCGGAGAAGGAGGCGCCGATCCTGCTCGATGCGCAGGAGATGCTGCGCAAATGGGAGGCGAACGACCCCGAGGTGCGCGCGCTCTGGGAGAAGATAAACGGATGGGTGTACGCGGGCTTCGATGCCACCTATGCCCGTGCCGGCGTCGATTTCGACAAGAACTACTACGAGAGCCAGACCTACGTGCTGGGCAAGGCCGATGTGCTCGAGGGCCTGAAGAAGGGCGTGTTCTACGAGAAGGACGGCGCCGTATGGGTGGACAACACCGCCGAAGGCCTCGATGAGAAGGTGCTGCTGCGCCGCGATGGCACCAGCGTGTACATGACGCAGGACATCGGCACGGCGATCAAGCGCTTCGAGGAGTACCCGGGCCTGAGCAAGCTCATTTACACGGTGGGCAACGAGCAGGACTACCACTTCAAGGTGCTCTTCATCATCCTGAAGAAGCTCGGCTTCGTCTGGGCCGATGAGCTCTTCCACCTCAGCTACGGCATGGTGGACCTGCCCAGCGGCAAGATGAAGAGCCGCGAGGGCACCGTGGTCGATGCCGACGACCTCATCGACGAGGTGGTGACCGAGGCGCGCAAGACCGGCGAGCAGTTGAGCAAGCTCGACGGCATGGGCGAGGCCGAGAAGGCGGCGCTCTTCGAGATGATCGGCCTCGCTGCGCTCAAGTACTTCCTGCTCAAGGTGGACCCGAAGAAGCGGATGCTCTTCGACCCCGCTGCCAGCATCGACCTGCAGGGGCACACCGGTCCGTTCATCCAGTACACCTACGCGCGCATCAAGAGCCTACTGCGGAAGGCTGGAGAGTCGGCGGTTGTCTGTGCAGAGTTGTCAGGCCAAGCCGGACAACTGACAACGGACAAATCCTCACTTCTGTCCGAGGAACGCACGGTCATCAAGCTACTCCACCAGTTCCCGGCGGTGCTGAACGAGGCGGCCACCAAGCTTGACCCGTCGTCGCTGGCGAATCACGCCTACGAAGTGGTGAAGGCCTACAATAGCTTCTACCAGGCCATTCCGGTGATGAAGGAGGAGGACGAGGGCAAGCGCGCTTTCCGTCTGGCTCTGAGCGCAGCCGTCGCTGACACCACGAAGAAAGCGATGTGGTGCCTGGGCATCGAGGTGCCGGAGCGGATGTGAGGCAGGGGGAATGCAGTTTCACGCAGAGGCGCAGAGGACGCGGAGCGGGGGCGTGGGAGAATGCGCATCACACGGAGGCGCAGAGGACGCGGAGCGGGGGCGTGGGAGAATGCGCATCACGCAGAGGCGCAGAGCACGCGGAGCGGGGGCGTGGGAGCATGCGCATCACGCAGAGGCGCAGAGGACGCGGAGCAGGGGCGTGGGAGAATGCGCATCACACGGAGGCGCAGAGCACGCGGAGCGGGGGCGTGGGAGCATGCGCATCACGCAGAGGCGCAGAGCACGCGAAGCGGGGGCGTAGGAGAATGCGCATCACGCAGAGGCGCAGAGCACGCGGAGCGGGGGCGTGGGAGAATGCGCATCACGCGTAGACGCAGGTGGCTCCTGCTGTCCGGCCCCATTGATACCTTGGCCCCGGCCGCAGAAGCAACGCGGCGTTGAACCATGGGACTGTTGGATGGCAAGACCGCGCTCGTCACCGGAGGATCGCGCGGGATCGGCAAGGGCATCGTGGAGCGTTTCCTGGAGGAAGGCGCCGACGTGGCTTTCACTTATGTGAGCAGCCCGGAGAAGGCGAATGCCGTTGCCGAGGAGCTCGCTTCGAAGAGCGGTCGCAAGGTGCTGGCGATTCAGAGCGATGCCGGCGATTTCGAGCAGGCGCAGAAGGCAGTGGACGAAGTGGTAGGCGCTTGGGGCCGATTGGATGTACTGGTGAACAACGCCGGTATTACCAAGGATCAGCTGCTCATGCGCATGAGCGAGGCCGATTGGGACGCGGTGATCGCCACCAACCTGAAGAGCGTGTTCAACATGACCAAGGCCGTGATGCGCACCATGCTGAAGCAGCGCAGCGGCAGCATCGTGAACATGAGCAGCGTGGTGGGGGTGAAGGGCAATGCGGGCCAGGCCAACTACGCGGCCAGCAAGGCGGGCATCATCGGCTTCACCAAGAGCGTGGCACTGGAGCTGGGCAGCCGCAACATCCGCAGCAACGCCATCGCACCGGGCTTCATCGAGACGGAGATGACCGGCGCGCTCGATCAGAAGGTGGTGGAGCAATGGCGCGAGGGCATCCCCCTGAAGCGCGGCGGCACGCCCACCGACGTGGCCAATGCCTGCGTCTTCCTCGGCAGCGACCTCAGCGCCTACATCACCGGGCAGACGCTGAACGTGTGCGGCGGCATGCTCACCTAGTCTTCAGCTTCTTCTTCCCCAAGCTGCCTTCGACACCGAGTCCGAATAGCGCGATATCGTACTTCACCGGATCCGTCGGGTCGAAATGGCGCAAGGCCGCGGTGAGTTGCTCCACGGCTTTCCAGTCATCGGCATTGCGCTGAAGCAGGCCCAGCTCGCGGCCCACGCGACCGGTATGCACGTCGAGCGGCACCATGAGGTCGGCGGGTTTGATCCGCGTCCACATGCCGAGGTCGACGCCGCGGTCGTTGGGGCGCACCATCCAACGGAGGTACATGTTGATGCGCTTCGCGTTGCTGCCCTGCACGGGATCGGCCACATGCTTGCGCGTGCGAGCTTGATGCCGTGGCTCGAAGAAGCGCTGCTTGAATCGCGCGATGGCCGTTCCCATGTCGCCGATTGCACCATCGAGCAGGAAAGCGCCCTCGATGCCATCGTGCTTCGCGTACAGGTGCCGCAAGCCTCGGATGAAGTGCCCGAGGTCTATTCCATTGAAGGTGCGATGCACGAAGCCGCCCACATGCTTCAGGTCGCTGGCGTCGGCATTCATCACGAAGTCGTGCGGACGTTCATCCATCAGGCGGACCAGCTTCCACGCGTTGGCGATGATGGTCTTGCGCTGTCCCCATGCGATGGTGGCGGTGAGGAAGCCGACGGTCTCGGCATCGGGGCGGTTGTCGAACGAGCGCGGGATCTGGATCGGGTCCTCGATGATGAAGGCCGGGGAAGCCAGGCGGTCGTAGGCCTCGTCGAGCAGGGCGCGCACGTGCGCTGAGGGGTCGGGACGAGGCATCGTGCAAGTTCGCACGCATCCGCGTTCCAAGCGGCAGTCATCGCATAAGGCCGCTCCGATATGCTGCACGTCCAGGACAGGCTTGGTCCCAGCGGTCGCAGCTAGCGCTCAATCGGGTCGTTCCGCCTTGATGAAACGCACGGTTGCCGGATCACCTGTTTCCGTTAAGAACATAGCGGTGTACACACCGGGTGCGAGGTCGTGGATCATGAGCGAAGCCTCTCCGGCAATCTTGTGTTTCCATTGACGTCCGTGCAGGTCGACTAGCTCCACGGTGATCGGATACGCGGGATCAATTCCGGAGAAGCGCACCCAATCCGTTGCCGGAGAAGGATAGGCTCTGATCGCCACCGTCGCCGCCCGTGTTTCCGTCAGATCCGTGGGGACGCATCCGGGGCTCACCGTGACGGTGCGCGGCGCTAGGCCAAGCTGCATGGAGGGGAATTCGACGCCCTGTGTCATCACCAAGGATGGCAGCGAGGAAGCTAGCGGAATGAAGTCGTTCTGAGCGATGTTGGAACTGAGCATTTCGTCGCATTCGAGGGTGGACGAGGAATAGAACCGCTCACGTTCACAAGGGGCATTCGACAACAGGCTATCGGTTATTGCCCCCCAGCGAGCCGTGAGAAGCGCGCCATCGGCAGCCAGGCCGAACCCGCTCACCGGCGCGGAGCCTCCTTCGCTCAGCCGGAACTGACCAAGGATAGCGGCCGCGTTATCCAGGTTGATGAACAGCGCGTACTGTCCATCTCGCGCGAACATCCAGATGCTGCCATCCGGAGCACGCTCCACCTCGCGCAGGTACAGGAACTGGCTTCCTGAATAGGTCCGACCAGAAACCGCGGTGCCTTGTCCGTCGAGCAGGATCGCGAACAAGCCGCCAAGTCCCAAGCCCTCATTTCCCTTGCCGAAGAGCCAAGCGCCGCTGCCTTCGCGAAGCAGAGCATAGGGGCTACCGCCTGCCAGGATATCGTACTGCGATAAACCGCTCGCGTAGTACTTCACCCACTGGATGTCCCCAGCCGCATCCGTGCAAAGCACGCCTAACCTGTCATTGTATCCGAAGCAAAGCCATAAGTCGCCGTTGAGCTGTTCCAACAGGTCATAGGAGAATTTATCGGCGAACTCGAGGCCGGTCACCGGATAACGCTTCGTCCAAAGCAAGTTGCCATCCAGGTCGAGTTTCATGAGATGTATGTCATACGCACCTCCGGGTCCGGCTGCCGTTGCACTGCGCCAACCGAGCGCGACACAATTCCCATCGGCAGTGAGTACGACATCACTGATCGGCATGCCCAAGTCCGCGCTCCATAACAGCGTGCCGAAGGTGTCAACGAGCGCGACCGCGCCTGCTGAAGTGATCGTGCCGCGCACCCCGCACAGCAGGGTGCCATTACTGAGGTCGCGAACGGCGCGGACATCGGCTTCCCCGATGCCGTCGAACTCGACACGCCGTTCCCAAAGCAGTCCTCCCTGCGCATCGAGCATGCCCAACGAGGCGTACATCGGTGAAACGTGCCCGGATCCGTAGAACACGGTGGACCCACTAGGCAACGGAAGGTAGCGTTCCTCAAGTGCCGGGAATTGCGCGTGGGCGTACCGGTGATGGAAGGGCTCTTGGCTCTGGGCGAAGACATCCGCACAGGCCATCAAGGGAATCGAGAGCACCGCCGACCGCAGAATCGACATGCTTATACGACGGGCAGTCAGGTTGGAGGTTGCCGACCTCGGGCCGGGCGATGCAGTAGCGTGGCGGCTCACGCCCAGAGCCCGAGTATCAGTCCGTAGAGCAGGAACTGGACCACGTGGTAGCCGCCATCGATTAGGAGCAGTGTGGTCGGCCTGTTCGCGAACTGGTAGTTGATTCCGAAGCTGGTGGCGGCGATGCCCAGGCCGCAGAGCAGTCCGCCGTGCAGCCATTCGGCAAGGCTGTGCGCCTGATGCACCATGAGGATCGCGAACGCGTACGCCGCGAGCCAGGCCATGAGGAAGGAGATACCGAAAACACGGGCCGGATGCTTCGCCGTCTGGGGGTCGCGCGGCGCATCGGGATCCAATCCGTTCGCACGGGCCCATGGTCGCAGGAACATGGCTTTGGAGTACCACGGTGCGCCGAGCAGGAAGATACTGACCGCACAGATGAGGATCGCGAGGTGGTTCAAGACATTCAGGATTTGGATCTCGGTGCCGTGTGATTAGCCCGGATGTTCTTAGCCGCCAAGGTCACGGTGTCCGCGATACGTTTCTTGCGCGTGACATCGGTCTTGGCGCTGCTGGTCCAATACAGGATCTGCTTCCTGCTGCTGGGCGGGAAAGCATCGAAGTGCTTGCGCGCGGTCTTGTTGCGAGTGAAGGCTCGTTTCAGGTCCGCTGGCATCTCGAAGGCCTCCACGGCATCGAGCGCGCTCCACGAGCCATCGGTCTTCGCCGCGTCGATCTTGGTCCTCCCAGCGGCGGTCATGCGCCCTTCCGCCTCCAAGCGCTCGATCCGTTCCTTGTTCACCTTGCTCCACACGCTCTTCGGCTTGCGCGGGCACACGTGGATCATGGAACGGTGGGCATCGAGGCCGCGCGCCGTGCTGTCGATCCAGCCGAAGCAGAGCGCCTCTTCCGCGATGGCGCCATAGCCCATGTGCTTATCCGGCGTGGCCTTCTTCCAATAGATCAGCCAGATCCCTTCGGTGCGCCGATGGTGCTTCTTCAGCCAGGCCCGCCATTTTGCGCACGGCTCGTGACCTCCACGCGCTCCAGCGCATCGAGCTTGTTCGCCATGAACGCAATTCAGCGAGTGCTCGCCGGATTGCTCATGTCCATCACGGTATAGCCATCGAGGGAGAAGGCCTTGGCATCGACCTCGCCCATCTGCAGGTCACGCACGAAGGCGACATGGCGCTGCGTGCCATCGGCGCTGATCCATTCCCATTCCAGCGCGAAGCCGGGCATTAGGCGCATCTTCTCCGCCATGCGATCCTTCGAAGTGGAGGACTGGCGCATCATGTCCTCGAAGGGAGCGGCCATGCGCTCCGCGACCCAGCCTGTCCACTGGCCGTCTTTCCCGGTGGCGATGTACTTGATGCAGGTATGGCCCTGGATGGTGCGTTGCTCGTCCATGCGCTTCACGACAACGTCATCATCGCTCTTCTCATCCGGCACAACCACCTTCGTCTTGCGCTGCTTGATCGCCATTTTCTGCCCTTTGGCATCCTGGGTGAGCATGTACTGCACCTTCGCTTTGTGGTCCGTGAGCATTCCGAAGCTCTGGCCTTCCTTCTCCTTCGATTTCATCTTCACCAGCGTGTACTGCGGGTTGCTCGCGTATTCCATGTTCGTCGGGCTGGTCTTTTCCTCTTTCCATTCATCAGCCGCAGTCTCCCCATTGCGGCTGAATTGGTGCATCTCCAGCCTGAGGCTGCCAATGAAGGTGTTGAGGACGATCGGGCCGTTGTCCGGCTCCACCTGCATGGCCGCGCTTTTCATCAACGCGTTCATGTCGACCTGGGCCGTGCCAGGCAGGGTGATCAGCATGGTGCAGGTGAGGCAGAAGAGGAGATGGCGTGTCATGGCGTTGGTTGGTGAGAGGCTAACTTAGGTCGTGTGAAGGTACGAACGCAATCTTTCGTAACGCGCCATGGACGCCGAACGCGCGAGCTGGTCGCGGTTCGTCAACGCCGCCAGGAATCGGGTGTGATGTCGAACATGCGCTGGTCCACCGCACCGGGCTTCAGCTCCAGCACCTTCAAGGTCAGGGTCTCTTCGTTCTTATAGGTGTAGGTCACTTCCAGCGGCATGCCTGGCCGTGTGCTCGCGACCACGGGACCGCGCAACAGGATCTCAATGCCGCTCCAACTCCGCCGCGCACCGAGTACATCGTGGAAGAGGGAAGGGGTCTTCGCGTCCACCCATGATTCGCGCCGGCGATCGGGCTCCTCCAACAGTCGGTGTTGCGCGCTACGACCGACGATCTTGCGCGCACCAGCGATGATGCTGTCCGTGGCAGCCGGCTGGAAGATCGGTGCCGGGTGCGCCACCAGAGGTTGGTCGTACGTGCGGAATCCTTCCGCTAGCGGGATGAACAACTTCTCTTGATGCGTTGCACGATCCAGCACATAGGCTCGTGTATGCTCCGTGCTGCCCGGCTGTTCATCCTGCCCGATGAGCACCATCTTGTCCGCCGTGCTCGCGTAGCGCACAGTCCACGAGGTGGTCTTGTCGCCGCGCGTGCTGGTGAAGCGCAACCTGGCCGTGCCGATGAAACCGTTGGTGGTGGCCTTCATCACCGAATCGATCGCGGGGGGCAGCGTGACCGGTCGCGGCAGGCGGTCATAGCTGGCTCCGCTGACCTCCATGACCGGAGGCAGCATCTCTTCCATCGGTTCGGCTTCCACCATCACGGGTGCTTCCACGTCGAATTCGCCGGACATCACCTCTTCTACAGTGACCTCGCGCACTTCCATCGGAGGCGGTTCATTTCGACGTCTGCGCTGCTCCAGTCGCTCATCGCGCACCCGGTAATTGCGCAGGTCCACCACCGGCGGTTTCGCCTTGCCCTCTTTGTAGCTCGTGATCGTCGTTCCCTGCACGGCCATCGGCATCGGCTTCTCGGCCACACCGAAGAACATCAGGTCCTTCATCTTCTGGCCCATGCGCTGCACCATCCAGTTCTTCATGTCGAATACGGGGTTCCGCACATCGGTCTTCGGGAACCAGAAATAGGTGAGGAAGCGTTCGCTCGTGGTGAACAGCTCGCAGTCGTAGCCGTTGATCTTCCGCGTGGTGCCGTGCGGCGAGAAGTACAGTTCCAGCCCGCGCCCGAATTCCTTCAAGCCGACTTCCTCCAGGGTGTTGATGTAGAGCTTCGGGATCACGTGCCCGCTCATCTCGTTGTGGGTGGCCATCACCACGTCGGCATCGAGGTCGACGGCGTAGAAAAGGTAGCCCTCATCATCCGGGTCGTCCATGATCAGAACCGCGCGCCGCGCATCGGCCCAGTAGCTGTACTTCGCCAGCTGGTGTGTGGTATCGCTACCGGTCCTCTTGTCCGGCATCCCGATGATCATCGTTGGTGTTTCCGCAGTGAGCGTGCCGATGAAGGCGTTGTCCGGAATGCCGCGATCCACCGGGTCGGGCGTGAATAGGGCGGGCAGCGTATCCGGCTTGAGGTCGCTCACGTAGGCGCGCATCCACGCGGGCAAGGTGCCGATGCCGCTGTTGTTGTTCCAGAGGAAGCGCTGCTCCACCACCAGGCCGCGTTCACCTTCCAACGTGGGCATGGGCGACCTCCCCGGTGCGATGTTCACGAACGCGATGCTGCCTGCCTCTGGTCCGAAACGACGTTTAGGCCATTCGGCGCGCAAGCAACCAACCACGGGTTTCGGGCAGAGCGCGGTGAGGTATTCCATCTGCCCTTCGCGGCAGAGCCATGGCGCCCAAACGCGCATGTCGGCGAAGAGCGCGGGATACTTGTCCGTTCGCCAGTAGTAAGTGGTGTCGTTGTTGCCATCGGTGCCCAGCATCTCCGCACAGGTGGCGTCGAGGATCTGCTCCGTACGTCCCGTGGCGCGCACCGAATCGCTCCAGATCTCGTAGAAATAGCCCACGTTCGGGAAGTGGAGGTCTTCCACTGCGAAGTGCACCTTGCCTTTTTCCGTGACGGACTTCATCCTGATGTTCGCCGAGAGGTCGAGGAACTGCACCTGCTTGCGCTCGCCGGTCCTGCCGAACACTTCAACTACCACACGTTCCTTATCGCTCCAGAACCGGAAGCGGTCGCCGTTGGTCTTCTGGATGATCCAAGTGCCGATGAAGCCATTGGTATGCAGCGGCTCACGCTTCGGCAGCGCATACGGCACAGGCTTCTTGTCCCATGCGATGGCCTGCATCCACTCGGGCAGGTTGCCCGGCTCGCAGCTGGGTGGGAGCTGTGCGAAGGAACTGGGAAGGAAGGCGAATAGTGCGAGCGTGAGGAGCGGGATGCGCATGGGAATGGAGCCGGCAAAGGTCGCCGCCCTCGTCAACAACCGGACCGCGATTTCGAAGGATTGGGTCTGTGGAGATTGAAGCAGAAGCTCGGGGCTGCGCGCGACGCGGGTTGGTTCAGTTCGCGGCGGAATAGACAACGATGACTTCCTCTTCAGGGGCTTCGAGAACGAAGGTGCTCAGGCGCGTGCTATCCCAATCGAGGACCTTGAATCGAGTGAGCTCCCCTTCATCGGGGATATGGAGGATGAGAAGACTGTCCGGGGTGAAGGCCCACCTGCCAGCGACGGTTTCGGTTGTCCCCTCGGTCGCGTCGCTCAGGTGAAAGGAACTATCACATCGAAGTTCGAGCATCACCTTGCCCTTCACGTCGCGAGAAGGATCTGGCTTCCCATGGGTCGTGAGCATCTCACCCTTCCATGCGCGGCACAACGAATACGCGTTGCCCGAATGAGTTCGTATGGTGGTTGATTCTTCCGCAGTGCTGTATGCTTCCTTCGGTAAATCCGCATCGCATCCGGTGCTCAGCAGCACAGCAAGAATCAATTGAATAGCTCCTCTGTTCATGGTTCTCCGTTGCGTGGTTCAGGATATTCACATCACCCCATCGCGCATCACCAGCTTCCGGTCCGCCATGTCGGCCAGTTCCTCGTTGTGGGTCACGATCACGAAGGTCTGTCCCAGTTCCTTCCGCAGCTCGAAGAAGAGCTGGTGCAGCTCGCGGGCGTGGGCGCTATCGAGGTTGCCGCTGGGTTCATCGGCCAGCACCACGCTCGGGTTGTTGAAGAGCGCCCGTGCCACGGCCACGCGCTGCTGCTCCCCGCCGCTCAGTTGCGCTGGCTTATGCTCCTCGCGTGCCACGACGTTCAGGCGTGCGAGCAGTTCCACGGCGCGCGGCGCGCATTCGCTCTTGCTGCGGCCGGCGATCAGTCCCGGCATCATCACGTTCTCTAGCGCGTTGAACTCGGGCAGCAGGTGATGGAACTGGAACACGAAGCCGATGTGCGTGTTCCGGAAAGACGAGAGCGCGTTCGAGCCGAGCCGTGTGACCTCCTCGGCGTTGATGCGAAGGGAGCCGGCATCGGCTTTATCCAAGGTGCCGAGGATCTGCAGCAGGGTGGTCTTGCCTGCGCCGCTGGCCCCTACGATGCTCACCACCTCGCCCTTGGCCACGTGCAGGTCCACGCCCTTGAGCACCTCCAACGCGCCATAGCGCTTCCGGATGCCGACAGCCTCGATCATCGGGCAAAGAAAGACCACGGGCGATGATTGAGCCTTCACGCACCTGTTCTGCCCAAGGCGCCCAGCCCTCAACCTGTCTTTCCGTGCGAAGCGAAGGAACAACCCTCAACCCCCAACTCTCAACCTGTCATTCCGAGCAAAGCGAAGGAACAACTCTCAACCCCCAACCCTCAACTCCTCAACCCGTCCTTTCGCGCGAAGCGAATGAACAACCCCTCATCTTCTCCTTCCCCTACTTTCGCCTCCGCAACGAAACGACCCCTGCGATGAACCTTCACGAGTACCAAGGCAAGAGCATCCTTACCCAGTATGGCGTCCGCGTGCAGCGCGGGTTGGTGGCCTACAACGCCGATGAGGCTGTGGACCAGGCCAAGCGCCTGAGCCAGGAGACCGGTACCAAGTGGTGGGTGGTGAAGGCCCAGATCCATGCTGGTGGCCGTGGCAAGGGCGGCGGCGTGAAACTGGCCAAGAGCATCGACGAGGTGCGCGAGAAGGCCGAGGGCATCATCGGCATGATGCTGAGGACGCCACAGACCCCGCCGCAGGGCAAGAAGGTGCATAAGGTCCTGATCGCAGAGGACATGTATTACCCCGGTGCCAGCGAGACGAAAGAGTACTACATGAGCGTGCTGCTTGACCGTGCCAGCGGAAAGAACATCATCATGTACAGCACCGAGGGCGGCATGGACATCGAGGAGGTGGCTGAGAAGCACCCGGAGAAGATCTTCAAAGAGGTGATCGACCCGCGCGTGGGCCTGCGCCCCTTCCAGTGCAACAAGGTCGCCACCAACCTGGGCGTAACCGGCGCTGCCAAGAAGGAGATGGTGAAGTTCGTGGCCGCGCTCTACAAGGCCTACGAGGGCTGCGATGCCGCCATGTTCGAGATCAACCCGGTGCTCAAGACCAGCGACGACAAGATCGCGGCGGTGGATGCCAAGGTGCGCCTCGATGGCAACGCGCTCTTCCGCCACCCCGACTACGTGGAGATGCGCGACAAGACCGAGGAGGACCCGATCGAGGTGGAGGCTGGCGAAGCGGGCCTCAACTACGTGCGCCTCGACGGCAACGTGGGTTGCATGGTGAACGGCGCCGGTCTGGCCATGGCGACGATGGACATCATCAAGCTCAGCGGTGGCGAGCCTGCCAACTTCCTCGACGTGGGCGGCACGGCCGATGCAGCGCGTGTGGAGAAAGCCTTCCGCATCATCCTGAAGGACGAGCGCGTGAAGGCGATCCTCGTGAACATTTTTGGCGGCATCGTGAGGTGTGACCGCGTGGCGCAGGGTATCGTGGACGCGTACAAGAACATCGGCGACATCCCCGTGCCCATCATCGTGCGCCTGCAAGGGACCAACGCCGAGGAAGCCAAGCAGCTCATCGACAACAGCGGCCTCCAGGTGCTGAGCGCGGTGGCCTTGCAAGAGGCGGCTGATCGGGTGAAGGAGGTGCTGGCCTGAGCATGCCCCTGTTGCTCCTCCACGGCGCGCTCGGCAGCTCGCGCCAGATGGCGCGGTTGCAGGCACGGGTAGGAGGAGTAACCATCGACTTCACGGGCCACGGCACGCGTGCTTCCGAGCACGACCGTATGAGCTTCGATGCCTTCGTGGGCGACATCGAGCGGGCCTTTGCCGAGAACCACTGGGAGCAAGCCGATCTCTTCGGCTACAGCATGGGCGGATACGCGGCGCTGCTCTTCGCGGCGAAGCACCCGGCGAAGGTGCGCAGCGTGGTGACGCTCGGCACCAAGTACCTGTGGACCGAGGAAGGCCTCTCCCGTGAGCTGCGCATGCTCGATCCGGACAAGATGCTGGAGAAGGTGCCCGCCTTCGCCCAAGCACTGCATGCCGCGCATGGCAACGATCACTGGCGCGGTGTCGTGGGATCCATCGCGCGCAGCATGAAGGAATTGGCCGCATCGCCTTTGTTGACGGATCAGGTCTGCTCGCGCATCACGTGCCCCGTGTTCTGCCTGGTGGGCGATGGCGATGCGACCGCGATACCGGACGACACACGTGCTTTCGCGGCCTTATTGCCAAAGGCACAGGTGGCGCTAATGAAGGGCGCCAAGCATCCCTTCGAGTCGGTGAACGTGGCCGACCTGTTAACTGGGCTCAAGGCCTTCTGGGCGGTGCTCGCCTAGCGGAAGAAGAACCAGCGCTTCTTCTTCTTCGGCGGATCGGGCTTGTCCAGGCCGGGCAGATGTTCCTGGCCGGGATCGGCCGTTACGGACTCCCAGCCCTCGATAACGACGAACAACTTGCGGTGCTCCTGGCCGGCTTTGGCCTCATCGGTGCGGGTATGGGCCACAGCGTGCTGGCGATCACCGAGAACGACTTGGAGAATGACCAATTCCACCTGCTCCTTCCAATCCGGCCATGCTTCGCCCATGCTGTAGGATCCGATGCGGATCGTATCACCCGGCGCCATGGTCCAGTTGCCGCCGGGCATCGCCGGAGATAGGTGCTTTGGTGTGGCCACCACGCGTACTGCGGCATTCGTCGGGTTCACCACGAACACCTCATTCACGAACATGTGTTGTTCCTCTGGGGTTTCCTGCTTGTTCGGCTTCTCGGTGGGCAGCCGAGCCGGTTGCACGGTGACCCGGGGGATGGGACCGTAATGGTCTTGCCCCTGCTCGAAGAAGCCCGTCCGATTCCCCTGCTCGTCGAAGGTGGTCGTGCTCTTGTGCCATTGAATGCCCCCGTCAGGCGCATCGCTGGTCTCAACCTTGCTCACTGCCCCGTTAGGATGGTAGCTGAACTGCACGGAGGCATGACCGGCAATGCGCCGGGTCTGCCCTTCGAAGATCACCTCGCCCGTCTTTTTATACGCCCAGCTCCGTCCCCAGTGGTCGTCCTGGTCTCGCCATTCCTTTGTGCTCAGCTGGCCGGTGGTGAATTCATGCAGCACCACGGTGCCGGTATCGGTGACCACGATGCGCGGCTTGGGTTGCGCGGTAAGGGTCGAAGCGAGGAGAATCGCTAGCGGAAGGGTCAGCGGGCGCATGGCGGGCCGAAGCCAAAGATCGGGCCAGTTGGTTGCATCTTCGCGCAACACCAGACCTGCCCCATGGCCAAGAAGAAGATCAAGAAGCTACTGGTCGCCAACCGCGGCGAGATCGCCCTGCGTGTGATGCGCTCCGCCCGGGAAATGGGCATCAGCACCGTGGCGGTGTATTCCGAAGCCGATCGCAATGCGCCCTTCGTCCGCTTCGCCGATGAGGCCGTATTCATCGGACCCGCGCCCAGCAAGGAGAGCTATCTGGTGGTGGAGAAGCTCGTGGGAGTGTGCAAGGACCTGAAGGTCGATGCCGTGCATCCGGGCTATGGCTTCCTCAGCGAGAACGGCGATTTCGCCCGCGCGCTGGAGAAGTCAGGCATCACCTTCGTTGGTCCGTCGCCTGAAGCCATGAAGGTGATGGGCGATAAGCTCGCGGCGAAGGAGGCGGTGAAGGGCTTCGGTGTGCCGTTGGTGCCGGGCACCGAGGGCGCGGTGAGCGGGCTCGACGAGGCGATCGCGGTGGCGAAGACCATCAAGTTCCCGATCCTGATCAAGGCCGCTGCCGGTGGCGGGGGCAAGGGCATGCGCGTGGTGGTGGAGGAAGCCGGGCTGAAGGAAGGCCTGGAACGCGCGATCAGCGAGGCGCAGAATGCCTTCGGCGATGGCAGCGTGTTCATCGAGAAGTACGTGGCCGGGCCGCGCCACATCGAGGTGCAGGTGATGGCCGATACGCACGGCAACACCTGCTACCTCTTCGAGCGCGAATGCAGCGTGCAGCGCCGTCACCAGAAAGTGGTGGAGGAGGCCCCGAGCGCTGTGCTCTCGCCCGCGATGCGCAAACGCATGGGTGAGGCCGCCGTGAACGTGGCCAAGAGCGTGGATTATGTGGGCGCAGGTACGGTTGAGTTCCTGCTCGATGAGGGCGGCGACTTCTACTTCATGGAGATGAACACGCGCCTGCAAGTGGAGCATCCGGTCACGGAGATGATCACCGGCCTCGACCTGGTGAAGCTGCAGATTCGGGTGGCGGAAGGGGAGAAGCTGCCCTTCACGCAGGATGAGCTGACGATCAACGGGCACGCGATCGAGGTGCGTGTGTACGCAGAGGACCCGCTGAACAACTTCCTGCCGGACATCGGCACGCTCACCACCTATCGCCCACCGCAAGGCCCCGGCGTTCGCGTGGATGATGGCTTCGAGGAGGGCATGACGATCCCGATCCATTACGACCCGATGATCGCCAAGCTCATCACCCACGGCGCCACACGCGAGGAGGCCATTGCGCGCATGGAGCGGGCCATCGACGATTACGCGATCGGCGGCGTGGAGACCACACTGCCCTTCTGCCGATTCGTCATGGGGCACGAGTCCTTCCGCAGCGGCAAGTACGACACGCACTTCGTCCGCGACCATTTCAAGCCGGAAGCGCTGGAGGCCTTGGAGGCGGATGAATTCCAAGCTGCCGCCCTCGTGTCCGGCATCTGGCAAGCCGCCGCCGTGCCCGCAGCCGTGAAGTCGACCGCTGAGATAGACGGAAGTCCCTGGAAACTAAGGCGGCGCTAGTCGAGTATAACAGGCGCGGGTTTCGACGTTGTAGCTTCGTCGTACCCCTGGCCTGATGCTCCTCCCCCGTGCCAACATCCTGATCGGTCTTGCGCTCCTGGCCATGCAAGCGCGTGGTCAGGTCGCGTTGGATGGCACGGTACACAAGGCCATCGTGATCGATGGCGATACCCTGCCGGTGATCGATCTGTGGCCCTCGGAAGTGGTTTCGAGATGGACCGCCCGCGACCGCAGGCAGGCGGAGCGCTTCGACCGGCTCACCCGGCGCGTGGTGAAGGTGTACCCCTTCGCGCGCATCACCTCGGAACTGTTGCGCGAATACGAGCATGACCTCGCGGCCATCGATCGGAACGGTGATCAGGATCTCTACGTGAAGCTCGCCGAAGCCGAGTTACGGGCTGAGTTCGAGGCCGAGGTGCGGGACATGACCACGAGCGAGGGCCGCGTGCTCACGAAGCTCATCGACCGCGAGACAGGCAAGACTTCCTACGAACTGGTGCGGCAGCTGCGAGGCTCGTTCACGGCCTTCATCTGGCAGGGCATGGCGCGCGTCTTCGGGCAGGACCTGAAGAGCACCTATGATGCGGCCGGCGATGACCAGTTGATGGAATTGGTGGTACAGCGCATCGAGCGCGGCGAATTGACCGTGGCGCAGCGACCCGCGCGGACCGCACAGGCCCAGGCGCGGCTGGAACGACGCAAAGCGCGCCTCTATCGACGCTACGGGCTCTCGGCCTCGAGCGCAGAGGATTGAATCTGTTCGCCTGGCGACACTTTCCGCTCCTTGTAAACGATGAACTGGCGCTCACGCCAGGTCTCATCCGGATTCAGCACGAAGACGCGCACCGGCCGGAAGCCGATCGCAGCGAGGTCCGCGGCTTGGTCGAGATACCCGATGCTATAGTTCGTGGACGTGTCCGCTGCGGCCATGCGCGACAGGATGGGCCATGATTCCGCATATGCGCCGGGCACCATGTACGGGTTGAGCGATACGCGCAGCTGATTGTAGGGGCGGAAGCCCATCGAGGCGGCCCCGATGAAGCCCACATCACCGTATGCCTGCAGGTCCTCGAGCATGTCCCGGTACGCGTACCTCCGGTTCACGATCATCAAGTCGGCGGTGTTCACGGCACCCGGCAGGGCAAGCAGGATCAGCAGCGATCGCATGAGGGGCCTGCGCGCAACGATCGCCACAGCGGCAAGCACCAGGATGATTCCAAGGATCACGATTCCGGGCCAGAGCGCGCGCATCACCACGCTAGCCTCGTTCACCGATGACTTCACGTGCGCCCAGGTCTGCCATGCCGTCGCAAGTGCGAACATGATTCCCAGGAGCATGAGCAGGCGCCTGCGGTTCTCCGGAACGGCCGCGAGCTTCAGCCGGTCCCAGGCGAGGGCGATCGTGAGCAGGGCCAGCGGGAACAGCATGAGCAGCTTGCGCTTGGGGTAATCATTGATGAAGACCGTTTGCGCGAGCAGCGCCGCAGAGAAGGCGAATACGACGATGGCGCTCGCTGACCAGCGAACACCTCTCAGGCTGAGAAGCGCTGCGGCGGCCATGAGCGAACCGAGCAGCAAGGCCGGATTCAACCGGAGGAAGTTGGCGTAGGGCACATGTTGCACATTCTGGAGCCAGGCGCCCGGCGATACGCTTACCCGGCCGCCATATGCACCGTTCGCCGCCTGAAACGCATCAATATCCTTGAATCCGAGAAGCGCGGTGAAGCCCAAGAGCAAGGCCATGGAAAGCGCAATGGAAAGCCCCATCGCCAGTGCCGTGCTCATCAGTCGGGTTCGGGACCGGTGGGTGGTCCATTCCATGCACAGTGCCGATAGCGCTACGCCCAGGATCACGAAGGCATTGGTGGGGTAGGTGGGCAGGCTGATCCACACGCCGATGGCGCAGAGAATCGCGGCGCCGAGCGGGGTAGGGTCATGCCCTTCCAGTCGTCGCACGGCCATCACCATCACCAGCAGCATCATGGCCATGCGAGACATGGTGGGTTCCACCATGATGCTCCCGAAGCCGAACGAGGCATCGAGGCAGAGCAGGAGCGGAAGCGCATTGAGCAGCCACAGGTCGCGCGTGAGGCAGCGGAGCAGGCGATGGAAGAGCACGAGGCTGAGTGCCGCGAGCAGCACCGAGCCGATGCGCAGGCCGAGGTAATTCGACCCGAAGGTCTCCAGACCGACGAAAGCGAGGAGGTTGGTCAGAACAGGAATGCCGTACCACCGAGGAGCGGTGTTGCGGAAGGCCTCCTGATAGGCGAAACGGTCGTAGGCTGGGTACACATAGAAGCACTCGTCCTTGGCGAGGTAATCGGTGAGGTCGCGCGCCGGCGGATCAATGTCGATGACCAGGACGCGCAGCAGGGTGAGCACCAATGCCGCGATGAGCCCGATGTAGGCCTTGCTCATCGGCCTAGCCCATCAATTGCTCTATGGTGGCACAGATGCGTTCCACCTCCTGCAGGCTCAGATCGGCGAACAGCGGAAGGCGCACCAATCGATCCGAGTAGGCATCGCAATGAGGCAGGAGGCGCCCATCGTGGCGATCGGCATAGAAGGGGCTGCGGTGCAGCCCTTGGTAGTGGAACACGGCCATGATGCCCGCCTCCTTGAGCCCCTGGATCAGGCGTGTCCGGGTCTCCAGGTCACGGCAAAGGAGGTAGTAGACATGGGCGTTGTTCGTGGCTGCCGCGGGCAGGGTCGGTGTGGTGAACCAGCCTCGGTGCTGCAGCGCGGACAGGCGCTCGTCGTACGCCTGCCAGATGGCGATGCGCCTGGCTTGGATTCCCTCCAGTTCCATCAATTGGGCATAGAGGAAGGCCGCAGTTACTTCAGAAGGCAGGAAGGAGCTGCCCACATCGACCCAGCCGTACTTGTCGATCTGACCGCGGAAGAACGCCGAACGGTTGGTTCCTTTCTCCCAGATGATCTCGGAGCGGGCCACGAAGCGCTCATCGTTCACCACCAGCATGCCGCCTTCCCCGGCGATGATGTTCTTCGTCTCATGGAAGGAGAATGCCGCGAGATGGCCGATGCCGCCGAGCGGGGCTGCTCGCGCTCCTTCCGGCTTGAACCAGGCATCGATCGCCTGGGCCGCATCCTCCACCACCAGCAGGCCATGTTTCTCGGCCAGTGCCATCACCGCGCGCATGTCCACAGCCGCGCCGCCGTAATGCACCACCACAATGGCGCGCGTGCGGTCCGTGATCAAATGCTCCAGGCTGGATTCGTCCATGTTCGGATGGTCCGGCCGGCTGTCGGCGAAAACGATGCGGGCGCCCCGCAGCACGAAGGCGTTGGAGGTGGAGACGAAGGTGAAGGCCGGCATGATCACCTCGTCGCCCTCCCGGATATCCAAGAGCAGCGCGGCCATCTCCAATGCGCCGGTGCAGCTGTGCGTCAACAGGCAATGCCTGAAGCCGTATCGTTCCTGGAAGTACCGATGGCAGAGCTGGGTGTATTTGCCGTTGCCGCTGAGCTTGCCCGTAGCTACGGCATCCTGGATGTTCGGCAGCTCCTTTCCGGTGAGGTGCGGGCGGTTGAACGGTATCATGCGGCAAGGTCAGATGTAGTTGCCCGTGAACGCGAAGCGCAGCAAGTACGCGATTCCGGCGATGACATGGAGCACCGCGGCGAGTAGCAGCAACCTGTCCTTCAGGCTGAGCCCGGTGAATAAGCCACGCCAGGGTGGCCAGCGCTGCTCGGCCAGGTCAACGAGCATGGTGAAGTGCAGGAGCAGCAAAGCGATGGGGATCTGCCAGTAGAAGTTGCCGTGCAACGCGCGCACGCCGGTCTCGGCGAAGAGCACGAAGATGACCACCGCCACGACGAACACCCAGGTGGAGAAGCGAAGGGCCAGGCTCCTTCGCAAGGAGGCGGGGTCGCGCAGGAAGAACAGGCCGACGAAAGGCAGGCTGACCAGGGCGTGCAGCCACGGGGTGCTGGTCCATCCCCGCCAGACATGGAACGGCGCGATGATGACGCGTGCCCGCTCCGCGGTTCCATAGATCAGCATATCGAGCTGGCCGTAAGCGTAGATGGCCGCATAGAGCATAAGGATGCCAGCACCCATGGCCGTCATATATATCAACAGCGCGGGTGCGAAGGACCTCAGGCGGCCGCTTTCGAGGACAAGCAAGAGAGCCAGTGCCGGCAATTGCGCGAATAGGTAGCTCGGTTTGCTCAAAACCACCAGCAGGCCGGCGAGCATCATCAGCATGAGCGTCCGGCTGCTTCCCGTTACGAGGTATCCAGCCGATAGCCGATGAAGCCAGATAGCGGCGGGAAGCACGAATAAGGTCGTGCTGTTCTGCGCCACTGCGGTGGATAGGGTGCCTAGGTACCAGTTGCCATCGCCCGTGCCGATCCAGAGCGGTGCGGCCAGCAGCAAGCCCCAGGTCGCCGCGGTCGCGATTACCGCCCGGTTCGTTGCTAAGAGCAAGGGAGCCCGCAGCAGCTCGAATTTGAGGAATGCGGCCGCTCCCAAGGCCAGTACCGCCCCAAGATGGGGGCCTAGGGGCTGTATGAGGTCGAGGAGCCGCACTGTCCCATAGTAGAGCGGGGGCATGGGGAGCTTCCCGGCCTCCAGATGCACGCGTAGATGCCAGATATGGTGGGTCAGGTCGCAATCGTAGTCGCGGTAGAATGCCAAGGCATACAGCGCCGCCATCGCCAGGCCGTATAACAGCCCGGCGGCGTGGTCGCGGAACAGGCGTATCAGCAGGTTGCTCATGCCTGAGGCGCGCCCATCGGCCGGAAGTGATGGATCCACGAGCGCTCGATGACCCGGAAGCCGAAGCGGTCGTAAAGCGCCAAGGCCGGCGAATTACCGTCTTGCGTGGCCACGCGCACCTTCGTGTTCCCGGCGAGCCGCGCCGCGTGAGCGCTGGCCTGCAGCAGCTTCCCCCCAAGGCCTCGGCCACGCGCCCGCTCATCCACCGCGATCAACCCGATGGTCGAATGCGATGGACCGTGCGCGATGCTCACGAAGCCCGTGAGCCCGGTCTCATCGGAGGTGGTCAGCACTTCTTTATCCGTGGCGGCGACCGACCGCTCGATCCACCGGCGGTACAGCCGTTCGAATTCGTTCCTGGTGAATCCTGGGTCCAGCCTATAGCGTGAATGAATGCCGCTTTCCAGCGCAAGCCGGTACAACGCGTCGCTCACAGGCGGACCTATGCGACGCACTTCCACGGAAGCTTCGAGCACCTCATCCGCGGCGATCTCACGCTCGAGCACCACCTTCACATCGAACAGGGGCAGCGAGGGGATGCGGGCATCCGAGATGACGTACACCAAGGCATAGGCCTTCGATGCAAGCATGAATTCTGCGAGACCGAAAGACCCGGAGCGGACCTGTGCGCGGCCTACCTCATAGCCGAAAAACTCCGAGTCCCAGGCGAGCCGCTCGATCATGGCACCTGCCGCTCGATGATGTAGAGCGGGCGGTCCTTCACGCCTTCGAAGGTCTTGCCCACGTAGAGGCCCACCGTGCCCAAGGTGATCATGAGGCACCCGGAGAGGAACCAGATGCTCGATATCAGGCTGGCATAACCCAGCACAGTGATATCGCCCTGGGCCCACTTGATCAGCGTGTACACCACCAGGAGCATGGAGCACAGCGCCACACCCACGCCGAATTTGACCATCAGGCGCAAGGGCTTGTCGCTGTATGCCAGTATGATGTCCATCGCCAAACGCGCCATCCGCCGCCAGCCGTAACTGCTCTTGCCCACGGTGCGCCCGGCATGCTCCACATCGAGCTTGGCGGTTCGGAAGCCCACCCATTTCACCATGGTGGGGAAATAGCGGATGCTCTCGCGCAACCGGCAGACCTCGCGGATCACCGCGCTGGAATACACGCCGAAGTTGGCCACGGTCTCGTCCTGCTCACTGCCCGTGAGGTAACCGAGTGTGCGGTAGAAGAGACGGCTCGATAGCCGTTTCAGGAATCCGTCCTGCCGTTCCACGCGTCGTGCAAGCACAATGTCATAACCTTCCTGCATCCGCGCCAGAAGCCGTGGGATCTCCTCCGGACGGTCCTGGAGGTCGCAATCCATCACCACCACGGCATCTCCTTGGGCGTGATCGAGACCCGCGGTGATGGCGTAATGCTGACCGAAATTCCGGCTGAGCTTGAGGCCCTTGACACGGGAATCCGCGCTGCACGCGCGTTCAATCTCGGTCCAGCTCCCCTCGGGGCAGCCATCATCCACCAGTATCAGCTCCCAGTCCATGCCCATTTGGTCAAGCACGGCGCGCGTTCGGGAGACCAGTTCCGCTACGAGCGCCTTGCCCTTGTAAACAGGACTGACCACGGAGAGCTTCATCGATTGTTCGGCGAGGCCAAGGTAGCCTCCTGCCTCTAGACGGAGGCCCTCGGCAGGGTTGCGTTGATGCAATGCGCCGAATTCAAGTTTGGCCCGTAGCGCTCCGCTCAGGTCACACCGAGCGGACCATCACATGGTCGTCCATCACATAGCCGTGCCCGATATCGATCACCTCATCGCGCGTGATGTTGAAGCCACGCTTGGCATACCACCGCAATGCCGGATTGAAGCGGTTCACGTTCAGCTCGACCAGCCCATCGCCCTGCGAACGTGCCGCGCCCAGCACGCCTCGCAACAAGGCGTCGCCCACACCCGAACCTTGGGCCTCAGGCAATACGTACAGCTTGTGCAGGCGAGTGGTTCGGGTCCGGTATCCGGGCTGATACCCCGCGAACCCGATGACCGTGCCTGCCCGAGTGGCCAGCAGGAACAGGTGGCCGTGCTCCGTCAGCTGCTGCATCAGGGCGTACGTGCTGTACATGAGTTCAAGCATGTACTCCAACTGTTCAGCGGAAAGGATCCGACTGTAGGCCACCGGCCACACCTTCAGCGCCACCGCTCGGATGTGCGGGATATCCGCTGGCGTAGCGGGTCGGATGTCCGTGACCATGATCGGTCAGAGATGGAATTGAGCGCCTGCTAGAAGCCCTGCTTCCCAGAGATGGCCTTTGATAGGAGTATCGGCCAGTGCCGTGGCCTGCAGCCGTCCCCTCGGTCCGATGCGAATCGACCATCGCGTACCCAAATTGAGGCGCACCGGCAATTCGACACAGAGCGTGGCGCCGAACTCCCGGAAATCGGTGGTGTTGTCCGACACGCGTGCGGTCTGGACAATGCCGGCGAAATCGCGCCGCTGCTGGCTGTACTCATTCATGAACAGGTCTGCCCATACCCCTATGCCCGGCTCGAGCCGGAACCCACCGGTGCCGATCACCCGGTGGATCATGAGCGGCAGGCTGAGATACCGGAAATGCTCCCGGAACTCCAGGCGAACCGATGAGGCCGGAAGGGCCGGGTCGTTCGGGTCCGCGCTGATCAGCGCCGTTTCCTGCTCGAACAGGTATCCGCGATCGCTGACCTGAAGTCCGCTTGAGACCAGCCAATGGCTTCCCAGCGTGTAGGTGACCTCCACTCCGCTGGTCCAGCTCCATCGAGGGGTCTCATGCTCCTCCCGGAAGGCGATGATCATCGCACGCGTTTCATCGCCCGCATCATTCCGCAACGACCGGAAGCAACGGTCCACCGACACGCTCACGCCAAGAGCCCACGGAGAACGGGCATCGGTCTGCCCCAGGATCGTGGATGCGAGCCCGAGCCCGATAATGAACGGGAGGCTGCGCATCGTGTTCAGCGTAGAAAGGCTGGCGACACCACCAGGTCCTTGCTGCCTGCGGTATAGACGTAGAAGCCCTCACCGCTCTTCACGCCCAATTTGCCGGCGGTCACCATCTGCACGAGCAGCGGGCACGGCGCGTATTTCGGCTCGCCCAATCCTTCATGCAGCACCCGAAGGATGGCCAGGCAGGTATCCAGGCCGATGAAGTCCGCCAGTTGAAGCGGACCCATGGGGTGCGCCATGCCGAGTTTCATGATGGTGTCGATCTCCGCCACGCCGCCCACGCCCTGGAACAGGGTCTGTATCGATTCGTTGATCATGGGCATGAGGATGCGGTTGGCCACGAATCCGGCGTAGTCATTCACCGTAACGGGCACCTTGCCGATCGCGCTGCTCAGATCGACCACGGTGCGGGTCACCTCGTCGCTGGTCTCATAGCCGCGGATCACCTCCACCAGCTTCATCACGGGCACGGGATTCATGAAGTGCATGCCGATGACCTGCCCCGGACGCTTGGTGGCCGCCGCGATGCGCGTGATGCTGATGGATGAGGTGTTGGTAGCGAGAATGGCGGAAGCTGGCGCGCTGGCATCCAGGTCGCGGAAGATCTTGAGCTTAAGGTCCACGTTCTCGGTGGCCGCCTCCACCACGAGGCCGGCCTCCTTCACGCCGGCGGCCATGTCCGTGGTGCTGGCGATGCGCGCGATCGTCGCCTGCTTCTGCTCCTCGCTCAAGGTGCCCTTGGCCACCTGGCGATCGAGGTTCTTGGCGATCGTGGCCAGGCCCTTGTCCAGACCGGCCTGTGAGATATCGATCAGGGTGACCTGGTGCCCGTTCTGTGCGAACACATGCGCGATGCCGTTGCCCATCTGGCCGGCGCCGATGACAGAGATCTTCATGAAGGTGTGATTACGCGGGCAAGGTAGGGGCGGATCATCACCCACGCCTACTTGCCATCGCCCTTGAGGATGATGAGCACCGTGTACGCCAGGATCTTCAGGTCCACGGCCAGGCTCATGTTCTCGATGTAGAGGATGTCATACTTGAGGCGGCGCACCATCTGCTGCACGTTCTCGGCGTATCCGAACTTCACCTGTCCCCAGCTCGTGATCCCGGGCCGCACCTTCTGCAGGTGGCGGTAATGCGGGGCCAGTTCCATGATCGCATCGATGAAGTGCTGGCGCTCCGGTCGAGGACCCACCAGGCTCATGTCGCCCTTGAGCACGTTCCAGAACTGGGGCAGCTCATCCATGCGGGTGCGCCGCAGCCAGCGGCCCACCGGCGTGATGCGCGGGTCGTTCTGGCTGCTCAGCTGGGGGCCATCGCGCTCGGCGTCGCAATACATGCTGCGGAACTTGATGATCAAGAACGGGCGGCCATGCTTGCCGATACGCTCCTGGCGGAAGAAGACCGGACCCTTCGAGTTCCATCGCACGGCCAAGGCGATGGCGGCGAAGCCCGGCGTGAGCAGCACCAGTGCGATGGTGCTCGCCACGATGTCGAAGGCGCGCTTCAGGGAGAACTGCCACGCGGGCATGATCTCCGGATTCACCTCGATCAGCGGAGTGCCGAAGATGCTCGTCATCTTAACAGAGCCGGAGAGGATGTCGTACATGTCCGGGATCACCTTGATCCGCACGCCGGTGCCTTCCAATTCGTTCATGATCCGGCTCATGTGCTCGTGCTCCCCGGAATCCACCGCGATGATGGCCTCCTCCACGCCGTGCGAGGCGATCACCTGTCGGAGCTCATGCCATTTCCCCAGGCGTGGCAACGTGCCGGCCAGTTGCTGGTCGCCACCGTTCACGTTCACGAAGCCGATGAAGCGGTTGCCGGGCGATTTCTCCATGGCCTCGATCTCGTGGAAGACCGCCAGCGCGCGCTCGTTGCCTCCCACCAGCACCGTATTGAATCCGATGAGCCGGTCATGCACCTTGCGCACCGTGCTGCTGGTGATCAGGAAGCGCAACGGGAAGGTGATGCCGAAGTGAAGCGCGAAGAGCGCCAGGAACGACCGGTAGTGGTAGCGCGCGCTGGGCACTTCATCGTCCAACAGGAGCACGAAGAAGATCACCAGCACCCCGATGAGCGAAACGAGCAGGGTCTGGCCTAGCTCTTTGGTGCGGAACCGGCGGTACACCTCGCGGTAGCCGCCGATCGCCGTGTAAAGGCCGAACCAGAACAAGGGCACCAGCACCAGTCCTTTCAGGTAGTTCGTGTCCCAGTCCAGCGGAACCGGTCCGCCGAATTTCATGGGCTCCAGCTCCAGCTTGCGGAAAGCCCAGAAGAGCGTCCACGCGGCGGCCGATCCGAGGATGTCGGCGAGCACGTACTTGGCCACCAATGCCCGGCGCCCGTTCATGAGCCGAAGCGTACCAGCTTGACGTTGTCGACGTCGATCTCGGCAGAGCTGGAGCCGCTCGGCAACGAGGCCTCGAAGTAGAAATCGCGCTGCGTGACCCCGGCGTTGTACACCGCGCTCAGGTCGATGTACACCTTGTTCCACGGCATGCTGCCATCGCTCCGGCGTGTGGGCACCAGCAGCACCAAGGGCACCGAGGTCTCCGTGCCTTCGAGGTTCACGATCGCGCCCACGGTGAACAGCAGGTCGTTGCGGTAGTCAAGCTCCAGGAAGGCCGGACCGCTGGCCGCCTCGAAGTCCTCATCGGAATACACCTTGATGTAGGGGTGCGCCGCATCGAGCCGCATTGCGCCGCAAGAAGTACCCTCCAGAAAAGGGAATCCAGGTTCCTCGCTGGGCGTGATCCGCAGCAAGGTGGTGTCGCTCTCGTCCGTCACGTTCAGGCGGACGAAGGTGTCCTCGAAGCCTTCAAGCCAGATGTCCGTGCTCGCTTGGTAGCCGATGGACGGGCTGAGGGCGGCGGTGCCCTCACGTGTGAGCGACACCGTCCCGGTCCACGTGGTGTAGAACGGGTATTGCAGGCGATCGTCGAACAATCCGTTCCGCTTCACCCCGGGCACCACATCGATGCGGTGGTTCCCTTCGGCCAGCACGGGGATCCGCGCCGGCAATTCCCACACGCCGATGAAGGACTCGTCAACACTCACCCATGCATCGGTGATGCGGCTGGTGGCCAGGCCCTGCTCACTGCTCGTGGTCAGTGTCATGGCCGGCACTTCGAGATAGGCCGGCACTTTATCGCCCTTGGCGCAGGAGCCTAGGAGCGCGATCACGAGAAGCCCGGCAGCGTAGCGTCGTACCATATGGACTCGGAGGGAACGATCGGAATCGCGGATCAGTATGCGGCCCTCACGCATGTTGAACGGCCATGCCTTCCAGGACCCGATGCGCCGTGCGCAGTGCCTCGGTGCCTTGCTCCAAGGTGACCGCGGCAGCGGTGCCTGCGGCGATGCTTCCGGCGAACGCCGCCAGCTCCTCGCGAATGGCGTTGCTGGCCTTCACCTCGGGCTTCTCGAAGCTGATCTCACGCGAGCCTTTGCCCTCACCGAGCTCCAAGGTGATCGCGAAGGGATCCGGTTCGCCCGAAACCGGTCGCATGCGCACGATCTCCGCTTCCTTGGTGAGCATGTCCACCGCGATGTAGGCATCGCGCTGGAAGAAGCGGCTCTTGCGCATGTTCTTCAGGCTGATGCGGCTGGCGGTGAGGTTGGCCACGCAACCGTTGGCGAACCCGATGCGTGCATTGGCGATGTCGGGGGTATCGCTCACCACGGCCACACCGCTGGCGCTCACCGAGGCTACCGGGCTGTCCACCACGCTCAGCACGACATCGATGTCGTGGATCATGAGGTCCAGCACCACGCTCACATCCGTGCCCCGCGGATTGAACTGCGCCAGGCGATGGGTCTCGATGAACATGGGGTTGAGCAGGTGCGGCCGGGCCGCCACGAAAGCCGGGTTGAAGCGCTCCACGTGGCCTACCTGAACCAAGCGCCCGGCTTTGACGGCCAGTTCCATCAGGTGCTCCGCCTCGGCCACGGTATGGGTCACCGGCTTCTCGATGAACACGTGGAGGCCGCGCGCCAGGGCTGCCTCCGCCAATGCATGATGGCTCAGGGTCGGTGTCACGATGTCGATCGCATCCACCTGCTCCATCAGTTCCTCGGCCGAGGTGAACGGGCGGGCGCCGAACTCCTGCTCGATCGCCGCGCGCTTCTCCGGATGCGGGTCGTGGAAGCCCACGCACACGGCACCCTCCACCTCCCGCCATTGTTGTATATGGATTCGGCCCAGATGGCCGGCGCCGAGCACGCCTACACGAAGGTTCGAGGACATTTCTTTGAGTGGGCCCCTGTTGAAGGGCGGCAAAAATAGACGGCCGATCCACGCAGCGGGTCTGGCTAATTTCGCCCAGTGATCAACGATAGCTATCGCCACCAGGGCATGCGCCGCAAGCTGGTGGAGGAATTGAAGGGGAAGGGCATACGGGAGGAAGCCGTTCTGACCGCCATCGGCACCGTGCCTCGGCACCTGTTCATCGATGATTCCGCTTTCCAGTCACGGGCTTATGAGGACACGGCCTTCCCCATACCCTGCGGGCAGACTATTTCCCAGCCCTATACCGTGGCCTTCCAAAGTGAGCTCCTGCAGCTCACCCGTGGTATGAAGGTGCTCGAGGTGGGCACGGGCTCCGGTTACCAGTGCGCGGTGCTCTCGGCCATGGGTGCCAGGGTGTTCAGCATCGAGCGCCACCGGCCGCTCTACCTTCAGACCAAGGCTCGTCTGGCCGCATTGGGTTACCGTGCTTCCTTATATCATGGCGATGGGTACCTCGGCCTGGAGCGTGAGGCACCCTTCGATCGGGTGATCGTCACCTGCGGAGCGCCCATGGTGCCGGCGGCTCTGCTCGCGCAACTCAAGGCCGGCGGTCGTGCCGTGATTCCCGTCGGAGAAGGGGAGGTGCAACGCATGGTGCTGATCCAGAAGGAGATGGATGGCCGATTGGTGCAGGCGGACCAAGGCGTTTTCCGGTTCGTTCCAATGCTTGCCGACAAAGCGAGCTGATTAGGAGTGCCATGGAAAAGCGGGTGGGCAGCATCTTTCCATCACCCGTCAAGGCTGCCTAAGATTCACTTCAAACGGCTGTTGATGAAATGGTTAGGTGCATATTGGCCCGCGGGTATGCCGGGTGCTCGTAATCATTTTTCGTCCACAATATGTCGTTGACAATGCCAAGGGTGGTGTATATGTTTGCGCCCCACCGGAAATACCTTTGATCCGGGCAATAAGGCAAACACAAACCAAACCAGATGAAAAAGACGATACTGTTCGTTGCACTGCTGGGTATCGCCTCTGCGGCGAGCGCTCAGCTCTCCACCCGGGAGAATCAGGACACCCGGTACAAGTTCGGTGGCCGCCCGGTGGCCGGTGACATGGCCCTGACCTTCGGCCTCACCATCAACAATGCTTCTTTCGGCGACAGCACGCGCAGCATCTCCGTTTGGAACCGTTTGGGCCGTGGCAACCTGATCACCGCGAAGAAGTTCATCCAGGACGACGTAGCGGTGCGCGCCGGCATCCGCCTGTACCGCGATAGCCGCTCGGTGAAAGTCGAACTCGACAGCACCGCGCAGCTCGGTAACACCTGGAGCGAGGGTGAGTACAAGATGAGCAGCCGCGAGTACATGCTCGTGCCTGGTATCGAGAAGCACTTCAGCAACTCGAACATCTTCGACGTGTACGTGGCCGGTGACCTCTACCTCGGCTTCGGTCGTGACAAGAGCATCAACAGCTACACCAATCGCGTGAGCCAGACCGCCAGCTCCACGATGACCACTCCTTACACCATTGTTGGTCTGGGTGGCGTGATCGGCTTCAACGTCTTCGTGCTCGACCTCCCGGTGAGCCTCGGCGTGGAATACGGCCTCAGCGCTTTCTGGCAGCTCGGCAACCGCACCAAGGTCGAGGTGGAAGAGCTCGATGGCGACACCTACGAGTACTACACCGTCGCGAACGACCCCTTCACCTTCGCTCCCGCAAGCAACGGCTACAGCAGCGCGAAGCAGAAGTACATGACGATGAACACCAACGACCAGGTGCGCATCGTGGCCAACATCTACTTCAACTAAGCCGACACTACGTAACCACTAGCAGCAATGAAGAAGCTCAAAGCAACCATCCTGCTGCCGCTGGCCGTAGTGCTCCTGTTCTCATCTTGCACGGTTTACACCAAGACCATCGCTGGTACCTCGGTGCAGACCCAGATCCACTTCAAGATGGAGGACCTCGAGTACATCGGTGACGTGAGCGGCACGGCCTCTCAATCGTTCCTGTTCGGTGTGCTGCCCATCGGTGGTCGTCGCTTCCATGTGGCGAACATCGGCAACGGCGGCATCATCCCGAACGACCGGATGACCAACAATGCCCTGTACGACGCGCTGATGCAGCGCGAGGACGCAGACTTCGTCCTCCCGCTCTCCACCAGCGCCGTCCGCGACCAGATGTTCCTGGGCCACCGCACCACGCTCACCGTGCGTGCCAAGGCCTTCCGCATCAAGTCGAAGTAACAGCACCCTGCTCATAGGAAGGGCCGCGCAGCGATGCGCGGCCCTTTTACTTACCGGCTAACTTTGGACTCTAGATTCATCGAGATGACCGCTGCTTTCCGCTCCCTCGCCCTTCTACTCACCGGTGCCCTGGTGCTCTCCGCCTGCAAGCGGGAGAACAAGATCCCCATCCTCTCCATCCTGCCTGAAGCACGGGACATCGGCGTCACCTCCGGTCAGGTGTTCAGTTTCACGATCAAGGGACGCTCTGACAACTCCAGCTTGTCTCGCCTCCGGATAACCACCAAGCGAGGAAACGGATTCACGAATACCGTGGTGGACTCGGCGCTTACCGGTTCCACCTTTACCTGGGAGTGGGAATTCCAAGTGGCCCATGCCACCGCTGCCTATGACGAGATCTACACCTTCACCCTGTTCGATGCCGAGGGCGAGACGATGTCGACTTCACGCACCCTTTATGTGACGCTTACCGAGACCCTGTTGCAGGAGACCAGCGGCCACCTGTTCTATTCCGCGAATTCCGCCGTGCATCCTGAGGCCGCCTTCGATGTGCAGGATCGCGTGCAGGTCATTTCCTCCGCCGATAGCACCCGACGCGACATTCAGGACAATCCTGCCGGTTCAGGTGAGGAACTCAGCAAGAGCTGGAAATCGCCAGCCGGCGGGCGATTCGTGCGATTCAACGACTTCGACTACGCGAATGCCACGGATATCGGGTTGAGGAACGCATTCAATTCCGGAGTTCCGCTCGAACAAGTGGACAACATCGCGGTCGGCGATATCATCTTGACCAGACTGGGCAGCCTGCCCGCGAACCAGGGATATTACGCGGCGCTGCGGATCACCGGCATCGTTGATGAACCCGGCACCGCGGACAACGACCGATATCAGTTCAACATGAAGTGGGCCTCCTTCACGGAATAGGCCGTCCCGACCATCACGCGCCATGATCCCGGTGCTAGGCCCAACCGCCATCCGCGAGGCCGATGCCTGGACGATCGCGCACGAGCCCATTGAATCGTGGGCCCTCATGGAGCGGGCCGCTCAAGCATGCACGCGGCGCTTGAGCACCCTGCTTCGCGCAGCTGGATCACCACCTGTACACATAGTGGCCGGTATGGGTAACAATGGCGGCGATGGATTGGCGATTGCCCGGCTATTGCGGGAGGAGGGCTTCGACGTATCCGTATGCCGTGTCCATCACCGGGAGGGCGCGAGCCAGGAGAACGAGCGCAATGTCGGCGTGCTCACAGTGCAGGGAGTGTCTGTGCAGGAGGTGAAGCAGATCACCGATTGGGCTTCGCCTTCACCTGACGCCTGGATCATCGACGCCCTGATGGGCACGGGACTTTCCGCACCGTTGAAGGGCCTTGCCGCCGACATGGTCCGAGCCATGAACGCCAGCGGCAACCCGATCGTGGCCATCGACATCCCCAGCGGCATGTTCGCCGAATCGAATGACGGCAACGACGCGGCAACGGTGATCCGTGCTGCTCGGACACTGACACTGGAACTGCCGAAGCTGGCCTTCCTGCTGCCGGAGTACGGGACTCATGCAGGCCTGTGGGAGCAAATCCCCATCGGTCTAGATGCAGGTCAGGTCAATAGCCTGGAAACGCCTTACCGGATCATGGAGGAGGAGGACGCACGGCTGCTCCTGCATGACCGGGGTCGATTCAGCCACAAAGGGAGCCATGGACACGCGCTGCTGGTAGGCGGTAGTGAGGGGCGCATGGGAGCCGCGGTGCTCGCCGCGCAGGCCTGCTTGCGGAGCGGGGCGGGTCTTGTTTCGGCCATGGTGCCCGCGTGCGGGCGCGATGTTCTCCAGATGCGGGCGCCCGAGGCCATGTGCATCGTCGATCCATGTGCCGATCATCTCGCGATGGTGCCGGATGCAGCGGCGTTCCAAGCCGTTGGCGTTGGGCCAGGCCTGGGTGTGCATGCCCAATCAGCACAGGTGATCGATGCGCTTCTGAGCCAAGCTCGACCGCTGGTCATCGATGCGGATGCGCTGAACCTACTGGCGGCGAACGACGGATGGATCGGACGCGTGCCCAAGGGCAGCATCCTCACGCCTCACCCCAAGGAGTTCGAACGATTGGCAGGTGTGAAGTTCCATTCCGGCTTCGGGCGGTTGCAAGCCGCGCGTGAACTGGCGGCCCGACAAGGGTGCCACCTCATTCTGAAAGGCGCCTGGACCGCGATCTGCTCGCCTGATGGTCAGGTGCGCTTCAACCCCACGGGCAATCCGGGCATGGCCAAGGGAGGCAGCGGCGATGCTCTGACCGGCCTGATCACCGGGCTGCTGGCGATGGGCTATCCGCCGGAGGACGCCTGCGCGCTCGGCGTGTACGTGCACGGTCTCGCTGGCGACCTCGCCGCAGCGCGTATCGGTATGGATGGGATGACGGCCATGGACCTGGTCCGCCACATTCCCCATGCTTGGCGGCGGCTGCGTGCGAAGGACTAGAGCAGGGAGTCCGTTTCGCCCTTCCCTTCGCGGATCACCACCGGGGCACCGTTGCTGAGGTCGATCACGGTTGACGGCTCCAGGCCGCCCATGCCGCCATCGATCACCCATTCGACTTGATGACCCAGATGCTCGTCGATGCGCTCAGGATCGGTGGTGTAGTCCACCACATGGTCCGGGTCGTGCACGCTGGCGGCCGCGAGCGCGTGCCCCAGCTCGCGTACGATGGCGCGTGGGATGTTGTGGTCCGGCACACGTATGCCAACCGTGCGGCGCTTGCTAGGGAAGAGCTTCGGGATCTCCGCGCTGGCCGGCAGGATGAAGGTGTAAGGGCCGGGCAGCGCTCGCTTAAGGATACGGAAGGCCGCCGTGTCGATGCTCTTTGCGTAGGTGCTCAGCTGGCTCAGGTCGTCGCAGATCAACGAGAGCTCGGCCTTCTCGGTACGCACGCCTTTCAGCCGGGCGATCGCCTCAATGGCCCTCGGCTGGCGCGCGCTGCACACGAAGGCATGGACGGTATCGGTCGGGCAGATCACCACCGCGCCGTTCCGCAGGGCTTCCACCACCTGGCGCACCTTGCGCGGTTCGGGGTCTTGCGGATGGATCCTCAGCAGCATGCCTCAGGCCTTCACCGACGCGGCTTTGCGGTGGTCGGCCAGGAATTTCTCAAGCCCGATGGTGGTGAGCGGATGATCGAAGAGCGCCGTGATCGCGCTCAGCGGGCAAGTGGCCACATCGGCCCCCACCTCCGCGCATTGGATGATGTGCATCGGGTGGCGAACGCTGGCTGCGAGGATCTCGGTGGCGTAGCTGTAGTTGTCGTAGATGGTGCGGATGGATTCGATCAAGGCCACGCCATCCGTGCTCACATCATCCAAACGGCCAATGAAGGGCGAGACGAAGGTGGCGCCCGCTTTCGCCGCCAGCAGCGCCTGGCCGGGGGAGAACACCAGCGTGCAGTTGGTGCGGATGCCTTTGCCGCTGAAATGCTTCAGCGCCTTCACGCCGTCCCGGGTCATGGGCACTTTCACCACGATGTTCGGATGCAGCGCGGCCAGCTCTTCGCCCTCGCGCACCATGTCCGCGAAATCGGTGGCGATCACTTCGGCGCTCACCGGTCCGTCCACGATGTTGCAGATATCCACATAATGCCGCCGGACCCGGTCCTCGCCGCTGATGCCTTCCTTGGCCATGAGCGATGGGTTGGTGGTGACCCCATCGAGCACGCCCAGGTCCTGGGCTTCCTTGATCTGGGAGAGACTGGCGGTGTCGATGAAGAATTTCATGGTGGTTCGGTGGCCGCGAAGGTAACCCGGGGCCGCCTAGGGCACGAGGCTTGCCGGGCGGGCTACCTTTGCAGGCTTCCATGCGCATCCGACTCGCCCTTCTTCTGTTCCCAGCCCTTCTGGCGGGATCACTGGCGGCCCAAACGCCCAATGCCACCGATGCCCAAGGCCGCAAGCAGGGCCCTTGGAGCAAGGCCTGGCCCAACGGACAGGTGCGTTACACGGGTCAGTTCAAGGATGACCGGCCCGTGGGCGAGTTCCGGCATTTCAACCAGCAAGGAAAGCTCGAGAGCATACAGACCTACGCTGCCGATGGCCGTGCGAGCAAGGCCGTGCACTACCATGCCACCGGCCAGGTGATGGCACGCGGCAACTACGCTGGGCAGGAGAAGGACAGCACCTGGAACTATTATTCCGCCGATGGCAGCATCAGGAAGGTAGAGCACTATTCACAGGGTAAGTTGGAAGGCGAAGCCGTGAGCTATCATGCCAATGGCAAGGAAGCCGAGCGCGCGACGTGGAAGCAAGGCGTGCAGCATGGCCCGGTCAAGAGCTGGTTCGATACCGGAACCGTGAAGAGCGAAGCGAATTACGTGAATGGAGAACCGGAAGGCCGCATGGTCTTCTATTACCCGAACGGCGTGAAGGAGATCGAGGGGCAGCTGGTGAATGGCGACCGCGATGGCGAGTGGACTTATTTCAACGAGGATGGCAGCATGCAGGTGCGCGTGCTCTATGCCAAGGGCGAGATGGTGAAGGAGCGCAAGGAGAACGGCACCTTCAAGGAGTACTACGATGATGAGCAGGTGAAGAGCGAGGTGACCTATAAGCGGGGGAAGCGAGAGGGGAAGTTCATCGAGTGGCACGACGATGGGCAGTGGGTGCTGAAGCCCGTGCCCGCCGATGAGGTGACCGGTGCTCCCGGAGACATGGAGCGCGTGCTCCAAGGGCAGACCAAGGCGCGCGAAGGAACCTATGCCAACGACCTGCTCGAGGGCGAGGTGAGGGAGTATGATGAGAAGGGCCGATTGATCAAGACCACACGGTACCTAGCCGGCGTGGAACAGCCATGAGCAAGCACGGGCGGATCCTGGTGGCCATGAGCGGCGGGGTGGACAGCTCCGTGGCCGCGCTCATGCTCAACGAGCAGGGCTATGAGGTCATCGGTGTGACCATGAAGACCTGGGACTACGCCGATGCCAGCGGAGGCAAGCGCATCACCGGCTGCTGCGACCTGGACAGCATCAACGATGCGCGCAACATGGCGGTGAGCCGGGGCTTCCACCACATGATCATCGACATCCGCGAGGAGTTCGGTGATGCCATCATCGGCAACTTCACCAGCGAGTACATGGCCGGCCGTACACCCAACCCATGCGTGCTGTGCAACACCTTCATCAAGTGGGAGGCCCTGCTGAAACGGGCGGACATGATGGATTGCGAGCTCATCGCCACCGGCCATTACGCGCAGGCGCGGCAGCATACCAACGGCCGCTGGGTGGTGAGCAAGGGGCTCGATCCCGCCAAGGATCAGAGCTACGTGCTCTGGGGCCTTGAGCAGCCCAACCTGGCGCGCACCCGATTCCCGATCGGCGGCTTCCACAAGAGCGAGATCCGTCAACTGGCCATGGACAGCGGCTTTCCAGAGCTGGCGCAGAAGAGCGAGAGCTACGAGATCTGCTTCATCCCGGATAACGACTACCGCGGCTTCCTGAAGCGCAAGGAGCCCGAAGCCACCGCCGCGTTGGCCCACGGCAAGCTCGTGGGGGTTGATGGCGCAACCCTCGGCGAGCACGATGGCTATCCCTTCTTCACCATCGGACAGCGCAAGGGCTTGGGCATCGCCACCGGAGAGCCGCTCTACGTCACCGATATCCGGCCGGATACCAATACGGTGGTGCTGGGCCGTAAGGAAGACCTCCAGCGGACCAGCATGTGGGTGCGGCGCCCCAATTTCCAGAAGCTCGGCCGATTGGAGGGAGAGGTGGAGGCTGTGGTGAAGATCCGGTACAAGGACAAAGGCACCCCCGCCTCGCTGCGGATGGACGGTGAACGGGTGCTTGTGGAATTTCATGCCCCCGTGGCAGGCATCGCACCGGGGCAGAGTGCCGTCTTTTACGATGGAGAGGATGTGATCGGAGGAGGATTCATCGACCGACCCTAGATCGCCATGCGTAAGACACTTGCCTTGCTTCCCGTCGCGGCCGCCCTCTTTTTCGGTGGATGCAAGAAGGAATCTGACCCGGTTGACCTGGGCTACGGCTACTTCCCCCGTAAGGTGGGCGCATGGATCGAATACCAGGTCGATTCATCGTGGAGGGATGATGAGGTCGGCGTCTCCGGTTCGGTGAGCTACCGTTTGCTCGAGAAGGTGGTGGAGCAGTACGCCGACCCCGAGGGCCGCACCGCTTGGCGTATCCATCGGTTCGTGAAGGACGTGGAGGATCAGTGGGTGATCCGTGATGTATGGACCAGCACGGCGGATGAGGTCGCCGCCGAGGTGACCGAGGAGAACCTGCGGGTGCAGAAGCTGAGCTTCCCGGTGCGCAACGGCCGCCGATGGGACCTGAACGTGTACAACACCCAGGAGGAATTGGAGGTGGCCTTCCGCGAGGCCGATCAGCCGTGGTCGGGCGGAGGCCTGGCCTACGAGCGCACGGTGCTGGTGAAGAACACCGTGCCCGCCAACATCATCGAGACACGCAACCATGAGGAGCGCTGGGCGCATGGAGTGGGCATGGTGAGCAGATACTGGGAAGTGAAGAACGTGCAGGGCGGCAATTGCAACGGGTGCCGGCGCCTCGATATGGTGGCTGTTGCTTATGGTCAATAGTACATGCGCATCCTAACCGTCATACCCGCTTTGCTGCTCGCGCTGAGCGCCACGGCTCAAACCGCGCCGAGCACCTACTGGGTGCAATTCACCGATAAGGCCGGCACTCCCTATTCCATCGGGGAGCCTGAGCAATTCCTTTCGGCACGGTCCATCGCGCGGAGGCAGGCGCAGGGCATCGCCATCGATGAGAGCGACCTGCCCGTGGATCCCGCCTACATCGCCGGAGTGCTCGCCACAGGCGATGTGCAGCTCATCAATCGCAGTAAGTGGTTCAATGCGATCACCGTGCGAACCACCGATGTAGCGGCGCTCACGGCCATCGCCGCATTGCCGTACGTGAGTCAGGTACGCGCATCGGTGCGGCTGCTCGGCGACCCCGTCGCGCCGGACAAATTCGCCGTGCAGGCCCCACTGGCCGGCGCCGAGCGCGGCGGTCAACCAGAGGATTACGGTGTCTCCTGGGGGCAGCTCGCGATGCTCAACGGGCAAGCCTTGCACGGCATCGATGCGAAAGGGCAGGGCATGCTCATCGGAGTGCTCGACTCGGGCTTCGACGATGCAGATTCACTACCGGCCTTCGCGGATCTGCGAGCACGTGAGGGTATCGTTCTCACGCGGGACATGGTGAATCACGATGGCGACGTGTATGATGATCACTGGCATGGCCGCTCCGTGCTCTCGTTCATGACCGGTATCCTCCCGGGCTACCTGCAAGGAACAGCGCCCATGGCGGATTACGTGCTGGTGCGTACGGAGGAAGCCGCTTCGGAATACCTGGTGGAAGAGGATAATTGGGTGGCAGGAGCGGAGCTCTGCGACAGCATCGGCTGCGATGTGCTCAACACGTCGCTGGGTTACACCACCTTCGATGACAGCCTGCAGGACCATGTATACGCGGACATGAATGGCATCACCACGCGGATCAGCATCGCCGCAGGCATGGCCTCGCGGAAAGGAATGATCCCGGTGAACAGCGCCGGCAATTCGGGCAACAGCGACTGGCACTACATCGGCGCACCCGCTGACGCGATGGACATCCTGGCCGTGGGCGCCGTGGGA
The DNA here is from genome assembly GCA_020635725.1 of Flavobacteriales bacterium. GTDB lineage: Bacteria > Bacteroidota > Bacteroidia > Flavobacteriales_F > PHOS-HE28 > PHOS-HE28. The sequence continues at coordinate 185,081 of JACJZF010000007.1, forward strand.
TGGGACGAAGCGCATGCACCGTTCAGTTCTTGGGGGCCGAGCAGCGATGGACGCGTGAAGCCTGATGTGTGCGCGATGGGCTGGGGGGCCTTCGGCCTGCGGATCGAGGGCGACAGCGTGGCGCCGATCAGTGGTACCTCGTTCTCCTCGCCGATCCTGGCCGGACTCGTGGCCTGTCTCTGGCAGCTGCATCCGGAGCGCAACGCGCACGACATCATGGACGCTGTTCGACGCAGCGCTGATCTCTGGACCAACCCCAATGATTCCATGGGTTACGGCATCCCGGATTTCGGCATGGCCCACGAGTACCTCATGGCTACCGCAGGTCTGCACGAGGAGCTGGCCAGCTCGCTCTTGGCCTATCCGAACCCCATCGACGATCGACTTCTCGTTCAGCTCCCGACCGGATGGGAGGAAGGACTTTGCCAGGCACAATTTCACGATGCCGCCGGCCGCGAGGTCTATGCCCTATCGGTGGTCAATCAACAAGGCAGCTTGGTGCTGCACGGACTGAGCGCTTTGCGCGCCGGAGCCTACATCCTGCGAGTCACACGCGGAAGCCGGGTGGCCGTGATCCGGGTGATGAAGCGGTGAGCCTGATGCTCGCAACGGAGCCTTCCATCCCAACGAAGGTGCTGCTCTCGGCGTATGCGCAGGGAATCTTCCCCATGGCCCATTCCGACGGGTCGCTCCAGTGGCATCGCCCCGATCCGCGCGCCATCTTCGAGCTGGCGGCGCTCCGGCCCGACCGCGCCACCGCGCGCCTTCTACGCGGCACGACGCTTCGATTCACGGTGAACGAAGCATTCGAGGAGGTCATGCTGCGCTGCTCGGAGCGAGAGGAGACCTGGATCGATGAACGGATCGTGAAGAGCTATGTGGCGCTGCATGACGCGGGCCACGCCCATTCCGTGGAAGCCTGGCACGACGGAACACTTGTCGGTGGTATCTATGGCGTGTCCTTGGGCGCTGCTTTCTTCGGTGAGAGCATGTTCGGCATGAACAACTCAGGCAAAGCGGTGTTCCACTGGCTGGCTGCGCATCTGGGTTCGCGCGGCTTTCGGCTGTTCGATACCCAGTACATCAATCCATTCACGCAGCGGTTGGGCGCTTTCGAGATATCGCGCGCGCAATTCGAGCGGCGCTTGGCTGAGGCGATCAAGCTCCGAACAACATTCGCATGAGGCTTCTATTGAACGTGGCCGCGCTGTTGATTCCCTGTTCGCTGCTGGGGCAGGGGAGGCTGACCATCGAGGTGAGCCTCTCGAAGCCCGAAGCCGGTGGTGTGCTTCGCCTGGCCGTATGCCCCGATGAGGCATCGTATACCAGCGAGCGAGGTTGCCGCTCCGCCGAAGCCAAAGCCAGCGGCCCTACGGTGCGCGTGGAATTGACCGGGATGCCGGAGGGGACCTATGCCTTGAAGGCCTTCCACGATGTCAATAGCGACGGCGCGTTGAATACGAATTGGATGGGCATCCCGAAAGAACCGTATGGTTTCGGTAACGATGCGATGGGCAGCTTCGGCCCGCCCGATTTCCGGGCGGCCTCCTTCACCGTGGCGGGCGACCATACAGTCATCCGCATCAGGATGAAAGGCTGATCAGCGCGCGTTCCGCACGACCTCCGGCACGACCGCCTGTCGCTCGCTCAAGTAGCGCTGATAGATCTCCGAGTACTTCACGCGGTGCTCGATCACCTCTGTGCCGTTGCCGAGCAGCGCGATCACCGCATCCGTGGCCTCGCGCAGACCGTTGTCCCCCCCGCTGTTCGCCGTAACGAGGTCCACGTCGCCGCGCGCGATGGCCTGCTCCACGAGCCAAGCCGTCACGGAGCTTCCGATCATCACCCGCATGCCGCAGCGCGCCGCCACGGGCAGGTCCAGCACATCGTCGAAGAAGAAGGCCACCTCCTCGGATTGAAGTTCATGTTTCGCCAAGAAGGAATCGAAAGCCTCGGGCTTGTTGGTGAAGCCCATGTACACTCCTTGCAGGCGCTCGCGCTGGGCGAAGCGCTCCGCGTACGGATTGTGTTGGCCGGTGATCACCGCGGCCTTCGGCAGGTGCCCGTTGCGCAGCCACAGGGCGAAGCGCAGCAGGTTCACGCCCATGCTGCCCACCTCACTGAACGGACTGCCGCCTTCGGCATCCTTGAAGCCGTCATTGAACACGCCGTCCCAGTCGAAGAGCACGGCCTTGATGCGGGCCAGGCGGCGCAGGAGCTCGGGCTCCGGGGCGGTGGTGCGGAGGCCGTTGGTGGTGAAGAATTGGAGGGCCGTCATGGAAGCGATGGTTCAGGCCGTCGATCGCCAGTCCTGTTCTTTCCACACACCCCGCAATACTCCGATTCGTTCTTCGCATTTCCACACCACACACAACCAACGGGGCGCTTAAGCGGAAAAAGTTGAACAGCGAAGTAGCCGAATAATGGCGTTAGAACAGTACAAAGAGCAAGTGCCCCAACGAACCCACACGTGCGTTTTCTTCCTTCCTGCCACGCCATCCCAATGGTCAGTCCCATTGCGACAACGAACAAGAGCACATAGAAGGCGGTAGCCAGCAGGTCGCTCATCAGAGGGTCGACCGATTACTACCCAGCTATCGCCTTCATCAGGTCCTGGATGTCGAGCATGCCGAGCTGCTTGCCGTTCTCGCTCACGCTCAGCGTGTCCACCTTGTGCTCCTTGAAGGCCTTCTGGGCCTCGTCAAGCAGGGCTTCCGGAGAGATGGTGAAGGGTGCGTTGAACTTGAGGGTGCTCAGCTTCTTCGCGAGGAACTTGTTGCCGTCCTTTTCGATGCCGCGGCGCAGGCCGCCATCAGTGAAGACGCCCACGTTCTTGCCTTTCGCATCCACCACCATCACCGCGCCGAAGCCGTGCTTGGTCATCTCCACAAGGGCTTCGCTCACGGTGGCGCTGTCCTTCACCACCGGATTGCTGCGCGAGAGCACGTCCTTCACCTTCATGGTGATTAGGCGCGTATCCACGTAGAACTGCTTGGTGCCGATGGCAGTGAAGTGGTTGTCGGTGAGCTGCTTCATCAGCTTCCAGGGCACGGTGATCGTGTGCACACCGAGCTCCACGGCGTTGCGCACGTGCTCCACGGTGCGCACGCTGCTGAACATGATCTTGGTGTCGTAGCCGTAGTAGTTTACGGCGCGCACGCACTGCTCCACCAGGGCGAGGGCATCGTGGCCTTGGTCCTGCAGGCGGCCCACCAGCGGGCATACATAGGTGGCACCGGCCTGCATGGCCATGTAGGCCTGCTGGATGGTGTACACCAGGTGCACGTTCACCATGATGCCTTCGTTGCGCAGCATCTTGCAGGCGCGCAGGCCCTCGAGGCTCACAGGGATCTTGAAGACGGTGGTGTCCTTCTTCAGGCCCATCTTCAGCTGGCGCTTGGCCTCCTTCACCACCTCCTCGGCGGTCTCGCCCAGGGCCTCCACCTGCAGGATGGGGACCTTCTTGGCGAGGTCCAGGATCATCTTGTCGATGTTCGTGACCCCGCCCCGGTGCATGAAGGTGGGCGTGGTGGTGAGGCCGGTGAGGAAGCCGAGCTTGAAGGCTTCGTCGATCTCCTTGATGTCGGCGCTGTCGAGGTAGAGCTCCATGGGAAAAGCTGAAAGATGAAGGGTGAAGGCTGAAAGGCGTACGCTTTATGCGTTGGTAAGTTGGTGGCGGTGCTTCACCTCCACGGCGTGGAGATCGAGCAGGGGCTTGAGGAATTCCTCCAGGTCGTACACGCAGAGCTGGCTGGCGGCGTCGCAGAGGGCCTTGCTGGGGTCGGGGTGCGTTTCGATGAACACGCCGTCCACACCAGCGGCCACACCGGCGCGGGCGATGGTGGGCATCACGTCGCGGTTGCCGCCACGCGGGTCGGCGCTGGGGATGCCGTACTTGCGGATGCTGTGCGTGATGTCGAACACCACCGGATAGCCGGTCTTCCGCATGTGGTAGAAGGCCCGCGGGTCCACGACCAGGTCGTTGTACCCGAAGGTGTAGCCGCGCTCGGTGAGGATGATCTTGTCATTGCCCACGCTCACGCACTTCTCGGCCGGCTTGATCATGTTGTCCGGTGCCAGGAACTGGGCGTGCTTCAGGTTGATCACGGCGCCGGTCTTCGCGGCCTCGGTGACCAAGGTGGTCTGCATCACCAGGTAGGCCGGGATCTGCAGCACGTCCACCACTTCGGCGGCGGGCTTGGCCTGGCTGGGGTAGTGGATGTCGGTGAGAATGGGGAAGCCGAAGTCCTTCTTGATGCGGGCGAGAATCTTCAAGCCTTCGTCCAGGCCAGGGCCTTGGTAGAAGTCGACACTGCTGCGGTTGTCCTTGGTGAAGCTGCTCTTGTAGATCACGGGCACCTTCATGCGCTCGCTCACTTCCTTGAGCTTCTCGGCGGTGCGCAGCATCACATCCTCGGTCTCGATCACGCACGGACCGGAGATGAGGAAGAGCTGGTCGCTGCCGCACGCGATTTTACCGACTTGGACAATCTTGGTCATGCTTCTTATCCCGTTATGCGGGAGGCGGCAAAGGTACCTTACCGTTGGCTTTCAGGTCCTTCCACCTGTAGGTCGAAGAGCAGTTCGCCGAGCAGGTAGCCTTCGAGCCGATCACCGCCCCTCAAGGCGCCGACGCCAGCCGGGGTGCCGGTGAACAGCAGGTCTCCGCTCTCGAGCCGCATGTAGCGCTCCACATGGGCGATCAGCGTCGGCACGTCGAAGATCATTTGGCCGCTGTGCCCGCTTTGCGCCACCTGGCCGTTCTTCTTGAGCAGGAATTCCAAGTGATGTCCGGCAGGGAAGGATTCCACAGCGGTGAAATCCTCCGCCACATAGGCCGAGCCGTCGAAGGCCTTGGCTTTCTCCCAGGGGAGGCCCTTCGCTTTCAGTTCTTGCTGCAGGTCACGGGCGGTCAGGTCCAAGCCGATGGTGACCCGGTCCGCGTAGGCCTTGCCTTGGCGCACGGCGATGGAGAAGACCAGTTCGATCTCGTGGTGCACGTCCTGGCTGAAACGCGGAAGTCGGATGGGGCCGCCGTGGGGAATCAGGGCCGATTCCGGCTTCAGGAAGACCACCGGCTCTTCGGGCAGGGTGTTGCCGAGCTCCTTGGCGTGCTCGCCGTAGTTCCGTCCGATGCAGACGAGCTTCATGCGTGCAGGTCGGAGAGCGCCGCCTTCATCACCGCGATGGTGCTGCCGGGCAGCTCGGCCTTGGTCATGAGCCATTGGAGGTAGCCGGGGTCATTCCGGCCGATGTTCTCCAAGGTCCATCCGCTGTACTTGCCGAATGACAGGCAGATCTGCCCGTGGTCATCGAAACGGAGCTTGCCTGCCGCATCGGGGCTGCGTTGCCGGTCGCCGCTGAGCTCGCCCAGGAATTCGACGGTTCCATGGAGCCGGTCCGGATAGCGTTCCAATTGGGCCAGCAGCACATCGGCCGTGGCTTCCACATCGGCTAAGGCATCGTGCGCTCCCTCATGGTCGCGACCGCAGTAGAAACGCAGCGCGGCGCTCAGGTCACGGGGCTCCATCTTGTGGTAGATGCGTTGCACATCGACCACGCGCACGCTGGCGTGATCCCATGCCACCCCTACACGGAAGAGCTCCTCTGCCAGAAAAGGCACATCGAAGCGCAGGACATTGAAGCCGCTGAGGTCGCAACCCGCGAGCCGTTGCACGATCTCCGGCGCCACCGCGTCCAAGGTGGGGGCCATGGCCACGTCAAGATCGCTGATGCCATGCACGGCGGTGGCCTCCGGTGGGATCGGCATCTGGGGATTCACCAGGCTCTGGTAGCTGTCGCGCGTGCCATCGGGCAAGAGTCGCACGATACCGACCTGCACGATGCGGTCCTTCCCGATGCGGGTGCCCGTGGTCTCCAGGTCGAAGAAGGCCAGGGGGCGTTCCAAGGTGAGCGGCATGCCACGAAGGTGCATGAAAGATGAGGCCCCGGCATCACCGGGGCCTCTCGAGTTCTTCACAACCGCCGGGCTCAGCGCACCTTGAGCTTCACGTACTGGAACTTGCCGTACTTCTCGGTGTTCTGGTAATCGCCTTGGTAGCGGGGGCCCTGTACCAGGTTGTTCACGGCCTCCAGGCGCAGCTTATCGGGATCGAGGCCGCGCGCTTTGATCGCTTCGATCAGTCGGGCGCGCGCATCCTCCATCCGTTTACGGCTCAGGTTCTCGTTGGTGCCGAAGGTCTTGGTGGGCACCTTGGAGGCGCTGGCCTCGATCACGATGCGGGCCTCGCCCTTCTCGGTGATCTGCTTGGCCACCACATCAATGAACTTCCTCCAACGGTCCTCCTCTTGGTCGATGTCCTTCGCGTTGTACGCATAGTACTTCGCGTACTCGTCGGCGTAGGTGGCATCCGGGGCGGTGTGCTTGAGCTCACGCTCCTTGATCTCGGCATCGGTGAGCGGACGCTCTTTGCCAGTCTTCGGATCCACCACGGTCTCTACACCGGCAGGCGGTCCATCCTTCGGCTTCACCGGCTCGCCCGCTTCCTTCTTGCCCGGAGGCGCGCCTTTGGGCAGGTCCACGATGCTGGCCGGGCCGGCGAGGGAAACAGGGCTCAGGTAGATCTCCTTGTTGATCTCCTGATAAGCGCTCTCGCATTCCACGAAGATGTCCTCCGTATGCACGGTCTTATCGTTCACCCGGTAGTCGAGGTTGTACTCGCGGCAGGGGGGCAGAATGGCCACGTAAACTCCATCGCGCTGGCGCGGCTTGTAGGTCTTCACCTCACCGGTGGTCTTGTCCGTCACATACAAGATGGTGCTCGGGGGCAGCGTTTCGCCCTGGGCCGGAATGATATAGCCCTTGAGCACGGTAAGCCCTTCGGCTTCCATCTCGCTGGGCAGGTCCACGAAGTAGATGTCCTTCTCGCCGTAGCCGCCGATCTGGTCGGAGCTGAAGTAGCCGCGGCGCCCATCGGCGGTGGTGATGAAGAAGACGTCATCGTCGACCGTGTTCAGCGGATAGCCCAGGTTCTGCGGGGGCGTCCAAGTGCCATCGTCCTTCAGCTCGGTCATGAAGATGTCGAAGCCACCCATGGAGTTGTGGCCGAGGGAGCTGAAATACATGGTGCGGCCGTTGGGGTGGATGAAGACGCCGTCCTCATCGAAGGCCGTGTTCACCACGTTGCCGATGTTCTGGGCCTTGCTCCATTCGCCGTTCGGCAGGCGCACCACGCGGTAGATGTCGCGACCACCCTGTCCGCCGGGTCGGTTGCTCACGAAATAGAAGGTGTTGCCATCGGCCGTGAGGGCGCCATGGGTCTCCCACGACCGCGTATTGATGTCGCTGCCCATGAGCACCGGGTCGCTCCAGACCTCACCCACGAGCTTGCTTTCGTAGATGTTGCCATCGCCGCCGTCATCGCGATAGATGAACAGGGTCTGGCCATCAGCCGATACGTTCACCGAGGCGAGGTGCCCCGCACCGCTCGGGTTGATGTTGAGGAGTTCCGGAGCCTGCCAGTTGCCGTCTCGGTCCTTATAGCTCACGTAGATGTTCTCGAAGGGCAGCCCAGCGATGGGGTCCAGGATGGTCTTGTTCGAGCTATCGGGCCGAATGCGGCGGGAAGTGTAGAACAGGGCGTTGCCATCGACCGAGAGCACGGGGCTGAAGTCGGGGTGGTCGCCGTTCACCACGGGGCCCACATTGCTCACCTGGTAGCCGAGCGGGTTCTGCCGGAGCTGACGGGCGTTGGCGGTCTGCTCCTTGCCACGCACGGCCAGCGCGCGCATGCTGTGCTTGGGGTCCACCTCGTCGATGAACTTCTGATAGAACTGGTCGGCCTTGTCGAAGTCCTCGTTCAGGTGGTAGGCGCGGCCCAGGTAATAGTCCACTTCCACCGGGGCGTTGCGCTCTCGCGGCTCGAAGGGGTCGTAGCCGGCTTGATTGAATCCCCCGTAGCTGCCGCTCTTGCGCAGCTGGGAGGCCTTCTCCAAGTAGGGGAGCGCTTTCGACTTCTGGTTGTACGAGCTGAAATAGCTGAGCCCGAGCTTGTAATTGAGGTTGGCGTTCTCCGGGTCGGTGGCGAGCAGTTCAGACCAGATCTCCGCGGCCTGGTTGAAGAGCTTCTCCTCCATCAGCTTGTTCCCTTCCTCGAATTTCCAGTTGAACGAGGTGCCGCCTTCTTGCGCGTACAGAACGGCAGGCAGGCAGAACGACATCGCGGCCAAGGAGAGGACAAGGTACCCGTGCTTCATGTGACTCGTCTGGAGATAGTTCAAGGTCCGAAGGAACAGCGGCTAAATGTAGAATTTTCCGGGTGCGGGGCTTGTTCAGAAAGGGGTGTCGGCCGACCAGCCTTCAAGGATGTCGGCGACACGGCGCACGAAGCGGCCGCCCAGCGCGCCATCCACCACGCGGTGGTCGTAGCTGTGGCTCAGGAACATCATGTGTCGGATTCCGATGAGGTCGCCCTGCGGGGTCTCGATCACCGCCGGTTTCTTGCGGATGGCACCGGTGGCCATGATCGCCACCTGCGGCTGGTTGATCACCGGGGTGCCCAGCACATTGCCGAAGGTGCCCACATTGGTCACCGTGTAGGTTCCGCCCTGGATCTCATCGGGTTGCAGCTTGCCGGCGCGAGCACGGTTGGCCAGGTCATTCACTTTCCGCGTGAGCCCCACCAGATTGAGCTGGTCGGCCTGCTTGATCACGGGCACGATGAGGTTGCCCGAAGGGAGGGCCGCTGCCATGCCGATGTTGATGTCCTTCTTCTTGATGATGCTGTACCCATCGACCTGCACGTTGATCATGGGCATCTCCTTGATGGCCTGCACGATGGCCATGATGAAGATGGGGGTGAAGGTGATCTTTTCGCCCTCGCGCTGCTCGAAGGCCTTCTTCACCTTGTCTCGCCACTGCACCAGGTTGGTCACGTCGGCTTCCACGAAGCTGGTCACATGCGGGCTGGTGCGCTTGCTCATGACCATGTGGTCCGCGATGAGCTTGCGCATGCGGTCCATCTCGATGATCTCGTCGCCGGCGGCGGGCGCCACGGCAGGCGCAGCTGGTGGCGCCGGTGCGGCCGCAGCTGGGGTGGCGACAGGCGCGCTGGGCGCCGGTGCTTGCACTGGTGCGGGAGCTGATGCTGCTGCGCCCCGGCTGGGCAAGTACCCCAGGATATCCTTCTTGGTGACGCGCCCGCCCTCGCCGCTGCCCTCGATGCGTTCGAGCTCGGCCATGGTCACGCCTTCGCTCTCCGCGATATTGCGCACCAGCGGGCTGTAGAACTTGCCACTGGGCCCTGTGCGTGCCACCGGTCCCTGGCTCACGGCCGTGGGAGCCGGGGCGTGGCCGTTGCTCACAGCCGGAGCGGGCGTTGCTGGAGCCGCTTTCGGGGGCGCGGCGGCAGGGGCAGGAGCCGCTGGGGCCGCGCCGGCGCTCGAACCGATGCGTGCGATGAGCTGCCCCACCTTCACCACATCGCCCTCCTTCACGAGCTGCTCGCTGAGCACACCGGCCTCGGGGGCAGGCACTTCGCTGTCCACTTTGTCCGTGGCGATCTCCACGATGGGCTCATCGGCCGCTACAGGGTCTCCGGGTTTCTTCAGCCACTTGGTAATGGTGGCCTCGGCCACGCTCTCGCCCATCTTGGGCAGCAGGATCTCGATCGATGACATGGCAAGGCGCCCGATGGGGCGTGGCCAAATGTAACCACGTGCCCGCAGGCGACGCGTTTAGTCGCGACCGAGGCTGCGCAGCCGCGCGAGCACGAGCCGTACATCGCGCCAGGTGCCGTAGTCCTTCGCGTAATCGACGTTGGCGCGCTGCAGCGCCAGGCCGGTGGCTGGAGAGGCGAGGTCGGCCTGCGTGAGCACCCCGCGTCTCAGCACGGGCAGTTTCAAGGGGCGTTCCTCGCTGGAGGCGTACCCCACCCAGGTGCGCTTGCCCACGAGCACCTGCCACGCATTGGCGAAGAAGCCGCTTTTCCGCTGGATGAACCAGATCAGAATCGGAGAGAGCAGCAGCAGACCGGCGGATAGGCTCAGGTCGGCGATGCGCTTGGTGCGGCGGCCCTCGCTGCTGCTCACCGTATGCTCATCGAGGAAATCCATGTCCTGCAGGCTCTCGATGCTGTTGGGTCCGATGATGAATTCGCGACCCGGCTGGGCGATCTTGAACATCACGCGGGTGCGCCGGAGCTCCTCGAGCAGGAAGATGATTCGGCCCCAGGCCAGGTCCTTGGCGCAGAAAACGAGCTCATCGATGCCGTGGCGGCGAATCATCCGCCTAATCCGTACCGGCGCGTCCTCGGCCATTCCCTCCTCAGCGCTCAGGCGTTCCTGCCGTCCAAGGCCGAAATGCGTCTGCCAGAGCAGGGCCAGGGCTTCGCGAGCCTCCGATTCGGACCCAACGGCGAGCACGCGCTGGCGCTCACGGTCGCGCAGGCCGTAGCCCTTCACGCGCAGCAGGTGCAGCGCGATGCGCGCGGTGAGGCCGGCCACGAGCAAGGCCCCCAGCATGGCGCTCACCGTGCGCCAAACCGGACCGGCATCGGCATGGCCCGCGAGCAGATTGCCGACGAGCAGCAACAAGCCGAAAGCCAGCACGCCCTTGAGCAGTTTCAGCAGGCGCACGGGCCGGTCGTAGGCGCCGAAAAGCGCGAAGCTCGCCAGCATGCCCAAGGCCCACCAGGCCACGCGCTGCGCCGAGAGGGCGGGCTGCGGCGATACCTCCCACCACAGCATCAAGAGCGCAACGCACAGGACCGTATCGATCAGCGGAAGCAGCGCCCGGCGCAGGAAGCGCGCCACGATGGCACCCGCCGCGCTCAGGTAGATGCTGCCCGTGATGAGCAGGCTGAGCAGATCGTTCCGCCGATGCGTGAAGTGCTTCTTGGCGAAGATGGCCATGGCGTTGTAGAACACGAACACGTAGTTCACGCTGCTCTTCTTGGTGCTCTCGCCCTTGTAATGGATGATGCGTGCCTCCGGGAGGTACCAGTTCTCGTAACCGCCCAGGGTGATGCGGTAGCTGAGGTCGATGTCCTCGCCGTACATGAAGAAGCTCTCATCGAGCAGCCCCACTTCATCCAGGGTCTTCTTGCGCAGGAACATGCAGGCACCGGAGAGGATCTCGATGCGCGCTGCCGCGTTCTCGGGAAGGTGTCCGAGGTGGTAGCGGCCGAATACCCTGCTCCGCGGGAAGAGCCTCGTGAGGCCGATGATCTTGTAGAACGCCACGGCGGGAGTCGGGAGCCCGCGCTTGCTCTCCGGGAGGAAGCGTCCCCGGCCATCGATCATCTTCACCCCGAGCCCTCCCGCTTTCGGATGCGCGTCCAGGAACTCCAGCACCTTGTGGAAGACATCCTCGCCCACCACGGTGTCCGGGTTGAGGAGCAGCACGTATTCCGAGGCGCTCTCACGGATGGCCTGGTTGTTCGCGCGGCTGAAGCCCACGTTCACCGCATTGGCGATGAGCTTCACCTGAGGGAACTTCTCGCGCACCATCTCCACGCTGCCATCGGTGCTCAGGTTGTCCACCACGAAGACATCTCCATCGATGCCCTCCATGGCCTTCTGCACCGTGCGCAGGCACTGCTCCAGGTAGGCGCGCACATTGTAGTTGACGATGATGACCGAGAGCTTCATCGCGGGTTCACCTTCTGATGCCGTGTTCGTAGGGCTTGCGGTCCACGATGCTGCGGCCCAGGGTCATCTCATCGGCCTGATCCAGATCGGCGCCTACGCTGATCCCGCGGGCAATGGCCGTGACCAGCATGCCGGCCTCGGCCAGGCGACGGTTCAGGTAGAAGCTGGTGGTATCGCCCTCGAGCGTGCCGCCCAGGGCCAGCACCACCTCCCGCACACCGCCTTGCTCCATGCGCTGGAAGAGCTCACGGGTGTGCAGGTCATCCGGGCCGATGCCGTCCATGGGGCTGATCACGCCGCCAAGAACGTGATAAAGCCCTTTGAATTGCCGGGTATTCTCGATCGCGATCACATCGCGGATGTCCTCCACCACGCAGATGAGCGACGCATCGCGGCCAGGGTCGCGGCAGATCGCGCACTTCGGCTGATCGCTGATGTTGCAGCAGACCTCGCAATAGCGCACCTCATCGCGCATGCGACGGATGGCCTCGCTGAACCGTGCGACCTCATGTGCCTCACGCCGAAGCAGGTCGAGGGCGAGCCGCATGGCCGTGCGACGGCCGATGCCAGGCAACGTTGCCAACTGGTCGACGGCGTTCTCCAGTAACTGCGAGGAGAGGGACATGGGGCAAAGGAAGGGGAAGCAAGTTGTCAGTGAACAGTTGTCCGGTGGAATCCGACAACCGACAACGGGCAACGGACGACCGACAACTGACAACTGACAACTGACAACTCCCCCTATCCATCGTCCCTCGCGTTGCCACGCACGCCTTCCTTCGCCCTATGAGCCCGACGCTCCTGCTCTCCATCGTCTTCGGTTATTTCCTTCTTCTGCTCGGCATCGCGTGGTGGACGAGCCGGGGCGCCGGTGAGCATGCCTTTTACAGCGGCGAGCGCAAGAGCCTCTGGTGGGTGGTGGCCTTCGGCATGATCGGCACCTCTTTGAGCGGCGTCACCTTCATCAGCGTGCCCGGTCAGGTGGAGGGAAAAGCCTGGTCCTACTTCCAACTGGTGGTGGGCTTCGCCATTGGCTATTGGATCGTGGCCGGCGTGCTGCTGCCGCTGTACTACCGTCTTGGTCTGACCAGCATCTACGGCTACCTGCGCGAACGATTCGGCATGGTCAGCTATCGCACGGGCGCTTCGTTCTTCATCCTCTCGCGGCTCGCCGGTGCCACCATCCGGATCTTCGTCGTGCTCAACGTCATCCAGCTCTTCGTGCTCGATGCCATGGGCGTGCCCTTCGAGGTCACCGCAGCCGTGGTGATGCTCATGATCGTGCTCTACACGTTGAAGGGCGGGGTGAAGACCATTGTCTGGACCGACACGCTGCAGACGCTCTTCATGCTCGGGGCGCTCGTTGGCACCATCGTGTACATCGTGAACAGCACGGGCATGGGCGATTGGCGCGAGGCCCTCGCTGAGAGCGGCATGTCGCGCATCCTGGATCTCGATTGGCGCAGCGATGGCTTCCTGCTTAAGCAGATCCTCGCGGGCATGTTCATCACCATTGCCATGACCGGGCTCGATCAAGAGATGATGCAGAAGAACCTGAGCGTGGCCACGGTGGAGGGCAGCAAGAAGAACATGCGCGTGTTCAGCGTGATCCTGCTCGGCGCCAACCTGCTCTTCCTGCTGCTTGGCGCGTTGCTGTACCTGTATGCCGGCAAGATGGGCATCGCCTTGCCGGAGCGGCCCGATGATGTGTTCCCCTCGCTGGCCCTGCAGCAGTTCCCCGTGTGGCTGGGCCTCTTCTTCATCATCGGCCTCATCAGCGCATTGTTCCCCAGTGCCGATGGAGCCCTCACCGCGCTCACCGCCAGCACCTGCATTGATCTCATCGGCATACGCGACCGGGGCTGGGATGAGATCAGGCAGAAGCGCGTGCGACAGCGGGTGCACCTGGGCATGGCCGCGCTCTTCCTCGCCTTCATCCTGTACTTCCACTGGCTGGCCACGCCGAGCGTGATCAAGACGCTCTTCGACATCGCGGGCTTCACCTACGGGCCCTTGCTCGGGCTCTTCGCCTATGGGATCCTCTTCAAGGGAAGACCTGCGGAACGTTGGGTGCCCGTGGTATGCATCGCCGCGCCGATCATCACGTACTTCATCCGAGCGAATTCAGAGGCCTTGCTCTTCGGGTACCGGATGGGCTTCGAGGTGCTCCTCGTCGTGGCCTTGCTGACGATGCTCGGATTAGCTCTGCTCCAACAGCGGGAGGTGAGTTCGACCAACGGCCATTACCAGGGGAAATAGGCTCCAATGGCATACATGAGCTGAATTCCTGGCTGTTCCGTGTCCTTTGGCCAGGCTGGGCCTTTATCGATGGCCGATCCCAAACCCAGCTGGCAGGTGAACCATTTCCTGGAGCGATAAACGAAGTTGGGGCCTGCGAGACTCTGGGTGTAGTTCCGCTCCCAGCCTTGATGCCAGTACTGGAGCGAGATGAATGAGCTTCGGCCGTCTGGTCCGAGATGCACATTCAAGCCTCCGCCGAAACCGAAGATCCCTATTCCTCCCTGTACTCCGAAGCGCCGGGCGATGACACCCTCGAAGTCCGCTCCGACAAGCGACCCGCCGCCCTGCAATACCCCAAGCGTGATGAACCCTATGGTGGATGGGCCGGGGTTCCGAACCTCCCCATCCTGCGCTGCGCCTGTGGCTAGCATCAACAGGGCCAGAGAGACGAACACGCTACGCATGCTGCAGAGCATCAATCCTGCCGCTGCCAATTGCGCTCGATCACCTCGAGCAGCTCATCGTGGATGGCGCTGTTGCTGGCTACGATCTCCTCATCGAACACGGGGTCCTTGGTCGGGCGGAAACCGCTCACCTTGCCACCGGCCTCGCGCACCAGAAGCACGCCGGCGGCCACGTCCCAGCTGTTGAGGCCGTATTCGTAGAAGGCCTCGAAGCGCCCGCAGGCCACATAGGCCAGATCCGCTGCCGCGCTTCCCAGCCGACGGATGCCGCGCGTGCGGTGCATGAGCTCGCGCAGCAGGTCCATGTACTCGGCCTCATAGCCGAAGTCGTCGTAGGGGAAGCCGGTGGCCAGGAGGCTCTCCTGCAGGTGCGCGCGCTGGCTCACGCGGATGGGAAGTCCGTTGAGGTAGGCGCCGCCGCCGCTCCAAGCCGTGAAGCGCTCATCGCGGTTCACCTCATGCACCACCCCGAGCAGTGGCGTTGTGCCTTCGAGCAGCGCGATGCTGATGCAGTAGCAGGGCACGCCGTGGACGAAATTGGTGGTGCCATCCAGCGGGTCGATCACCCAGTTGAGGCGCTCACGCTGTTCGCCGCTGCCTTCTTCGGCGATGAAGCCCGCTTCCGGCAGCAGGCGCTCGAGCCCTTCCACCAGGCGATCCTCGCTCACATGGTCCACATGCGTCACCAGGTTATTGGCGCTCTTCGCGCTCACACGCGCTTCAGTGAGCTTGCCGGCCTCGCTGCGAATGAAGGAGGCGGTGTCCACGCTCAGCGCGGTGACCTGTTCAGTGAGCTTCTTGAGGTCCATGGTTCGGGGATTGCTTGCGGCGGAGCCAGAGCATGCCGGCCACGCCAGCGATCATGAGCAGGGTGGCGATGATCTCGGCCTGCGTGATGTTGCCGATCACGTGCACGTTCACGCGGATCTTCTCGATGAAGAAGCGCTCCAGCCCATTGAGGAAGAGGAAGAGGAAGAAGATGGAGCCTGCGGGCCTCAGCCTCTTGCGCAGTGCCCACAGCACGCCGAAGAGCAGCAGGCACGCGATGGTCTCATACAACGGGGTGGGGAAGACGGGTTCCGGTAATACCGTGCAATAGCCCTCGAAGCAGGGGCGCCCATCGAGCAGCGGCATGCCGATGCCGTTCACATTGTTCGGATAGTCATAGCTCCAGAGCCAATCGGGCATCCAGCGAGGCGCCGGGCTCGTGTTCACGACGCCCCAATCACCATCGCCGCTCACCTGGCAGCCAATGCGGCCCACAGCATAAGCGAGCATGACACCTGGCGCGGCGGCATCGGCACCCAGCAGGGCAGGGATCCCGTTGCGTCGGAAGTAGCGGATCACCATGAATCCCGCCACGATCAAGCCGCCGTACATGGTGAGCCCCGTGATGATATCCGCGCTGTCCGGAGCGGTGAAGAAGGCCACGAACTCATCCGGATTCTCCAGCCAATGGAAGAGCTTGGCACCGATCAATCCCCAGATACCGGCCGTGATGGTGATGTTGCCGGCGTGCTCATGCGCGGCCACCTTCACTTCCTCTGTGCGCGGCTGCTCCAGCTTCGCTTTCTCCTTGGCACGCCAACGCAACCAGATGAAGAGCGCAGCCACGGCCAGGCCTGCGATTACGTCGCCTTTCCCGCTCAGTAAGAACGCGGGCGGGCTGGCCAGTGCCTCACGGCTGTGCGTGACCAGGTAGAATCCCTTCCAGCCGAGAACGAAGCCGAGAATCGCCTGGCCGATCAATTCCACGGGCTTGGCCGCCTCGCCAACGACGGTGCGGCGCACGGTTACGCCAAGCAGGCCAAGGCTTTCCATGCGGCGCAGCTCACGGCCCAAGGTCCAGCTCGCCAGGATGAAGGCCAATGCCACGAAGAACCCGAAGCTGTTCAGGACCCGCAGGATCGGAATGTCGATTCCCGTGAGGTCCAGCAGTGCATGGTAGATGGTGGGGTACATGGGTCAGGCGGCAGGTGCAGGCGTACGGGCCAAAGGCTTATCAAGGGCTACTTCCAAGGATCCTTCCGCATGGCCATCCGCATCGATGCGGTTGAGCCGAACCCATGCGACCGTGTTCACGAGCGCGGGATCGAACGGCAGCGACACGCGCACGTAGTTGTCGGAGTAGCCCAGCAGGCGTCCATCGGTCTCCTCCGCTTCCAGGAGCACCGGCCTCAGGGAACCGACATGGCGCTCATAGTGCGCGCGCTGCAATTTGCTCCCGAGTATGCGGAGCTGCTTGGTGCGCTCGCGTCGTTGTTCCATGGGCACGGTATCGTCCATCCGCACGGCCGTGGTGTTGGCCCGCTCACTGTAGGTGAAGACGTGCAGGTAATCCACATCGATGGATCGTAGGAATGCGTGCGTGCGCCCGAACTCCGCATCCGTCTCGCCGGGCGTTCCCGTGATCACGTCCGCGCCGATGCACGCATGCGGCATCCGCGACTTGATGCGCTGCACCCGTTCGGCATACAGCGCCGTATCGTATCGGCGGCGCATGCGCTGCAGGATCATATCGCTGCCGCTCTGCAAGGGCATGTGGAAGTGCGGCATGAAGCGCGCGCTGCCCGCGACGAAGTCGATCACCGCATCACCGCACAGATTGGGCTCGATGCTGCTGATCCGGAACCGTTCGATGCCTTCAACGTGCTCCAGTGCGCGCAGAAGGCCGAGGAAGTCCTCGCCATGGGCGCGTCCGAAATCGCCGGTGTTCACCCCGGTGAGCACGATCTCCTTCACGCCGGTCTCGGCGATGCCGCGCACCAGGTCCACCGTCTCCGCGATGGTGCCGCTGCGGCTGCGCCCACGCGCCAGGGGTATGGTGCAGAAGGAGCAGAAATAGTCGCAGCCGTCCTGCACCTTCAGGAAGGTGCGCGTGCGGTCGTTCCCGTTGAAAGAGGGCACGAATGCGCGCACTTCCTTGATCGCCCCGAACACCGCCTCTCCGCCATTCCGGTTGCTCTCGCGCGCGGCGATGTGTCCGGCCAGGTCGAATTTCTCGTTCGCCCCCAGCACCAGGTCAACGCCCGGGATGGCGGCGATCTCGGTGGGCTTGAGCTGCGCGTAGCAGCCCACCACCGCTACGAACGCGGCGGGGTTTATGCGCTGGAAGCGTCGCACCCATTGGCGGCATTCCTTGTCGGCGTTCTCCGTGACGCTGCAGGTGTTGAGCACGAATACATCGGGCCGCTCCTCGACCCGCACGCGCGCGTAGCCGGCCTCCTCGAGGGAGCGGGCCAGGGTGCTGGTCTCAGCGAAGTTGAGCTTGCAGCCGAGCGTATGGAAAGCTGCCGTGCGGGGCGCGGACATGAGGGCCGCGAAGGTACCGGTGTTCATCCCTCCGCGCCCGCAGCCGCTTATTTTCGGCCCCATGAGACTCACCATTGCCGCATCGTTCCTGATCCCCCTGCTCTTCAGCGCTTGCGGGCACGACTCAAACACGGGCGCATCCGGTACGGCCTCCGCTCCAGCACCGGCATCGGGCCAGGAGACCGGTCAGCAGGCTGGTCAGAGCAGCACGAGCAGCGACCGCGACCGCTGGCAGAAGCCCGAGGTCATCATCGGGCTCATGGGCGAGATACGCGGCATCACCATCGCCGATCTCTTCGCGGATGATGGCTACTTCGCCTTCAAGCTCGTTGAGGCGGGTGCCAACGTGATCGCCGTGGTGAACGAGCCGGCGAAGGCCGAGGCCATCAATGCGGAGAAGCAGCGGCGGGGCCTGCCCGATGCGCGGCTTCAAGTGCGCACGGTGCCCATCGGCGATCCCGGCATCCGCAGCGAGGAAGCGGACATGGCGCTGATCGTGCACCGCTTCGTTGGCATCGCCAACAAGCGTTCCTTCTTCCAGCAGATGCGTGCCGGGCTGCGGTATCCGCGCTACCTGGTGATGGTGGAATGGCAGAACCGCGAGACGCCGATGGGGCCGCCTTTGAGCGAGCGCCTGCCCTCGGACCGCATCATGGACATCATCGGTGAGACCACCGAATACAGCGATGTGGGCGCGCACTCCGACAAAGTGCCGGATCAGGTGGTCTTCCTGATCAACGATTACATGGATGCGGGGCCGGAGAGCCCGGAGATGATCATGACCGAATGACCGGCTCACGCTGTGCGGCGCGTTCTAGGGCCTGCAAGCGTTCCTTCTCGGTCGGCGCCACGCCTTTGTAGCCCATGAAGATGTTGGCCCAAAGCGTCTTCGAGATGGCATAGAGCCAAGGGGCCGCCATGATCAATCCACCGAGGACAAGCGCCGTGGTGGCACCCGTGGAAGCCGAGGGCCAGAGCACGATGGTGGCCACGTAGATGGTGGTGCAGGTGGCCACTGCCAAGGCATAGGCCACGTACATGCCGCCGTAATAGAAACCGGGCTCAGGGGTATAGCGTCGCTCGCACACCGGGCAGCGCTCCAGCACATCGCCAACGGTACTCAGGTGGTAGGGATTCCTGTCCACGAAGAACTCGCCCTCATGGCAATGCGGGCATTTGTACCGGAAGATGCTGTACGCCTTGCTGTGCTCAGCCATGGCGCGAAGCTAGGCGCACATGCGTTCCCGGGCGGTGACCCGCATCACGCTCGTTACGGCTTCAGCTTGTCGGCGAACACCTTCCGGAATTTCTCCAGCTTCGGTCGGATCACCATCTGGCAATAGCCCTGAGAGCCGTTCTGCGCATAGTAGTCCTGGTGGTAGTCTTCCGCCTTGTAGAACGGGCCGGCCGCGGTGATCTCCGTGACCAGCGGAGCGGGGAACGCGCCACTGGCATCGAGCTTCTGCTTGTACGCCTCGGCTATGCGCCGTTGCTCATCGGTATGGTAGAAGATGGCCGAGCGGTATTGCGTGCCCACATCCGCGCCTTGCCGGTTCAGCGTCGTAGGGTCGTGCGTTTGCCAGAACACCTCCAGGATCTCGTCGATGCTCACCACGGCGGGGTCGTACACCAACTGCGCCACCTCGGCATGTCCGGTGCTACCTGTGCACACCTCTTTGTAGCTGGGGTTCTTCACGTGGCCGCCCATGTAACCGCTGGTCACGGAGAGCACGCCACGCAATTCGCTGAACACGGCTTCGACGCACCAGAAACAGCCGGCGCCCAGGGTTATCGTATCGGTCTTCGTGCCGGTGGCAGGTTCCATATCGTTGAATGCGGTTGGTTGGTCGGGGCTCTTCGCGGCGGTGCAAGCGATCAACAAAGGCAGCGCGGCTGCCAGGATCATCGGCGTTTTCCACGGTGCCCGCATGGGGATCCACGTTCCGTTGCTCATGCCCGTTGGTCGCGCAAGGTACCCTCGCCTTACACGGGGTCCTCGGTCATGCTGGCCAGCAGTGCGCGGCCGATGCGCTCAACCACGCCCACCACCAGCGCGTTGCCCATAAAGAAGGCGCGCCACGCATCGCTCGCCCCGGCGGTGTGGTCATCGGGGAACATATTCAGCCGCTCCAGCTCTATCGGCGTGAGCCTGCGGTAGCGACCACCGGTGCGCACCACATGCTTGAAACGTGAAGGCCCTTTCCCGCCCTCACCGGTAATGATCGTGCGCGATGGCCGGTCCAGTGCATCGGGGAAGGCCATGGCGCCTTCGGCATACGCATATTGGTGACCGTTGGAGGCGGACCGGCGCTCCTGCTTGGCGCCCTTCAGGTAACGCCATTTCGGCAGATCGGCGTTGGCGATGAAGAAGGGCGGGGCTACCGCTGAATTGGGCAGAAGCACGCTGCCCAAGGTCCGGGGCTCTTCGGTCACCGGGTCCACGCGTTGGGTGAAGACCGTACCGTCGATCATGACACCGGCATTAGCGAACGGGCTCTTCGTCTCACCCTTGCCGAAACGCTTCGTGAGCTGATCGAGATCGAGCGCGATGGAGAAGGCCCGTGCTTCCGGCTCGGCCGCGCGGCAGGGGAGGGCCTGCGCCAAAGGACTGCTCCGCGTGAACCAATGCTGCGGCGTTTCCGCGCGGATGGCTTGATATGCGGCAGTGCCTTTCAGATGGCCCGCTATGAAGACCCGTCGCCGTCGCTGCGGCATGCCATAGTCGGCGGCATTCACCACCCGCCATTCCACCGCATAGCCTAGTTGGTCCAGGGAGCGCAGCATCACGGCGAAGTCGCGTCCGCGTTGACCTGCTGGTGAGCCAAGCAACCGATCCACGTTCTCGAGCAGCAGATGGGCGGGCTTGCGCCGCTTCTCATGCAGGATGCGGTGGATCTGCCACCAGAGCACGCCCTTCTTGCCCACCAGGCCCTTCGCGTTGCGCAGGGTGCTCGCTACGGAGTAGTCCTGGCAGGGGAAGCCTCCCACGAGCAGATCATGGTCGGGTATGTCGGCCGTGGGCACCGTGGCGATGTCGTGGTCGGAGTGGCCCGTGGTGCCGAAGCGCGCGGCATAGATCTCAGAAGCCACCTGTTTGCGCTTGCCAGGCTCATGCTGGTTGCTGAACACCACCTCATAAGCGAGGCGTGCATCACTGGCGGCGGTCAATCCGAGACGGAACCCGCCAACGCCTGCGAAGAGCTCCGCCACCCTGAACACCTTCTTCGCCTTGCGCGTCCTGCTCATCGGGCCGAACGTAGCATGCCGATACCCACACGGCCGTGCGCGGTGCGGCAAGCGGATCAACCACCCGCTGTGAACGGTTGAAAGACGAGAGGCGCCGTGTGGCGCCTCTCATGAGCGGGAAACGGGATTCGAACCCGCGACCCTCAGCTTGGGAAGCCTTTAGGAAAAGCCCCCCTTTTCTACGCACTTTCTTTGCCCTTAAGGCACTTACTCGCGCAGTTCGTCCGCCGATGGCATGACGAATGGAGCTTTTGGCCACCTTTGAGAGACGAACGTGCGTCCCATGTGCGTCCCTGATTTTGGACGCCTAATCAGGGCGGTCCAAGTCCCCACGGGGCCAAATGCGATTCCTTCCGAGAATCGGTGGCCGAACTTCGGGAAGTCTACAGTGGCTCCTCCAACTTCAAAGAGTCCAACTCAGTAGCCGTTGGCCGAGATCCTCGTTAGACAATCTGTCATGGACTGGAGAGCAAGACTCACCTCAAGACAAATCTTCCCCCCAGGGTTTTGATGGGGAGGGATGCCCCCCGCGCAGGGAAGGTGCACCTCAGTGGTTGACGCGACGGCAATCTGGAGCAGCCTTTTCGTCTGGTGACTTCAGGAGGTTGTAAACACCGACGCAATACGACACGCAGCTAATCGTTGCGTTATCAGATGCTTATGTATCCACACTTGACAACATTCCCTTGTTCAATAGATGGCTCATGAGCTATCCAGGGCCTCAAAACGCCCGAGTACATTTGCTCCTGCGTCGGAAATTGGTTGGCAATGGTGGCCGCTTTGGCCCGTTGCATGCCCTGTCCAAGTCTTTGGATAGTGGAACTATCTCAACGATTAGTCGTTGAAAAGTTTACTTTCACGCCCCCATTTCGTACCTTTTACCGGTAAGAAGCCATGGATACCCCACTGAACCCTCAGTTGAGCGAGTACCTCGACAACGGGAAAAAGTCAATTGTCCGAGCAATTATTGAGCAGCGTAGTTCCGTCGTAGAAAGCGGTCAAAAGCGCCGTCACATTGAAGTTGACTTGGAAGGTGATTTGAAGCTCGTTGAGATGAGTGATTACCGTCAGCCGGTTCCGACGTTAGCTGATGAGCTACGACAGCTCATTCGAGACATTAGGTCCAAGTTGGGAATCCTCTGATTAGGATATAAGTACCGTAGCGATGTCGCATTAATTGCCGAATTTGTCGGCAATTAGGCGAGTGCGCACATGAATATCGGATTTGCCGCAGTTGTAGTCATTCTATTCCTGACCCCAGGGATACTTGCCCGTGAGGCCTACTTCAGTGGTCAGTTCTCCCGTCGGTACTTCGCAAGCCGTTCAATGCAAGAATTCGCTGTGGTGATTTTTGCGAGCCTACTGATGCACCTGTTCTTCACGACCTTGATTCCAGCCTATGAGAATTTGGTAACGCATGAACTACTGGATTGTGTCGCAAACGGCAACTATGCCGGAGTTGAAGACCATTGCCGGGAGAGAAAGAGTGCTCTGATCCACTACTGGATTTTCACGAACACATGGGCTCTTTGGATTGGGTATACGCTGCAGAAAACCATACGATATTTCAAGCTTGACCGGCTCATGCCGGTGTTTCGATTCCCCAATACCTGGCACTACCTACTTACAGGTGAGATCAAGGAATTTTCGCCGAGAGGCTACACACTGCGCGAGGCGAAGAAGGATGCTGTCCTCGTGGACTTGCTTGTGGATCTGTCCGGTGTGAGTTACCTCTACACAGGACTCTTGGATCATTACCGATTGAATAGTGAGGCTGGTCTTGACAGTCTCATACTGAGAGACGTTTTCCGCATCAAGCGAGATGATTATGATCGACACGGTCATAGTATGGCCCACATTATGGCTGTGGACGGGGAGAGAATGCTATTTGATAGAGCCCAGATTCTGAACTACAATGTTTCGTATATCACAATCAACACATCGAAGAAGTATCCTCTGCTCCAACGACTGTGGCGATATATCAGAGTGTCGCTCATTACTGGCATTCTTCTCCTGATTGCGTCAAAGCAATCGAGTATCGCTGTTGCATTGATAGTTTCCTTACTCACGGTCTTTTAGTGTGTCGTGTATTAGCCCTGTGGGCTTCTGCGACCTGTGGCGGATGTTCTGCGACGCGTCAAGGAAGGCTTGTAGGCTTCCGTGATTTCGTGCCAATCATTACTAGAGGCTCCAGGGGCATTGTATTAAGGTTGGAGGGACACCGGCGGACGGTAGCCGAGTGCTTTGTGAGGTCGGTGATTTCTTTTGTCGTTGATTCACTCATCGGCTTTCTCGCGCACCTGTTCAGGATAGCTTACAATACTTCGCCTTCAATTGGTAGAAGGTCGCGTTGTAGACCCCGTGCTCCCGGCACAGGTCGGCCACCTTCACCCCGTCCTCAGGTTGCTTGAGGATCGAGACGATCTGGTGTTCGGTGAACTTGCTCTTTCTGATGGCTACGAACGAATGAATGTAGCCCCTGGCCGGCCCAAGCGACCCCTGGCGCTGCGGGGCCAGGGGGCGTTCACCTCCAGCAATCAATCGCCGAACTTCGGGGAAGCTTACACTCGGGCTGCCGTGCTTCCGGCGACTACGGCACTATCGTTAGAACATTTGCAAGATGTACAAGTCGATTGTTGACAATGGCCCTTAGATGGATCGGGTGTTATCAACAGGGCTCAATCATAACCGCCTGCCAGTCAGCAGCATGTAGAAACTTGCAGTAAC
>JACJZF010000008.1 GCA_020635725.1 Flavobacteriales bacterium
GGTGCGTGGTCGATTGCGGCGTCCGGGTGTCCTGTGCGGAGAGCATGCCGCCCAAGAGGACGGTGAAGGCCAGCGCGGCGGCTGAACGATAAAATGAGATGGTGCGCATGATGGTGTTTTGGTTGGAAGCGGCGCAGATCGTACGCCGAGTTCGGGAATGCGCCGTTGTGCATGCCCGCTGTGCGGAAGGCGGCGCATCCAGCGTGGAGCGTGTGCCCCGAAAAGCGGTGTGAGGACCCAGCGCGTGTTTGGATTCCCCAGCGAATTCACTTCTCAGCTCCTCTCGCGCAAGTGTGAACTCACGCAAGTGATGGCGCGCGGATCATAAAGGGCCTTGCATGGTTGCTGCTGAGCAGCATCCATCGAACGCGAAAAGCCCCGATTGCTCGGGGCCTCTGCGTTGCGGTGATGGGCTTACACCTTGCTGGCGGCATGGGCGGCGCCGTTGCGGGCGGCCGTCTTGGCGGTGTCGGCCAGGTCGCGGCCCTTGTTCACCAGGTCGCCGAGTTCGCTGCGCAATTTCTTGCCTTGCTTCATCAGCTTGCTGCGGGTCTCCTTGCCGCTGGCGGGTGCGAGGAGGAGGGCGGCGGCGGCGCCCACGGCGGCTGCCGTGGCGATTGCGATGTAGGTGCTCTTGGTAGTCATGATATGGAGGTTTACAGGTTAATGCCCGGTTAGATGCAAGCACGGTACCAGGCCGATGCGCGGCGCGGCTTCAACAGCGATTGATCAACGCGAGCAGCGGTGCACCCCCATCGGCCGGCATGGCTGCATTCCTTGTCGCACAAGGGATTCGTGCGTTTCACTTCGATAACGAGAAGCTTGCATCACTTCCTTCACGCGCATGCCACGGCTCGCTGATGCGCGGCGGCTGTCGGGTATCCGCTTCCGCAGATCACGGAACGCATTCCCCATGCGGATCGCGCAGGCGTGCGTGCAGACGTGCGGCACGGCGTTGCCTACCCAACAGCCAAAGCACGACCCATGAAATACGTGTACATCCTCCTGCTCTGTGCTGCAGGCCTGCTCACGGCGGGCGTGGCTGCCGGCATCACCTATCCCATGCAGGCGCTCTTCGTGCTGCTCACCGCCGCTGCCTGCATCGTCATGATGAAAGGTGTGCTGGAGGGACTGCATCATCACGACCGTCAATAGACCGCAACGACACGCTCACCCCCTCTCCTACCAACACCGCATTCATCATGGCCCAGGACCACCCCGCCGTTGCGCACACCGTGCTGCACTTCCCCATCGAACGCGTCTGGCACGCGCTCACCGATGCCGACGACCTCGCCCATTACATGATGGGCGCGCAGGTGACCAGCGACTGGACCGAGGGCAGCCCCATCACGTGGGAAGGCGAGTTCAAGGGCAAGTCTTTCCGCGACACCGGCAAGGTGCTGGCCGCGAAGCCCCCCGAGCTGCTGCGCTACACGCACGGCAGCGGCGGTGATTCTTTGGAGCACGTGGTCACCATCGAGCTCAAAGAAGTGGGTGGCGTCACGCACCTGCGACTCACGCAGACGAACAATGCCACCGAAGAGGCCCGCGCCGACTCGGAGAAGAACTGGCAGGCCATGCTCGATGGGCTGAAGAAGTGGTTGGGCGAGGCGCCGGTGGCGGGTTGAGGGGTTGAGAGTTGGGGGCTTGAGGAGTTGAGAGTTGGGAGTTGTCAGTTGCTTGTTGTCAGTTGTCAGGGGTAATCGTGCGGGGCGGAAGCAGTCAAGTGCGAGAGGTGATGCGGAAGGGATGCGTCAGGGATGTGAGCAGTCTTGAACAGCTCCGTCACAAAACGGATAACCAATCATCTCGCCCGCTCCTGACACCTGACAACCACCTCCCATCCCCCCCAGCCTGACAACTGAAAACTGACAACTAACCCCCAGGCACCATGCTTGCAGACCAGAGAACATGCATGAATCAGAACGGAAGCCGGAACGGAAGCCGGAACGGAAGTACAGCATCAGCTGGGTGATCTACCTGATCATGATCGCCGGCATCGGCGCGCTAGGTTGGTTCCTGTGGACCTGGTTGCTGCTGGAGAGCTGACCACGCGGTGCTCGTGTTCAGGCAAGATGGTCCGCGCACGCCTTGCGGCATTGGCGGCACACCTCCGCGCAGCGTTGGCAGTGGTCGTGCTGGTGCTTGGCGCATTCCTCCTCGCAGGCCTGGCAGATGGCGATGCACAGGCGGAGCGCCGCTTGCTTGTGCGCGGAATCGCGTGCGAGATAGCGCGCGGTGAGCGTGCAGATGTCGGCGCAATCGCGGTCGAGGCGGATGCAGTCGGCCATCATCGCGGGGTCCTTCTCGTTGAGGCAGCGGTCCGCGCAATGCTCGCAGGCGGTGATGCATTTGATGAGATGCTGCAAGAGCGCGTTGGTCTGTTGGTCTTTCATGGTCAAGGGTATTGATGCGCACAGACCGCCACATCCGCGCCAAGCGCTGGCAGGTGCTTTGCGACCCCTTCCGCATGAACCGTTATCTCCCACTCCTGCTCTGCTCACTGCTCGCCGCACCCGCCCTGTGCCAGGAGCGCGCGCCTACGATCAATTCCGGAACCGACTCGAAGAACAGCCGCTTGAACCACCCGGAGCGCGCCACACGGCCGCAAGGCAGCGCGCCGATGGCCGGCAATCCGAGCACCCGGCCAGACGGGTACATGGCGGTGCCCGACACGGCCTTCGCTTACATCCTGCTGGATCGCTCACAGGCCGCGCGCATCGAGGACATGAACGAACGCTACGCCGATGAGCTGCGTCAGGTGGGCACAATCGACCCCACGAACACCGCATATCGGGACCTTTGGCAACGGCGCCGCGCCGAGGTGCAGGCCATCCTGACGCCGGTGCAATTCGAGCGCTGGGAGGAATTGAACGCCGGGCATCTGGACGCCGGGCTGGTGATCCCGGAACCCGTGCGCGATGATCGGGCGAAGTGATCGCGAGCAGGCGCGCTTCTTGCGGCCTTCGCGCATGCGCTCGTTCACTACCTCCTCCATCCGACGCAAGCTCTCCTTCTGCTGGTGCGTCATGCTCATCACAACCTTGCACACCACGGCGATGGCCCAGCTCGAGCCCTCGCTCTCGGGTTGCGATTGCCCCACGGTGCGCGTGGATGACGAGTGGTGCGCGGCAGCACTCGTCTTCGAGGGCGTGCCCTATGCTGCCGACACCACCTTCGCGCACGCCGATATCCCGCCCGATGGCCGCGACGTGCTCCGCTACGTACAGGTGCGCTTCACCGTGGACCGCGTGCTGAAGGGTGATGCGCCGAAGGACGTGGTCATCCGCACCGCCACGCACCGCGACAACTGCGCCTACCGTTTCATCATGGGGCAGCGGTACATGGTGTTCGCCCATACCGATGAGGGCGCCTTGGAAACGGATCAGTGCTCGCATACCCGCGCGCTGGACACCATCAGCCCGGAATACCGTGACAGCCTGCGTTACGTGGAGCGCGGTCATCGGTGGGTGGAAGGCAAGCCGGTGCAGCGACCCTGCCCGTAAGCGCTGTTCAGGGCGCTATCTCGTGCACATCCTCATAGATTGGTGTCGGAGCCGGCGCGCGCTCGTTGTCCTCCCGACCGCTCAGCACCCAATACGAGGCGGCGGCGATCAAGAAGAGGAGGATGGCGAGCGCGGTCCAGGAGAGCCGGCGTTGACGCGTAGGTGAGTGGGGGTCGTTGGAGTAGTTCACCCCAACGAACAGGCAAGCTTCATACCTGACGCCATCGCGCGACCGTCTGCCTGAAGCTGCACGCACCCCACTCCGCTCAAGGCGAGCACAGCCGTGCATACCGTTGATCGCATCTGATGCAACGACTCCCCCGCAACAGCCCGAGCACACAGAGGCCGGATGCGGATAAGCGCCCTTCCCTACTTTCCCGGCATGAAGCGGGCGTGGAGCGCGATGGGTCTGCTGCTAAGCGTGCATGCGCTGCATGCCCAGCCCTTCTTCTTCGAGCACATCACGGACAGCGATGGTCTTCCGAATCGCGAAGTGCTCGCCTTGCTGGAGGACCGTGACGGCCATATCTGGGCAGGCACCGGCGATGGACTGGCACGGCTGGAGGGAACGCGCATCCGTGTTTTCCACCACGACCACGGCGACAGCACCAGCTTGGCGCACGACCAGGTGAACGCCTTGGCGCAGGACGATAATGGCACCCTGTGGTGCGCCACCATGAGCGGGCTCGCGCGCTTCGACCCGCGCAGCGGAACCTTCCGCAATTCGCGCATCGTGGCATCGGGCGCCATGGTCCATCAAGCGAACCGCATGCGGCAGCTCGTGGCCGTGGGCGACAGCCTGCTGTGGATCGTCACGGAAGCAGGACTCTACCGCTATGCGATCGCCGATGGGCGTTTCCGAACGGCACAAGGACTCGCACCCGGCAACGGTCCGGCCGGCTTCATCGAGGCAGGTCATGCGCTGTGCTGGGATGCGCGACGCCAGACGCTGTGGGCCGGCACGCGACAGGGCCTGGCCTCGTGGGATGCGCGCACCGACCGCTGGACCGACCATCGCAACAGCACCGCCGTCCCATGGAACGACCGATCGGCGACGGATGCACCGGTGGTGCGCGGCGATTCGCTCTGGTTCCTGCGCAACAAGCCGTACACGCTCTTCGCCTTCGACCTTGAACGGCGGACGCTGCACGCGCAAGCCGACCTCGAGGCGGGCGCGAACCTCTTCACCCTGCGCTGCCAGGCCTTCGACCAGGAAGGACGCCATTGGCTCAGCACGTGGACACACCGTCTCTTTCAGCGCGCTGGCACGGCACCTTGGATGGAACAGCGCGCCGATGCGGAACGGCCGGGCAGCATCGCATCAAGCAACGTGGCCGATGTGCTGATCACGCGTGCGGGCGAGCGCTGGTTCGCGACCGATGCGGGCATCGCACTCGTGCGCGAGGGTGCCCAGGCCACCACCCCGCTGCCCGTGGATCTGTCACCACGGACCATCAGCTCGCTCCTGGCCATCGGCACCGACACACTGCTCATCGGCACGCACGGCGGCGGCATCCATGTGCTCGACCGACGAACAGGAGCGCTGCGCTCGTACCTGCTGCGCATCGCCGATGAGCCGAAGGGCGCGCTGGAGCAGGCCAATTCCATCCACGCGTTCCTCGCGATGGGTCATGGCGACTACCTCGTTTGCACCGGGCGTGGCCTGGCTGAGTTCAATCCGGCAACGGGCCGGTTCGTGGCGAACACCACCCTAGCGGCCCGCCTCCCGCGCCTGGACGAACGCTTCTTCACCACCGCCTGGCGCGATGATGATGCGCTGTGGCTCGGCACCTGGCGCTCGGGCCTCTGGCGCTGCGGCGCGAACGGCCCCTGCGAGCGCGTCGATACCACGGAGGGCCCTTGGGGCCGCTTGCCGGGGCGCATGATCCTGTGCGCACTGACCGACCGCAACGGCAGGCCGTGGGTGGGATTGAACAACGGAGGAGGGCTCGCCTGCGCGGTGGCAGGTCGCTTCGGCGCGATCACCGATGCACGCGGCGCGAACCTCGGCGGTGTGGTGCGCTGCCTCGCAGAGGATGAGCAAGGCCGAATCTGGTGCGGCACGCATGAGCAAGGCATCGTGGTGCATGACCCGCGCGATGGGAGCGCGCGCTACTTCACGCGCAAACAAGGTCTGCCCGGAACGCGCATCCTGTCCATGCGCTTCGCGCCCGACGGCACCCTGTGGGCCGCCACCACGCAGGGCATCGCCAGCCTTCCCCCCGCCGCATCGGCGTTCCGGCCCTTCGCGCTCCCTGGCGATCTCGCAGCGCAGGCGATCACCAGCATCCTCGAAGTGCTCCCGGACGGCAGGCTAGTGATCGGCATCGGCGGTCGTTTGCTCGTGCATGACCCGCGCGCCGCATCCGCGCCTGTGCCGCCGCTTGCCTTGTTCACGGGTTACCGCGTGAATGACCTGCAACGCCTGGGCGCGCCGCCGGCCTTGGAGCTGAGCCCAGCGCGCAAGACGCTCAGCCTCGAGCTCGGCACAGCGGGGCACGGAGCTCACGCGCCCTTCTTCCGGTATCGCCTTTCCGCCACGGACACCGCGTGGAACATGATCGGCACCAACGCCCGCATCGATCTATTCGACCTGGCGCGTGGCGATCACCTGATCCAGGTAGCGGCCAGCGCCGATGGCGTGCATTGGAGCACCTCCTACGCCGAGGCCATGGTGACCGTGCTTCCGCCCTTCTATGCCACCTGGTGGTTCCGTGCCCTTGCTGCGCTGGTTGTTGCCACGCTGGTGATCCTCGGCTTCCGGCTCTACCTGGGCGCGCGCCTGCGTCGGCAACGCGAAGCCTTCGAGCGCGAGCAGGCCGTGCTGAGCGAGCGCATGCGCATCGCCGGCGACATGCACGACGACCTGGGCGCGGGATTGAGCGCGTTGAAGCTGCGCAGCGAGATGGCGCTGCGCGTGGAGCGTGACCCCGAGCGGCGCGAGCAGCTCGGCTCCCTGGCGCGCACGGCGGGCGAGCTCATCGGCAGCATGCGGCAGATCATCTGGACGATGAACACCGACCAGAGCAGCATCGCCGACCTGGCCGCCTACACCACCAACTACGCGCGCGGCTATTGCGCTGAGCATGGCCTCACGGCCACGATCGAGCTGCCTGCCTCATGGCCGGACATCGCCCTCAGCGCGGAGCAGCGCCGCAACCTCTTCCTGGTGGTGAAGGAAGGATTGCACAACGTGGTGAAGCACGCCAATGCCCGCGCGGTGCGGTTCGCCATGCGCATGCACGACGGCTCTTTGGTGATGGAGCTGGAGGACGATGGCATCGGCCTGCCCGCGCATGCGCACGAGAGCGTGGGCAATGGATTGCGCAACATGCACAAGCGCATCGGCGCATTGGGCGGTACCTGGGAAACCGTGTCGGCGGGCCGCGGTGCCTGCTTCCGTTTCCGCATGCCGCTGGGCGATGCTAACCAAGGTTCTATGCGCGCGCAAGCCGCCGCGCAGCAACTTCGCCGCTCATGAGCAGCACCGGCATACGCGTGAGCATCGTGGAGGATGATGGCATCATCCGCGAGACCCTCCGCTCGCTCTTCAGCTTCGAGGAGGGCCTCTCGCTCTTCACCGTGCATAGCACCGCCGAAGATGCGCTGCTGCGGCTGAACGATGCCTGTCCGGATGTGATGATCATGGACATCAACCTGCCCGGCGCGAGCGGCATCGATTGCGTGCGGCAGATGAGCCAGCGCTGCACCGGCGCGCAATTCCTCATGTACACCGTGCACGACGACGACCACCGCGTGTTCGAGGCGCTGAAGGCCGGCGCCAACGGCTACATCCTGAAGAGCAGCACACCCGACCAGATCATCGACGCGGTGAAGGAGCTGCACGCGGGCGGCAGTCCCATGAGCGCGCATGTGGCGCGGCGCGTGGTGGCGCACCTGCGGCCGCAGGCGGGGCGCCAACTCGCCGAGGCGCACCTCACCGAACGCGAGCAGCAGGTGCTGGCGCTCCTGGCCGAGGGCCTGCTGTACAAGGAGATCAGCGATAAGCTCGGCATCACGGTGGGCACCATCAAGCAGCACATCCACCGCATGTACGAGAAGCTGCACGTGCAGAACCGCACCGAAGCGGTGAACCGCTATTTCGGGCGGTGACCGCGGCCCTTCGCGCGCGCTTGCATCCCAGATTGATCCGCAACACCCGCGACCACGCTCCGAAGCCCGCGGTGAATGGCGTGGAATGAGCGGTCTCCGGGACTCATGGGCAGAGGGATTGGCGATGGTTGGATCGGAGCACCGCGCATCACGGAAAGTAAACACGTTCACGGGCGCGCCTTAGGTGATGCGCATCACGCTTCTCGCGCAGGATGCGGGGGAACTTCACGGTGTCATCAATCCATGCAAGCCATGAACACCTGGAAGACCTTGAAACTCGGAACCCTCGGCATCATCATCCTTTCAGCTGCCTTGGGCGCATGCAAGAAAGAGGAGAACGACTCACCGGCCGCGTCGGTGCCGCTCACCGAGGATGAGAAGAGCGACCTGCTCTTCATGCTCGAGGAGGAGAAGCTCGCGCGTGACACCTACATCGCCATGGAAGCGGCGTGGTCCACGACCCAGTTCGCGAACATCAAGAACAGCGAGCAGACGCACATGAACCGCATCGCCGACCTGCTGCAGGCGAACAATGTCCCCTACCTCATCCTGCCTGAGGGGCAATTCGCCAACCCAGCGCTGCAGGACCTCTACGACCAGTTCATGCTCGACGGTGCAGTGAGCGAGGCGAACGCGCTGCGCATCGGCGCCACCATCGAGGACCTCGACATCGTGGACCTGCAGGAGCGCATGGATGCCACGGCCAACGCGAGCATCGACATGGTGTACAGCAACCTGCAATGCGGCTCGCGCAACCACCTCCGCTCCTACGTAGGCGCCATCGCCGCGGCTGGCGGGAGCTATGCGCCGCAATTCCTCAGCCAAGCGGAATACGACGCGATCCTGAGCGGCGACCACGAGAACTGCGGGCAATAGCTCATTGAACCTGAACAGGCGCAGGGCCTTCCGACCTCGGAAGGCCCTGCTCGCTTCTGGCCGGCCGTGACGGAGGCGCCGGACGCTGCGCAAGCGGTCCTGTCAAGGCCGCCCCCCCTAACCTTCGTTCCATTGCGCGCCCTCGGCCACCCCGGTAGGTTCGTGCCAGGCCCATCCACCCGGGCCTACCTGACCCATGGCACGCATCCTCTCCGCCCTGCTCGCACTCCTCTTCGCCCTCACCTCCTTCGCCCAACAGACCGCGCCCATCCCGGGTCGCCTGCTGCTGCGTTTGGCGAAAGATGCGCGCACCGAGGAAGTGCAACGAGCCGTGACACGCGCGCTGCCCGCTTCGTTCGGTGCGGTGGCGATGAAGCCCTTGGGCGATCGTGGCCGCTACCACCTGCTCCAAGTGGGCGATGACCAGGCCGACCTCGCACGCCTGCAGGAGCTCTTGAAGCAAGTGCCGGGCATCGAGGCCACGCATCCGGATCGGCCGGTGAAGTACCGCGCGCAGCCCAACGACCCGGAGTACAACCTGCAATGGCACCTGGCCGACATGCAGCTGGAGCCCGTATGGAACAGCACCACCGGCGGGGCGCTGGCCAATGGTCATCGCATCGCGGTGGGCATCATCGATACCGGCGTGGACGGCCAGCACCCCGATCTCGTGGACAACATCGTGTTCGATGGCGGAGCCAGCGATGCGCACGGCACCGCGGTTGCCGGCGTGGTGGGCGCCGTGGGCAACAACGGCACCGATGTGAGCGGCGTGAACTGGGACGTGGACCTCGTATGCCCTGCGAACACCAACACGCTCAGCGATGCGCTCCAGCAGTTCCAGTTCTGCCTCAACCTGCGCACGGCCTTCAACCAGAGCGGAGGCGCGAGCGGCCGCCTCATCGTGGCGCTCACCGTCTCGTGGGGCGTTGAGGGCGTGGATTGCGGCTTCGGCGACCCGATGTTCGATGCGCTCGGTAGCGCAGGCGTGCTGGTGGTGACGGCGGGCCCGAACAGCCTCACCGATATCGACGTGGTGCCGGATTGGCCTGCAACCTGTGGGAATCCGAACAACATCGTGGTGACGAGCTATGGGCCATCAGGCGAGATGCCCTTCGCCTTCGGTGATGAGACCGTTCAGTTCCTCGCACCCGGCGTCGGCATCCGCACGACCGTGCCCGGCGGAACGGTCTTCGAGAGCGGCAACTCCTTCGCCATACCCAACACCGCGGGTGCCATCGCGCTGCTCTACAGCAACCCCTGCATCGACTTCGCCGAGTTCGTGATGAGCAGTCCGGTGACCACCTCGATCGCCGTGAGGGACGCGCTCATCAACAGCACCACACCTGTGCCCGGCGCGAGCAGCAAGTGCATCACCGGCGGCAAACTGAACGTGCACCAGGCCTACCAGTTGCTGACCAGCGGCTGCCAGCTCAACTGCGTCGCGCATGCGATCTCCTTCACGCCCGACGCGGGCACCGTGGCGCAGGCCACGCTCGTGAACGGGTTCGGAACAACCATCGCCAGCGGCACTGGCGCCGTGCTCGAAGCTTGCATCACGAACGGCTGCTTCACCGCCACCTACCTCGATGGCAACGGTGACCCATTGAGCGGCAGCTATACCGTGATGGAGGATGGCGGCGGCGTGATCGCTTCGGGCAGCACAACCGATGGCGAAGTGGCCTTCACACGCGGGACCGTCGTGGCCGGCTGCACCAATTCCACCGCGGCCAACTACACGCCAGGCGCCAACTGCGACGATGGCAGCTGCTGCACGCAGACCCGTGTCCGTGTGATCATCGCGCCGGAGGATGCCGAAGCGACCGGGACGGTGAACGTGACGATCGATGCCGGAGGAAGCGTGCTGCATGACGGCCCCTTGCCGATCGCGTTCGACCCGCTCTTCCAGCAATCCGTGGCGACCTTCACGTTCTGCACCGCACCCGTGTGCGCGAGCGTGACCGTGACCGGCAGCGATGTGCCGCTGTTCGAGGACGCCGTCATCGAAGCGATCGGACCCGGTGGCGCGGACTACCTCCCCTTCACCGTCACCGATGGCTTCCAAGGCGCCATCGGACCAGTGGTGGAAGCGTGCGACGGCATCGACAACGACTGCGATGGACTGGTCGACGAAGACTTCACCTGGTACCTGGATAACGACGGTGACGGCTGGGGCGATGCGAGCACCGGGCAAGTCTTCTGCACGCCGCCCGGCGGGTCATTCACGCAGCAGGTCGGCGATTGCGACGATAGTGACCCGGATATCCATCCGAACGTTCCCGACCTCTGTCTGGGAGGCGATGGGATCGACAACAACTGCAACGGCCTGATCGACGAGAACGGCGCAGGCTTCTGGTTCATTGATGCCGATGGCGATGGCTACGGCACGGAGGAGTCGGCCGTGCTCTCCTGCGTGCAGCCACCAGGAACCGTGCTGCTCACGGGCGATTGCGACGACAGCGATCCCGCCATCAACCCCGATGCGGTAGAGCTCTGCGATGGCATCGACAACAACTGCAACGGCCAGGAGGATGAGGACTTCTACTGGTACACCGATGCGGATGGCGACGGCTTCGGCGATGTGGCCACCGAGCAGTACAGCTGCACCCCGCTACCGGGCATGATCAACACGGTGGGCGATTGCGACGATACCGACCCGAACCTCACGGTGTTCAACGCGCCGTGTGATGATGGCGACCCGAGCACCACGAATGATGTGGTGACGGTGAACTGCATCTGCCAGGGCACCAACACCACTGACTGCCCACCGGGCGAGATCCCCGATTGCAACGGCAACTGCGCGCCGGCCGATTGGCTCGGCGACGGCACCTGCGACGACGGCAGCTTCGAATGGGAAGGCAACTTCATCTTCTTCAACTGTTCCGAGTTCAACAACGACGGCGGCGACTGCGGCAGCGGAGGATGCGTCCCCGAACTGTGCGACGGACTGGACAATGATTGTGACGGTCTGGTGGACGAGGACTTCCTCATGTACGTGGATGCCGACGGTGATGGCTTCGGCGTGGACGGCACGGAGAGCGTGGTCTGCACACCCGGTACAGGATTGGCGTTCCAAGGCGGCGACTGCGACGACACGGATTCCGGCATCTTCCCCGGCAACGGATGCAGCAACTGCTCCCTCACCGAACAGGCGTGGGCAGCGGATAACCAGGTCGACCTGCTGCTCGCTTACAACCAATGCCTCGCGGATTGCGGCCCGGGCGACCCCGGCTGCATCAGCCAGTGCATGGTGAGCTTCGGCGCTCCCATCGGTGCCTTCTGCGTCACCTGCCTGGAAACCTATTCCCTGTGCGTGAACGAGAACTGCCTCGGCCCGTGCAACGACAGCCAGCAGGCCTGCGATCAGTGCCAACAGCAGTTCGGTTGCATCCAGCAATTCGTGAGCTGCATGGGCCAGGTGGATGCCGACGGCGACGGCTGGTGGGCCGGTAGCGATTGCGACGACAGCGATCCGGCAATCCATCCTTTCTCGCCGGATCTGTGCGATGGCATCGACAACGATTGCGACGGCGTGGTGGACAACGGCTTCATCTGGTACGCGGATGCCGACGGCGACGGCTGGGGCGAGATCAGCACCGGCACCCTGTCGTGCACGGACCCAGGACCCGGCTTCGTGCAGCAGACCGGCGATTGCGACGATGCCGATCCCGCGGTGAATCCCACCGCGCCCGAGGTGTGCGATGGCCTCGACAACAACTGCGACGGCATCACCGATGGCACCTTCTTCGACTTCCAGAGCGGATGCACCAACCCGATGGCGTGCAACTACGACCCCGATGCGATCTGCGACGACGGCAGCTGCGACCTCAGCACGGGCCCGCTCGCGGCCAACACCTACGCCACCGACTGGAGCGCGACCGACACCGACGGCAACACCGTGAGCCTCTTCGGTCTGCTCGCACAGGGCAAGACCGTGGTGCTGGACCTCTTCACCACCTGGTGCACGCCCAGCATCGGCATGAACAACTCCGGCTTCCTCGCCGACTGGAACGCGCACATGGGTCCGGATGGACTCGACCTCATCCGCTTGGTGAGCGTGGAGATCGAGGACACCGCCACCGTCGCCGGATCGCTCGCGCCGTTCCTAGCAACCAGCTCCTGGCCCATCATCGCCAACGGCAGCGCCATCGCGCAGCAGTACGCCGCGCTTGGCCTGTACGATAACGCGGTGCCCACCCTGATCATGATCTGTCCCGACCGCTCGGCGCAGGTGATCTATCCGCAGCCTCAACTCGCGCCCTTCGCGGATTTCTTCGTGTACGACCCCGTCTCGTCCATCGCGCTGCTCAACACAAGCTGCGGCTGCCGTGCCGCACCGTGCGTCGCCAACATCGGATGCATGGATCCGAGCGCCTGCGACTACGATCCCGATGCGAGCTGCCCCGGCACGTGCACCCTGGCTCCGGAATGGTTCGTGGACAACGATGGCGATGGCGTCGGCACCACGTTCATCGGCACAGCCTGCACGCAGCCGCCGGGCACCGCGGCCGTGAGCGGCGATTGCGACGATGCGGACCCCCTTGTGCAGAATGGCTTCACCCTATATGTGCTCACCGAGAGCGAGTTCGACTCCGGTACCGCGCACTACGTGATCACGCATGCCGGCGGGGTCATCTCCGGAGATCTGGACCTTCCTGCGGAGACGCAAGGCATCGGCTCGCTCGC
This sequence comes from Flavobacteriales bacterium, assembly GCA_020635725.1. GTDB lineage: Bacteria > Bacteroidota > Bacteroidia > Flavobacteriales_F > PHOS-HE28 > PHOS-HE28. The sequence continues at coordinate 13,182 of JACJZF010000008.1, forward strand.
CGTCTGCATCCCCGCGGGCTGCTTCAGCATCAGCATCGCGCAGAACGATGTCGCCCTGTTCGCGGAGAGCTTCGTGGAGTTCACGATCGACCCGGAGAACTACATCTCGTTCGCCACCGCTGACGGCTACTTCAGCCAGGGTGTCGCGGAGGTCTGCGATGGCATCGACAACGATTGCGACGGGACCATCGATGAGGACTGCACGCCGGAGATCTGCGACGGCATCGATAACAACGGCGACGGGCTGATCGATGGCGGCGATCCCGCCCTGGTGCTCGTTCCCTGCGAGCTGCAGAGCGGCGTGTGCGGCGGCGCCATGAAAGGCCCCGACCTCTGCGTGGGCGGCATCTGGCTCACCTGCACCGCCATCGACTACGCGAATCACGCCAACGCGTACGACCCGGCCCATGACGATTGCGACTTCCTCGACAACGATTGCGATGCGCTCGTGGATGAGGACTGCGGCGTGCTGCTCGCGGTGCGCGCCTTGCTCGATGGCCCGTACGACGCCAACACCGGCCTGATGAGCGATGCCCTGCGCGCCGCCGGACTGCTACCGACCACCGAGCCGTACACGGACCTCGGATACCCGCACATGGGAAGCGGAGGCGAAAGCGTCACGAACCTCGTTCTGGCGCAGAGCGGCGCCGATGCCGTGGTCGATTGGGTGATTATCGAATTACGCGACGCCTTCGACCCGTCGGTAATCATCGCCTCACGCGCCGCGCTGCTGCAACGCGATGGCGAGGTGGTGGATACCGACGGCGTCAGCCCGGTGCTCGTGCCGGTGATGGCGAGCGACTACCACGTGGCCATCCGGCACCGCAACCACCTCGGCGTGATGACCGCGGTCGCCTTGCCGCTCAACGGCACCCCAGCCATGATCGACTTCACGGCAAGCACAACGCTCACCTACGGCACCCAGGCGCGCAAGTCCATGTCCGGCGCGTTCCCTGCGGAACTCTTGTGGGGCGGCGATGTGAGCTTCGACGGCGCGCTGCAGTACACCGGCGAGGGCAACGATCGCGACCCCGTGCTGCTGCGCATCGGAGGCACCGTGCCCACGGCCATGACCACCGGCTACTGGCCCGAGGATGTGAGCATGGATGGCGTGGTGCGCTACACGGGCGAGGGCAACGACCGGGATCCCATCCTGGTGAACATCGGGGGAAGCGTGCCCACCGCCATCCGCCTCGAACAGCTGCCGTGAGCATGGAACGCTGAGTGCATCACCGCGCGAGGCGCCATCGGGTTCAGCACGGCGAGCGGATGCTGTTCCGCAGAGAATCCTATCTTGTTTGCATGGGCGGTCTCTCTCACCGCTGCGTGCCGCTGCTCGCTGGCGCTGCATTGGCCATCCAGTGCAGCGCGCAACCGTGGTCGGCACTGTGGGTGGATAGCGTGGCCGCGAAACTCGCCGGGAACACCATCGACGATTACGAAGGCACCTTGCCGCTGGCACGGAAGCTCTTCGCCTATTACTCCTCGCACACGGATACCTGCGGCATGGCCGAGGCCAGCGTGGCCATGGGATCCTGTTACGACGCGTTGGGCAAATTGGACAGCGCGCTCTACGTGCTGCTGCGCGCCAGCGCCTGGCCCCAGGCCACTTGCGGCGAGGATCTGCCGGACCGCATCGCGCTGAATCTGTCGTCGGTGTACATCAGCCTGAACGAATTCGACCGCGTCGATTCGATCTGCGCGCTGGCTGTTGATCGCATAGGAGACCGCACCAGCGCGTACCGCGGCGACCTGATGTTCAACCGTGCGGTGGCCCTGGCCAACCAAGGCGACCTGCACAGCGCAGACCTGCAATTCGCGCAGCTGCAGGAACTCGCACGGACCAACGACGATGCCATCAGCGAGATCGATGCGCTGGTGAACCGCGGCGCGCTGCGCGGCATGCAGTCCGACCATGCCGGCGCAGAGCGTCACCTGAAGGCGGCGTTGAGCCGGTGCGCCGAGGTGGATTGCCCCATGCGCGCGATCATCGTGCACAACCTGGCGTCCGTGGCCGGCGAGCAAGGCCGGCACGCCGAGGCGATGGCCCTGATGGACACCGCGCTCGTGCTGGCCACCGCCAACGGCGACCTTCAGCTGCAGACCACCATCGTTGGTGATATGGCGAAGGCCGCGCACGCAATGGGCGACCACGAGCGGTCCTGGAGCCTGCAGCAGCAGTACGTGATGCTTCGAGACAGCCTGCTTGATGTGGAGAAGGTGCGCGCCATCAGCGATGTGCGTGAGAAATACCAGACGGAGAAGCGCATGCGGCAGATCAAGGAACTGGAGGTGGAGAAGCTCGATGCCGCGCTGCGCCAGGCCAGGCTGCGCCGCACACGCAACATCTACCTCTTCAGCGGCATCGGCGTGGTGATGCTCTCCGCCGGGCTCTGGAGCAGGCTCCGTTTCGTGCACCGCTCGCGCGCCGCGATCCGCAGGGAGAAGGAGATCAGCGAGGGCCTGCTGCACAACATCCTGCCCGAAGAGGTGGCCCAGGAACTGAAGGACAAGGGCGAGGCCGAGGCCCGACTCATCGATCAGGTGACCGTGCTGTTCACCGACTTCAAGGGCTTCACCGCGATGAGCGAGCAGCTCAGCCCGAAGGAGCTCGTGCGCGACATCCACGAGTGCTTCAGCGCCTTCGACCGCATCGCGGAGCGGCACGGCATCGAGAAGATCAAGACCATCGGCGACGCGTACATGGCGGCCGGCGGGCTGCCCATACCGAACAGCACGCACGCCACGGATGTGGTCAAGGCCGCGCTGGAGATGCGTGATTTCATCGAGCAGGGCAAGGCGCGCAAGCGTGCCGCCGGCCAGCCCTATTTCGAGATCCGCATCGGCGTGCACACGGGCCCGGTGGTCGCAGGCATCGTGGGGCTCAAGAAATTCCAGTACGACATCTGGGGCGATACGGTGAACACCGCCAGCCGGATGGAGAGCAGCGGTGAGCCCGGGCGAGTGAACATCAGCGAGGCCACGTATCAGTTGATCGTCAGTTCTCAGTTGTCAGTTGTCGGTGAGGCAGGCCCGGACGGACAACTGACAACCAACAACCGACAACTCTTCACTTTCACGCGGCGCGGCAAGGTGCAGGCGAAGGGCAAGGGGGAGATGGAGATGTACTTCGTGGAGAGGACCTCATGAAACAGATGTTCCAGGCACGGGCCATCCTCGCCCTCGGGGCTTGGCTCCTCGCGTCGAGCATGAGCGCTCAGCGACACGAGGCACAACCGATCAACGGCGCGATCCCGCCCACACGCGCGAGCTTGCGGGAGATCCCCTCCGAAGCATGGTCCGGACTACCGCGCCACGCCAAGCTCCCCGCCCGTGTCGACATGCGCGATTACCTGCCGCCGCCGGGCAACCAAGGCCGCCAGAACTCGTGCATCGCCTGGTCGCTCGCCTACGGCATGCTCTCCTATCTGCAGGCTCGTGAGCAGCAGCGCGCACCAGTGATCGGGAGCGGACGCATGGACTCCACGCGCACGTACAGCCCGGCCTTCCCGTACAACCTCACCAAGATCGATTTCGACAGCACCGATACGCGCTGCCTGGGCAGCAACTTCGACAAGGTCTTCAGCGTGATGCTGGAACAAGGCAGCTGCACATGGGCCCAATGGCCTTACGACCCGAAGGAAGATGCGTGCTTCACACCGATACCGCCACGGATCATGGCCAGCGCCGAACGCGGCCTGCTGATCGGCCCGCTGCGGGTCTCACCCGGTTCCATCGATCAGCTTCGCTACCACATGGCGCAAGGCACGCCCATCGCCTTCGCCATGGGCATCGACACCTCCTTCATGCTTGGCGGGCTCCGGGCGGCCCGGAGCAGGGCGCGCTTCAGCTGGCATCCGTCATGCCCCACGCCGATGACAGGCAGCCATGCCATGCTGCTCGTAGGCTATGATGATGCCGACAGCTCCTATCTGGTGATGAACTCCTGGGGCCGCGGCTGGGGGGAGGAAGGCTTCTGCCACCTGCGCTACGAGGTGATCGACTGCTACGCCACCGAGGCGTACGTCGCACGGTACGCTTCGCCCGCCGATGCCGCGTTCCCGCTGGTCCCGTTGCAACCGCCGTCGAACAAGGGCACGGATGATCACCTCAAGGCGCGCCTGCACCTGGGCGAAGCCGTCGCCGTAGGAGGAATAGATCTTCGGCTGGCCGATCATGATCTGGCTGATGCGTCCATCACCATGCTCGTGGGCGATAGCGCGGACGTGAGCGCCATCGAGCGCCTCGACCTCGAGGAAGACCATCCGGTGCGCTTCTTCAGCGGCGGCGACCTGATCACGCTGGAGTACACCAAAGCCAGCCGTAAAAGCGATGTGCGCCGTACTCGGGCGCACATCACTGTCAAGGTCGAGGAAGATGGTCAGGACCCCTTGATCGAGCGGGCCCTGCAGAAGGCTGCGCTTATCCGTGCTGCGCTTCCTGATAGTCGGTGAGGACACCCGCATCGAGCCCATCGCCCGTGCGCTTCTTGGTGAGCACGTAGGTGTACGTGGTGGTGCCGATCATCAGAACCACCTCAGTGCTCCAGCCGTCGGCGAGCACATCGCTCTCCTTGAACCACACTTCCCAGTACTCGGTGCTGGCCTGTGCTTGCTTGGCATTGTCCATCACGGCCACCTTCATGTAATCGTACTGCGAGCTGCCCTTGGTCTTCAGGCTACCGCTCTGGCCCACGTTCACAGACTTGCCAGCGGGAACGGTGTAGCCGAACACCATGCCGTACATGCCGGGGTTCGAGTTGTCCAACTTGCCTTCCAGGGTCACTCCATAGCCGAGCGGAGAGGCCTTATCCGTGGTGAGTTCGGTGGGAATCGACGCCTTCAGGTTGCCCGGCTTGGTGGTTCCTAAGGGAGTCTGTCCTTGAATGGTGCTCAGTGCCATCGGTATTGGGTTTTGGGGGTTAGGGTTTCAGTAAGCAGAACGAAGTAAGCCCACCCTGCCGCGGATAGCAATACCCAGAAGTGGTGAGGTTCCCGTGGACGGGCAAGCCCACGGGCGAGGCCTGGAAACAAAATGCCCGGCCCTCGTACCAGAGAGCCGGGCATCGCCATGCATCCTACCGGTCAGACCGGCTTGCGGAAGAGGTAGCGGGTGATGAAGATCCCGGTCTTGTCGTTGCTCTGCACGCCCGTGGTGACCGTGTGCAGTTCCCAGCCCTGGCTCACGTATTCGTTGATCTGGTCAACGATCAAGCGGTCGTTGTTGGCGATGTTCTTGAAGTTGATGCCGACCATGCTGAAGAAGTTCAGCAGGTCCTTGCCCACTTCCTGATCGCCCTGATCGCTGATGATGACGCGCGAACGGCCCAGGCCGCCGGGCACCACGCTCTCGATGGTGCTGAACTGGCGATAGGTGTACGCTTCGGGCGCGGCCGGCTCAGGGCGGAAGCTGTAGCCGAGGAAGAGCGCAACGGCGAAGGAGGCGCCCATGAGGAGAGATCGCGTGTCGAGTTTCATGCTGGTAAGGTTGTTGTGTGGGTTGTGAGAGGTCCGGTTAATTTCGGGACCGCAAAGCAAACAAAAGACCAAAAAATGATCCGCCAGATCCTCTCCGTCGCGTTCATCGCCGCTGCCTTCACCTTGCAGGCGCAGACCATGTTCCACATCAGCAACGTCACCATCACCGAGAAAGGCAATGTGCGCAAGGGCCAGGATGTGAGCGCGCAGGTGGCCGGCAGCGAGGGCGAGGACCGACTGGTGATGTTCGACCAGGACGGGTTGCGCGTGAAGGCCCAGGCGCGGATCCACACCCACAACTCGCGGCGCAGCAGCGTGAAGGACGGATCGGTGTACGTCACCTTCGTCATTCACCTGAAGACCGATGGGCAGAAGGACAAGCGCGAGGTGCAAAAGGTTTTCTCCGCCGAGCAGGAGCGCGTGACACACTTCAAGGAGAAGTTCACGATCAAGCACGGCATCGACGTGCGCGTGATCACCGTGGAGTTCGACGGCCGGCTCGATTGAGCCCGACCGACGTTGCCACGATGCGGGCGTGGCGGCTTGCCGGGTAGGCCGCCTATCTTGGGGCCATGCCGATCGAGCGCCTATTCGACATACCGCCGCACCAGCTGGCCCATTTCCCGAAGACCGATGCCATCGCCACCAAGGAGAACGGCGCGTGGCGGCCCTATGGCACCCAGGAGATCCTGGATGTGAGCGAGCGCCTGGCGCTGGGCCTGATGGCCTTGGGCGTGGAGCCGGGGCACCGGGTGGCCATCGGCAGCGGCAACCGCAGCGAATGGGCGCTGGTCGACCAGGCCATCCTGCGCATCGGCGCGGTCACCATTCCCATCTACCCCACCAGCAGCAAGGATGATTACGCCTACATCCTGCAGCACGCGGGCGTGAACGTGTGCTTCAGCGGCAACGCCGACATCCACGCTAAGGCGGCTGGCAGCGGGGTTGCGGCGCATTGCTTCACCTTCGACCGGGTCGATGGCGCACGCCATTGGAACGAGGTGCTGGCACTGTCCGATCCGGCACGCCTTGCGACCCTTCACGGCTACGAGGCCGCTGTGAAGACCGATGACCTGGCCACCATCATCTATACCAGCGGCACCACGGGGCGACCCAAGGGCGTGATGCTCTCGCACCGCAACATCATCAGCAACCTCGAGTCCAGCATCACGCGCTTCCCCGTGGACCATGAGGCCCGGGCGATCAGCTTCCTTCCGCTCTCGCACATCTACGAGCGCATGCTCATGTACATGTACATGCGCACGGGCGTGAGCATCTATTTCCAGGAATCGCTGGAGGACCTCGGTGATCGCATCCGCGAGGTGCGGCCCGATGTGTTCACGGCCGTGCCGCGCCTGCTGGAGAAGATCTACGACCGCATCGTGGCGAAGGGCGAGGCGCTCACCGGTATCAAGCGCGCGCTCTTCTTCTGGGCCTTGGACCTCGGTTTGGAATACGACGTGAAGGGCAAGGGCGCATGGTACGGCCTGAAGCTGGCCATCGCGCGCCGGCTCATCTTCAGCAAATGGCAGGAAGCGCTGGGCGGCCGCGTGCGCGTGGTGGCCAGCGGGAGCGCCGCGCTGCAGGAACGGCTGGCCCGCGTGTTCAATGCCGCCGGCGTGCCCGTGATGGAAGGATACGGCCTCACCGAGAGCAGCCCGGTGATCAGCGTGAACGACCTGCGCAATGATGGCCTGCGCTTCGGCACGGTGGGCAAGCCTATCCCGGGCGTGGAGGTGCGGATCGCAGCGGATGGCGAGATCCTCGCGCGCGGCCCCAACATCATGCTGGGCTATTACAAGGAGCCGAATCTCACCGCGGAGGCGCTCGATGCGGAAGGCTGGCTGCACACCGGCGACATCGGCGAGCTCACCCCCGAGGGCTTCCTGCGCATCACTGATCGCAAGAAGGAGATCTTCAAGACCAGCGGCGGCAAGTACGTGGCGCCGCAGGTGCTGGAGAACCGGCTGAAAGCCTCGCGCTTCATCGAGCAGGCCATGGTCATCGGCGAGAACCGCAAGTTCCCGGCGGCGCTGATCGTGCCGGACTTCGCCTTCCTGAAGGATTATTGCGCGCTCAAGGGACTGCCCTTCGAGAGCCGCGAGCAGGTGATCGCCGACAAACGCATCATCGACCGCATCTTCCAGGAAGTGCAGGCCGCCAACTCCGATAGCGGGCACTGGGAACAGGTCAAGCGGATCGCGCTGCTGCCCAAGGAGCTCACCATCGACGACGGCGACCTCACCCCGTCGCTCAAGCTGAAGCGGAAGGTGATCCTGGCCAAGAACGCGGCCATCGTGGAAGGCATCTATGGTGAGTAGCCGCTCCTACATTTACCGTTCGATAACCTGCAAGACATGATGCGTTCACTCCTGGCCGGCCTTGCGGGCCTGTCGCTGCTGATCACCGGATGCAACAAGGAGCCCGGCGAGGGCGGCCGCGCGGAGATCCGCGGGGTGGTCTATGAGCAGCGCTTCAACTCCTCCACCAACCTGCCCATCGGCGCGGCCTATCCCATCGCCGAGCAACGCGTGTACATCATCTACGGCGATGGTGACTATGCCGACGACGACACGCGCACCGAGCCCGATGGCGGATTCCGCTTCCCCTGGCTGCGCAAGGGCGATTACCGGGTGTACGTGCTGAGCGAGTGCAACGACTACGCGAACTGCTCCGAGGGCATCTACGTGGATGCCTCGATCAGCGGCCGCAAGGATGTGCTGCAGCTGGACACCATCCTCATCCGCAATTACTGAGATGCGCCTTCGGGCCCCGATCGTGATCGCCGCCTTGGCGCTGCCGCTGCTCTTGGCCGCGCAGGAGGCGCTGCGCCCGGCCCAACGCTCGGAGCTATGGGCGGCGGGAGCCATGACAGGCCGCCTGCCGCTCTTCCTGAAGAGCGCGCTGGGCGATGCCTACAAGCACTTCCGCGTGCGCAATGAGCTCGGATACCGCAGCACCGATGCCTTCTTCGCCGGAAGGCAGTTCTACCTGGACATGAACCTGCGCTATCGACTGGCCAAGAACGTTCACCTGGCGTATGAGCACCGCTTCGCGAAGCGCCCCGGCGAGGCGGGTCTGCGCAACCGCAGCATCATCCAGCTGGAGCTGGAGAAGGGCGTGGGCCGATTCGACCTGGGGTATCGCGGGCTCTGGCAGCACAGCTACATCGAATGGGGCGGCCAGCGCGAGGTGTTCCGGAACAAGTTCGAGGCCACCTTCAAGCTCCGCAATTGGAAACTCGACCCGCGGCTGAGCGTGGAGTTCTTCAACTGGGCCTCGAACAAGGGCTGGTCGTACTTCGGCACGCGCTGGCAGCTGGGCACCGAATACAAGCTGAGCAAGGCCCACAGCATCAGCCTGGCGCTGGTGCATGACCGCGAGCGCGACATCGCCTGGCCCACCTACCGCTGGATCACTTCCGTCACCTACTCGGTGGACCTGCGCGATCTTTGAGTCGTGAACCGTCCGCTCCTGCTCCGCGCGCTCGCCTTCTCAGGCATCTTCATCGCGCTCGTCGTCCTCGGCTGGCTCATCATCCGTCCGGGTGAAGAGCTGCCCATCTTCCATCCGAAGCAGATCGATGCACGCCTGGTTGACCCCGCTGTGCGCAACACGCCGGGCGAGCATCGCATCAGCGATTTCCGGTTGGTAGACCAGCGCGGCGACACCATCACGCTCGCCGCAGTCGATGGCCGCATCATCGTCGCCGATTTCTTCTTCACCACCTGCGGCACCATCTGCCCGAAGATGACCGCGCAGATGGAACGCGTGCAAGCGGCCTACCGCACGGATGACCGCGTGGCGATCCTCTCGCATTCGGTGACACCGGAGATCGACACGCCGGAGGTGCTCGCCGCGTATGCGCAGCTGCATGGCGCGGATCCCGCCCGCTGGCACATGCTCACCGGTGATCGCGCGCAGATCTATCGACTGGCCCGACAGAGCTACTTCGCCTGCCTGGAGGAAGGCGACGGCGGCCCTGATGATTTCGTGCACACGGAGAACTTCGTGCTCGTGGATGCGCAACGCCGTATCCGCGGCTTCTACGACGGCACTCAGCAGGCGGAAGTGGACCGCCTCATCGCCGACATCGGCAAGCTGCTCGCCGAACAGGAGCGCTCCGCCTAACGCCCAGCCTCCCCGTAGGTCATCTGCTCGAGCGTGGCCTTCCCATCGGGCGCGATCATCACCTTGTAGAGTCGGTCGTACACCTCTTCCGGTATGCCATCGACGGGCTGACCCGTAAGCCGCTGCACGATGCCCGGCACCGTGTTGTTGTGCCCCGCCACCAGCACCACCTGTCCGTGATCCATGGTGCGGATGCGCGCCACCAGCGAGTCCAGGGCGAAGGGATCGAGCACCACGGGATCGATGCCGCGTGCACGGGCCAGCGGCGCCACGGTCTGCTGCGTGCGCACGAGCGTGGTCGCATAGATGCGGGTGACGCCCGCTCCGTCCAATCGCTCAGCGAGGCTCCGCGCGCGCGCCTCCCCTTCCGGCGAGAGCGGTGAATCGCGGTCGGTGGGATCGAGCTTCTCGGCGTGGCGCACCACATACACGGTGGTCATGGGCGATTGAGCGATGGAGCGCGGAGCGCACTGCGCGAGCACGACGATGGCCGCAGCGCAGAGGATGTCGCGGATGTTATTCATGAGCTCGTTGCGAAGGTGCGCAATGCGCCGGGAAACGGGCAGCGGTCATGGCAAGGCCCGCTACCTTCGTTGCGTGCGCAAGTTCCTGGACCGCTACTACGGCCGCCTGCGGAAGATCAAGGCGAACTACGTGCTGCTGAACCTCTTCAACCTGAAGCGGCTCTCGCATGCCCGGCGCATGTACCGCAAGTACGGCGTGAAGCGCAACGTGCTGCTGCCGATCAACAGCACGCACCTGCCCAAAGAGAGCATGGATAAGCCCTGGCTCGATGGCTCCGAGGCCACGCAGCGCCTGCTCGCATCGCCGGACCTGAACCGCTTCGACAGCGCCACGCAGGAAGCACTGAAGCGATGGCCAGAGCAAGGCTATGTGGTGCTGCGCGGACTCTTCAGGCCGGATGAAGTGGAGGCGATCAATGCCGAGATCGACGGACTGATCCGCGACAAGGTGGTCGACTTCAACTTCACGGGCCGGAAGATCATGTTCGCGTTCCGGCACAGCGCTCTTCTTCGGCGGTATGTGCACGACCGTCGGATCCTTGATCTCATGGACTTCCTGCTCGGCCGCAAGGTGCGCGTGTTCCAGAGCATCAACTTCCTTACCGGCAGCGAGCAGCACGCGCACAGCGACAGCATACACATGACCACCTATCCGCTGGGCTATATGATCGCCGCGTGGATCGCGCTGGAGCCCGTGAACGGCGAGAACGGCTGCCTCGTTTACCACCCCGGAAGCCACCGGCTCCCCTACCTGCTGAACGATGGATACGACCACGGCGGCAACCGCTTCGTGATTGGGGAGGAGGCCTACGCGCGCTATGAGCACGCGATCGATGAGGCGATCAAGCAGGGCGGTTTCCCGGCCACCGAATTCCATGCGCAGCCGGGCGACGTGCTGCTCTGGCATGCCAACCTGCTCCACGGCGGAAAGAAGATGGCCCGTGCCGATGCCTCACGCAAGAGCATGGTGATCCATTGCTTCGCGGAGGATGTGCTGTGCTATCACGAGCTCACGCAGCGCGCGGCCATGATGGAGCGCTGAACCGCGCAGTGCCCCTGGGCGATGAACGGCCGGTCCCTTTGGACCATGAAATTACACTGAAAGCGGCCCTCGCCTCGCGCATCCCTCTATGTTTGGATCACGAACGTCCAAACGCCCTAATGGTCCCGTTCTCTTGCGGAACCAACTTCGGACGTCAGCTCCCAGAAACCCATCGCCCTTCGGCCCCGGTTCCGCCCTGAACCGGTGAGGCCACCCGAAGATTCCCGGGAATGGGATCACCTCCTCTACCGACGCCCGGATTCGAGCGCAGGAGGAGCCACTGATCAGACGATGGACCCCATGGTCCCGGTGATGCGCTGCCTTTAAGGTGGCGGAAACGAACAACGTATGCCTGCACGGACGCGGCGCCACCAGCACTAACCCCAACCCGACCCGATGAACCTCACTACCTTTCTTCACCGCATTCGAACCCGCGGCGTGATACGAGCGGCACTGCCTGCGCTGCTCTTCACCATGGCCAGCGGCGCCATCGCGCAGAGCGTGACCGTCAGCGGCGCCACGGCCGGAAATGGCACCTACTCCACCCTGGGTGCTGCCTTCACAGCCATTAACGCCGGCACGCAGACCGGCACGGACAACATCGTGGTGGAGATCCTGGCGAGCACTGTTGAAGCCGGCCCCTGCGTGCTCAACACCAACACCTGGGGCACCCTCACGGTGCGGCCCGCCGTGGATGGGGTAACGGTGAGCGGAGCGACCGCTACCGGCCGTGGCCTGGTTGAGCTGAATGGCGCGGATAACGTGACCATCAACGGCGATAACCCCAACAGCGGCGGCACCAACCGCAACCTCACGTTCACCAACACCGCGGTGAACACCACCACGTTCACCTCGGTGATCCGAGTGGCCACCGCCACCGGCAACTTGAGCGCTGACAACAACACGATCACGAACTGCAATCTGAACGGAAGTGCCACAGGCCGCATGATCAACACGGCCACAAGCACAACCGCATCCGAAGCAACCACCTTCGGTGTGATCATTGGCCCGAACGGGGCGATCCCGCCAGCTGCGCCCACCGCGATCACATCAGTGACCGGGGCCATGGCCGCTTCAACGACGGCGAACGCGTTCACCTTGAACAATTGCGTGATCAATTCCTGCGCCCGCGGTTTCGGGCACATCGGCGTCGCCACTACCTCGTCCACTGGCATTACGGTTACGAACAACATCATCGGGGACCAAGCAACCGACAACACCGCTCTGAACCCGCCGTTCACGACTCCGACCTCCACGGTTTACATCAAAGGCATCGTCGTCCAGGGTGCCACTGCCGTGAACATCACAGGGAACACGTTGAGGAACATCATGTCTTACGTAGCCACGGCTACGAACGCGGTCGAACTGACGGCCAACATCGGGGCTACGGTCAACATCAACAACAATAGCATCACCACCGTAGGCACCAATGGTTCCTCAACGGCGGCAGGTATTGTAGTAACGGCCGCTGCAGGTCCGACCTGTAATGTGAATGGCAATACGCTACGCCAGATCCTGGCGAACAGTTCCGTCGTCGGCATCACGCTGAACTATAGCGGCACCGCGACGGGATCCGCATCGAACAACCGGATCACCCGGGTGAATAGTCGTTCTACGGGTGGTGTTCGGGCGGCGGGTATCGCCGTGGTCTCCGGTAGCGGCTGGAGCCTGATCAATAACATGATCGCCGATGTGCTCAATATCGGTTCCGCGAGCTTCAGCAATTCCTTCAACGCCAATGGTATCCTGCTCCTGGCCGGTAACAACCACAAGGTGCAGCACAACTCGGTAAGCCTGTATGGAGCCAGTTCCTCTGTTGGATCGAACTCGATCAATTGCTTGTCGATCTCGGCCAGCACGATGACGGGTATCCAGATCCAGAACAACGTTTTCAGCAATACGGTGACCGGTGGTGCGGCCACCGATGCACACGTGTGCGTGTTCATGCCCTTCACGGCGAGCGCCAGCATGAACTGCACCATCAACAACAATGCTTACTACACGGGCACCATCGCCAACAAGAGCGGCATTGGTTTCAACGGCACGACGACTTATGCCGCGGCGAACGTGCGCAGCACGTTGGCGGCACAGCAGTCCTTTACCCAGGCATTGGGTGTCGCGACCAATGACAATGCTTCGTTCTTCGCTACCACGGCCGCGCCGTTCGTTAGCACGACCGACCTGCATGTCACTGGCACTCCGGCCGAGCTGAACAACACGGGCGTTAGCGTAGGGGTGGCCGCCGACATCGATGGTGATTTCCGCACGAGCCCACCTGACATCGGAGCGGATGAGTTCACCGTGGCCCCATGCGGCGCTCCCGTGGCCACGGCGGCCACGCAACAGAACTGCGGTTCTTCGAACTTCTTCATCAACGTCACGGTCACCAGCCTGAGCGGCGCGCCGAGCGTGGATATCGTGAGCGATTACAGCGGCAACCCCGGTGCACAGCTGGGCGTGACGACTTCGGGCACCTACCAGATCGGACCCTTCGCGAGCAACTCGAACGTGGCGGTCTCGGTGCTGCACAACGGCAACCACACCTGCGATGCCAGCATCGGCACCTACAACTACAACTGCGCCTTCTTCGGGCAGAACGCGCTGGATTTCGACGGCGTGAATGATCGCGTGGACTGCGGCAACGGGGCCACGGTAAGCCTGCCCGGCACCGCCCTCACCCTCGAAGCCTGGATCTATCCGACAGCGTGGAAGGCCAGCGCCTTCCAAGGCAGCATCATCAACAAAGAGGGCCCCAACGTGGGCTACATGCTGCGCTGCGGCAACAACGGCCAGCTGAGCTTCGCGCTGGGCAACGGCAGCACCATTCCGGAATGCCTGAGCTCCACTGGCGCGCTCTCGCTGAACACCTGGCAGCATGTGGCGGCCACCTACGATGGCGTGACCATGCGGATCTTCCGCGATGGCGTGCAGATCGGCAGCCTGGCCAACACCGCCTCCACCACCAACAGCGCGACGCAGCTCACCATCGGCGACTATGCCGTGACCCCCGGCAGCCGCGTGTTCCAAGGCAAGATCGATGAGGTGCGCATCTGGGGAGTGGCCCTGCCGCAAGCCGTTCTGGCGGCCAACATGAACAGCGAGTATTGCGGCAACGAGGCTGACCTGCGGGCTTATTACCGCTTCAACCAAGGCTTGGAGAACGCCAACAACGCCGCGGTGACCACGCTGACCGACATCACTGCCAACGCCAACACGGGGACCTTGGTGAACTTCGCGCTGAACGGCACCACCAGCAACTGGGTACCGGGCAAGACCGGCCTCACCGCATGCGTCGCATGCGCCGCCGCCCCCACAGCTGGCAGCATCTCCGGAGCGTCCACGGCCTGCACGGTGGGCACCTCGCCCACCCTTACGCTCACCGGTGCAACCAGCGGATTGGGCATCAGCTACCAGTGGTCATACGGCCCCGTAGGCTCCCCCTTCACCAATCTCCTGGGAACCGCGAACACGCAATCCACCGCAGCCATCCCCTTGGGTGCATGGGAAGTGGCGGTAACGGTGACCTGCGCCGGTTTCGGCAGCACCAATACCTCGGCTTTCGCTTTCACCCGCTACCAGACGCCCGTGGCCACGGCCAACTACGTGACCCCGGCCTGCACCGGTGGCGCCCTGGATCTGGTCGGCGGCTCTGATGTGCCCGGATCCACCTTCGCCTGGACCGGTCCGAACGCGTTCACCAGCGCCATCCAGAACCCCACGGTTTCTGCCAGCGCCACCCTGGGCATGTCCGGCACCTACTCGGTGATCGCCACTTCCAATGGCTGCGCCAGCACGGCGGCCACGGTGGCGGTGACGGTAGGCTCCTCGCCGAGCGTGAGCATTGACCCGCCGGTGGTGGCCCTGTGCCCGAGCTCCTCGGCCACGCTGACGCTGCAGACAACGGCCAATGCGCCGCTCAGCACGGTGCTCAGCGCCGTGGCCGGCAGCGCGGCAACGGTGCTCGCCACGATTCCGAACCCCAGCGGTTTCGCGCTTGATAACGGTGCCACGGCCACGAGCATCTCCGATGGCTGCAACGACATGTACGATACCGGCAACCTCCTCAATACGAACCTCGGCACGGCGTTGCCTTACACCAATGGAACCATCACCGCGAACGCCGCGTGGGGCACCGGCGGGCAGTACGTCACCGGCATGATCGGCACGGCCGCATGCGGCACAGCACCGGCCATGTTCCTGATGGCCGCCGACGCGAATGGTATCAGCTCGTTCAGCATCACCGGCAACAACGGTGCTGATGGCGGCGGAACGCAGAACCTCTACTCGTTCACCGTGGTTGGCGGAGGCATCACCTACACCGCGTTGGTCAAGCGTGTATTTGGCGCAACGGACCCCAGCATCAACCACCTGGTCCTGATCCCCGGCGCGAACGCGGCGACCCAGACCATGGGCACCACCACCGATGATGACCAGCACAACATCCTGAACCTGGCCGGTGTGACGCGGATCTACTACGCGCTCTATTCCTCGGCCTCGGGCGGCTTGATCAATGACGTGCAGACCCAAGCCATCGCGCAGGCCTTGGTCAATGCCATCCCGACCTCGCTCATCACCTGGCCTGGAACGGTATCCTGGGCTCCGAACGGCGAAACGACCCCGGTGATCACCGTGAGCGTTGCGGACACCTACACGGCCACCGCAACCGCAGGTAACGGCTGCGTGGCGCAGGTGAGCCGAACGGTCACCACGGCCTCCCCGCTTGCTGGAGCCAGCTTCAGCCCGGCATCACCGGCGTATTGCGCTGGCGGTTCCGTTGTGTTGACGGCCACTCCCACCGCGGGTTCGCCACCGTACACCTACCAGTGGTTCGACCCCAGCAGCAACCCTGCCGGCACCAGCCAGACCCAGACGGCCAACCTGCCCGGTGTATGGACGGTGGACATCACGGACAACTGCGGCGTGTCGGTCAATGGCATCGCCAGCCCGGCCGTGGTGGAGAACCCACTGCCCACAGCGAGCGCAACCAGCAATACACCCTGCACGGGGCAGGCGCTGAACTTCGATGGCAGCTCGGACATTGGCACCACCTTCACGTGGACGGGCCCTGCCGGATTCTCCTCCACCCTGGAAGACCCCAGCATCGCCTCGCCCACCACGGCGAATTCGGGCAACTACATCTTCACGGCCTTCAGTGCGGCGGGCTGCTCCTCGAGCCCCTTCACGCTGCCCATCACCGTGAACATCGCGCCGGCGGTGAGCACGCCGACCGCCACGCCGAGCACCATCTGCACCGGCGGCACTTCGCAACTGAACGTCACCGCAGCCATCTCCGGCTACACCATGGGATCGGGCGGTGCATCGTTCATCGATATCAGCGCGACCGGCACGGATGTCCCAGGCGCGCTCGGCGACGATACGGAGCACAACATCACGATGCCGAGCTTCACCTTCAACGGCACGGCCTACACGAATGCGCGAATCGGCACCAACGGCGTGTTCTTCTTCGGTTCCACGACCGGGGACAACGCGCTTACCGAAACGGCACTGCCCAGCGGCGCGCATACCGCCGGCAACGTGTTCCTGGCTCCTTGGTGGGATGATCTGGATGTGCAAACGGCACCGACCATCCGCACCCAGACCGTCGGCAACAAGTTCATTGTGCAGTGGAACAACATGGACCACAACAACGTGGCCCTGGGCACCAACGGGATCACCTTCCAGATCCAGATGGACCTTCTGACCGGTGCGGTCCACTTCCTGTACTCGGATGTTTCTTTCGGGAACGTCACCTATGATGCCGGGGCAAGCGCCACCGTGGGGATCCAATGGGCCAATGCGACAGGAGGTGCTGTGCAATACAGCTTCGACCAGGCGCTCCTGACCAATGGGCAGGTGATATCGTTCACGCCGAACCAGGCCACCGTCGTGTGGAGCCCCAACACCTTCCTCAGCAACGCCACCATCAGCAACCCGGTGGCCACCAACGTCAGCACCACCACGACGTACTCGGTGACGGCATCGGCCAACGGATGCACCGTTGTGACGCCTACGGTCACCCTCACTGTTGACCCGCCGCCTGCCGCCGACGTCACGGTGGTTCCCGACTGCGAGAACGAGGCATGGAACCTCTCCTTCGATGTCACCTCGGCCGGAAGCGGCTCGACCGTGAGCTTCCGATACAGCGTGAACGGGGGCGCCCCTGTGACAGTGGGCCCGTACACGGTCGGAGCGACGATCCCCGACATCGGACCGTACACGGCCAACGACCACGTGAATGTGGCCCTGGTGCATGAGAACAACACCGCGTGCGATGTGCCTTACGGCGATTTCTGGACCACCTGCCCGTACATCATCACCTGCCCCACCACGCTCCCGCTGTCGCACTGCTACGGCAACCAGGACACCCGCACCTTCTGGTTCCATACCGATACACCGGGCGAGACGGTGACGGTGAGCTTCATTTCAGGCAGCATGGCCCCGGGCGATGTGATCCGCGCATACAGCGGCACGGATAACACCGGAGACCCGATTGATGGCGTACCCTCCAGCGAAGGCAACCTGACCGGTTTCTTCCTTGATCTATCCGGCGCGACAGGCACATCAACCGGACAGGATCTCTTCATCGAGATCGACAGCGACAACTCGAACAGCTGCGCGGACAGCCAGCAAGCGACCTGGCTCATAGAGGCCGAGTGCACCGCTGGCTGCGTCGACCCCAGTGCCTCGATCACCACCGTGCCCGATTGCGCGAACCAGCAGTTCTCCATTGATGTGGAGGTGCTCTTCGCGGGTGATGCCTCGACCACCACGCTCGAGTACACGGTGAATGCCGGCACACCGCAGCTGATCCCCGGCCTCTTCGACTTCGACATCCAGACCATCGGGCCCTTCAGCCTAGGCGACCAGGTGCAGATCCGCCTGCTGCATGAAACCGATGCCGCCTGCGACCACAACTTCGGATTCTTCACCGTAAGCCCGACGAGCTGCCCGAACGATGAGCCTTGCGATGCGCGACCGGTGACCGTGAACCCGGACTACACCTGCACCGCCACCACCGCAGGCCTCATGACCGGGGCCACGCTCACCACCGGGATCACCGGAGCTTGCACCGGCGTGGTTCAGGATCAGTGGTTCCGTTTCGTGGCCACTGCTCCCACGCACCGCGTACAGCTTGGCGGCACCACCACCGGTTTGAGCTACTCGTTGTTCGCGGCAAGCTCCTGCGCCGGCCCCTTCACGCTGGTGACCAGCTCGGGCTGCAACGCCGGCGCCTCCGTGGCGAACATGAACGGCCTCAGCATCGGCCAGACCTATTACCTGCGCGTGTCCCGCACCACCACGGGCACCAACGCCTACACCGTGTGCGTGAGCGCGCCGCCCGCTGCTGACATCGGGCAGAACGCGCTCAGCTTCGATGGCACCGATGACCGCGTGAACTGCGGCACGGCGAGCGGCATCGACATCACCGGCAACACCATCACCCTGGAGGCGTGGATCTATCCCACGGCCTGGCGCACGAACTCCTGGCAGGGCAACATCATCAACCGCGAGCTGCCTGGCTTCGGTGGATACATGCTGCGTTGCGGCGCCAACGGCTCGCTGAGCTTCAACCTGGGCAACGGCACCAACTGGATGGAAGTGATCAGCGCCACCAACGCGCTCACGTTGAACACCTGGCAGCATGTGGCGGGCACGTACGACGGCACCACGTTGCGCATCTACCGCGATGGTGTGCTGCTCACGCCTGCTTCGACCGCTGGCACGGCACTGCCCATCATCAGCGCCACGGCGGCACAGCCCCTCACCATCGGCAACTGGTCGCAGGACAACACCCGTGGCTTCGTGGGCAAGATCGATGAGGTGCGCATCTGGAACACCACGCTGAGCCAGGCCACGCTCGCGGCCAACCTGAACCAGCAGCTCTGCGGCGGTGAGGTGGGACTGCGCGCCTATTACAACTTCAACCAGGGCGTCGATGGCGCGAACAACGCCGGCATCACCACGCTGCCAGATGTGAACGGGACCAATAACACGGGAACGCTCGTCAACTTCGCGCTGAACGGACCGACCTCGAACTGGGTGCAAGGCAAGACCGGCATGCTGCCATGCCCGCCCTGCGCTGCGGCGCCCGTGGCCGGCACCATCTCGGGCACCGCCACCGTGTGCTCCGGCGTGAGCCATTCGCTCATCCTGTCCGGAGCAACCACGGGAACGGGAATCACCTACCAGTGGTACTACGGCCCGGTTGGCAACGCGACCCAGAACCTGCTGGGCACAGGCCTGACGCAGAGCACGGCCTCCATCCCCGCCGGTAGCTGGGAGCTTCAGGTGGATGTGACCTGCAGCGGCTTCGGCACGGCCTCCACGCCGGTGTTCGCCTTCAGCAAGGTGCAAACCCCTGCGGTGACGGCGAGCGCCGGCCCTGCCTGCCTGGGTCAGCCCCTTGCGCTCACCGGCACCAACGACGTAGGCACCACCCTGGCCTGGACCGGACCGAACGGCTTCACCAGCAACCAGCTGAGCCCGACGGTCTCCCCCTCGGCCACCTTCGCCATGTCCGGCGTGTACAGCCTCACGGCCACGGCCAACGGCTGCACCAGCCCTGCGGCCAGCGCCACGGTGGTCGTGAATGAATCGCCGATCGTGACGATCACCCCGCCGGTGGTCATGGTGTGCCCGAGTGGTTCCCAAACCCTCACCGCCAGCACGGTGGCCACGGCGAGCCTGGAATCGGTGCTGAGCGCGATCAACGCGAACAGCGCGACCCTGGTGGCCTCGATCCCCACACCGAGCGGCTTCACCGATGGCACCAGCGGCAACAACATCGTCGATGGCTGCAACGACATGTACGATGGCGCCAACTTCATCAACTCCAATCTGGGGACGCAGCTGGCCTACTCGAACAACACGGTGATCAGCAGCGCGGCCATGGGATCCGGAGGCCGCTACTTCACCAGCGTGATCGGCACCAACACCTGCACCACGGCCAGCGCCACCATCTTCTACTGGGTGGGCGATATCAACGGCGTGAACACGGTGAGCATCACGGGCAACCTCGGCGCGGATGGCGGCGGTTCGCAGAACAGCACCTCGTTCACCGTCAGTGCCAATGGGGTGAACTACACGGTCTTCTGCTCGCGCGTCTTCGGCGCCGGCGACCCCTCGATCAACCACCTGTTCTTCATTCCGCAGCCCAACGGCGCGAGCCAGACCCTGGGCAACACCGCGGATGAGAACCACGTGATCTCCGGGCTTGCTGGCAGCAACCGCTTCTACTACATGCTCTTCGCGGGCGCGGCCGGTGTGCAGTACACCGATCCGCAGGTCACGGCCATCGCGCAGACCTTCGTGAACGCGCTGCCCAGTGCCACGGCATCGTACGTGTGGAGCCCGGGAGGCGAAACCACCTCCTCGATCAGCGTGAGCACGGCGGGCACGTACACGGTAACCGCCACCTTGAACGGCTGCTCGGCCCAAGCGAGCCGCATCGTCACCCAGGCGCCACCCTTCACGAGCGTGAGCGTCGCGCCGGCGAATCCCGCCTTCTGCGCGGGTGGATCCGTGACCCTTACCGCAACGCCGGATGATGGCGGACTGCCCTACACCTACCAGTGGAAGCGTCCGGACAATTCCCTGGCGGGAACGGCTTCGACGCAGGCTGCCGACGTGGCCGGGGTATGGACCGTTGAGGTGACCGACAACTGCGGCACGCTGGTGACCCAAGCGAGCGCGACGGTGGTGGAGCAAGCCGTTCCCACGGCCTCGGCCTCGGCGAGCACGGCTTGCACCGGTTACACGCTGCAGCTCACGGGCACTACCGACATCGGCACCAGCTACGCGTGGACCGGCCCGAACGGATTCTTCAGCACCTTGCAGAACCCCACGCTCGGCCCGCTGACCGCTGGCATGTCCGGCACGTATTCGTTCATCGCCTCCACGGCCACCTGCAGCAGCGCCCCAGGCACCGTTGCTGTGAATGTGCAGGCCAGCCCCACCGGAGTGACCGCCAACGCGAGCCAAGCCGCGGTGTGCGTGGGATCGCAAGTGAACCTCACGAGCTCCGGAAGCATCATCGCCACGGCGCTGTCGCAGGATTTCAATGGCACGCCCATCGGGTGGACCACGACCAACAACAGCACGGGTGGAACGCCGGCGAATGCCGCATGGACGCTCCGACCCAGCGGCTTCAACACCGGCGGCTCCTGGAATGAGGTGCTCACGAGCAACGATGCGAGCCAGTTCTACCTGACCAACAGCGATGCGCAAGGCAGCGGGTCGACCGCGAATACGGTTCTGACCAGTCCGGTATTCAGCCTGGTGGGCTACTCGAGCGCCACGCTCGCCTTCTTCCACTACTACCGCGATATCGCTGATGCGGGCGACAACGGCTTCGTGGAGGTCTCGACGGATGGCAACACATGGACCACGCTCACCACATTCACCGCCAACACCGGAACCGCCTCGGCGTTCGCTCCGGGATCGGTGAACCTGAATGCCCAAGCCGGCCAAGCCACCGTGCAGGTGCGCTTCCGCTACCAGGGTACCTGGGATTGGGGCTGGGCGGTCGACAACGTGATTGTCTCCGGTCAGCAGCCTGCCACCTTCGCCTGGACGTCTGTTCCGACCGGATTCACGAGCAGTGCGCAGAACCCCACTGGCGTAACGGTGAGCACCACCACCACCTACACCGTGACGGCGAGCTCGCCGAACGGATGCGAGGCCCAGGCCAGCGTAACGGTCACCGGTAACCCGCTGCCCACGGTGGACTGCGGAGGCCCCTATGGACCGTACTGCGTGAACGACGCCGATGTGACCCTGTCAGGATCGCCAGTTGGCGGAACCTGGAGCGGAACCGGTGTGACCGCGGGCGGCGTGTTCGATCCGAGCGCGGGCACCCAGACGCTGACCTACAGCTACACCGATGGCAACGGCTGCTCCGGAAGCTGCCAGGTGACCATCGCCGTGCTCACGGCCGATACGGATGGTGACGGCATCGCCGATTGCTCGGACAACTGCCCGAACCTCTTCGGCCAGATCGGAGACGCTTGCGATGCCGGCCCGAGCTTCGTGCTCGGCCAGATCGACGGCAACTGCACCTGCATCGGCGTGAGCTGCACCACCAACATCGATGTCGTGTTCCAGCCCGATGGCATCAGCAACATCGGCTGGGAGCTGCGCACGCAGGGCACCGATCTCCTGGTGCAGAGCGGCAGCGGCGTGTACCCGGCCAGCCCAGGCTACAACCTGGCCACGTGCCTGCCCGATGGCTGCTACTACCTGGTCGTGACCGATGACGGTGGCGATGGCATCGCGGGTGGCGGCTACCAGCTGCGCCTGAACAGCGGCGCCCGCCTGATCGACAACCTGCGCGACGCCTTCGGCAACGGCGGCTTCACCACCGGCAGCGTGAGCCAGCTCGCCAACGGCGAAGGCTTCTGCCTGCCTCTGGGCCAGGACCGCTTGATCTTCACCAGCTGCGACAAGCTCGACTGGAAGACCAGCCCCTGCGATGGCGAGTACGTGGTGGCCAACGACAACGCGGCCGTGACGGCGCAGTATGGCGTGAGCAATGCCACCAGCGGCTACCAGATGTGGTGGTTCGATCCCAACGGCGGATACAGCTTCAAGCGCTTCCAGAGCCATAGCACCACCAACGGCCTTCCGGCCAGCGCCACGCGTGCCTGCCATTTCCGGATCAACGGATGGAGCGGCAACCAGCTCGCGCAGGGCGTGCTGTACAACGTGAAGGTGCGCGGCCGCGTGAACGGCAGCTTCCTGCCCTGGGGCCCTGCCTGCCGCCTGATGCTCGACAACGCCGCGGCGCAATGCCCCCGCACCAAGCTCATGGACATCCCCTACAACCAGTTCCTGAGCTGCGGCCAGATGCGCGATGTGGGAGCCACCGTGTACGTGCATGCGCGTCCCGTGCGCCGCATGAACAGCGCGTGCAGCTGGGTGAATGCCAACCGCTACCAGTTCCGCTTCCGCATCCCGGCCGAGAACTTCGTGCTGGTGAAGAGCGCGAGCACCTACTTCGTGAACACCACCGGCCTGGCCTGTGGCAAGACCTACGAGGTGGATGTGCGCGCGAGCTTCGACAACGGAGCCACCTGGTGCGCTGCGGGCGGCGCAGGCCTGAACGATCCCGCTTGGGGCGATGTATGCCTGCTCACCACCACCAATTGCCTCACCGGTGGCGGCCAGAGCATCGCGCTGCAGGGCAACGGCGTGAATGGCGCGCTGACCATGTACCCCAATCCGAACCGCGGCGACCAGCTCTTCATCAACCTTACCCAGGTTGAGGAAGGCGTGAGCACGGTTAGCGTCGATATCTACGATGGCTTCGGCAAGCGCGTGGCGGCCCGCACCATCGCGGTGCAGTCCTTCGGCTCCGCCTCTGGAGGCTACGTGAACACGGTGCTGGAACTGAACGGTGAATTCGCCACGGGCATGTACCTGGTGAACATCACCGCGGGCAGCACGGTGCATACCGAGCGACTGGTGATCCAGCCGTAAGGCGAAACGCGATGAAAGGAGGGGCGTCCGCATGGACGCCCCTCTTTCTTTTCAAGCTGACCTGCTGGCGCTACGCGGAACTCAGAGCGATCGATCGAGCGCGCGCTGGATCCGCGTGTTCACATCATCGGTGGCAGCAGGCACGAATCGCTCACCCGTGATCCGCTCGTACAACTCGACGTACCGATCGGTGACGCTCTGCACGAACGCGTCGTCCATGGCGGGCACCTGCTGCCCTTCCTTTCCCATGAAACCGCCCGCGATGAGCCATTCCCGCACGAACTCCTTGCTCAGCTGCTTCTGCCGCTCGCCACGCGCCTGGCGATCGGCGTAGCCTTCCGCATGGAAATAGCGCGAGCTGTCCGGCGTGTGCACTTCATCGATGAGCAGGATGCGGCCATCGGGGGCACGACCGAACTCGTATTTCGTGTCCACCAGCAGCAACCCGCGCTCCTCCGCCATGCGCGAACCTTCGGCGAAGAGCGCCAGCGCATACCGGCGCATCGTGTCCCACTCCTCGTGCGTGCACAGGCCCCGCGCCAGGATCTCATCCGGGGTGATGTCCTCATCGTGCCCCTCATCGGCCTTGGTGCTGGGCGTTATGATCGGCTCCGGCAAACGGTCGCTCTCCTTCAATCCGTCGGCCAGCTCGGCCCCGCAGAGCATGCGCTTGCCTTCGGCATAGGTGCGCCAAGCATGGCCGGCGAGGTATCCGCGCACCACCATCTCCACCTTCACCGTGTCGCAGGCGTGGCCGATGACCACGTTCGGATCAGGTTGCGCGGTGGCCCAGTTCGGAGCCACGTGGGCCGTGCGGCCGAGCATGTGCCAGCTGAGCTGGCTCAATACCTGTCCTTTGTGGGGGATGCCGCGCGGCAGCACCACGTCGAAGGCGCTGATGCGATCGCTGGCCACAAGGATGATGCGTCCATCGGTGAGCGTGTACACATCGCGCACCTTGCCCCGATAGACCTTCTCGATCAAAGGATGCCTCAGTTCGGAGCGCATCAAGGTGCCGGGATTCAATGTGGTCATGACTGGTGGGTAGGAATGGCCGGATAGCGCATGGGGGGAACGGATGCCAGGATCGTCGACCGGACCATCATTCCCCTTTCGATTCGCGCTCCTGGAACGCATGGAGCACGCGCGTGACCAGCTCGTGCCGGATCACATCGCGCACATCGAGCTCGATGACACCGATGCCTTGCACTTGGCGCAGCATGTCCACTGCGGGCATGAGGCCGCTGGGCTGGTGGCCCGGGAGATCCACCTGCGTGACATCGCCAGTGATGACGAACTTGGCGTTGCGCCCCATGCGCGTGAGGAACATCTTGATCTGCGGCAAGGTGGCGTTCTGCGCCTCATCGAGGATCACGAAGGCGTGGTCGAGCGTACGGCCGCGCATGAAGGCCAACGGCGCGATCTGGATCACCCCCTCCTCCAGATGGTCGGCCAGGCGCGAGGCGGGGATCATGTCCTTCAGCGCGTCGTAGAGCGGCTGCAGGTAGGGATCGAGCTTCTCGCGCAGGTCGCCGGGCAGGAAACCGAGGTTCTCCCCGGCCTCCACCGCCGGGCGCGTGAGGATGATGCGGCGCACCTGCCGTTCCTTGAGCGCGCGCACGGCCAGCGCCACTGCGGTGTAGGTCTTGCCGGTTCCTGCCGGGCCGATGGCGAAGACCATGTCATTCTCGCGCACCGCCTCCACCAGCCGCTGCTGGTTGGGCGTACGTGCCTTCACCCGCAACCCTGAATTGCCGTACACCAGCACGTCGTCCTCCCCTTCGCCCCCGTTGCGCGGCAGGTCGCCCCCGCCCATGATGTCGTCGAGCATCTTGCGCGGCAGCTCGTTGTAGCGCGCCACGTGCGCCATCAGCTCGTTGAAGCGCTCCTCGAAGAGCGCGATGTCATCGGGCGCGCCATTCACCTTCAATGTATCGCCGCGCGCCACCAGGCTCAGCTTCGGGAAGAGCCCGCGGATGATGCGGAGGTTGGCGTCGTTCGCGCCGAGGATGTCCACGGGATCAACGCCCGTGATGGTGATCAGCTGCTCGCTCAAGTGCCTGGTCTGTGGTGTTGAGATCTTTCCGGAATCGGGTCGGCGTGCCCTCTAGTTTTGACCGCCCGAAGGTAGACTCGCATGGCGATCATCACCCTCACCACCGACATGGGCCTGAAGGACCACTACGTGGCCATGGTGAAGGGCACGATCCTGAGCCAGGAGCCCACGGCCACCATCGTGGACATCACCCATGAAGTGCGTCCCTTCCACACGGCCATGGCCGCCTATGTGCTGCGCAACGCGTACAGCGCCTTCCCGCCCGGCACCATCCATGTGGTGGGCGTGAACCCCGAGGCCGACCGCTTCACCGTGCACGTGGTGGCGCAGCATGGCGGGCACTATTTCATCGGAGCCGACAACGGCATCTTCCCGCTCATGTTCGAAGGCATGCCCGAGCAGGCCTTCGAGATCACCATGAAGCTCGATGACGACCATGCCGCCTTCCCCACGCGCACGGTTTTCGCCAAAGCCGCCTGCCACCTGGCCCGCGGCGGCAAGCCCGACACGATCGGCCGGCCGATGAAGGCCCTGCGCGAACTCTATAACCTGAAGCCCACCGTGACCCAGGACGCCATCGTGGGCCGCGTGGTGTACGTGGATCATTACGGCAACGTGATGACCAATGTGCGGCGCGCCCTCTTCGACGAGCTGCACGCCGGTCGGACCTTCCGGATCCACTTCGGCCATTCCGCCGACGACCTCACACGCATCCACAGCACCTACGGCGATGTGCCCAACGGCGTCTGCCTCGCCTTTTTCAACGCCAGCGGCCACTTGGAGATCGCCGTGAACAAAGGCGTGGAGGGCAGCGGCGGCGGGGCATCGCGCCTGCTCGGGCTGGAAGAGAACGACGCGGTGCGCATCGAGTTCCTCGAACGCCGGAAAGCATGATCGTGCGCGTGGTGAAGATGACCTTCGCGCCGGAGCACGTGGCGCGTTTCCAGGCGCTCTTTGAGGCGTGGAGGCCCCGCATCCGGTCCTTTCCGGGTTGCCGCCACCTCGAATTGCTTCATGACGTAGCCGACCCGCGCATCTTCTTCACCTACAGCCATTGGGATGATGCCCAGTGCCTGGAGCACTACCGGACCAGCGCTGTTTTCAGTGAGGTATGGCCCACCGTGAAGCCCCTGTTCGCCGCGCCCACAGAGGCATGGACCCTGGACCGGGAGCACCTGCTGCCCTGAACGCGGCCGCTTTGCACGATCTTCGCATGCGGCCCTACCGCATCGCCCCTATGAACAAGTCCTTCCTGCTCCCCCTGCTGCTCACCCCGTGCCTGGCCACTGCCCAGCGCAGCGCGGAGGAGCATCTCGCCGAGGCCCGCGAGGCCTACCGTGCCGATACGCTCGAACTGGCCCTGGCCCACGCCGACAGCGCGCTGCAGCTCGATGCCGACCTCGACGGCGCGCTGAAGTTCCGCGGCGACATCAAGCAACGGCAGCGCAACTTCCACGGCGCGCTGATGGATTACGCCAAGGCCGAGAAGCAGGACCCCGATGACGCCCGCCTCTATGTGAGCCGCTCGGCCGTGCACATCAGCCAGGGGCACCTGAAGGAAGCCGTGGCCGACTGCGACCGCGCGCTGAAGATCGACCCGAACGATGCGGATGCGCTGTACAACCGCGCCTGCGCCGATTACATGGGCCGCAACAACGATGGCGCCATGCGTAGCCTGAACCGGGCGCTGGAGCTCAAGGGCGAGCACGCCGAGGCGCTTTTCCTGCGTGGCGTGGTACGAGGGGAGCAATACAAAGAAGCCGCCGGCATCGCCGACTTGAAGGCGGCCATGGCCCTGAACCCGAACATCCCCGGTGGCTGGATGAGCCTAGGCGTGCTGCAATTCGAGAACGGCGAGTACGAGAATGCCGTGCAGACCTTCACCCGGGTGATGGATGCGAAGGACGATGAACTGATGGTGGCCCTGTACTACCGCGCCGACAGCTACTACCACCTGAAGCAGAAGGACAATGCCTGCATCGACTTCAGGCGCTGCGGGCGCATGGGCGACAAGGACGCGCAATTCGTGGTGCGCAGCTACTGCCAGACCGACGCGGAGACGATCCCGAAGAAGCCCCGGAAGCAGCGCAACACGGTCATCGAGTTCTGACGGGGGTTGAAGGGTGCAGGTTGATGCGGGTTGGGTGCTGACCGCCCCACGAACGACGAACTAGCCCGTTCGCTCAAGCACCGGTTCAGTCCCCTGCGAGTCGCCCGCTATCTTGGCCGCCGTCAAACGGCATGCTAGCGCTCATCCGGAAAGAGGTCCGCGGATTCCTCGGCTCGCTCATCGGCCACATCGTCATCGCGGTGTTCCTGCTGCTCACGGGGCTCTTCCTGTGGGTCTTCCCGGATAACATCCTCGACAGCGGCTTCGCTGACCTCGGCCCCCTGTTCTACATCGCGCCGTGGGTCTTCCTTTTCCTGGTGCCGGCCGTCACCATGCGCAGCTTCAGCGAGGAGCGCCGCACCGGCACCATCGAGGTGCTGCTCACCAAGCCGCTGAGCGAAGCGCAGATCGTGCTGGCGAAGTACAGTGCCGCGGTGATCCTGGTGGCGTTGTCCCTGCTGCCCACCTTGGTGTATGTGTGGTCTGTGGATCAGCTCAGCACGGCCGTCACCGCCGTGCCGGCCAGCGCGGTGAAGTGGCGCGGATACATGGTGCAGGGCACAACGGTGCTCGCGGCGGTGCTGGGCGGCTGGTGGCTCTACCGGCGCGGCAAGGCCCACGGCTGGAATACGACAGGCTGGGCGGTGCGCACGGTGCTCCTCATCGCGGCGGTGATCAGCCTGCGCATGCTCATTCATTGGATGCTCTTCATCGGCGGGGTGGATGCCGGCGCGACTTGGGGCTCCTACATTGGGCTCTTCCTGCTGGCAGCCTGCTTCGCTTCCATCGGACTGCTCGCCTCAGCGCTCACCGATAGCCAGATCATCGCCTTCCTCATCGCCGTCTTCCTCTGCTTCTTCCTCTATATGGGCTTCGATCTCCTGGCCAGCTTCGATGCCCTCGGCGGATTGGAGGGGCCGATCAAATCCATCGGCATACAGCAGCACTACCAGAGCCTTGGCCGCGGCGTGCTCGACCTGAACGATGTGCTCTACCACCTCGGCGTGATCGCCATCTTCCTCTTGCTCACGCGCGCCGCGCTCCAAAGCCGCACCTGGTGACATGAGCACCCGCAGCAAGCGCATCACCGACCTCACCGAGCTCTTCGTGGGCATCGGCATCGTGCTGCTGCTGCTCTTCATCAGCTCCATCGCCCGCCTGCGCATCGATCTCACCAGCGAGCAGCGCTACACCCTCACCCCCGCCACCAAGGAGCTCGTGGCCGGCCTGGAGGATGTGGTGTACGTGAAGGTGTACCTCACCGGCGAGCTGCCTGCCGACCTGCAGCAGCTCGAGCGCGCCACCAAGGATGTGCTGGACGAGATGCGAGCGGTGAACGACGTGCGCGTGCAATACAGCTTCGTGGACCCCAACGCCAGCCCCGATGACAAGACGCGGCGCGAGGTGTACGACCAGCTGCAGAAGCAGGGCCTCACCTACAGCAGCATCCGCATCAAGGACAAGGGCGGCTTCAGCGAGCGCATCGTCTTCCCCGGCGCGCTGGTGACCTACCGCGACAAGACCGTGCCCGTGCAATTGCTGAAGACCCAGCTGCGCACGCCCGACGCCGACATCGTGTCGCGATCGATCACGAACGTGGAATACGAGCTCGCCAGCGCCATCCGCCAGGCCGGCACCAAGGAGCGCGCGCGCATCGCCTTCCTCGAAGGGCACGGCGAACTGGCCGAGATCGAGACCGCCGACATCGCCAACGCCCTGAGCGCCCTGTACGATGTGCGGCGCGTGCGCATCGATGACCGCATCGACGCGCTGAGCCACAAGAACGAGCAGCTGCCGCATCGCCTCAATGATTACGACGCGCTCATCATCGCCAAGCCCGACAGCGCGTTCAGCGACCGCGACCGCTACGTGATCGACCAGTTCGTGATGAACGGCGGCCGCATCCTCTGGTGCGTGGACGCCATGGACCCGCACCTCGACAGCCTGCGGCGCAACCAGTTCAGCACGGCCACCTCATTGGAGCTCGGCTTCGAGGAGCTGCTCTTCGCCTACGGCGCGCGCGTGAACAAGGACCTCGTGCTCGACCGCAGCTGCGCGCCCATCGAGCTCTTCACGCAGCCCTACGGCAACCAGCGCAAGCTCGAGCGCTTCCCCTGGTACTTCGAGCCGGTGAGCATCCCGCACAGCGCGCACCCCATCGTGGCCAACATCGATCCGGTGCACTTCCGCTTCGTGAGCACCATCGACACCATCGGCGTGGACAGCATCCGCAAGACCGTGCTGCTCACCAGCTCGCCGCAATCCTTCGCGCAGCGCAACCCCGTGCGCGTGAGCCTCAATGTGGTGGACATGGACCAGGGCTTCGAGCGCCGCAGCACGCCCTACCTGTCGCTGGCCGTGCTGCTCGAAGGAAGCTTCACCAGCGCTTATCACGACCGCATTCCCGCGGCCTTCAAGGGCGACCAGGACGTGGCCTTCCGCGACCGCAGCCCGCGCACCGCGCAGCTCGTGATCGCCGATGGCGACGTGATCGCCAACCGCGTCGATGCCGCCAAGGGCATGTACTACATGCTCGGCTTCGACCGCTACGCCAACGCCAAGATCTACGGCAACCGCGAGCTCATCCTCAACGCGATGAACTACCTGCTCGACGACCGCAGCCTGATCAGCATCCGGTCGCGCGCCATCACCCTGCGCCAGCTCGATGCGGGTCGTGTGGAACAGGAGCGGCGCTCATGGCAGGCCATCAACATCGGCGTGCCGCTGGTGCTGGTGCTCGCCCTGGGCATCGCCTACCAGCAGCACCGGCGCCGCGCCAACGCCGCGCCACAGAACGCACGCGCATGAACCGTCGCCTCCTCATACTCGTTCTCGTCCTTGCCGTCCTCGGCGGCATCGCCTGGTGGCTGCAGCAGCGGTCCACCGCCACCACGCTCGATGCGCCCCTCACCGATTTTGCCGTGCCCGACACCGCGCGCGTCACCCGCCTCTTCATCACCGATACCAAGGGCCACGTGAGCGATGTGCGCCGCGAGGGTGACCGCTGGACCGTGAACGGACGCTATGAGGCGCGCCAGCCGCTGGTGGCCATGGCGCTGAAGACCCTGCTGCGCGTGGAGGTGCGCAGCCCGGTGCCCAAGAGCGGCGAGCCCATGGTGCTGCGCACGATGGCCGGCACCAGCACCAAAGTGGAGATCTACGAGGGCGGCTCCAGCCCGAGCAAAGTGTGGATCATCGGCCATGCCACCAAGGACCACTTCGGCACGTACATGGTGCTGGAGAAACCCGGAGAGGGTCGCAGCAGCGCGCCGTTCATCATGGGCATGGGCGGCTTCACCGGTGTGCTCAGTCCGCGCTTCCCCGCCACCGAGGATAGCTGGCGCAGCCCCCATGTGTTCCGCTACCCCGATCTGCATGAGCTGGCGCAGGTGGATGTGAACCTGGTGGGACGCCCCGAAGCCTCCTACCGCATCGAGAATCGCGGCACCGGTCTGCCCCGATTGCTCGCCCCCAGCGGTCAGCCGCTTCCGATGGACACCGTGCTGGTGCAGGGCGCCCTGCTCCCGTACAAGGAGTTCAACTACGAGTACATCGATCGCAAGACCCCGCGAGACTCGCTGCTGGCCGCGTCGCCCAACTTCGTGCTCACGCTCACCCCGCGCACCGGCGCACCGGAGACCATGAAGCTCTGGTACATGCCCTACCATGGCGAAGCAGGAGGATTCAATGAACCACGGCCGATCCATGACCCCATGCGCATGTTCGCGCTGGTGCAGGACACCCTGCTGGTGGTGGTGCAGCGGCAGTACACCGATCGCATGACGCAGCCCGTCACGGCCCTGATGCCATAGCGCTTCCGCTGTGGATAACCCCCCTTTCGTGTTAATAACTCCGGCAGGCCCCCGGAAAGGCCCCGGATACCTTTGCCGGGCCTCAAAAAAACAGTGCATCCACCGATGAAATTCATCGTCTCCAGCAGCGCCCTGCTCAAGCAATTGCAACTGCTCCAAGGCGTGCTCGCGAGCAGCAACACGCTGCCCATCTTGGACAATTTCCTCTTCGAGATCGACGGCAAGCAGCTCACGGTCACGGCCAGCGACCTGGAGACCACCATCACCGCCACCATGCCCGTGGAGGCCAAGGACAAGGGTAGCGTGGCCATTCCCGCGCGCCTGCTCCTGGACACGCTGAAAGCGTTCAGCGAGCAGCCCCTCACCTTCAGCATCGACGGCAAGCACCACGGGGTGGAGATCAATAGCGAGCAGGGCAAGTACAAGATGACCGGCTTCAATGGCGCTGAGTTCCCCAAGAGCCCTGTGCTCGAGGGCGCCACCAGCCTCAACCTCCCCGCCGGCACCCTGGCCAAGGCCATCAACAAGACCATCTTCGCCACCGGCAACGACGACCTGCGCCCGGTGATGAGCGGCATCTTCTTCGAGCTCACCCCCGAGGATGTGCGCTTCGTGGCCACCGACGCCCACAAGCTCGTGCGCTACAAGCGCACCGACCTGCAGTCGCCCAAGAGCGCCAGCTTCATCGTGCCGAAGAAGCCGCTGAACCTGCTCAAGAACACGCTGGGCAGCAGCAACAGCGACCTCACCATCGAGTTCAACGAGAACAACGCGGCCTTCCGCTTCGACAACACCGTGCTCGTGTGCCGCCTCATCGACGGCAAGTACCCCAACTACGAGGCGGTGATCCCCAAGCAGAACCCGAACAAGCTCACCATCGACCGCGGCACTTTCCTGAGCACCATCCGCCGCGTGAGCATCTTCGCCAACAAGACCACGCACCAGGTTCGGCTGCACATCAACGGCAGCCAGCTCACCGTGAGCGCCGAGGACCTCGACTTCGCCAACGAAGCCAATGAGAAGCTGACCTGCAGCTACGATGGCGAGGAGATCACCATCGGCTTCAACTCGCGCTTCCTCATGGACATGCTCAGCAACCTGGAGACCGAGCACGTGATGCTGGAGATGAGCGCCCCGAACCGCGCAGGCATCCTCCTACCCGGCGAAGCAGGCGAGGCCGGTGAGGACATCCTCATGCTGGTGATGCCGGTGATGCTGAACAACTAGGCTGGCGGTTGTCTGTTGGGAGTTGTCAGTCGAGTGGTTGGGAGTTGCGTCAGTTGAGTGGTTGGGAGTTGTCAGGAGCTGCCTTCGGAAGGTGATTGATTGACTATTGGTGCTTCCAACATAGGGCCGCGTGGTTCTTGACCTCGTCGGTTCGCCATGACCGGTCGATAGTTGTCGGTTATCCGTTTCTGGGACTCCTTGCGAGTGGGATTCGGGGTTGGGCTTCAACCTCCCAAGGACCGGGCTCCTGCCTATTCACCCCGTCAGTCCACCTTGCCTGTCAACTGACAACTATCAACTGAGGCCCCCCCCGGCCCAGCCCACCTGACAACTGACAACGGACAACTCTCCACTCCCCCACCCCAACGGCACCGTTCTTGGTTACTTCGTGGCATCATCACCCATGGCCATGAAGCACGCCCTCATCGCATTCCTCGTCCTCATCACGCTCACCGCCAACAAATGCGCCCAGCCCATGCCCGATAGCGCGGCCTTGCTCGATAAGAAGTGGGTGTTCCAGACCATCGGGGGCGAGCGCCTGAACCTGCCCGACAAAGCCGAGGCGCCCTGGCTGAAGCTGAGCGAGGACAAGCTCATGGGCTTCGGCGGCTGCAATGCGCTCTTCGGCAGTTACACCGTGGAGGGTGACAAGCTCAGCTTCTCCAATGTGGGCGGCACCAAGAAGTATTGCGAAGGCATCCAGCCCACCGAGAATGCCGTGAAGGAGGTGCTGGGCAAAGTGGAATCCTTCAAGCTCGGCGATGGCGTGGTGAAGCTCATGGGCGGCGGGAATGAGCTGGCAGAGCTGCGGGGGGAGTAGGCCTTGTCTCTTACTCACTCATCCCATGTGGTGCTCACGTTCCCTGGGCGCTCCGCACGCTGGGCCAGCCGGCGCTTCCGCACGAGTTCGGCTTCGTTCACCTCGTCGCCGGGATCGCCTGTGAGCGGCGACTGAAGTCCGGTATCGTCGTCCTGCTCGTCCTCCTCCTCATCGGCGAAGGCGGGCCTGGGGTCGCTCACCGCGGGCGGCACATGGCGGTAGATGAAGGCCAGCGCGATACCGGCCACGCCGCCCCAGAGGTGGCTCTCCCAGCTCACGTGGTCCATGATGGGCAGGATGCCCCAGATGAGGCTGCCGTAGAGGAAGGTGACCAGCAACGAGAGCGCCATGAGCGTGCGCTGGCGCCGCAACATGCCGCTCACGAAGAGGAAGGCCGCCATGCCGTAGATGACGCCGCTGGCGCCGATGTGGAAGTTGGCGCGACCCATGAGCCAGACTCCCACACCGCCCAGCAGCCAGGTGAAGAGCACCACCTTGCCTGCGATGCGCGGGTAGAAATACATGAGGCACCAGCCCAGCGCCACGATGGCCGTGCTGTTGTTGAAGAGGTGGTCCCAATCGTCGTGCAGCAGCGGCGCGGTGAGGATGCCTACGAGGCCGTGCATGCTGCGCGGGTAAAGGCCGAAGCGCGCAAGGCCGAGCTCGAGTCCGCGGTCGAGGAGCCAGGTGGCCAGCAGCACCACCACGCTCACCACGGGGATGATGGCGGCGGTGAGGGCCCTGTTGCGGATCACGGGGCGGGGCTCCGCGGCGGCTTTCATGCGCCGAAGTTGGCAATGATCGGGCCCAAGGGCGGGATGGGACAGATCGGCAGGCATTGGTCCTTCGGCCCCTATCTGGGTCCCTGACCCGATAGCGCAGGGAATCTGTCCTTCTTCAACCTTTTGCTTCGCCAAAAGGTTGAGCCAAAAGGCGACCACGATCCAAGCCGCTGCCCGTCTCGCACAGGCACGCGCACAAGTCGCCCGAGCCGGGCGCGTCCGCGCGGATCGTGGACATCCGCGCACTCACCACTTACTTCTCTCGCATTCCAAGCTGCTATCGTAGCGCTGGCCTACTATTGGGACGACGTGGAGCGCCTCGCCTGATGCGGATCGGCAGGCATCTTGCCGGTTACTTTGCGACATGCATCATCTTCTACGCCTGCTCGTCCCCGCTTGCATCGTGGGCACCATCGCCCTTGCCGCCGGATCCGCCAACACCGCGCCGCCCATCCAGGACCTCACGCCACCCAGCGAGCTGGCGCTGCTGATGCGCGAGATGGCCGCGCATGCCGATAGCGTGAAGGCCGGCATCGCGCGTGGCGATAAGCAACTGCCGCCATACCCGACGAACATCAAGAAGCTGCTCACGGCGACGCCCACGAAAGACATGCACATCGACCCGATCACCTTCCCCACCTTCGGCAAGGACTACCAGGCCAAGGTGGACGCTCTGTACAAGGTCGGTCGCAAGAACCGCCCGCAGGCCTACAACGCGCTGGTGCAGAGCTGCGCCAATTGCCACAGCACGCATTGCCCCGGGCCGATGATGCGGATCAAGAAGATGTATGTGAAGGTTGGGGAGTAGGAGGTAGTTGTCGGTTGTCAGTTGTCAGGGATGGACGCGTTGGGGATGGAATTGGGGATGGAAGCGTTGTGGATGAAACCAGTTGGAACGGACGCGTTCAGGATGAAAGCGATTCTGACGGAAGCGATTCGAACGGACGCGATCGGGGATGGGCGCGTTAGGTAGACACATTCAGTTTGGACGCGTTGCATGAAAACACTTGCGAAGTGCGGGATACAGTGAGGAAGGCATAGGCCCGATGACGCGAGAAAGCTGAACAGCCCTTACACGACAACGGACGGTCACATACGCCCCCCAGCCTGACAACTGAGAACTCCCAACTGACAACTAATGCCCCAGCCTGACAACTGACAACGGACAACTCTGCACTTCAACAACGCCATTCCCCGCGAAGCCCTTTCTTAGCATGCATGAGAGCGCTTGGCATCGATCGCCGAAGCCTGCTGCTGATCACGGTGGCGGCGCTGGGCTATTTCGTGGACATCTACGACCTGGTGCTCTTCAACGTGGTGAAGCGCGAGAGCCTCGAGTTCATCCTCGGCCCCGGCCACCCGGACATCAAGGACCGCGGCATCGACCTCTTCAACATCCAGATGGCGGGCATGCTGGTGGGCGGCATCCTCTGGGGCATCTGGGGCGATAAGCGCGGCCGCATCAGCGTGCTCTTCGGCAGCATCCTCCTCTACTCCGCGGCCAACATCGCCAACGCCTTCACCTTCGACCTCACGAGTTACGCCATCGTGCGCTTCATGGCCGGCGTGGGGCTGGCGGGTGAGCTGGGCGCGGGCATCACGCTCATCGCCGAGACCATGCCCCGCGAGAAGCGCGGCTACGGCACCATGATCGTGGTGGTGCTGGGCGCCTTGGGCGCCGTCTTCGCCGACGAGGTGTACGCGCAGGGCCAGCGCATCGGCGCGGTGCTCACGGACATCACCGGCCGCGCGTTCATGAACTGGCAGATCGCCTACATCGTGGGTGGGCTCATGGGCCTGGTGCTGTTGGTGATGCGCGTGGGTGCCTTTGAGAGCGGGCTCTTCGGGCGCATGAAGGAGAAGGATGTGCGCCGCGGCGACCTGCGCATGCTCTTCACCGACCGCGCGCGCTTCCTGAAGTACCTCAGCTGCATCCTCATCGGCGTGCCGGTGTGGTACGTGGTGGGCGTGCTGGTGAACCTGAGCCAGGATGTCTTCGTGCCCGAGTTCGGCATCGACACCAGCGCCTTGGACGCCGACGGCCTGAAGCGCATCAATGGCATGGCCATCCGTTATGCGTACATCGGCCTCAGTCTCGGCGACCTGCTGAGCGCGCTGCTGAGCCAGCTCCTGCGCAGCCGCAAGAAGGTGATCCTCGGCTACCTCGTGGCGAACCTCGTGCTCACGGTGGTCTTCCTCTTCGGCCTGCGCGGCGCCAGCATCGCCACCTACAACTGGATGTGCCTGCTGCTGGGCATCGCCACCGGCTACTGGGTGCTCTTCGTCACCGTGGCCAGCGAGCAGTTCGGCACCAACATCCGCAGCACGGTGGCCACCACCACGCCCAACATCGTGCGGGGCAGCGTGCTGCCGGTGACCACCGCCTTCAAGGCCGCGGTGCCTGCGATCGGCAACGTGATGGGCGCGCTCGTGGTGGGCGTGGTATGCATCGGCCTCGCGTTCTGGGCCGCGCTGCGCGTGCGCGAGACCTTCAGCGACGACATGGACTTCATCGAGGGCTGAGCGGCTCAGTTCTCGGAGTCCTCTTCATCGTCATTACTCGAGTTGCCGAGCAGGGAACCGAGCACATCGCCGAAGCGGTGTCCGCGCATGAGCTTGCTGCGCCCGATGCGGCTGTGCTCGGCCATGCCGTGCAGCAGGAACTCCATCCAGAGCGTCTGTTCTTCCTCGCCGAGGTAAGCGTGCTCGCGCTGCACGCGTTCGCGCAGTCCGGGCACGCTATCGAGCGCCGCGCGATGCGCCTGGTCGGTGGCATCGTTCAGCAGGTCGAGCTGCTCGTTGTCGAACCAGTCGAGCAAGGCGGAATAGCTGTCGCGCGCGGCAGGGCGCTTGCTGGCTTGCTCGGCCGCACGGCGCGCCTTGGCCGCTCCGGGGAAGAGCTCCCCGAACACATTGCGCACCGCGAGCGAGAGCAGGTGGCGGGCCACGTGCTCCGGACCTTCCTGCTCGCCCTCGTACACCAACTCGATCTTGCCGTTGATCGCGGGGATCACGGCCTGCAGGTCGCTGATGCGGGCCACGGTGCGCTCCTCGCCATTGAGCAGCGCGCGCCTTTCCGCCGCGCTGATGAGGCTCTCCAGCGCGCTGATGGTGAGGCGCGCGCTCACGCCGCTCTTCGCATCGACGTACTCGCTGGAGCGGGCCTCCATGGCGATGCGCTCCACCAGCACGCGCAGCAGGTCGGGCACCGCCACACGCCGTGTCTGCTCGGCGGGGCTGCGCAGCTCCTGCGCCGTGATGCGCATGCCCAGCTCGATGGTGGGCGGGTAGTGCGTGAGGATCTGGCTCTGGATGCGGTCCTTCAGCGGGGTGATGATGGCGCCGCGGTTGGTGTAGTCTTCGGGGTTGGCGGTGAACACGAACTGGATGTCGAGCGGCAGGCGCAGCTTGAAACCGCGGATCTGCACATCGCCCTCCTGCAGGATGTTGAAGAGCGCCACCTGGATGCGCGGCTGCAGGTCGGGCAGCTCGTTGATGACGAAGATGCCGCGGTGGCTGCGCGGCACCAGGCCGAAGTGGATCACGCGCTCATCGCCGTAGTCGAGCTTCAGGTTCGCGGCCTTGATGGGATCGCTGTCGCCGATGAGGTCGGCCACGGTGACATCGGGCGTGGCGAGCTTCTCGGTGTAGCGCTGCTCTCGGTGCAACCAGGCCACGGACGTATCATCTCCTTTGGCGGCGATGAGGTCCTTCGCGTAGCGCGAGATGGGCGCCAGCGGATCATCGTTGATCTCGCTGCCCTCGACCACGGGCACCCATTCATCGAGCAGCTGCACGAGCGAGCGGGCCATGCGTGTCTTCGCCTGACCGCGCAGGCCGAGCAAGTTGATGCTGTGCCCGGCGAGGATCGCTCGCTCCAGGGCAGGGATCACGGTGTCCTCGTAGCCATGGATGCCCTCGAACAAGGGCTGCTTCGCCTGCATGCGCGCGATGAGGTTGGCGCGCAATTCACTCTTCACGGAGCGCGGCACGTAGCCGCTCTTCTTCAACTCGCCTAGGGTTGCTGGCTTCTTCATGGGAAAGGGATTGAGCGCATCGCACTGCGCATAGGACACCTCAGGATGCCTTGCGGTTCGATGCATGATCGCGGAACACCATGTCCGCCAGCCCCTGCAGGCCGGTGTAGAAGGCACGGCCCTGGTTGGCCTCGGTGAAGCGCTCGATGAAGCGCTGCAGGTAATGGTCGCGCGCGATCATGAAGGTGGTGATGGGGATGCCGGCCTTGCGGGCCCGTGCGGCGGCATCGAGCGTGCGCGCCACGATGAAGTCGTCGAGGCCGAAGCTGTTCATGTAGTACTCGCCATCGCGCTTGATGCAGCTGGGCTTGCCGTCGGTGATCATGACGATGCGGCGGTTGCGCACCTTGCGCCGACGGAGAATATCCATGGCCAGCTCCAGCCCGGCCACGGTGTTGGTGTGGAAGGGCCCTACTTGCAGGTAGGGCAGGTCCTTGAGGCTCACGCGCCAGGCGTCGTTGCCGAAGACGACGACATCGAGCGTGTCCTTGGGGTAGCGGCGACGGATGAGCTCGGCAAGGGCCATGGCCACCTTCTTGGCCGGGGTGATGCGGTCCTCGCCGTAGAGGATCATGCTGTGGCTGATATCGATCATGAGCACGGTGGCGCAGGCGCTCTGGTGCTCGGTTTCGATCACCTCGAGATCATCCTCGCTCATGCGCAGCTCGTCGATGCCGCGCTGCTGCGCGTTGCGGATGCTGTCGCTCATGGCCACCTGCTCGATACGGTCGCCGAAGCGGAAGGCGCGCCGGTCGCTCGTGGGCTCATCGCCCTGCCCGGTGCGGCGCATGGCGTGGCTGCCGCGCTCGGTCTTCTTCAGTTGCCCGAAGACCTGCTCGAGCGCGCGCTCGCGGATGAGCTTCTCGGCCTTGCCCGTGAGTGGTGTCTTGCCGCCCTTCGTCGGCCGGTCGCCGATGAGGCCGTGCTTGCGCAAATCGTCCTCGAACTCCTTGCGCCCATATTCCTTGGTGTAGAAGCCGTGCTCCTTGTCCACTTCATCCATCCAGTCGAGGGCCTCCTCCACATCGCCGCTGGTGTGGGTGAGCATCTCCAGGAAGAGCGGCAGCAGGCGCTCGAAGGGCGTGCGGTCGTCGGTGGGCGGTACGTATCGGGAGAAGCGGTGGCCGAGCACGGCGAAAAGGTAAGGTCACGGCATACCCCCGCCGATGTCCTACCCAACGTGCGGGCTTGCACGGGCGTATTCTTAGCGCAGCTTTGCATCCCCGCTCACCACGCATGCCCGCTTCCTGGATCATCGCCCGCCCGTTCGTCACCGCCCCGGATGAGGAGCAGCGCGATCACCGATGGGCATTCCTCCTCATCGGCCTTTATGTCGTTGCCAGCCTGGTCTACGGCTTCCTGAGCGACGCGCCGTGGGACGATGATTGCGTGGTGCGCTACTTCCATGCACGCGAGGCATGGAGCGATCCCGACCACTTCTTCAGCGTGTGGAACAGGCCGCTCTTCATGGTGCTCTTCGCCCCTACGGCGCTGCTGGGGCGCGAGGTGATGATGGTGCAGATGATCCTGCTGAGCGCCTGGAGCGGCTGGCTGCTCTACCGCTCGCTGCAACGGATCGGGGCGCGCGACGCCCACTGGGTGCTCCCCTTCTTCTTCTTCCAGGCCTTCTACTTCTCCATCTCACGCAATTTCCTCACCGAGCCGGTGGCGGTGGCTGTGATCTGCCTTGGCCTGCATGCCCTGGTGAACGGCCGCTACACGCTCTTCGCGGTGCTCGGCGGACTGCTGCCCTTGGCTCGACTGGAACTGGTGGCGATCCTGCCGATCTGGGGCATCGCGCTCATGCAGGCCGGCCAATGGAGGCGCATCGCCTGGATGGCAGTGCCCGTGCTCGTGCTGATGGTGCTGGGTTATTTCGTGAAGGACACGCACAACCCGCTCTGGCTCGTGGAGGACACCTTGGGCAAGGAGGGCAAGAACCGATACGGGTACCGCAACGTGTGGCACTACTTCCAGCGCTACGCATACGTGGTGGGGCCGGTGGTCTTCTTCTTCCTCATCCCCGGAACGCTGGAACGACTCTTCCGCCGCCGCATCGACCTCTTCATCCTCGTGCAGGGGCTCGCGATCCTACTGCTCTATGTGGTGTTCTCCTCGACGCTCGACATGGGCAACTCCGCCGGCTTCCTCCGGAACCTCATCCCCATGACGCCGTTCGTGGCCATACTCGCCTACGACGGGCTGATGGCCTGGCAGGGACGTGCGCACCACGCCAGGCCCGATGCGGCGATCATGGCCACCACGCGCACCGAGCGCAGGCAGCTGAAGAAGCGCACGGAAGCCAAGCCCGTGCGCGAGCCCAAGGCGTGGCGGTCCTTCGGGCGCGTGCATCTCTTCGCGGCATTCGGCGTGCTGCTGCTCTGGTTGTTCTTCAGCAAGCGGCTCGAGGCCCACCACAAGATCTCCGAGACCGATGATTTCCTGCCCGCCCTCATCGGTACGGTGCTGCTCGCGATCGGGCTGGTCTTCCTGTTCATCTGGCGGAAGCACGAGGCCCCTCGCGCGGTGCTGGCGTCCACAGCGTCGCTCATCGGCGTAGGCGCGCTGGCGTACGCGCTCTGGACCGAACGGCCCGATGCGCACCTCAACCACGAGCGCAAGGCCATCTCGCAAATGAGCACGTTGTACAAGGACAGCTACCTGCGCGAATGGCCGCTCTACGCCAACCATGCCTGGTTCTTCTGGCCCAAGGACCTGGGTTACCCTGACCCGGAAAAGTATCGGGTACTGAACAAGGCCGCGCTCGACACCGCCGAGGCCCACAGCGTGGTGCTCTGGGAGAACCACTACTCCCACCGGCTGCAAGGCGATGTGCAGCTGCAGCAGATGCTCACCCGCGGCGACATGGTGGAGCTAGCCCATGTCGTGAGCCGCGACCACCGCGCCGTGGCCGGATTATTCCAGAAGATCGATGCCGCCGCCAAGGACGGCCCCGCCCTGCGTGAGCGCTTCATGCAGGCCAATCCCGACTACATCTACGCCTATTACGCCATCAGCATGGAGGAACGGCAGGCCAAGCGCTACGACAAGGCCCTGGCCGCCGCGCAGCGCATGGTGGAACTCGACAGCACCTACGCCGAGGGCCTGCTCGCCGAAGGGCAAGCCTACTTCGACCTGGCGCGCTACGCCGATGCGATCACTTCCTTCGAACGCGTGCTCCGTCTCGACAGCACCTTGCACAGCATGCATTACAGCATCGCGCTGTGCAGGCACCGCATGCAGGATTACCCCGGCTCGATATCCGCGGCACGCATCTACCTGCGACACATGCCCAAGGCGAAGGAAGGATACGAGCTGCTGGGCTCGGCCTACTTCCAGCTGCTGCAATTCGAGCAGGCCGAAACCGCTTTCGACAGCCTGATCAAACTCGATCCCAAGAGCGTGACGGGGTGGCTCAGCCGCGCCAGCTGCCGCATGCAGCAGCAGCACTGGGACTCGGCCCTGGCCGACCTGGAGGAAGTGCTGAAACGGCAGGCCAACCACCAAGGCGCGCTCCTGAGCAAAGCAGGAGTGCTGCTGCGCACAGGGAAGCGCGATGAGGGGTGCCAGCTCCTGCGCCAGCTCGCCGCCGCGGGCAACGCCGCCGCCGCTCAGCAGCTGGCCATGTGCCAGTGAACGGGGACGTACGGTTGGCCCGTGGATGGCCCGCTGGCACCCTTGCAGGCCCGCGCCTACCTTCGGCACCCTTGTTGAAACACCCCTCGTCCATGCTGAAATCGAAGATCTTCTCCGCGGCCGCGGCGCTGCTTCTCTCACCCGGTCTGTGCCTCGCGCAAGGCACCCTCACCAACCAGGATATCTGGGCCAGCCCGCTCTTCAGCGCGGAGATGGTGGGCGGATTGGCCAGCATGAAGGACGGCCTGCATTACACCTCGTTGGAAGAGGATGCTGGCGAGACCGTGATCAACCAGTACGCGTACCGCACCGGCGACAAGGTGGCCACGCTGGTCCAAGCGGGTCAGCTCGTCCCGGCCGGCGGCAAGGAACCCGTGGAGATGGACGGTTACAGCTTCAGCGGCGATGAGCAGCGCATCATGATCGAGACCGGCAGCGAGCCGATCTACCGGCACAGCTACTACGCCATGAACTACGTGTTCGACCGGAGCAGCAAGAAACTGGTGCCCCTGAGCGACCCGAAGAAGGCGAAGCAGCGCCTGGCCACCTTCAGCCCCGATGGCAGCAAGGCCGCCTTCGTGCGCGACAACAACCTGTACGTGGTCACGCTCGCCGATATGGTGGAGAAGGCCATCACCACCGACGGCGAATGGAACAAGGTGATCAACGGCGCCACCGACTGGGTGTACGAGGAGGAATTCACGCTGGTGCAGGGCTACGCCTGGAGCCCCGATGGCAGCAAGATCATGTACCTGCGCAGCGATGAGAGCGCCGTGAAGGAATTCGACCTGACCTACTACAAGAAGCAGCTCTACCCGAGCGAGTACCGCTTCAAGTACCCCAAGGCCGGCGAGGCGAACAGCGTGGTAAGCGTGCACGTGCACGACTTGACCTCTGGGCTGGATTACAATGTGCCCTTGGGAACGGAGGACACGGACATCTACATCCCGCGCCTGGGCTTCACGCCGAAGGGCGAGCCTTGGTTCATGCGCATGAACCGTTTGCAGAACGAGAAGGTGATCCTTACCGTGAAGATGCCGCCCACCGGCACTAAGATGCGCGCCCAGAGCACCGAGGTGTACCGCGAGACGAGCAAGACCTACATCGAGGTCACCGACGACCTGCACTTCCTCGCCGACGGCAGCGGATTCGTGCTCACCAGCGAGAAGGACGGCTGGAACCACCTCTACCTGCACCGCTTCGGAAAGGCCGGCGACGGACAGCTCCTCACACCCGGCGAATGGGACGTGGTGGCCGTGAGCGGCATCGATGAGAAGAGCAAGCGCGTGATCCTCACGGCGGCACGTAGCGCGCCGGAGAACCAGGATGTGCTCGCCGTGCC
This sequence comes from Flavobacteriales bacterium, assembly GCA_020635725.1. Lineage (GTDB taxonomy): Bacteria > Bacteroidota > Bacteroidia > Flavobacteriales_F > PHOS-HE28 > PHOS-HE28. Next base: position 56,655 of record JACJZF010000008.1, read on the forward strand.
CTTGAGCGGCAAAGGCGTAACGCAGCTCTCGCCCGCCGGCGGTTACAACGATGCCGAGTTCAGCACCGGCTTCCGCTACTTCATCAACACCCGCAGCACGGCCAACACCGCGCCCGTGGTCACCCTGCACGAAGGCAGCGGCAAGCTGGTGAAGACCCTGAAGGACAACAAGCGCCTGAACGAAGCCTGCGCCGAGCATGGCATGGTGCAGAAGGAATTCTTCCAATTCACCACCGAGGGCGGCGTGCAGCTGCGCGGCTGGATGATGAAGCCGCCCGGATTCCAGAGCCGCGAGCGCTACCCCGTGCTGATGACCCAGTACAGCGGGCCGAACAGCAACGAGGTGCTCGACCAATGGGGCGGCCGCAACGACCTGTGGCACTCGCTCATCGCGCAGAAGGGCTACATCGTGGCCTGCGTCGACCCGCGCGGTACGGGCCACCGGGGGCACGACTTCCGCCACATCACCTACGGCCAGCTCGGCAAGTACGAGACCGACGACCAGATCGCCGCGGCGAAATGGCTCGGCCAGCAGCCTTGGGTGGATGCGGAGCGCATCGGGATCTGGGGCTGGAGCTACGGCGGCTTCATGAGCAGCCTGTGCATCACCAAGGGCGCCGACGTCTTCAAGGCGGCCATCGCCGTGGCTCCGGTGACCAACTGGCGCTATTACGACAGCATCTACACCGAGCGCTACGTGGGCCTGCCCGCCAGCAACGCCAGCGGCTACGACGACAACAGCCCCGTGAGCCACGTGAGCAAGCTCAAGGGCAAGTACTTCCTGATCCATGGCCTGGCCGACGACAACGTGCACTACCAGAACGCGGCCGAGATGACCAATGCCCTGGTGAAGGCCAACAAGCCCTTCGACCAGTTCGTGTACCCCGACCGCAACCACGGCATCTACGGCGGCTCCACGCGACTGCACCTCTTCGAGATGCTCACCGGCTGGGTGACGGAGAACCTCTGATTCTGCGGGTCAGCGATTCGCGGCGGCAAGCAGCATATGGGTCCATCCATTGGTGCGACCACGCCCAAAAGACGTGAAGCGGTCTCGGCTATCGGCCGATTTCTACCTTTCCACGCAACAGCATCGCATTCCAACCACCATGAGCGACACCATCACCGCCGGATCGGGTAACAGCCGGCATCCCAAAGGACTCTTCGTGCTCTTCGCCACAGAGATGTGGGAACGCTTCAATTTCTATGGGATGCGGGCCCTGCTCACGTTGTTCCTGGTGAACGCGTTGCTCATGAAGGAGGCGGACGTCTCCATCATCTATGGCGCGTTCCTCGGTCTATGCTATTTGACTCCGATGCTCGGCGGCTTCATTGCCGACCGCTTCCTTGGGAATCGGAACTGCATCATTCTCGGGGGCTCCCTGATGGCCATCGGGCAATTCATGCTCTTCATGAGCGGAAGCGTCTTCGCCACCGACATGAAACTGGCCGTGGTGCTCATGTGGACGGCATTGGGTGTCATCATCTTCGGGAACGGGTTCTTCAAACCCAATATCTCCAGCATGGTCGGCAGCCTTTACCCGAAGCAGGAGAAGAGCAAGCTCGATTCAGCATTCACGATCTTCTATATGGGCATCAACCTGGGAGCTTTCTTGGGCCAGTTCATTTGCCCGATTCTCGGAGACGTGAAGGATGCGGGTGGTGTTCGCGACATACATGCCTTCCGTTGGGGCTTCCTCGCCGCGTCGATCGCCATGCTCATCGGCACGGTTACCTTCATCCTTCTGAAGAATCGCTATGTCCGCACCCCGGAGGGTCGGCCCATCGGAGGGCTACCCTCGAAGAATGCGGCCGCCGACTTCGAGGAAGGCGAGGCTCAGAAGCCGCATTTCACGCCTGGCTCGCTCCTTCTCGCTCTAGCCGTGCTGATTGCGCTGTACGGCCTGTTCAACTTCGTGATCGGGCTCAACCTCATCTACTCGTTCATCTACTCGGCAGGTCTCACCCTTGCCTTCCTCATCCTTACGGACAAGTCGCTCACCAAGGTCGAGACGCAGCGGATACTCGTCATCTACATCGTATCCTTCTTCATCATCTTCTTCTGGGCCGCCTTCGAGCAGGCGGGCTCGTCGTTGACCTTCATCGCGGACAACCAGACCGATCGCGACTTCCTCGGTTTCGTCATCCCGCCCTCGATGGTGCAGATCTTCAATGGCATCTTCGTGGTCATGCTCGCAGTGCCCTTCAGCATGCTCTGGGACAAGCTGAGGGCGCGCGGACGCGAGCCCATCTCCCCGATGAAACAGGCTTTCGGCCTGGCGCTGATCGCGTTGAGCTACTTCATCATCGCCCATAATGTGAAGGACCTGGGCACGTCGGGCCTCCTTGCCGTGAAATGGCTCATCCTGCTGTACTTGATCCAGACCTGCGGCGAACTCTGCCTCTCGCCTATCGGCTTGTCCTTGGTGGGCAAGCTCGCACCGCGCCGATTCGCCTCGCTGCTCTACGGGGTGTTCTTCCTGTCCAACGCAAGCGGCTACGCCCTCGCTGGCACGCTCGGATCGATCCTGCCGCCGACAACGGACAAGTACTTGCAGGCAGAAGCTCAGGGAATCGACCTGAAGGGCATCCTCGACAAGGAGAAGGACCCCTCGCCGCAGGATCTGTTCATCCTTGCGCAGTACAACTTAGCCACGGTGCATGGCGACAAGGCCATGGCCATGGGCGTGGAGATCGAACCGATTATCGAGCGGAACAACAAGACCATCGAAGAGATGAAGAACGCGGATAAGGGCGCGGCGGTTACACCCGCTGACCTGGAGTTCCCCTCGGCCGACAATCTGGGCAGAATTAAGCAAGCCGAGCTGATCACGGTGGGCTACCCTGCCTTTGCCGGGTTCTCGATACGGAACCTGTACGAGTTCTTCATGGTCTTCGTCGTGCTCTGCGGCATCGCCTCGGGCATTCTCTTCGCCATCACCCCTCTCCTTAAGCGCATGATGCACGGAGTTCGCTGATCAACCGCGCGCCCCTGGCAGCTTTGCCCCTCCTCATCGCCTCATAGCTGCATCCCAAGACTAAACCGTCCCCAACGATGACCTCACCCTCCCTCCAGGAGATCCGCGATTTCAAGGGCACCTACCCCAAGCAGCTCTATTACCTCTTCGGCACGGAGATGTGGGAGCGCTTCTGCTTCTACGGCCTGCGGGGCATGCTCGTGGTGTTCATGGCCACGCAGATGGCCATGCCCGAGAAGCAGGCCAACCTGCAGTACGGGGCCATTCAGGCCTTCGTGTACGCCTTCACCTTCATCGGCGGCGTGTTCGCCGACAAGATCCTGGGCTTCCAGAAGTCGCTGTTCTGGGGCGCCACGCTCATGATCATCGGCGGCTTCGTCATCGCGGCGGCGCCCACCGAGTTCTTCTACATCGGCATCTGCTTCAACATCATCGGCACGGGCTTCTTCAAGCCGAACATCAGCACCATGGTGGGCCAGCTCTACCACGAGGGCGACCACCGGCGCGATGCGGGCTTCGGCCTGTTCTACATGGGCATCAACCTCGGCGCCTTCCTCGGCGGCCTGCTCATGGTGTGGATCGGCAAGGAGTATTCCTGGCGCTGGGCCTTCGCGCTGGTGGGCATCGTGATGATCATCAGCCTCATCAACTTCGCCTTCCGCCGCAAGTCCTTCGGCCCCATCGGCCTCTCGCCCCTTCACCCGGACATGCCCGCGGGCAAGCGCCGCTTCTATGAGGTCGCGGTGTACCTCGGCTCCCTCATCACCATACCGGCCATCTACATGATGGTGACCAATACCGACTACACCGACCTCTTCATGTACATCGTGGGGCCGGTGACGCTGATCTACCTCATGTGGGAGATGCGCACCTTCAGCCGGGCCGAGAACATGAAGCTGGCGGCGGCGCTGGTCTTCATCATCTTCTCCATCTTCTTCTGGGCCTTCTTCGAGCAGAGCGGCGGCTCATTGAGCCTCTTCGCGCTGAACAACCTGCACCCCACGCTCTTCGGCATCACCATGGACCCGAACAGCGTGAACAACGCGGCCAACTCGCTCTTCGTGATCGCCTTCAGCGCGTTGGTGGGCCTGCTGTGGCTCTGGCTGAGCAAGCGCAAGGCCGAGCCCAACAGCGTGGTGAAGTTCGGCCTCGGATTCCTGCTGCTCGGCGCCGGCTTCTACATCTTCAAGAGCACCCTCGGCTTCGCCAATAAGGATGGCCTCACGAGCATGGAAATCTTCACCCTGGCCTGGTTCGTGATCACCTTCGGCGAGCTCTGCCTCTCGCCCATCGGCCTCTCGCTCATGACGAAGCTGAGCCCGGTACGCATCCAAGGTCTGATGATGGGCATGTGGTTCCTGGCCAGCGCCTACGGGCAATACGCGGCAGGCCTGCTCGGCGCCGACATGAGCACCGCCGACCCGAACGCCAGCAACCTGGACAAGCTCCGCTCCTACACCGAGGGCTATGGCCAGCTCGGCCTCTACGCCCTCATCGCCGGCGTGGTGCTGGTGGTGATCAGCCCCTTCGTGCGGAAGCTGATGCGGGAAGTGAACTGAGCCCCGGCACGAACCTTGCGAACACCCAGCATGCTGCACCTGATGCGTCCCCTCCTGCTCACCCTCCTGCTCGCCCCAACGCTGTCGAACGCGCAGACCCCGGCGAAGCCCACGACGGCCACCGAACACAAGTCGCCCATTCACTGGATGAGCCTGGAAGAGGCCCAGGCCGCCGCCAAGAAAACAGCCAAGCCGCTCTTCGTGGACGTGTACACCAGCTGGTGCGGTCCGTGCAAGATGCTCGATGCGAAGACCTTCCAGGACCCGAAGCTGGCTGCCTACGTGAACGAGCATTTCTACCCCGTGAAATTCAACGCCGAGAGCGGCGACCCGGTGACCTTCAAGGGCCAGAAATTCGAGAACCCGGACTACAACCCGGCCATGGCCAACAGCCGCAACGGCACCCACCACCTCACCTACCAGATCGCCAATGTGCAGGGCCGTATCGCCTACCCCACGGTGGTTTACCTGGATAGCGACCTGAACGTGCTGGCCCCGGTACAGGGGCTGATGACCCCGGAGCAGATGGAGCCCATCCTCGTGTACTTCGGCGAGGGCCATTACAAGAACCAGGAGTACCAAGCCTTCCTCGGTGGCTTCAAGAGCCGCTGGACCGCACCCTGACCCCTTTCCCGAACCTTCCGAAGCCCCGCCAACGCGGGGCTTCCACGCTTTCAGGCCCGAGCCTCCCGATCGAGCTTGATCCGATGCTACTTTAGCCCCCAATCCACTAGCAACCACCTTTTTACCGAGCGGCGATGAGCGAGAAGGCGCAGATCACCTTGGATGGCAAGACCTATGAATTCCCAGTGGTCACCGGGAGCGAGGGCGAGAAGGCCATCGATATCAGCAAACTGCGCGACCAGACCGGCTATATCACGCTCGATTTCGGCTATAAGAACACCGGCGCCACCACCAGTGCCATCACCTTCCTCGACGGCGAGGAGGGCATCCTGAGTTACCGCGGCTACCCCATCGAGCAGCTGGCCGAGCACGCCAGTTTCATCGAGGTGTCGTACCTGCTGCTCTTCGGGGAGCTGCCCAACAAGCAGCAGCTCGATGAGTTCGAGGGCAACGTGCGCTACCACAGCCTGGTGCACGAGGACATGAAGCACTTCTTCGAGTTCTTCCCGAGCAATGCCCACCCGATGGGCATCCTCTCGGCCATGGTGAGCTCGTTGAGCACCTTCTACCCGAAGAGCCAGGACCCGCACCGCCCCCAGCGCGAGGTGCTGCGCACGGTGTACCGCCTCATCGCGAAGATGCCCACGCTGGCGGCCATCAGCTACAAGAACAACCTGGGCCACCCCTACATGTACCCCAACAACAAATTGGGCTACGTGGAGAACTTCCTGCACATGATGTTCGCCCTGCCCACCGAGGATTACAAGGTGGACCCGGTGGTGGCCGACGCGCTCAACAAGCTCCTGATCCTGCACGCCGACCACGAGCAGAACTGCAGCACCAGCACGGTGCGCATCGTGGGCAGCAGCCAGAGCAACCTGTACAGCGCCGTGAGCGCCGGCATCGCCGCCCTCTGGGGACCCTTGCACGGCGGCGCCAACCAGGAGGTGATCGAGATGCTCGAGACCATCCGCAACGATGGCGGCGACATCCAGAAGTGGGTGGATAAGGCGAAGGACAAGAACGACCCCTTCCGACTCTTCGGCTTCGGGCACCGGGTGTACAAGAACTTCGACCCGCGCGCGCGGATCATCAAGAAGAGCTGCGACGACGTGCTGAAGAAGCTCGGCGTGAACGACCCTGTGCTGGAGATCGCCAAGCAGCTCGAGGAGATCGCGCTGAAGGACGATTACTTCATCAGCCGCAAGCTCTACCCGAACGTGGACTTCTACAGCGGCATCATCTACCGCGCCATCGGCATCCCCACGCGCATGTTCACGGTGATGTTCGCCCTCGGCCGCCTGCCGGGCTGGATCTCCCAGTGGATGGAGATGGTGCAGAACAAGGAGCCCATCGGCCGGCCGCGCCAGATCTACACCGGTGCCACCAAGCGCGATTTCGTCGCGCTGAAGGACCGCAAGTGATTCGCGACAACTCATGAGAAGGGCCCCTGTTCGGGGCCCTTCTTCTTTGGCGGTGCGTAGTGTGACAGTGGCGGAATCGCTCACCGGCGATCCTTGCCTCCCTCATGGCGCTCCTTCATGCGCTCCTCGTGCTTCTCCTGCCGCTCCTTCATCATGGTCTCCCACTTCGCGTACTGCTCGGCGGTCAGGATCGCCTTCATCTCCGCGGCATAGGCATCGCGCTTGGCATCCATCTCTTTGCGGTGGGCGGTCCGCTTCGCGTCCATCTCGGCGCGTTTGGCCTCGGCTTCCTTCGCCTGCTTCGCGTGCAGGGCTTCCACTTTCGCGGCCTGGTCAGTGTTCAGGCCCAGTTCCTTCACCAAGTGCTCCGTACGGGCCTTGGCGCGCTCCTCCGGCGATTTGCGATCCCTGTCCTGGGCTTGCGCGGTGGCCGTCATCAGCCCCAGCGCTACGATCATCCATGCGGTTCTCATGTGCGTTCGATTTGCTCATGGGATGTATCCCGATGGCGGTGGTTTGATCGTCGTTCCTGGCGTTAACACCTATTGGCAAGCCGCGCCTCAGCCCTTCCACACGTAGCGCGCAACGGGCACATCCCAGGCCTGGTCCTTCGCATCCTTCACCACCACCTTCACGGTGAACGGCGTGCCGACCGGCAGATTGGCAATCATCTTTCGCATCGCAGGCGTGATGGTGGCATCCACGCTTCGCAGGCTGGCGTCTTTCCCCGTGCAATCCTTGATGCAGAGCGTGAGTTCGGTGACATGCGCCCCGGCCACGCATCCCGTGAGCTCGAAACGGGCAGCCTTGTCCCATTGCGCCTGGTTGATGTCGCCGCCCGCCTGCCCGCTCAGGCGCACGCTCGGCGGCCCGCCGTCGGGCATGCGTAGCACGGTGGAGGCCATCGTGGGCACGGGCAGAACGGCGGGAATGAGCATCAGGGCCATGCCCAGGAATGTCTGCTTGATCATGATCATTGGGTTTCCCCTTCAATGCGCTGATCGCACGCAGGGAACGCCCACGATGAACCGCTGGTCACCACGGCCCCACGGGAGCGCTACTTTGCGACCATGCCGCATGTGGTCCGCATCATCAGCACCGTATTCGTCACGCACGATGTGAAGCGCTTCGTGGTGGAACGACCAGTGGGTTACAAGTTCACTCCAGGCCAGGCCACCGACGTGGCCATCAACGAGGACCTCTGGCGCGACCGATCACGGCCGTTCACCTTCACCAATCTGCCAACCTCGAAGCGGCTTGAGTTCGTCATCAAGATCTACGATGACCACGAAGGGGTGACCAAGCGGCTCGGCCAGTTGCCGATTGGCGCCGAGCTCATCCTCCACGAGCCATTCGGTGCCATCACGTACCAAGGGCCGGGCTACTTCATCGCGGCTGGCACGGGGGTCACGCCCTTCATCGCCATCCTGCGCGACCTCCACCGACGGCGCAAGACCAAGGGCTGCACCCTGCTGCTCACCAACCGCACCTTCCATGACGTGATCCTGGACGAGGAACTCATCCGGATCCTCGGCGATCAGCACTTCCTCAAGGTCTTCACGCGTCAAGGGGTCATCGGTTTCACCGAGCGCCACATCGACCGTGACCTGCTGGTGGCCCTGGTGCAGGACTTCAACCAGAAATTCTATGTCTGCGGACCTGAGAAGTTCGTGTCGGACATCAACGGCATCCTGCTATCACTGGGAGTGTCCTCGCAGTCGCTGGTGTTCGAATCGTGAGCGCCCTCAGCTCAAGCCGCTGATCACGCCGTTCGCATCGATATCCATGCCCTCGGCCGCGGGCACCTCGGGCAAGCCCGGCATGCGCATGATCTCGCCGCAGATGGGCACCACGAATCCGGCGCCTGCCGCGATCTCGATATCGCGTACCGTGATCCGGAAGCCCGTAGGCGCCGCACGCAGCTCCTTGTTGTCGCTGAAGCTGTACTGCGTCTTGGCCATGCAGATGGGCACGTTGTTCAGCCCGAGCTTGTCGATGCGACGCAGGGCGGTCTCGGCATCGCCGCTGTAGTCCACGCCGTCGGCACGGTAGATCTCCTTGGCGATGGTCTCGATCTTCTGCTTGATGGAGCCGTTGAGATCGTAGAGCGGCTTGAAGGCGCTCTGGCCCTCCTCGATCACGCGCAGCACGGCGCCGGCCAGGTCGGTCATGCCATCGCCGCCTTTGGCGAAGCCTTGCGCGAGCACCGCTACGGCACCGCGCTCCTTGCAGTAGGCCTTGATCATGTCGATCTCTTCCGGCGTATCCGTGGGGAAGTGGTTGATGGCCACCACGGCCTTCACGCCGAACTTCTGGATGTTCTCGATGTGACGACCGAGGTTCGCCAGGCCGGACTTCAGCTTCTCCGGCGCAGCGGTATTCACCTCCTTCACGTCCACGCCGCCATGGTACCGCAGGGCGCGCACCGTGGCCACGATCACCGCGGCTGCCGGTTTCAGACCCGCAGCCCGGCATTTGATGTCGAAGAATTTCTCCGCGCCAAGGTCCGCGCCGAAACCGGCTTCGGTGACCACGTAATCGCCGAGGCTCAGCCCCATCTGGGTGGCCAGCACGCTGTTCACGCCCTGTGCGATGTTGGCGAAGGGCCCGCCGTGCAGGATCGCGGGGTTGCCCTCGAGGGTCTGCACCAGGTTGGGCTTGATGGCATCCTTCAGCAGGATGGCCATGGCGGCCTCGGCCTTGAGGTCGCGTGCATACACGGGGGTGCGGTCCCAACGATGGCCCACGTAGATGTCGCCGAGGCGCTTCTTGAGGTCCTCGAAGCTGGTGGCGAGGCAGAGGATGGCCATCACCTCGCTGGCGGGCGTGATGTTGAAGCCGTCTTCACGGGGCACGCCGCCATTCACTCCGCCGAGTCCGATGGTGATCTTCCGCAGCGCGCGGTCATTCATGTCCATCACGCGCTTCCACGCGATGGTACGCGGATCGATGCCGAGCGAGCGCTTGCGGTTCTGCAGGTTGTTGTCGATGAGCGCGGCGAGCAGGTTGTTGGCTTTCTCGATGGCGCTGAAATCGCCCGTGAAATGCAGGTTGATGTCCTCCATGGGCACCACCTGGGCGTAGCCGCCACCGGCCGCGCCGCCTTTCATGCCGAACACGGGCCCCAGGCTGGGTTCGCGCAGCACCACCACGCTCTTCTTGCCGATTTTGTTGAGTCCTTCATTCAGGCCGATGCTGGTGGTGGTCTTGCCTTCTCCGGCTGGCGTGGGGCTCACCGCGGTAACCAGGATCAGCTTGGATTTCCCGGCCTTGGCCTCATCGATGAGCGAGAGCGGAAGCTTGGCCTTGGTGCGACCGTAAGGCTCAACCAGTTCGGGGTCGATGCCGAGCTTCTGCGCAATCTGCGCGATGGGCTTCAGCTGGGCGTTCTGCGCGATCTCGAGGTCTGTGGGGAAGGACATGGGGGAAGGTTGGGAGTTGGGAGTTGAAGGTTGAGAGTTGGGAGTTGTTCCTTCGCTTCGCTCGGAATGACGGGTTGGGAGTTGTAGGTTGAAACAAATCGATAGAAGAGAAGAATGCCTGGACCGCTCTAAGATCGCATTCGCGATCACTCCAGCATGCTGACTTCGAATCCGGCCTTCTTCAGGTCCAGCCAGAAGCCGGGGTAGCTCTTATTCACCACCTGCGGATCCTGGATGGTGACCGAGCCGAGGCGCAGGGCGAGCGGGGCGAGGGCGAGTGCCATGCGATGGTCGATATCGGGGTTGAACGACTGGGGCGCGCTGGCGCTGATGCCCTTCTTGAGGGCGAAGGCGCCATCGGCGAAGACCGCGTGCCCGCCCAGCTGCTCGATGGCGCGCGCCACGGCACTCAGGCGGTCGGTCTCCTTCACGCGCAGGTTGTCCAGACCGGTGAGCACGGCTTGCTGGTGGCAAGCGGCCAGCGTGAAGGCCAGGGGCTGGAAGAGGTCGGGCACCTGGCGGAGGTTGCGCGGCAGTTCCTCCCACGGCAGCGGCGCGGGGCGGTGGCTGATCCAGGCTCCTTCCGGCGCGAAACGCGTCTCCACCCACGGCGACCACAGGTGCTGGGCCTCGCGATCGCCCTGCATGGTATCATCGGTGAGGCCGGCGAGCAGCATGGCGCTCTCCGGCTGCAAGGCCACCACCTGGTACCAGAAGGCCGCGCTGCTCCAATCCGGCGGAACGCTGATGGCGGATGGGATGTAATCGCCGGGATCCACGCGCACCCCATCGAGCTCCAGTCGCGGATACACGCCGAAGTGCGCGAGCATCTTCAGGGTCATGTGCACGAAGGGCTCGCTGAGGCGCGTGCCGGTCCAGCGCAGGGTGAGCCCTTCGCGCATGCGCGGCGCGATCATGAGCAGCGCGCTGAGGTACTGGCTGCTGATGGGCGAATCGAAATGCACCTCGCCGCCACGCAGGGCCTTGCCTCGCACACGGTAGCCCTCGGCCACGCGTTCGATGTCGGCGCCCACCTGCCGCAACGCGTTCACCAGGTCGTCATGCGGGCGTTCCAGCAGGCGCGGGATGCCGGTGAGGATGTGCTCCTCACCCTCTTGCACCGCGGCCCAGGCAAGCAGGAAACGGAAGGTGGTGCCGCCCGCGCCGCAATCCATCACCCGGGGCGTATCGCGCAGCAGCTCGAGCATGACGCGGGTATCGTCGCCGTGGCTGAGGTCGGATACCAGGTCGAGATCGCCGCAGAGCGAGGCCATGAGCAGCGCCCGATTGCTGATGCTCTTGCTGCGGGGAAGCTCGATATCGGCCCTGATGGCGGCTTGTGGCCGCGAGATGACAACGGAATGCATGGTTCGCAAAGATGGGTGGCGAGGTGACGCTCAGACCCGGATGAGCAAGCGGTAGTGCTCCAAGGCCTCCTGTACCTGGGCGGCCGTGATCGGCACATCGACCCGTGCGGCGCCGATGCCGGTGAGCAGGGTGAAGCGGAACTGCCCGGCGCTGTTCTTCTTGTCGTTGCGCATGAGCTCGATGATGCGGTGGTCCTCATCGCCTTGCAGGACGAAGGGTTTGTAGAGCTCGAGCAGATACGCGGTGATGCGGTCGTTCGATTCGCGGTCCAGCAGCCCGAGGCGCCAGCTCAGCCAGGCCTCGCAGACCATGCCAATGGCGACGGCTTCCCCATGCAGCAGCGCGCGCTGACCCGCCTCCCACGAATAGGCCTCGATGCCGTGCCCGATGGTATGCCCGAAGTTCAAGGCCTTGCGCGTGCCGCGCTCGCGCGGATCCTCGCGCACCACCTCGGCCTTGATCGTGGCGCTGCGCTCCACGAGCGGGGCCAGGGCATCGAGGTCGTGCAAGGGTGCTTGCTGAATGGCCTCCCAGTGCGCCGCATCGCGCACCAGGCCGTGCTTCACCATCTCGGCTACGCCGTTGAGCAGCTCGCGCTTGCCCAGGCTCTTGAGGAAGGGCACGTGCACATGCACGGCGAGCGGGTCATGGAAGACCCCGACGTTGTTCTTCACGCCGCCGAGGTCGATGCCCGATTTGCCCCCGATGGCCGCATCGACCATGCCCATGAGCGAGGTGGGCACGTGCACGCAACGCACCCCGCGCTTGAAGGTGCCCGCGATGAAGCCGCCGAGGTCGGTGACCACGCCGCCGCCGAGCGTGATGAGGATCGCCTCCCGGTCCGCGGCGCGCGCGGTGAGGTGCATCCAGATGTCCTGGCATACGGGCAGGCTCTTGCTCCCCTCTCCCGGTGCCACCCCGATGGTCTCCGCATCGCGCAGCCGCGGTACCTGCGCGAGCAGCTCGGGCAGGCAGTGGCGCAGGGTATTCTCGTCGCCGAGCACGAAATGCGCGGAGCCCTCGGCCTCGCCCAGGCGTCTATCGAGCGCGCGCAGGCTGTCAGCTCCCATCACCAACGGATGGGAGCCGGCATCGATCTCCTGCACGCTCAACGACTTGGATGCCATGGCTACTTTTGGCCACCTTTCCCGGAGGCCCTCCCGCCAAAGGAACGAAGGAAGCCCCCATGCCGTCCACGGCCCCAGCGCGCGTCGCGTCCCTTCCTGACCTCGGCGACACCCGCATCGCCTTCCGCCAATACACCGACCGCGGCCTGCTGCGCGCCTACTGGCTCTTCCGCATCATCGGGATCCCCTGGCTGAACAGCCTGGGCCGGGTGCTCACCCAAGCGGCCATCGCCCTGCACCTGCCGATCAAATGGGCCGTGAAGGCCACCATCTTCAAGCATTTCTGCGGGGGCGAGACGATCGATGAGTGCCTCACCACGGTGCGCAAGCTCGGCGATGGTGGCATCGGCACCATCCTCGATTACAGCGTCGAAGGCCAGGAGGACGATGACTCCCTCGATCACACGCGCGATGAGATCCTGCGCACGATCGCAGAGGCCCGAAGCCGCAAGGACATTCCCTTCAGCGTGTTCAAGGTTACGGGCATCTCCCCTTCTGAGCTGTTGGAACGGGTGAGCAAGGGGGAAGCCCTTGCCGGTGATGATGCGCATGAATGGCTGCTGGTGCAAGGCCGTGTCGAATCCATCTGCCAAGCCGCGCATGATTCGGGTACCCCGGTGCTGATCGATGCGGAGGACAGCTGGTACCAGCCGGCGATCGATGCGCTCGTGGAACGGATGATGGAGCGCTTCAACACCGAGCGGGCCATCGTCTTCAACACCATCCAGCTGTACCGGCATGACCGGCTCGCTTTCCTGAAGGCCGCGCATGGCAGGGCTACGGCCAAGGGCTACCACCTCGGTGTGAAGCTGGTGCGTGGCGCGTACATGGAGAAGGAGCGCGAAGCGGCGAAGGAGCAGGGTCGGCCTTCGCCCATTCATGCCGACAAGGCCGCTGTGGACCACGATTACGATGAGGCCCTGCGGTTCTGCGTGGAGCACATCGCCAACATGGCCGTGATGGCCGGCACGCACAATGAGCAGAGCTCCATGCTGCTCGCGCGCCTGATCGATGAGGCCGGGCTGGCCCGGAACGACCGCCGGCTCTGGTTCGCGCAGCTGTTGGGCATGAGCGATAACATCAGCTACAACGTGGCCGATGCCGGGTACAATGTGGCGAAGTACGTGCCCTATGGTCCGGTGCGCGCCGTGCTACCGTACTTGATCCGGCGCGCGCAGGAGAACAGCAGCGTGGCCGGGCAGATGGGCCGCGAGCTGCGCATGATCCTGGCGGAGCGCAAGCGGCGTAAGGCCTAGCGGCCATCCATCACCTGCTGCGCCCGCTGAGCGGAACCGCGTTTGGGGCCCTCATTGGCTCGCGTACGTTCGGGTCAGGAACCGCTCGCCATGAAACGCCACCTCCCCACCCTCTCCATCCTGCATTACATCTATGGCGCCTTCATCTGCCTCACCGGGCTGGCCATGCTGGTGATGGTGCTGATGGGCCTCTTCCTGAACAGCGGCTGGCTGGCCACGCAGGGCGATGAACCGCCGCCGCCCTGGCTCGGCAGCTTCTTCCAGATCCTGGGCTGGGGGCTCTTCCTCTTCGTGGAGGCGATCGGCGTGCTGGTGATCCTGAGCGGACGGTGGATCTCCCGGCAACGCAACCGCACCGGTTCACTGGTGGTCGCAGGGCTGTGCTGCTTGAATTTCCCTTTCGGCATGGCGCTGGGCATCTTCACCTTCGTGGTGCTGCTGCATCAAGAGGTGCAGGATGCCTATGCGGGCACTCACGCTTCGCTCGCGGCTTAGCGCAGATCCAGCAAGGTGGCCACGCTGTCGCGGTCGAAGTCGCGCTTCGCGCTGATCCGCAGCTGCAGGTCGTGTCCGTCGATACGGGCCTTCACGGCATAGACCAGGCTGTCGTCGCCGCGCGTGCTGGCGCCGAAATCCACCGATGCGCTATCCATGCCCGCGCGCAAGGCGTGGAGGTCGAGGTGGCGCGCATCCAATTCGTTCTGGGCCGCGGTGGAGGCCTTCAACAAGGTGCTGCGCAACCGGCTCTTCACCTTCTCCTCGGGCAGCCAGGCACTGGTGGTGAGCCGTTCGCCATAGAACCAGTAGGCGAGCCCGCCACCGATGATCAGGCCGAGGAGATAGAGGGTGAGCCGCCGCTGAAGGTCCATGCTCAGAACGCGGCCAGCAGGATGTCGAGGTCCTTGTACGGCAGCTTGAATGCCTCGCCGAGGATGCGGCTGGTGACGGCGCCGTTGTAGAGGTACACGCCATGCCGCACGCCGAGGTCGCGCTTGATCAGGTCCTCGAAGCCGCCCACCTCGCCCATGTTGAGCAGCATGGGACCAAAGATGTTGCTGAGCGCTGTGCTGGCCGTGCGCGGCACCCGGCTGGCCATGTTGGGCACGCAGTAATGGATCACACCGTACTTCTTGAAGACGGGGTCGGTGTGCGTGGTCACCTCGCTGGTCTCGAAGGTGCCGCCGCGATCGATGCTCACATCCACGATCACCGAACCGGCCTTCATGTCGCGCACCATCTCTTCGGTGACCACCATGGGTGTGCGCCCCTGCTCGGGCCGCAGCGCGCCAATGGCGACGTCGGCGTTCTTCAGCGCCTTGCGCAGCTCGGCGGGCTGCACCACGCTGGTCCACACGCGCTGCCCGATGTCGTTCTGGAGGCGTCGCAGACGGTAGATGCTCTTGTCGAAGACCTTCACGCTGGCCCCGAGCCCGAGCGCGGCGCGTGCCGCGAACTCGCCCACGGTACCGGCACCGATCACCACCACCTCGGTGGGCTCCACGCCGCTGATGCCACCCAGCATGAGGCCTGGACCGCCTTTCTCGGCGCTCAGGTACTCGCTGGCGATCTGGATGGCGGTGTTGCCCGCGATCTCGCCCATGGCGCGGATGATGGGGTAGATGCCCTCGCGATCCTTGATGAAGTCCCACGCCACGGCCGTCATCCGCTTCTCCATCATGCGGCGCAGGGTGTCCTTGGGCTGCACGGTCAGTTGCAGGGCTGAGATCAGGGTCTGCTTGTGCCGCAATAACTCGATCTCGGCGTGCGTGGGCGGGGCCACCTTCAGGATGAGGTCGGCCTTGTACACCTCCTCGGCGGCATCGACCACCATGGCGCCGGCCTCGCTGTAATCGTTGTCCTGGAACTGCGCGGGCTCGCCGGCGCCGCGCTGGATCACCACCTCGTGCCCGCGGCCCACCAGCACGGCCACGGCCGACGGCGTCAGCGGCACACGGTGCTCCTGGAAGGTAATCTCCTTGGGGATGCCGATGAAGAGGCTCTTCTTCCTGCGCCCCACCTCGAGCACCTGCTCCTGAGGAATCAGGGAGCTCTCGCGGGCCAATTGTTTCAGCAGTTCGGAGGATGGTGCCATCGCGAGTCGAGACGCTCGCGAAGGTACGCTTTCGCACCCAGCCGTACAGGGCCCGAAGGCCGCATCAGGCCGACTATCCTACGGCGTCGAAGACTCGATTGTCCGCGAGCCATCCGCTTGGGCATGGACCCTCAGATGCACGGCATCGTCAGGAAGCATTTCGGCTGCAAGCTCTGGCCACTCGATGAAGCAATAGGCGCCGCTATCCAGGTACTCCTCGAAACCGATGCCTTCCAGCTCCGTGGCATCCTTCAATCGGTACAGGTCGAAGTGGTACACCGGCGACCCATCGGCGGCGCGGTACTCGTTCACGATGGCGAAGCTCGGGCTGCTGGCCTGATCCTTCACGCCCAAAGCCGCACAGAAGCCTTTGATCAATGTGGTCTTGCCCGCGCCGAGCTCGCCGTGGAGGGCGAAGACGCGGGCTTCAGGAAAGGCCGTTAGGATCTCCTGACCTGCGGCATGCGCATCAGCGGCGCTTTGCAACTTGAAGTCGACGGACATCGCGGGCGAAGATCATGGTTGAAAGTGGATGCTTGTATTCAACCTGCAACCCTCAACCCGCCCAACCTTCAACCTTTCTACCTCGCTTTCAGCACCGCCCAAGGCACGAGCATCTCCTCCAAGGAGATTCCTCCGTGCTGGAAGGTGTCGCGGAAGTAGGTGACGAAGTGGTTGTAGTTGTTGGGGTACACGAAGAAGCGCGGCCCCTTGGCGAAGATGTACACCGTGCTCACGTTGGCCTTGGGCAGGAAGACCTTGGTGGGGTCCTTCACCACCAGCACATCGCGGTCCTCGTAGGTGAGGTTGCGGCCGTGCTTGTAGCGCAGGTTGGTGTTGGTGTTGCGGTCGCCCACCACCTTGCTGGGCTCGGTGACGCGTATGGTGCCGTGGTCGGTGGTGATGACCACCCGGCCACCGCGCTCGGCGATGCCCTTGAGGATGTCGAAGAGCGGGCTGTGCTCGAACCAGCTCTTGGTGAGGCTGCGGTAGGCGGCGTCGTCGGAGGCCAGCTCGCGGATCACCTCCATCTCGGTGCGCGCGTGGCTCAGCATGTCAACGAAGTTGTATACGATGACGTTGAATGCGTTGCCCATCAGGTTATCCAGGCTCTCGGCGAGCTTGCGGCCCGCATTGAGGTTGAGGATCTTGTGGTAGCTGTGCTTCACGTTCTTGCCCAAGCGCTGCAGCTGCGCGGCCACGAAGTCGGCCTCGTGCGCGTTCTTGCTGCCCTCCTCATCCTCGTTGATCCACTTGCCGGGGAAGCGCTTCTCGATCTCAGCAGGCATCATGCCGGCGAAGAGGGCGTTGCGCGCGTATTGCGTGGCGGTTGGCAGGATGCTGTAGAAGAGCCCTTGCTCCTCCACGCGGAAGAACTCGCCGAGGATGGGCTCCAGCACGCGCCATTGGTCGAGGCGGAGGTTGTCGATGAGCACCAGGAAGAGCGGCGACTGCTTCTCGTCGATCAGTGGCGCCACCTTGGCCTTGAAGAGCTGGTGCGACTGCATCGGGATGTCATCGCCCTTGCCGTTGAGCCAATCGACATAGCGATCAGTGACGAAGCGGCTGAACTGCTCATTGGCCTCCATCCATTGCGAGCGCAGGATATCGGCCATGCCGGGATCCTGGCTGCCGGTGAGCTCCAGGTCCCAGCGCACCAGCTCGCGGTACAGCTCCTTCCATTCCTCGGTGCCCAAGCGGCCGCCAAGCTGCATGGCCAACTGGCGGAACTGCTGCTGGTAGCTGCTGGTGCTCTTCTCGCTCACCAGTCGGCGTCCTTCGAGGTGCTTCTTCAGCGAGAGCAGGATCTGGTTCGGGTTCACCGGCTTGATCAGGTAGTCGCTGATCTTGCCGCCGATGGCCTCTTCCATAATGTGCTCCTCCTCGCTCTTGGTGATCATGACGATGGGCACATGCGGCTGCACGGCCTTGATGCGCGAGAGGGTCTCGAGCCCGCTCAGCCCAGGCATGTTCTCATCGAGGAAGATGATGTCGTACTCCCTGGCTTTGCTGCGCTCCACGGCGTCGAGGCCGTTGTTCACGGTGTCCACTTCGTAGCCCTTTCCCTGGAGGAAGAGCACGTGCGGTCGAAGGAGATCGATCTCGTCATCGGCCCAGAGGATGCTTGCGTTCATGTGCGGGATGACGCCTCCCATGGCAGGGGCGCCGGATGCTTGTGTGAGTGAAGGCATGCAGACGCAACGCACGGAAGCGCGGCGTGTTGCACACGGGGCGTGAAGGTAACGGAAGGCCCCCGGCTGCCGGACGGCTACCGCGCGGGCTGCTGCACCAGGTTCTGCGGCGCGGCTTCGGTGCCCTCCGCATCGGCGGGCTGCAGATCTACCTCGTACAGGTCATCCTCACCGAGGCCATCGGCACGGAAGGAGCTGAAGTAGCCATGCGCGCCATCGGCGGTGAGCATGAAGAAGAGGTCGTCATCCGGTGAATTGATGGGCCAGCCGAGGTTCTCGGGCTTGCTCCAGCGGCCGCCCTCGTAGGTGGACTTATAGATGTCATACCCGCCCATGCCCACGTGGCCCTTGCTGCTGAAGTAGATCGTCTTGCCATCGGGGTGCACGAACACCCCCTCTTCATCGTGGATGCTGTTCACGACCGGGCCCAGGTTCTCGGCAGGCCCCCAATCATTGGCGGCCTCATCCCATGGCGCACGGTAGATGTCCTGGCCGCCGACATTGTCATCAGGCCGGGCGCTCACGAAATAGAGCCATTTCCGGTCGGGGCTGTAACACGCGCTGCTCTCGTGATGCTCGGTGTTCACGTTGGCCGAGAGGCGCACAGGCTCATTCCAAGCGCCTGCGTTGCGCTCGGCCCTGAAGAGGTCGCCGGTGCCCTGATGGTCGCGGTACATGAGCATGGTGCGCCCGTTGTCGAAGAGGCCGATGCTGGCATCGTTGCCCGGGGTGTTCACGGGTGCGGGCAAGCGCTCCGCCATGCCCCAGCCATCGCCGTTCCTGCGGGTGGAGTAGACATCCTCGAAATAGTCGCCTGTGACCTTGTTCACTTTCGCATCGGCCGAGGGTCGGCGCGAGGTGAAGATCAATTCGCTTCCATCGGCGCTGAGCGCAGCCCCATAGTCCGCCTGCGCGCTGTTGATGCCCTCGCCGAGATGCATGATGCGGACCTTCGCCGCACGTGCCATGTACGCCTTGCCGTTCCGGCATTGCTGAATGTGGTCGTCGCTGGTGTTGTAGAGCGGATCGGGGTCCTGGTAGGGGTTCTGCGCCTTGTGCTTCTGGAACGCGGCGATGGCCTCGTCCCAGCGCGCGCTGAGCTGCAACGCGTAGCCCAGCAGGAATTGCAGGCGGGGACGGAGCGGATCGAGCGACGCCGCCTTCTCGAAATAGGGCAGCGCCTTGTGCCGGTTCGGTCCGTTGAGCTGGCAGAGGCCCATGCGCAAGTTCACCTCGGCATCCTCCGGAGCGAGTTCCAAGGCCGTCTCGTAGAGCGTCTCGGCATGCACGAATTGCGCGCTGCCTTCGTGCTCCACCTTCTCGGCGCGCTTGAGCAGCGCATCCACCTCCTTGGGCCGCGCCTGGCCCTGCGCGAAGAGCTGCCCGGCCGTCAGGCACATGGCGAGCGCGAGCGAGTGAAGTCGGTTCATGACTGGATCCATTGAAAAGCGCTGTTCATACGTCGATGGGAGCGCAAGGTTCGGCCGCTGAGGCGCTGGCTATGTTTGCGCCGCCGCGGCTCAGGGCCGGGCACCAACAGCAACCCCATGGCGAAGAAGAGAAAGGCCGGCAAGGCCTCACGGTCCACCAAGCGCGCGAGCAGCATCCTCACGCCGGATGCGCTGGCCTTCATGGAGCGCTACCTGAACAACCCCTCGCCCACCGGCTTCGAGACCGAAGGGCAGAAGCTCTGGCTCGATTACATCAGGCCATACGTGGACAGCTACTTGGTTGACCCTTACGGCACCGTGGTGGGCGTGATCAATCCGGAGGCGAAGTACAAGGTGGTGATCGAGGCCCATGCCGATGAGATCAGCTGGTTCGTGCACTACATCACCAAGGAAGGCTTCATCTACGTGCGGCGCAACGGAGGCAGCGACCACATGATCGCGCCGAGCAAACGGGTGAACATCTACACGGAGAAGGGCATCGTGAAGGCCGTGTTCGGCTGGCCGGCGATCCATGTGCGCACCGGCAAGAACGACCCGGTGCCCAGCACGGACAACATCTTCCTGGATTGCGGCTGCGGCAGCAAGGAGGAAGTGGAGAAGCTCGGGGTTCACGTGGGCTGCGTGGTCACCTTCGAGGACGAGTTCATGGTGCTCAACGGCAAGCACTTCACCGGCCGCGCGCTCGACAACCGCATGGGCGGCTTCATGATCGCCCAAGTGGCGCGCCTCCTCAATGAAGAGAAAGCTAAGCTGCCCTTCGGCCTGTACATCACCAACAGCGTGCAGGAAGAGGTGGGGCTCCGCGGTGCAGAGATGATCGTGGAACGCATCCGGCCCGATGTCGCCATCGTGACCGATGTGACGCACGACACGCAGACGCCCATGATGAGCAAGGTGCAGAGCGGGGACATCGCCTGCGGGAAGGGGCCGGTGCTGAGCTACGCGCCCGCCGTGCACAACAACGTGCTGAAGCACATCATCGGCACGGCCACCGCCCAGGGCATCCCCTTCCAGCGCCTGGCCGCCAGCCGCGCCACCGGCACCGATACCGATGCCTTCGCATACGGCGCCGCGGGCGTGCCCAGCGCATTGATCAGCCTGCCGCTGCGCTACATGCATACCACGGTGGAAACCGTTCACCGCGATGATGTGGAGAACGTGATCCGCCTGATCCATGCCAGCGTGAAGGCCTTGAAGGCCGGGCAGGACATGCGCTACTTCAAGTAGATGCGCCTCGGCCTTCCGGAGAACGCGCGTGAGGCCGTCCAGTTCCTGGCGCTCGGAGCCGGCATCGTGCTCGGGATCCGCGTGGTCATCGCGCTGCTGGGCAGCCTCCCGGCCTCGCCCGAGGATGGATCGCTGACCGCGGCTTTGGCGCCCTACCGCGCCGACTATCCCTTGCTTCCCGCGCAAACGGTAGCCGTGGAGGCCCAAGCGCCGTTGCCGCGCATCGCCATCGCATCGCTGCTCGTGCTCTTGTCGGGCGCAGCCTTCGGGTTGCTGGGTGGCGCGCTGGGTGCACTGCTACGCAAGCGGCCGCTCGCGCTCGCCGTGCTGCTCGCTCGCGGCGGCCTGCTGCTGGCTATGGCGTGGGCGCTGTTCTGCCTGCTCGCGCGGCCAGCCCGATCGACCACCATCGCATCCGATGGGCTGCATCTCCACGAGCACGTCTGCTTCCTCGGCAGCATCCCGTTGCCGTTCGGCGAGCACGAGCGCATCATTCCCTGGCGGGATGCCATGCATATCGCGGTGGCCGAAGAACCCGGCACCTCCGCGTGCGGCACCACGATCGTGATCACCGCGCAGGTGTCCGGCGTGCCCGTGCCAATCGCCATGCAGCCGGTCCCGGTTTCGGATTGCGCGCGTGAAATCGCACTGCAACGCGCGAATGCCGCGATCATTGTGCGCGAAATCAAGGCCGTGCAGCGGCAACACCTCTGAGTTGCACGCGTCTAGTGAGCAGAGACCATGATGGACGTTGAACATATCACCAGCGAGGACACCCATGCGTTGCGGCTCCTGGTGCTCCGACCCGGCGGCAGCCCGAAGGATGTGAGCTGGCCGCATGACACGGACGAATCGGCCTTTCATCTGGGCGTGCGCAACGGTGCCGGGCTGATCGGCATCGGATCCTTCCACCCCGAGCGGCAGAAGGGCATCAAGGGCCCGCGTCAATTCCGCATCCGAGGCATGGCCACGCACCCCGACCACCGCAGCCGGGGCGCCGGAAGCCTGATCGTGCAGCGCGGCATGGAAGAGCTCCGGGGCCGTAATGTGGAGATCATCTGGTGCAACGCACGCCTCAAGGCCGTTCCGTTCTACGAGCGCGAAGGATTCGAGCCGCACGGAGAGCCCTTCGAGCTGCCAGGGATCGGCATGCACCAGGTGATGTGGCGCAAGCTGTAGGGCATTCGCTCCAAGCTCGCCATCTTGGCGCTCGTGGTGAACGACCGCCTGCTCCTCCTCGCCCTTGTCGCTCTGAACCTGGCCATCAAGCTCGGCTGGTCCGGCGCTCCGGTGCTGGTGCACGACGAGCCCTTCAGCGTCTATTGGTCGCAGCGCCCCTGGCCGGAACTCTGGCAGATGCTGCGCGGCGAGAACAATCCGCCGCTGCACTTCCTGATCACCCGTGCCTGGAGCCACCTCGTCCCCTTCGAGCCGGCCTGGCTAAGGGCACCGAGCGCCTTCTTCAGCGCGCTCACGGCATGGCCCCTCTACCGCATCGCTCATCGCTTCGCCGGCACGCGCACCGCGTTGTTGTCGGTGCTGGTCTTCACCCTGAGCAATTACCATCTCGGCTTCGCGCATGAGGTGCGGGCGTACGCGCTCTTCACCTTCCTTTCGGTCTGCAGCATGTGGCTCCTGGTGCGGCAATCGGATCGGGGGCCGCACCGTTACTCGGGGATGCCGTGGCTGGCGCTCGTCCTCGCAGCCATGGTGTACACGCACTTCCTCGGCTGGTTGATGATCGGGGTGCTGGTGTTGAGCACGTTCGTGACCCCGGCGCTCAGCAGCATTCGCCCGAAGCTGATCGCGGCAGCGCTGATCGCGGCGGCCCTGTTCGCCCCCTACGCGATCATGATCGGCGCACAAGCAAGCAAGACCATCGCCGAAGGCACATGGCTTCCCGCGCCGTCGTGGGAAGAGCCGTACAACATGATCTGGCGCTGGAGCAATGCCCCCGTCATCGCTGTGGCCTTCATGGGGCTGATCGTCATCGCCTTCGCCCGGGCACGGAACCCGCACCCCTTGCAACGGTTGGGCTTGGCGTGGTGCATCGTTCCGCTTATCGGGCTATTCGCGATCTCATTCGTGGTCCCGGTATTCCATGACCGCTACCTGGTCTTCATCGCGCCGGGCTTCGCGCTGCTGGTCGGATACAGCCTCTTCGCGATCACTTCGCATACGCTCGTGCGCGATGCCGTGGCTTCCGGTGCGATCCTGGGCATGGCACTCACGTGTCGACCGGACGCCATAGGACGCTACCACCCTGAACAGACCGTGGCACGCGTTAAGGAGTGGTGCACGGGAGATTGCCATGTGGAGGTGGTGCCAAGCTGGTACTGGTTGAATTTCCTGGCGTCGGAGGACATCGGATCGCTGCGAAAGGATCACGAGGCGCTGCTGCGATCGGCACCCCTTGTCCCGGATTCGGCGCAAGCCCAGGCCCTTGGCACGTATATTCTGATCGACGCGAGCGCGACGGCGGAATTCGCAATGTTGAAACAACGACTGCACGCAGCCTTCTCAACGGCGGATTCGATGCGAACGGACCACCGTATCTGGACCTATCGATTCAGTTCGGGGCGGTAGGGTCAGAACTCCATGGCGCGGGTGAACCGGCGGGGCGCACGAGACGATGCCGGTGCCGCGCCCGCAACGGCCTGCGCCACGGAGACCACACCGAAGGCATCGAGCATCTGCTCCACCGATTCGCCTCGATAGACGCGCTCCGCAAGCGGGTGCCCATTCGCATCGAAGCGCTTCCATGTGCCGCTCTTCACCCCATGGACGTATTCCCCGATGCATGCGATACGGCCGTTCGGATGCGCGAACACGAACCGACCGTGCGGAACCGTGAGCGCGCTATCGGTGTAGCAGCCGCGGACCCGCACCACGCCGATGGACGAGCGTATGCTGACGTGGAACAGGCCATCCTCTTCCAAGCGCGTCTCCCGGATATAGTTGGCCGGCTCTCCCGGATCCGCGCTCCTCCATTCGTGATTCACGCGATCCACGCGCACCGGCAGTGCCGCAGGAGCCGACGCTCCCGCAGGCGGATCACCTGCTGAGCAGAAGCCGGAGAGACCGATCGCCAGTAGAGTGAGTAGTGCATGCTTCTTCATGACCATGGGAATATGCTCATTGCATGGAGAATAGCGTGCCGTGCGGTCATCGGTGCTGGATTGCTTGTACTCAGTCCCTTGCGTGAGGCGATCGGTAGTGCCTGCGTGGAGCGACGACCATTGATCGTGGAATACGCGCCACACTCCTATTGATAATAGGAGCGGCCGGTGAAACCGGCCGCTATACAAGGGAAATACGATAATGGATCAGGCTGCCTGAAGGCTGTCATCACGGCTATAGGAAAGAAGATCCGACATCATCACCCGCACCTGCACCATCATATTGCGCAAGAGCGAGCGCAGCCCTGGAAGCAGGTCATGGATCATGAGCAGGTCGTGCAGTTCGGCGGCGATGCGATCCTCCATTGCCCGGCAGGCATCCCACGCACAGGTCCCTTTCGGCTCGCCCAGCATGCGCATCGATTCACTGCCGTGCACATGGGGTCGGCCCAAGACGAAAAGAGCACGTTCCAGCTCCGCGAGCTGACGCGCTCGCCGTATACGCAAACCCAGCAACGCCGCCCGGGTGCTCGCATCCACAGAACGCTCCAGGCAGCGGTCGTAATGCTGCAGGCTCTGTTTCAAGGAGGCGATGAGGCGTTCCATGGGATTCGTATCAACGGTTCAACTTCAGCTCAGCTTGGCTTCGATGCGCACGGTGGCCGTGGGCATGGCACGAAGGCGCTCTTCCGGAATGAGCAAGCCGGTAACCCGGCAGATGCCATAGGTGCCCTGCTCGATGCGCGCCAAGGCATTGAACAGGTCGCGCTCGTACCGCCGCAGGCGAGCCACCATCATGGCCGCCTCCTCGCGTTCGAGGGTGGCCTGCCCGTCCTCCTCGAGCTTGGAGCCGCGATAGGTATCATCCGTGGAGTACTCCTTACCGAGCACCAACACCGATTCCAATTGGGCCAGGCTCGATTGGGTATCGGTAAGCCGGTTGCGCAGCAAGGCTTGGAACTCGCCGAGCTTCTCGATCGAATAGCGATTGATCGGGGCGGGAGCATTCGCCAGCGAGGAGGTGGAGGTGATGGAAGGGTTCATGGCTTCGTATGGTTTCGATGTGCGCTAGGCGATTCACATGCCGTGAGAAGAGGCGCGGCATGATCAACATGAAATCTCCATGTACAGCGCGGCTTCCAGCACGAACGGGCCCGCGTCGGGAGTCTCTGCTCATGGGGAAACGCCACCACATCCGGGGGAAGTATCAACGCTGGGTCGAATCAGGCGCGGTTGACAATAGGTGGACGTGCAACCACGATGGATTCCTTTCCCCATCGCCGGGGGATTCCATGCTCATTCGAGGTGGTTATTCATCGGCCAGGTGAGCTCCAAGCGGAATGACCCTGAGCGCGACAAGCGCATGAACGACAAAGGCGTTGGCATAGACGACCACCCCGTGGCGGATCCACGTATGCCCCATTCCCGCCGTGGCCTGAGACTTGGGTAGCATGGGACATGCGCCCGTTGTTCGCTCCCAAGCACAGCATGCTGAGCACGGCATTGCTAGCCTTCACCTTGCCCGTTGCTGGCAATGTGCTTCGGACGGATGCCATCCTCCGCGTGAAAGGGGACAGTTGGGAGGGTACGCGCGTCACAGTGCTCCCGGAATTCGGTGAACCCTATGATGTGCCCCTGAACTCCCATCGATTCGACTTGGAATTCGGCTTGCAGGCCGTCTATGTGCTTCGAGCTGAGCATGCGGGTTGTCCCACCAAAGAGGTCGTGTTCGACTGTCGAGTGCCGATGGCGTATGCGTCGATCGAGTTCGATTTCCCTTTCGAGATCATCCTCGAGAAGCTTCGCCCCT
This sequence comes from Flavobacteriales bacterium, assembly GCA_020635725.1. Taxonomy (GTDB): domain Bacteria; phylum Bacteroidota; class Bacteroidia; order Flavobacteriales_F; family PHOS-HE28; genus PHOS-HE28. The sequence continues at coordinate 82,304 of JACJZF010000008.1, forward strand.
CCCAGGAACCCTTCACCTATGCGAATCCGGTTGGTGCCGTGTTCTTCGAATCCGCGAAGGAGGATTTCGGGTACACCACGGACTATTCGCGCATCATGGAGGCACCGGTCATCCCGGAGTTGATCCAGCGCCTTGAACGCTTCATCCAAGCGCAGCCAGCCCCGCTTGCCTCGCCGGTGAGCGTTTCCCTGAGCGATCAACTCCGGCTCGCTGCCGAGGCCAATGGTTCAGAGAGGCCTTCGCGAATCGGAGAAGCACCCGTTGAGGGGGATCACATGGAGGACCATTCGAAGGCCGCCGGTCGGGACGCATCAGCTATGACAGCGCCGGAGTACACGACCACTGTTCTCCTGACAAAGGAGACAGAAGATGATGTGTCCGTTACCGCTTCCGATATCGCTTCAGAGCGTCGTTCGCTTCCGCCCAAAGTGACCGTTGTGGTGAATGCGCGCAGGAATCCTTCTTCGCGCGACTCGGTGGTCCTTCAGCGGTCCGTTCCGATTGCCGAACGGAATGAGGTGATGAACGATCCGCAGGGTCCATGCGGAAGCCATGATCTGCTCAGTTCGGCCCGCTGCATCATCCGGATTGACCGCGTGCCTACCTCAGATGGCTGCACGGAGTTGCGCAAGGTGACTCATGCGTGGGGCGGGGTGTTCTACTTCCAGGATGGCCGTTCCGCAACGGAGGCGGTGTATCTCCGTGAGCTGCAAGGCAATCTTCCTTCCACGGAGACGCGATCCCTCGTGGCCGAGCGTGAGGCCCAATAAAAGCTTCATCCCATGAAACAGATCATCGGCATCATTCTCCTCTTGGCTGGCTTGGCAATCATTGGCATGGGTCTATTCCGCAAGGATGAGGGCCATGCTGAAATCGACTTGGGAAAGACCGAGATCACCTTGGGGAAATCCGATTCGGTGTTCACCCCCTATTTCATCCTCGGGGGACTTGCTGCAGCGGCTGGCGTGGTGCTTCTGGTGCATCGCACGCGCGGCTGAGCGGAGGGAGGCATCGGCACCCTAACTTGGCACGGATACCAAGCCCTTGCACCCCGACGCCTCTCCCTCAGCGTTCGCCATTCTTGACGCGCTTCCCGTAAAATGCGCCGTTGTTCATCGAGACGGCCGCATCCGTTGGATGAACCGGGCCTTGCGGAACTGGGAGCGAGGAGCAAGCACCGGAGCTTTCACCGTCGAGACATGTTTCCTGCCCGCTTGGAGCGCCTGTTTCCACCCTGCCCAAACTGATACGTTGCGTGCCGCGAAAGGGATTGATGCCGTTCTCAACGGAGAGGTTGACGCGTTCGAACTTCACGGCCCGCTGCGCGATGGGCGGCCTGAACAGGGGCACTCCTGGCTCAGTGCCGTGCCACTCCCTCCCGAAATGGGCGGCGGCGCGTTGATCCAACTCGGTGACAGCACTCCGGAACCGGCACCCGACCAAGCTGGGGAACCGTTCCCGAATCGGCACGAGGAATTGGTGACCAACATCGACGAGGGGTACGCGGTGGTTGAGCTCATTCCCGATGGGAAGGGCGGCGTGGTGGATGTGCGTTTCCTGGAGACCAATGCCCCGTTCGCCACGCATACCGGCCTATCCGATGCGGCGGGCAAGAGCATGCGCGAGTTGATGCCCGGCACCGATGCCTTCCGATTCGGGCACCTGCTTCAGGTGGATACAACGGGCGAGGCCGCGCGTTTCACGGTGCGCAGCGAGGTCATGAACCGCTGGTTCGATGTGTTCGCGACCAAGATCGGCGACCGGAAGGGGCATCGGCTCGCGCTGCTGCTGAAGGATGTGACCGCACCGATGCGGGCTGAGCTGGACCAGCAGCTCATGGAACGCTTGAATGAGCTCATCCGCTCGGAGGACGACCCCGATGAAATCGGCCGTGCCGCCCTGGAATGGCTGTGCGCGCACTTCGAAGTGGATCGCGCGCTTCTCGCCGAGGTGGACCCGATTGCCGGGATGTGGAACGTGGATCTGGAATTCGCTCCCGCTGGTCAGGTGCTCCTGGGCCTCCATTCCTTGAACGATTTCAGCGCCGGCGCGCTCAAAGACCTGCGAGAGGGGCGGGAACTGGTGGTCTCGGACAGCAGCGCCGATGCGCGCACCTCGCCCATCGGCCATGCAGCCTTCGCTCTGGTAGGCATCCAGGCCTTGCTCTTCTTGCCGGTCTTCCGCAGCGGCCGGTGGGCCTCCAACCTGGTGCTTGCGCATCACGCCCCGCGCGCCTGGTCAGCGCAAGAGATCGCCACGGCCAAGCTCATCGCCGATCGCCTGTGGAGCGCGATGGAGAAGAAACGTGCCTTGCGCGCGCTGCGGGAGAGCGAGGAGCGCTTCCGCGCGGTGAGCGACGTGATGAGCCAGTTCGCTTGGCTGGCCGACGCCAACGGCTCGCTCTATTGGTACAACAAGCGCTGGTACGATTACACCGGAACCACGCCCGAGGAGATGCTGGGATGGGGCTGGCGCGCCGTGCACCACCCTGACCATGTGGAACGCGTAGTGGCCCGCATCCAGGAGAGCTGGGACACCGGCAAGGATTGGGAGGACCTCTTCCCCTTGCGTTCCAAAGAGGGGCATTACCGATGGTTCCTCAGCCGGGCCCAGGCCGTGCGCGATGAGCAGGGCCGCATCACACGGTGGGTGGGCACCAATACCGACATCACCGACCAGCTTCAGAGCCAGCGCATGCTGGAGGAGAGCCAGGCCGAACTGGCGCAGGCCGTGGAGCAACTACGGCGCTCCGACGAGCGGAAGACGCGATTCCTGGCGACCCTCTCCCATGAATTGCGCAACCCCTTGGCACCGATCCGCAGCGCGGTGCACCTGCTGGAGGATGCCCCTCGAACGAGCGATGAGCATGACCAGGCACGCTCCGTGCTGATCAGGCAGGTGAGGCAGCTGGAGCACCTGGTGGATGACCTGTTGGACCTGAGCCGCATCGAGAATGACAAGCTCGTGCTACGCAAGGCTCCGACCAAGCTGGCCGAACTCGTTGATCAGGCCGTGGAGACCTCGCGCCCGATCATCGCCGAAAACAAACACCACCTCATCGTTGACCAGGTGCCTGAAGGAGCGGTGATCGATGCCGACGCGACCCGCATCACCCAAGTGCTCGCCAACCTCCTCAACAATGCGGCACGCTACACCCCTGCAGGCGGCCGTATCCAGCTGCGCGTCGAGGTCCTTGATGACGAAGCGCGCGTGCAGGTCATCGATAATGGCATCGGTATCCCGCATGACCGGCAGGACCGTGTGTTCGAAATGTTCACGCAAGCGCACGCGAGTGAACTGGTGGCCCAAGGAGGCCTTGGAATCGGCCTTTCGCTGGTGAAACGGCTGGTCGAACTGCACGGCGGGCGCGTTATGCTGCGCAGTGATGGCACCGGCCAAGGAAGCACCTTCACGGTGAGCCTTCCCTTGCATGACCAGGGGGCGACCAACAGGGATGCGCGAAGACCGGCTTTCGCGGCCCCTAGCCGACGGGTCTTGATCGTGGATGACAACGAGGATGCCGCGGTGATGCTCGCGCACGTGCTGCGACGTGATGGCCACGAGGCGCATGTGGCGCATGATGGAGCCGAAGGGGTTGCGGCGGCAGGTCGCCTCCGGCCCGAATTCATACTCATGGACATCGGTATGCCGGTGATGGATGGCCATGAGGCCTGTCGCCGCATCCGTACGCATGAATGGGGCAAGGGCATCTTCATCACCGCCCTGACGGGTTGGGGCCAGGAGGACGACATCGCCAAGGCCAAGGCAGCGGGATTCGACCACCACTTGCTCAAACCTGTATCACGCGACCAGGTGAGCGACTTGCTCGCCAGGATGCCAATCTCCACCGAGTAGCTCAGTACTTCCAGCGCACCTTAGCGGCATGCTCCACTGGCCGCACTGGGCCACCGCCTTGGCGAGTGCTCACGTGCGTGTAATGCGCGCCGAAGAGCATGATCACCGTGCTGTAGTACACCCACACCAGAATGATCACCACGGCGCCGGCCGCGCCATAGGCATCGCCTACATCGGAATAGGAGATGTACAAGCCGATGAGCGATTTGCCCAAGGTGAAGAGCAATGCGGTCAGCAACGCACCGGTGAGCACATCGCGCAGCCGTAGCCGCACATCGGGCAGGAATTTGAAGAGCAGCGCGAAGACGAGCGTGATCATGCCGAAGGAGATCGCGGACTCGGCCACCGCGACCACCGTTGCAGCCACGCCCGTGAGGCCAGCTTCGAACCGGCCCAGCACCGCCAGCAAGGCGGCGTCCATCACCAGGGAAACGAGCATGAGGAAGCCGAAGCTGGCCACCAGGGCCAATGAGGTGAGCCGCGTAAGCAGGTAGTGCCAGACCGCACGGCCCGGTTGCGGTTCCACCTGCCAGATGCGATTCAGCGTGTTCTGCAGGCTGGCGAACACGGTGCCCGCGCTCACCATAAGCGCCACCAGTCCGATGAGCTTCGCCAAGAAGCGGGTCTCCGTGACCCTGGCATGCGCGAGCATGGCTCCCAGCTGATCAGCGGAGGAACGGCCGGTGAGATGCGCGGCCTGCCCGAGCAGTGCTTGCCGCACGGCAGCCTCATCGTAGAAGGCCGCGGCGGCCATCACCACCAGGATCAGCACGGCAGGCATGCTGAAGATGGTGTAGTAGGCGATAGTGGCTGCAGCGCTCAACGGGTCAGACACGATGAACTCTCGGGCGGCGGTCCTCAGGTTGCGCCATGTCCCTTTCACGGACCAGGCCCGCTTGCTCGTTCGGGTGGTTGAAGGCTGTTCCATGGCATCCGTCAGAGATAGCTCCACCCCAGGACCAGGTTCGCATGGCTCAGCCGCAAGCCGTCGCCGAAAAGCCAGTCCTTGCCCGTCCAGCGCATGCGCGCGAACACGGGCACGCGCTTTCCGGGTATGAGCACGCGCACCGAGCAGAAGCGGTCATGGTCCTCGGGCAGCGGATGCTTCGCTTCCGCGCCTTCGGCTTCGGGAAGCCGCTGCACGCCGCGGTATGCGCTATCGTGAGCTCGGAACATGATGCCACATCCGGGACATGCCGTGTGCCAAGGCAGAAACAGCCTGTCCTGCAAGCGAAGCAGTGTGCCAGCGGCCGGGTAAGAATGGGGAATGCGCTCCACGAAACGGGGATGCGCCGAAGGCGGCATGGCCTGTCGAGGATGAACTGCTCATCCCAGAATGCAACCGCTCATGGAGGGACCAGCCCGGCTATGGCCCCTGCGGGCGACCTTCGCATCTTCCTAATCACCAGACCCATGCATTCCCACCTGCAGAGAATCGGCCGTACCCTCGCACCCGCGCTGTTCGGCGCGGCCCTGCTCGCTTCGTGCTCGGGCGACAAACCGGAGACCACCGCGATGTCCGTCCCGCCCCCTCAGATCGACATGAAGGACTTCTTCAAGAACCCGGAGAAGGCGAGCTTCCGCATCAGCCCGGATGGCAATTACATGAGCTGGCGCGCGCCGTGGAAGAACCGCATGAACATCTTCGTGCAGCAGATGGGCGGCGAGCCCGTGCAGGTCACGCACGACACCATCCGCGACATCGGCGGCTACTTCTGGAAAGGCGACCGCATCGTGTACAGCCGCGACATCAATGGCGATGAGAACTTCATCGTGTTCAGCGCGGCCATCGATGGCAGCGATGCCAAGGCCCTGACCCCCGAGAAAGGCGTGCGCGCCGGCACGATGGATGACCTGCACGGCGTGGCGGGCATGGAGCAGAGCATCATCATCCAGATGAACCAGCGCAACCCGCAAGTCTTCGACCCCTACCTGTGCAACATCGCCACCGGCGAGCTGAAGCCGCTCTACGACAACAGCAAGGAGAACTTCGAGGGCTGGGTGACGGACCACAACGGCGTGATCCGCATGGCCACCAAGACCGATGGCACCGATCAAGTGGTGTACTACCGCTCCACCGAGAAGGACCCCTTCACCGAATACATGCGCACCGGCTACAAGGACAGCTGGAACCCGCTCATGTTCACCTTCGACAATGCCAACCTGATCGTGAGCCACAACCTCGATGGCCGCGACAAGACCGCCATCGTGGAGTGGGACCTTGCCGGGAAGAAGGAAACGAAGCTCATTTTCGAGAACAAGGACTACGATGTGAGCAACATCGACTACAGCCGCAAGCGCCAGGTGCTCACCATGGTCACCTGGACCGGATCGAAGGAAGAGCGCCACATCCTGGATGACCAGACCAAAGCCCTCTACGAGAAACTCGCACCCAAATTCGAGGGGTACGAATACTGGATCTACGGCGAGAACGACAACGAGGACAAATTCATGGTGTGGGCCGGCAGCGACCGCCAGCCCGGCAAGTACTATTTCTACGATTCCACCACGGACAAGCTGGAGATGGTGGCCGAGCTGCGCCCCTGGATCAAAGAGGAACAGATGGCCGAGATGAAGCCCATCACCTACACGACCCGCGACGGGCTCACCATCCATGGTTACCTGACCCTGCCCGTGGGCCGCGAGGCGAAGAACCTGCCTGTAGTGGTGAATCCGCACGGCGGCCCTTGGGCACGCGACGGCTGGGGGTTCAATCCGGAAGTGCAGATGCTGGCCAATCGCGGCTACGCCGTGCTGCAGATGAACTTCCGCGGAAGCACGGGCTACGGCCGCGAGTTCTGGACCAAGAGCTTCAAGCAGTGGGGCAAGACCATGCAGGATGACATCACCGACGGCGTGGAATGGCTGAAGAAGGAAGGCATCGCCGATCCGGAGCGCATCGCCATCTACGGCGGCAGCTACGGCGGCTACGCCACCCTGGCCGGCATCACCTACACCCCGGAGCTCTATGCCTGTGCCGTGGATTACGTGGGCGTGAGCAACATGTTCACCTTCATGAACACCGTGCCTCCATACTGGGAGCCCTTCAAGAAGATGATGTACGAGATGGTGGGCGACCCCAAGGCCGATAGCCTGCTGCTCCGCGAGGCCTCGCCCGTCTTCTTCGTGGACCGGATCAAGTGCCCGCTCTTCATCGCGCAGGGCGCCACCGACCCGCGTGTGAACAAGGACGAGAGCGACCAGGTGGTGGAGGCGCTGAAGGCCCGCGGCGTGGAAGTGCAATACCTCGTGAAGGACAACGAGGGCCATGGCTTCCGCAATGAGGAGAACCGCTTCGAGTTCTACGATGCCATGCAGAAGTTCCTCGATGCCCACATCGGCAGCGGCTACAAAGCAGCGGCCGAAGGCGAGCACGAGAAGGCGGCCTAAACGCAACCAAGTGCAAGAGCGCAGCCCCGGTCGAAAGGCCGGGGCTGCTTGTTCCTGGTGCTATCATTGGCCCATGAGCGAGCTGGCCGAACAGGTGAAGGGCGAATGCGTGAGGCGCCTGCGCGAAGGGGAAGGCCGCATCGCGCGATGCCTGGGCCTGCTGAGCCACGAGCAGCTCTGGCACCGGCCCAACCAGCACCTGAGCAGCACGGGCAACCTGGTGCTGCACCTATGCGGCAACGTGGGGCAATGGGTGAACAGCACACTGGGCGGCTGCCCGGATGAGCGCGCGCGCGACCAGGAGTTCGAACTGAGCGGAATAGCGGCAGGCGAGCTCTTGCGCGAACTCCGAAGCACCTTGAACAAGGCGGAAAGCACCATCGCCCGCCTCAGTCCCACTGACCTGGAGCGCACGTGGGCGGTCCAAGGGTTCCAGGAGACCGGCACCGGTATCCTGATGCACGTGGCCGAGCACTTCAGCTACCATGTGGGCCAGATCACCTTGCACACCAAGCTGATGCTGGATGTGGATACCGGCTATTACGCCGGGCAGGACCTGAATGTCAAGGGTTGAGCCGGGCAACGAACCCAACCGGGCCTGCGTCCCCTCCGTAGGTAGATGTGAAGGCCAGGTCAATTCCGCGTGATCAGAACATGGGCTTCCGCTTAACTTTCCCCTCCGCCTCCATGACCCTGCGTGCCCTCCTCTTCTTCGTTGCCTTCACGCTTGCGCCACGCCTCATCGGGCAGGTCGTGATCAACGAATTGAGCGCTTCGAACTGGAGCGGGCCAACCGACAACTTCGGCGAGCGCGAGGACTGGATCGAACTTTACAACACCACCGCGGCAGCAGTGGATCTGAGCGGGTGGTACCTGAGCGACAGCCAGACCAACAATACCAAGTACCAGATCCCGCCGGGAACGACCATTCCGGCGAACGGTCGGCTGATGGTGTGGTGCAGTGGCCGCGGCAGCACCGCCCCTCCTGTGCACACCAACTTCAAACTGACCCAGTGCCAAGCCGACCGCGCCGTGCTGAGCGATGCCTCCGGCGCCATCGTGGACAATTTCCAGTTCACCGACCCGACGCAGACCGATCACAGCTGGGGGCGAACCGCCGACGGCGCCGGTACCTGGTCGCTCTTCCTCACCCCTACCCCGAACGCGGCCAATGCGGGCGGGGGCAGCTACTACGTGGCCAAGCCCACCATGAGCGTCGATGCCGGCTACCACCCCGGAGCCGTGAGCGTGGCCTTGGCCTGTGCCACGCCCGGCGCCACCATACGCTACACCACCGACGGCTCGGAACCCACGGCTACGAGCACCGCTTATGCCGCCCCGGTCAATATCGCCGCCACTTCCGTGCTGCGGGCCCGTGCCTTCGCGCCAGGCTTGCCTGCCAGCTTCACCGAGACCAACACCTATCTCATCGGGGTCACCCATACCGTCCCCATCCTGAGTTGCGCCGGCGATGATGTCGAGACCCTGCTCAATGGCAATGGCGGCATAGAGCCCGTGGCCAGCATGGAGTACTTCGGCGCCGATGGCGTGCTGCGCGATGAGGTGGTGGGCGACATGAACGAGCATGGTCAGGACAGCTGGGCGTACGACCAACGCGGCTTCGATTGGGTGACACGCGATCAGTTCGGCTACACCAACGCCATCGAGTACCCGATCTTCCGGATCTCGGATCGCGATAGCTACCAGCGCGTGATCGTGAAGGCCGCCGCCGGCGATAACTACGAATTCGGTCCGGGGCAACCGGCACACATCCGCGATGCCTACGTGCAGTCGCTGAGCCAGATGGGCAACCTGCGCCTCGATGAACGCAGCTACGAGCCCTGCGTGCTCTATATCAACGGGCAGTACTGGGGGGTGTACGACCTGCGCGAGAAGGTCGATGACCACGACTTCACGAAGTACTACTACGACCAGGGGCAGTACGATATCCAGTTCATCAAGACCTGGGGCGGTACCTGGAGCGAGTACGGCGGAGCCCAGGCGCAAGCCGATTGGAACGCCCTGGTGACCTACATCATGGGCAACGACATGGGCGTTCAGGCCAACTTCGATTACGTGGACAGCCAGCTCAACTGGAAGAGCCTGATCGATTACTTCTGCCTGAACAGCTATGTGGTCTGCGCCGATTGGCTCAACTGGAACACGGGCTGGTGGCGCGGCCTCGATCCGAATGGTGACCATAAGAAGTGGGGCTACATCCTCTGGGACGAGGACGCGACCTTCGGACACTATACCAATTTCACGGGCATCCCTGACCAGAGCGTGAATGCCGACCCTTGCACGGTGGAGGGCCTCCCAAATCCCGGCGGCCAGGGCCACACCGATATCCTCGAGAAGCTCATCAACGAGAACCAGGACGTGTACGACTGGTACGTGAACCGGTACATCGATCTGGGCAACACGCTCTTCAGCTGCGACTTCATGCTGCCCTACCTCGACAGCCTGATCAACAACATCACGCCCGAGATGGCTGGGCAGGTGGCGCGTTGGGGCGGCAGCGTGGCCGATTGGCAGAACAACGTGCAGATCATGCGCGATTTCATCGAGCAGCGCTGCGTCACCATCGAGCAGGGCCTGGTCGATTGCTACCAGCTGGAAGGCCCCTTCGACGTGGTCTTCAACGTGGATCCGCCGTTGAGCGGGGAGATCAAGGTGAACAGCATTACCCTGCCGGAATACGCCTTCCATGGCACCTACTATGGCGGCATCACCACCACGCTGGCGCCACTGCCTGCCACGGGCTGGGTGTTCAGCCATTGGGAAGTCTTCCAAGGCAGCAACCTGGTGCCCAGCACCACCGATTCCCTCGTGACCGTGGACTTCGCCGCCGCCGATAGCATCGTGGCCCACTTCATTCCGCCGATCCGTTACGAGGTGCTGCTCGATGTGGAGCCGCGCGGAGGTGGAAGCATCGCCTTCGATGGGGTCACCTACACGAGCTTCCCGGCCCTCACCACCGTGGGCGAGGATGTGGACGTGCCGATCCAGATCCTGCCGACTCTGTATTACGACTTCCTCTACTGGGACCTGAAGAACGACGCCGCCAACAGCTACCTGCCCGGCGATACCACGGCCCCGGCGCTCACCGGCCGCTTCTTCACCACTGATACGATCATCGCTCACTTGAAGCCGCAGGAGTACGTCTTCTATGTCGCCAATGCCTTCACGCCGAACGACGACGGGTACAACGATACCTTCAAGCCCATCATCAATGTGGTGGACCTCGAGAGCTTCATCTTCCAGGTGTTCGACCGCTGGGGCGGCGTGCTTTACGAGACCAATGACCCTTGGGCCGAATGGGACGGCACCGCTGGAGGAAGCGATGTGCCCCTGGGCGTGTATCCGTTCCGCGCCTATGCCGTGGATGCCATCAAGAAAGATGTGCATGAGCTCTTCGGCCACGTGACCATCGTGCGCTGAAGTCGAGCGGTCAGGACGTGTTTGAGATCCTCGTTTGTTAAAATGTTCAACTTTATTAATTCATCGCTGAACAAAATGCGCTGAGATCATGTTCGCTGGGTGTTGAACCTCAACCCGAAACACCCATGAATCTCCCATCTACGCTTCGCACCGCCCTCCTAGGCATGACCTGCACGGCCGCGACCCTGGCCGTGGCGCAGACCGCTCGCTTGCAAGTGGTCCACAACTGCGCTGACTTGAACGCATCTGTAGTGGATGTGTACGTGAACGGCCTGCTGGCCATCCCGGATTTCGAATTCCGCACAGCCACGCCCTTCATCGACCTGCCCGCGGGTGTCCCCTTGGAGGTGGCGATCGCACCCGGCAGCAGCAGCAGTGCCGCTGAGGCGCTCTTCACCGCGGATGTGACACTTGCGGACGGCGAGACCTATTTAGCCGTGGCCAGCGGCACCTTGGAGCTGGGCGGCTACGAACCGGCCACGCCATTCTCGCTGGAAGTCTTCAGCGGAGCGCGCGAGACCGCCCAGGGCACCGGCACCGATGTGCTGGTGTTCCACGGCTGCACCGATGCGCCCACCGTGGATGTGTTCGAGAGCGCCGTGGTGAGCACCACCGTGGTGGACGACCTGAGCTACGGCGAATTCGACGGCTACCTGGAGTTGCCCACGCTGGACTTCACCTTGCAAGTGCGCACGGCTGATGGCGCGACCACCGTTGCGAGCTATGCGGCCCCGCTCGCCACGCTCGGCCTCGAAGGAGCCGCGCTCACCGTGCTGGCCAGCGGGTTCCTGAATCCGGCTGTGAACAGCAACGGTGCGGCCTTCGGATTGTGGGTGGCGCTCGCGAGCGGCGGCGCCCTGGTCGAACTGCCCGTGGTCACGAGCACCAGCGAGCTGAACGCCGCGGCCAACGTACGGCTCTGGCCCAATCCCGCAACGGACCAGATCAACCTGGAGATGGGTAACGGCGGCAACCTGGAGGTGCGGCTCTTGGACGCCGCAGGCCGCACGGTCCGCGCCTTCCCTGAGCAGTCGAGCAGCAGCGCGGCCATGCTGACGCTGCCTGTCGATGGGATCCCCGCAGGAGCCTACCGCCTGCTGCTGAGCTCCGATGGCGCCATCAGCACCCTGCCGATCCTGATCACCCGCTAAGGACGGGGATCTGCTGAAGGGCCTCCCGTTGGTTTGGCGGGGGGGCCCTTCTATTTCCCCCAGCGAACCGAAATGATACCCAAGTGTTAAGCAGTCGCAGATAGCATCCATCTTCGCTCGCTCATGGGCCCATTCCTCATGCGATTCCACATCCGTGACCTGGAGCAGTTCACCGGGGTGAAAGCGCACACCATCCGCGTGTGGGAGCGCCGCTACGGCCTGTTGAAGCCGGGGCGCACCGACACGAACATCCGCACCTACGACATTACGGAGCTCAAGGCCATCCTGAACGTGGCCTACCTGAACCAGCACGGCCACAAGATCTCGCACATCGCCGCCATGCCCGAACCGGAGCGGGAACGCACGGTTCGCACGTTGATCGCCCAGGAGGGCGGTTCGGAAGGCATCATCCAGACCCTGGTGCTGGCCATGCTCGGGTTCGATGAGGTGCTGTTCGAGCGCACCTGCACGGAGCATGAGCGCGTGCATGGCTTCCGATCACTCATGGAGGATGTGCTCGCGCGCCTCCTCGAGCGCATCGGGCTGCTCTGGCAGAGCAGCGCCATCTGCCCGGCACAGGAGCATTTCGCGAGCAACCTGATCCGGCAGCGCATCATCGCCGCCACCAACGCGCTCGGCCCGATACAAGGCACAGGTGCCGTGCACGTGCTCTACCTGCCGGAAGAGGAGATCCATGAGATCGGCCTGCTCTATGTGAACCATCTGCTGCGCATGCAAGGGCAGCGCACGATCTACCTGGGCCAGAGCGTGCCGCGCGAGGACCTGCGCCAGCTGGCCGCCCTCACCACCGGCGAGATCACCTTCATCTGCCTCTCGGTCATACGGCCTGATGCGGATGACGCCATCGGCTACCTGCGCGCGCTACGCAACGATCATCCGGATCGGCGGATCCGATTCTTGCTGGCGGGCACGCCCTTGAAGGACATCGCTGAGGCGGATGTCCCGGATGGCATGCGCGTGCTGCCGAATCTGGGCAGCTTGATCCGCACCGTGGCTCCGGCCGACTAGGGCAGCACCTTGCCGGGATTCATGATGCCCTGCGGGTCGATGGCCTGCTTGATCGCGCGCATCACGCCTAGCTGCGCGGCGTTGAATGCGATATCCATGTACGGCCGCTGCACCAGGCCGATGCCATGCTCGCCGCTGAGCGTGCCGCCGAGGGAGACGGTGAGCGCGAAGATCTCGCGGATGGCCGTGCCGAGCTCCTTCTCCCAGAACGCATCGGGCAAGTCGCCCTTGATGATGTTGACGTGCAGGTTGCCATCGCCGGCGTGGCCGTAGCACACGCTGCTGAAGCCATGCCGCGCGCCGATCTCCTTCACGCCTCTGAGCAATCTCGGCAGCTCGTAGCGCGGCACCACGGTATCCTCCTCCTTGTACACGCTATGCGCCTTCACGCTCACGGGCACGCTGCGCCGCATGCGCCAAAGCGCATCCTTCTCCGATGCGGTCTCCGCGAAGAGCGCCTCACCGGCCTCGAATGACTCCATCACGTTCACGATGGTCTCGCAATCGCGCATGATGGCATCGGCATGGTCCCCATCCACCTCGATGAGCAGGTAGGCGCCGGGATCAGCGCTGAGCTGAGCGGGCAGACCCTCGGTGTGGCGCATGGTCCAGCTGATGGCATCGCGCTCGATGAACTCCATGGCGCTCGGGGTCACCCCCGCGCGAAAAGTGGCGCTCACGGCCTCGCAGGCACGCTCGGCGCTGGCGAAGGGCACGAGCATCAGGCGCGTCTCCTTCGGGTGCGGCACCAGGCGCAGCACCGCGCGCGTGATCACGGCCAACGTGCCTTCGCTGCCCACGATCAATCGCGTGAGGTCGTAGCCGGTCGCATTCTTCAAGGTGTTGGCACCGGTCCAGATCACCTCGCCATCGGGCAGCACCACTTCCAGGTTCAGGACGAAGTCGCGCGTCACGCCGTACTTCACGGCGCGCGGCCCGCCCGCATTCTCCGCGATGTTGCCCCCGATGGTGCAGCTGCCCCGGCTGCTGGGGTCGGGCGGATAGTAGAGGCCCTTGGCCGCCACCGCCTCCTGCAGCACCTGGGTGATCACACCGGCTTGCACCACGGCCTGCAGGTTGAGCTCATCGATGTGCTCGATGACGCTCATGCGGTCCAGTGCGAGCCCCACGCCGCCGAGGGTGCACAGGGCACCGCCGCTGAGCCCGGTGCGGCCACCGATGGGCGTGATCGGGATCGCATGCCTTGCGCAGATGCGCACCACGGCGCTCACCTGCTGCGTGGTGGACGGACGCGCCACCACCGCTGGCGGATGGCTGAGGTCCTCGGTCTCGTCGTGGCCATAGGCCAGTCGCACGTCGTCTTCGCGGCTCAGGCCATCCGGACCGAGCGCCTCGAGCAGCTGCGCATACACCGCTTCACTGATCTCATGTGCCATCGGGCGAAGTTGCGAAGCGCTAGCGCAAGAGCGTCACATGGCCGATGAAGTCCTGGGCGTCGCCGTCGCGTTCCACCACCACCTTCCACACGTACACGTCCACCACGGGCTGCTTGCCTCCCACGCGTCCATCCCAGCCTTCGTCGCGGTTCTCGGTGTTCCACACCTCCAGCCCCCAGCGATCGAAGATCATCAGCTTGTAATTCCATCCCTCGTATCCGTTCACGATGGGTCTGAAGCTCTCGTTCCGACCATCGTCGTTCGGGGTGAAGGTGTTCGGCGCGAAGATCAAGGGATCACTGCCCACCAGCTCGAATTTGCAGATGGTGTCGGGGCAGCTGAACACGTTCACCGCCACCAGGCACACGGTGTATCCTCCGCCGTCCGCCGGGAACAGATGGAGCGGATGCACTTCCTCGGAGCTCTCGCCATCGCCGAAATCCCACACGTAGCTGATGCTGCCCTGGCTCAGGTTGCTGAAGCGTAGCGCATTGCCCACGCTGCTGAGCGTATCGCTGGTGAAATCGGCCATCGGCGTGGGGTTCACCTCGATCGCGTTGAGCGCCACCAGGGTATCGGTGCAACCTCCCGCTCCCGTGGCGATGAGCGTCACATCGTACTGGCCGGCCACCGCGTAGCTGTGCAAGGGCGCATCGGCCAGCGATTGGGTGCCATCGCCGAAGTACCATCGGAAGGCCGAGGCGTTCACCGAGGTATTGGTGAAGGTCACCGGGCGTCCTTCGCATGCGGGCTGCGGCTGGGCGATGAAAGAAGCCAGTGGCGTGGGGTGAACCACGAAGTCGAGCTCATGCGCATCGACGCAGCCGTACTGGTTGGTGGCGGTGAGCACCACGGCATAGGTGCCCGGCTCAACGAAGGTGATCTCGGGCTGGTTCAGCTGCGAGCCCTGCCCGTTGCCCAGGTCCCATTGGTAGCCGATGGCGCCCTGCGAGGCGTTGATGGTCTGTATGGTCACCGGCGAAGTGCAGCTCTGCTGCGCGCTCAGGGCGAAGAGCGCCACGGGCAGCGGATGCGCCACCACCTGGGTGCTCACGGTATCGGCGCAGCCGTTCACGTTCTCGGCGATCATGGTGACCGTGTAGGTGCCAGGCTGCACGTAGGTATGCGCGGGCTCGAAGAGGCCGGAGGTGTTGCCATCGCCGAAATCCCATTGGTAGAAGCCGGCGCCCGTGCTGGTGTTGGAGAACTGCACATCCAGGTCGATGCAGCCATCGCCGGGATCCGGTGCGAAGGCCGCGATGGGCGTGATGCTCACGTTCACGTTCTGCGTGATGGAGGCCGTGCATCCGTTGAGCGCGCTGGTCACCGTGAGCGTCACCGGGAAGCTGCCGCTGCTCGCGTAGCCGTGCACGGGCGATGTGAGCGTGCTGCTGGCGCCATCGCCGAAATCCCATTGCGATCCGGAGATGCCCGCCGTGGTATTCGTGAAGGTCATCTCCCCGCCCACGCACACGCCTTGCGGCGACACGGTGAAGGACGGCTCGGGAGACGGATGCACCGTGATCGATTGGCTGTAGGCATCGAAGCCGCAGCCGAAGGCGCTGAGCTCGATGGTGTAGGTGCCGGGCTGCGTATAGGTGTGCGTCAGGTCCTCCGCGATGCTGAAGTTGCCATCACCGAGATCCCAATAGAGCGCGGTGTCGCCCACCGTATAGTGCGTGAGCTCCACGGTGAGCGGCGCGCAGCCCTGCACGGGATCCACGTTGAAGAAGGAGGCCACCTCATTCGGAAGCACCGTGATGGTGTATTGCGCCGTGTCGCTGCCGCACGCGTTGCTGGCGACCAAGGTGATGGTGAAGTCCACCGGAATGGTATCAGCGGGATACGGATGCGTGACGATGCCCGCGTCGGAATTGCTCGTGGCACCGTCACCGAAGTCCCATTCAAAGGAATCGGGCAGGCCGTAGCTCACATTGGCGAAGGGCACCGGCGCGAATGCGCAATGCTCATCCACGTTCGGGCCGAAGACCGCCGTGGGCGTCGGCAGCACCGTCACGTCGATCGTCTCCGCATCGGAACCGCATTGGTTCGTGGCCGTGAGCGTGACGGGATACGAGATCGCGTCCTGCGGGTCCATCGGGAAGGTGAAGGGCGGCGGCCATTGCAGGAAGCTGGATCCGAGCCCGCCGAAGTCCCAGCTGTAGCTCAACCCATCGCCCACGGAGAAGTTGTCGAAATCGATGGTGAGCGGACCGCAACCATTGTCCGCGCTCACGGTCGGGGCGGCCTCGGGAATGTCCCACACCATCACGGAGCTGGTGATCGTATCGGTGCATCCGGCTCCGGTACCCACCACGAGGGTCACGTTGTATACGCCGGTGGCCGTGTACGTGTGCGACGGCGAATCAGCGAACGAGCTTCCTCCATCACCGAAATCCCACTCGGAACTGGTGTAGCCCGCACTGTTGTTGGTGAAGGGGAAGGGCACGTTCGCACAGGCGATGGGGTCATGGATCAGATCGGCGGTGGGCAAGGGCTGCACGGTCACGAGCGCGTTGTCGCTGTTGGCGCAACCGGTGATCGGATCGGTGTAATCGTAGGTGACCGGATTCCCTCCAGGGAGGGCGAGCAAGGGATCGAAGTTGCCCGATGGGTCCACGCCGGTGCCGCTCCACGTGCCACCAGCCGGCGCTGCAGTGAGCAGCTGCACGCCGCCATCGAGGCACACGCTGATGTCGTTGCCGGCATCCACCACGGGAAGCGCGTTCACCACGATGGTGATCTGGTCCTGCAGCAAGCAGGTGGCCGCGCCATACGAGTAGGTCAGGGTGAAGCTGCCTGCCGTGCTTGTGCTGAAGGAGCCGCCCGCGCTCACCTGCGGCCCGCTCCAGGTTCCACCGACCGGCGTGCCCGTGAGCTGCAATGCGCCGCTGTTCACGCAAACAGCGGTATCGTTGCCTGCGAAGGCGGGCGTGGTGATGGGCTGGATGTCCACCGTGATCTGATCGGTCGCTGAGCAGCCGTTCGCATCGGTGTAGCTGTAGGTGAGCACATCATTCGCCACTCCGCTGGGCGTGATCTCACCACCGGGTGTCACCGGCACGGTGGTGCCGGACCAGGTTCCGCCAGCAGGCGCGCCGTTGAGCTGGTAAGGGATCGGTTGGTCGCAGAGCACCACATCGGGCCCGGCGTTCACCACCGGCAGCGTATTCACCGTTGCGCTAACCGAGGCGGATGAAGCGCAGCCGTTCCCATTGCTGAACGCATAGGTGAGCGTGTGCGCCCCCGCACCGGCCGCTGCGGGATCGAAGAGCCACGGCGGCCCGTTCACGCCACTACCGGACCAAGTGCCGCCCAGCGGTGTACCGGTCAACGGCATGGGCGCCTCATCGATGCATTGCGCGAACGCGGGCATCACGTTCAGCAGGGTCGCTGGAACCACGCTCACCACCAGTTGATCGCTCGTGGCGCAGGTGCCGCTGCCGTACGAATAGGTCACGTTGAAGTTGCCGGTGGAACTCGGGGTGAAGAGCCCGCCGGGTGCCGCGCCGGTCCACGTGCCGCCCGGCGGACCGAAGCCAGTGAGCTGCGCTGGCGTATTGCTCTGGCACAGCGTGGTGTCCGGCCCGGCGTTGGCGAATTGCTGCACCGCCTGCACGGTCACGTCCATCTGATCGGTGTTCGTGCAGCCGTTGGCGTTCGTGTAGGTATAGGTGAGGGAGACCGTGCCCAGCTGCCCTGGCGTGGGCGTGAAAACACCGCCACTGGTCACGCCCGGACCGCTCCACGTGCCGCCGGCCGGTGATCCGTTCACGTTCGCGGGAATGGCTTGGTCGCAAAAGACCTGATCGGCACCTGCGCTCACATTCGGCAAGGGATACACGGTCACATTCACCGTGGCGCTTCCGGGACAGCCGCCCAGGTCGCCGCTAACAGTATAGGTGGTGGTGAGCGCAGGACTGGTGATAATCGTAGGACCCGTTCCGATGAGCGTGGCGCCGATGTACCATTGGTAGTTGCCCGCTCCGTTCGCGGTGAGGGTGGTGCTCTCTCCGTTACAGATCGCATCGTTCGGCGGCGACACCGTAACGTTGGGCGCTGCGATCACCTGCACATTCACCGTTGCGGCCGGGCCGGAGCATCCGCCGCTGACCGCCACCACCGAGTACGTACCCGCGTTGGCCGCCGAAACGTTGTTGATCGTCACCGAGGCCGAAGTGCTGATCACCGTTCCCTGCGGATTCGTCCATTGGAAGGTGGCTCCAGGGATGGGCGCTGCCGAGAGCGAGAGCGTCTGCCCGGCGCACACCGGACTGTTGCTCGCCACCACGGGCTGCGCGGGAGCGGTGCCGATCGCGAGGTTCACGTTGGCCGTGGCGTTGCCGCACGCGTTGGTGACCGTGAGCGAGAGCGTCGGGCTGCCCGCGCTGTTGAAGCACACCTGGCCCGGCGAGGCGGTGTTCGCGCTCGCTGGCGTGCCACCGGGGAAGGTCCACGCGTAGCCGTTGATCGGGTCGCCGCAGCTCTGCACCACCGCCGATGGATTCACGCACTGGCCCGCGCAGATGCCTGAGAGCGGGTTCATGCTCACCTGCGGCGGGGCGTTCACCGTGATCACCTGCTGCACCGGCGGCGCGTTGCAGCTGTTGATCGCGCGGTACTGCACGGTATAGGTGCCTGGCTCGCTGAAGAGGAATTGCGGCTGCTGGCTGGTGGTATTGCCGCTGGCGAAGCTCCAGTTCGGGCCGCCGCAGGCGCTGGCCGTGCCATTCACGGTCCACAGGTGCGTGAGCAGGCAATTCTGCCCGAAGACGCTGGTAATCGTGTTCGTCGGCTGGAACGGCGCGCAGCCCGTGTTCGGCACCAGCGTGAAGGAAGGCGCGGGCGGCTGCTCCACGCAGATGGTGCGCGAGAGCGTATGGTTCCCGCAGCTGTTGCCCGTCTGGTCGGTGATGGTGAAGGTGCCCGGGACGTTGAACTGCACGCCGATGGTGGTGCTGCCATCGGTCCACAGGTTCGGGTTGGCCGGATTGCCGTTATCACTGCCCATGGTCCCGCTCACAAGGGTCCATCCGGCGGCCGGTGCAATGGTCCAGATGTTCCGCGGAGGGGTGGCGCAGCCGGGAGCTTGCAGCCCGATGCTCGCATCCGTGGCGCTCACCGTGGTATTCACGCAGGCGGTATCGGTGCTCAGGGTGAATTGCGCCTGTGGCGTCTCGCTCACACGGATGGGCCCGATCTGTCCCTGGGTCTGGTCGCACGGGTTCTGCGCCGTGAAGGACACATTGAGCTGACCTCCAGCCATGCCGCAGGTGCTGGTGGTGTAGGTGTGGTTCACCACGGCTGGCGGCGGATGGGTGAGCGTGATGCTATTCCCGTCGCCGAAGTCGATGATGTAGGTAGTCCCCGGCGAGTTCGCGGCGACGTTGTTGATGTAGAAGGGCAAGGTCCCTCCGGTGCAGATGTTGGTGTTCGGATCGGTGCTGATACCGCCACCCGGGTTCGTGCCGAGGAAGACCTGGTACTGCTGCACGCGCGAGCAACCGTTGGCGTAATTCACCGTGTAGGTCATCGTCCACAGCCCTTGCGCGTAGGTGTGGCTCAGGCTCCAGCCCGCCGCCGGATTGGCGCTCGGACTGCCATCACCCCAATTGATCGTGCGCGTGGTGCCGCCCGCTGTCTGATCCGTGAAGCTGAAGGGGAAGGATCCGCTGGGGTCGCAGATGCTGAAGGTGGTGAGGCCCCCGAAGTTGCTCACCTGCTCGGGACCGGTGCTGGTGAGGGCGGCGGGTGGCGCGGCATTCACGTTCACGGTAACCTGATCGGTCTCGGAGCAGCCGTTGTTATCCGTTACGGTCAGGGTGTACACCGTGTTCGTGGAAGGGCTGGCTATCGGGTTCGGTATGCTCGGGTCGCTCAGGCCCGCCGTCGGGGTCCAGCTGTAGCTATACGGCGCGTTGCCATTGCTCACGTTCGAGTTCAGCTGCACCGTGGCGCCCTGGCAGATGGTCTGCGGGTTGTTCGGCGTGGCGTTCACGTTCAGGTTGCACGGCTGCGCCAGGGCCGTGCCGTAGAGCGACAGGCCGGCTAGCAGCACAAGGGAACGGCACAAGGCGCTCATGAACGGGCACACATCGGTTGCGAAACTACCGGGGCGCCCCGGAGGGCCTCCTGCCCTGCCCCCGGCGTTTATCAACCGCGGCCTTTGTATGTATGGACGTGACTTGGGGACGAGCGGTTGCCTTATCACCCCCCGGCCTGAAGCACCTTTCGCAGCGCCTTGGAGACGTCGCCGGCCCGGTTGTACACCATGAAATGGCCGCCTCCGTGGATCACTTCCGCGTCTTCGATGTGCCCGATGGGCATCAGCCGATCAGCGTCGCCGTGGATGCGCGACAGGCTCGGCACAGGCCGTTTCGGGCCTTCCCAGGCCAGTACCGCGGCGATCTGCACCCGCAACTGTTCGATTGCCGTGTCGTGAATGAAGGCGTCGAAGAGCCGCTCGTCATCCGCATCCTCCAGACCCATCTGCCAGCACACGAAGGGGAGCGTCCGTTTCACGAAGGCCGGGGTGAGCAAGCGCTCCGGATGCGTGCCGCGCAGCAGTCGCAAAGGCATCGGCATCTCCTGCGGTCCTTTCCAGCTGCTGATGATCACCGTGCGCTTCGGCTTGGTCAGCAAGGCCAGCTCCTGCGCCACCATGCCACCCATGCTCACGCCGATGAGGGCATGCGCACGCGATGCATCCACCCGACTCGCCAGCGCCGATGCGTAATCGTTCAACGAGCTGCCCTCGGGCATGGCCGGCCAATCGATGCGCTGCGGCGCGTGGCCGGATAAATCGAGCCTGTCGAAGAGCCGTCCGTCGGCGCCGAGGCCGGGAAGGAGATAGAGGTCCACGGCGCGAAAATGACACGGCTTCCCCATCCGGGCAGCGATGATCGTCATCGGCCTGTCCAATGCATACCCAATTCCACCGCCATGCGTGCCTTCATTATTCTCCTTGCCGTTAGCCTCACGTTACCAGGTTCCGCGCAGTTCCTCCAGAACCCCAGCTTCGAGGATGGCAATGGTGGCAGCCTCGCTGATTGGCAGCACGATTGCATGGCACAGAGCGCGGCCGATCCCGCACCATCGAGCGGCAGCTGGAGCGCGGAGGTGGAGGCCAGCAATCCGCAGGGCTGCTTCGGGCCGGGACTGTACCAGCTCGCGAACGGCTTCGATGGCATGCTCTTCTATCTCGGCGGGTGGTGCCGCAACGTGGCGGGCACCACGTCGCCTTCGATTGGCTTCGACATCGGCATCATGGACCAAGGCGGAGCCATTGCGCTCACAGGCTTGGGCCCCACCACCACCGATACCGCCTGGACCTACCTCTATACCATCGACACGCTTCATCTCGGCGCCAATGAGCAGGCTGTTGTGGTGTGCAACCCCGGCGTGGTGGGTGGTCCCGCGTTCGCCACAGCGAGGTTCGATGGCGTGATGTTCTTCGAGACTTTCCCTTGGGGCGTTCCGGAGCTTCCGCGGCTCACCAGCCACCTCGACATCGCTGGAGGAACGCTCTCCATCGCCAGCACGAACGCGCGCATCACGCAGGTCCGCATCCTTGACTCCATCGGTCGTGAGGTAATGACCGTACGGCCGACGAACAGCTCATCCACCGCTCGCCTACCGATCCACGGGCTCTCCCCGGGCTCCTACATCGCCGTGGCGATCACAGACAAGGGCGAGTCGGCACAGCGCTTCGTGATGCCCTGATCACACCAGCTCGCGGACCACGAGCAGGGCCTCCTCCATCAGCTCGTGCATCACCACATCGTCCTTCACGAAGGGCGCGCGCTTGCGCAAGCCGGCGACGAGATCCTCGACGGTCTGAGAGCTCCGCAAGGGCCGACGGAATTCGAGCGCCTGCGCCGCCGTGAGCAATTCGATGGCGAGGATGCGTTCCACATCGTGCGCCACTTCCCAGGTCTTGATCGCCGCCGCCGCGCCCATGCTCACATGGTCCTCCTGCCCATTGCTGCTGTCAATCGTATCGACACTGTTGGGCATGCACCGCTGCTTGTTGGCGCTCACCAGCGAGGCCGCCGTGTACTGCGGGATCATGAATCCGCTGTTGAGGCCGCTCTTCGCCACGAGGAAGGGAGGAAGGCCGCGCTGTCCGCTGATGAGCTTGTAGATGCGCCGCTCGCTGATGCTGCCCAGCTCGGCCAGCGCGATGGCGAGGAAGTCGAGCGAGAGTGCCAAGGGCTGGCCATGGAAGTTGCCCGCGCTGATGATCATGTCCTCGTCGTCGAAGACCGTCGGGTTGTCCGTCACCGCCTCCAGTTCGCGCTGCACGACGGTGGCCACGTGCGCGATGGCATCGCGGCTGGCGCCGTGCACCTGCGGGATGCAGCGGAACGAGTAGGGATCCTGCACATGTGATTTCTCGACGGCGAGCATGGCACTGCCATCGAGCAGCTCGCGCATGTGCGCCGCCACCTGCGCCTGTCCGGGATGCGGGCGCACGGCGTGCACGCTCGGGTGGAAAGGCTCGATGCGCCCGTCGAAGGCGTCAAGCGACACCGCAGCGATGGCATCGGCCACATGCGCCAGACGCATCGCCTTCAAGGTGAGCAACGAGGCATAGGCATTCATGAACTGCGTGCCGTTCAGCAGCGCGAGCCCTTCCTTCGGACCGAGCTCCAGAGGCTTCCAGCCGAGCTTCTTCAAGGCCTGCGAAGAAGGCACGCGTTTGCCGGCCACTACGACTTCGCCGAGGCCCAGCAGGGGCAGCGCGAGGTGCGCGAGGGGGGCGAGATCGCCGCTGGCGCCGAGCGAGCCGCGCTCGTACACCACGGGCAGCACATCGGCATTGTACATATCGATCATGCGCTGCACCGTGCTCGGTGCTACCGCGCTGTGACCGAAGGCCATGTTCTGCACCTTCAGCACCAGCATGGCGCGCACGATCGTCTCGGGCACCGGATCACCGCTGCCGCATGCGTGGCTCATCACCAGGTTCTTCTGCAGCTGAGCGAGGTCGCGCTTCGCGATACTGCGATCATGCAGGGCCCCGAAGCCGGTGTTCACGCCATAGATCGGCGTATCGCTGTCCTTCAGCTTCTGCTGGAGCCAGGCGTGGCTGCGCTTCACGGCCTGCTGCGCGTCCTTCGCCAGCGCAATCGGTCGCCGCTCACGTAGGATGAGGCCGAGGTCCGTGAGGTTGAGGCCGATGGTGGTGATGGCGTGGGGCTTGGGCATCGACTGAATCATTACTGCTCCCGGCTAGGAAGCGGTGGAGATGGAACGCACACGAAGACACGAAGGCGCCAAGGCAAATGCCATCGGGCCAGCTGTGCTGGCGCACTCTTGGTGTCTTCGTGCCTTGGTGCGTGAGTGCATTGAAGGCTCATCCTGCGCTGCTATTCGATAGGCGTGTGATCACCTCCGCGACCGTCATGGCTCCGCCCTTCTCACCAGCGCCCATCTTCTTCAGCGTCACCACGCCTTCCTTCATCTCGGTCTCGCCCACAATGGCCACGTACGGGATGCCCTTCTTCTCGGCGTAAGTGAATTGCTTCGGCAGCTTCACCGCATCGGGGTAGAGCTCGGCAGCGATGCCGGCTTCGCGCACCAGGCGCAACAGTTTTAGGCAGTGCATGGCTTCCGCTTCACCGAAGTTCGCGAAGAGGAGCTTGGTGCTGCCGCCCAGCTCCGCGGGGAACTTGTCCGTCTCCAGCAGCACGTCGTAGATGCGATCGGCACCGAAGCTGATGCCCACGCCGCTCATGTTCTTCAGGCCGAAGATGCCCGTGAGATCGTCGTAGCGGCCGCCACCGCAGATGCTGCTCTGCAAACTTCCTTCAGCCGCCTTCACCTCGAAGATGGCGCCGGTGTAGTAGTCGAGGCCGCGGGCGAGGGTCAAATCCCAAACGACCTCAAACTCAGGAACTCCACTCGCTGCGTTGCTCAACGCGGACTTGATGTAATCCATCTCCTCCATACCCTTTAGTCCAACATCAATTTCTGCAGTTCGAAACTGCTCACGGAGCATTGCAGCATTGTGCCCAGCTGAGGTTGAAGCACCGACAAGGGTCTCAATGAACGATTGAATCTGTTGAACTACCTGCGAATCGAATCCAGCCCGAGAAAGCTCAGCTACCACTCCCTCTACCCCAATCTTCTCGAGCTTATCCAATGCAGTCACGACTTCAATCGTTCGATTCTCAACCCCGAAAAGCTTGGATAGACCAAGTAGAACCTTCCTGTTGTTGATGCACAGCTTGACCTTGAGCCCCAGCATATCGAACACTTCGCGAATCAGTAGCACTAGCTCCACCTCGCTCAACAAGCTCGTGCTCCCGATCACATCCGCATCGCACTGGTAGAACTCGCGGTACCTCCCCTTCTGCGGACGATCAGCGCGCCACACGGGTTGAATCTGGTAGCGCTTGAAAGGGAAGTTGATCTCGTTCTGGTTCTGAACCACGTAGCGCGCGAAGGGCACGGTGAGGTCGTAGCGCAGGGCTTCGGCAGCGAGGCTCTTGCTTCCTCCTTCAATGGCGCGGTCCAGTTCAGCGCCGCGCTTCAGGATCTTGAAGATGAGCCGGTCGCCCTCCTCGCCGTACTTGCCTGTGAGGGTCTCGAGGTTCTCCATGGCGGGGGTCTCCAGGGGCAGGTAGCCGTACTTCTGGAAGACCCGCTCGATGGTGCTGAAGATGTACTTGCGGCGGAGCATCTCCTCCGGACCGAAGTCGCGTGTGCCCTTAGGGATGGAAGGCTTGGTGGCCATGCGTCATTGTCCCGTCTCTAACGGGAGGCCGCGAAAGTAGCCCTGGCGCACTGACCGGGAAGAAGCGGGCCCTCAGCCCACCTCCTCCACCGTCGCTTCCGACGCGTTGCGCTTCACGCTGTCGATGCCACCATCGCGGCTTTGTGCGCTGCTGTACACCTGGCTGGTGCCGATCACCTGGCCGTTGCCCGCCTTCAGGTTGAAGCTGAAGCCCACTGCGCTCTCCTTGCGCTCATAGCGCGCATCATCTTCGGCGTTGGCGCGCACGCTGGTGATGCCATTCTCCACGCCGCTTTTGGCCGCATAGCCCTCGCTGCTGAGGATGATCTCTCCATTGCCGGCTTTGAGCCGGAAGCGGAACTCTCCCGCTTTGTCCTTGTACACTTCGAATTTGCCCATCGCGTTGGGGTTTATAGGTTCAAGGCTGGACAAGGTACGCATGGCGCGCTGGGACGTCGGCCTACATCGCGACCTTCGCCCCATGGCCTCCCTTGATCACGACCCGATCCCGAGCAGCACGCTCACCATCCGCTTCCAGGACTGCGATCCGTTCAATCACCTGAACAACGGCCGCTACGTCGATTACTTCCTCAACGCGCGGGAGGACCACCTGCTGGAGCACTACGGCCTCGACATCTACCGGATCGCACGGGAGACCGGCCAATGCTGGGTGGTGAGCACGAGCCAAGTGGCCTACCTGCGGCCGGCCTTCACCATGGAGAAGGTGGTGATCGAGACGCAATTGATCGCCTGGAGCAGCAAGCACGTGAGCGTTGAGATGCGCATGTGGGATGCGCAGAAGAGCACCTTGAAATCGCTATGCTGGATGAGCTTCGTGCACTTCGACCTGCGCACGAACAAGGTGCGCGAGCACGACGACAACTACATCGCCCTCTTCAAGCAGGTGCACCGGCCGGTGACCGAGACCAGCTTCGAGCAGCGTGTGGCCGCGCTGAAGCGCGCCTAGTCGAAGCTGAAGAAGAACCAGTGCACGGCGGCCCATTCCTTCGGGATGCCGCTGGCGTAGCCGATCGTGCTGCGCGATGCGTTCTCCACACGGCCGTCGGCATTCACGTAACCGATGGTGCCGCGCGATGCATTCTCCACGCGCCCATCGCGGTTCACATAGCCCACCGTGCTGCGGCTCGCGTTCTCGATGCGACCATCGGCATTGATGTACCCGATGGTGCTGCGCGAGGTGTTCTCGATGCGGCCATCGGCGTTGATATAGCCCACGGTGCGGCGTGATGCATCCTCGATCCGTCCGTCGGCGTTGATGTAACCGGTGGTGCTGCGCGAGGCATTCTCGATGCGCTGGGCGTGCGCAGCGATGGAGAGAAGGCAGAGCAGGGCGAGGAGATGATGACGCATGAGCAAACGGTCGGTGCCGCGTAAAGATCGATCCGTGTTACGTCCGTGGTCCGTTTCGAGCCGGGCCGATGCAACCGAAAGCCAGGAGGCGCCGTCATGGAAGCATGCCCTTCCTGACCTCTCCCAGCGGCTGCATCGCCCTGTTCTCCATGCTGTTGGCGACCGGCGTATCCGCGCAATGCGGCACCGTGTCCAACGCCGCGCCCTACGTGTTCGATGCGCCCGAAGGCATCGTGGAACGCGGCGGCGGCCCCGTGATCATCCCCACGCTGGTGCATGTGCATTACAATCCCACGCTCTTCCCGATCACGCCCGACCGCATCGCCGACGCCATCGACCGGTGCAACACCTACATGCGCGCGCAGAACGAAGACATCGGCGAGGTGCACCCCGATTTCCAGGGCCTCATCGGCGACCTGGGCGTGGAGCTGCGGCTGGCCACGATCGATGCGAACGGCCAATGCACCAGCGGCATCGTCTACCACTGGCACGCCGACCCCTACGAGCAATACGACGTGTGGTCCTACGGCCAGAACACGGCGAGTTACCTGAACATCCATGTGAGCCCCGGCATCAACTCCTGGACGATCGTGCCCTCACCCGGCTTTCCCGTGAGCGGCGACCCCGGCGACGGCATCTTCTACACCACCTATGACGCGCAGTTCCGGCCCGAGCTGCTCGCGCACGAGGTGGGGCATTGGCTCGGCCTCTACCACACCTTCGGCCAGACCAACACCAGCGCGGTGGAATGCGGCGATGATTGGATCGCCGACACGCCGATCACCAAGGGCAGTGCCGTGGGCAGCTGCGACCAGAGCCTGAGCGAATGCACGCCGGGCGTGATCGAGAACGTGGATAACCACATGGATTACTCGCTCTGCGGGAAGATGTTCACGCAAGGGCAGGCCGCGCACGTGGGCAGCATCGCCATGAACCCGGAGACCGCACGCTATCCCTTGCACCAGCCCGCCAACCTCGACGCCACCGGCGTGCTCCTCACCCCGACATGCGCCATGGAGCACTGGGCCTGGCATCGCAGCTTCCCCGGCTGCGACAGCACGCGCGTGGAGTACTACGCCCTGGCCAGCGGCCGTGTGCCCGACAGCGTGCGCTGGGTCTTCCCCGGCGGTTCACCGATGAGCACGACGGAGACGCTCGCGCAAATCCACTACACAAGCTCCGGACTCTACACGGCACAGCTCACGAGCTGCATCGATGGCAGCTGCACCACCATCGACTATCCCGTTCAGGTGGACGTGAACCAGGCCGGCGCCAACGGGCTGCCGCTCATCACCGCGCTGCCCTTCCGCGAGGATTTCGAGGATGGCTTCACGCTGCCCCAGCCCCATATGCATGTGCTGGACGACGGCACGCCTACGTGGCAGCCCTACGGCCAGAACGGCTTCGCCAGCGGCAACAGCCTGTACGTCCCGGCCGAAGCGCTCACGGAGAATGACACCTGCGACCTGGTCATCGGCAACTTCGACTTCAGCCAGCTCACGCTGCCGACCTTCTCGGTGAAGGTGGCCGCCACGCAATACAACATGGGCTCCTGGCACACTTTGGAGCTGCGCTTCCGCGAATTGTGCAGCACCACCTTCAGCACGGGCGCATGGGCCATCTGGCAGTTGAACGAGATGAATGTGCCCAACAGCGGCAGCGGATTCGCGCCGACAGCCGATGACCAGTGGGTGACGCTCTCCGCGGAATTCCCGGTGTGGACGCAATCGACGCGCGCCGAGCTCGTGCTGCGGCTGCGTCGTCCGTCGATGCCCGCCAGCTTCACGCCGGAGGGCTTCTGGATCGACGACGTGCGACTGGGCGACCCCGAGATAGCGACCTCGGTGAGCGCTATGGAATCGAACGGCTTCAGCATCGCACCCAATCCGGCGGACAACATGGTGATCGTGCGCGGGACAGCAGGCGGCACCGCGACGCTTCACGCGTATGATGCCACGGGCCGATCCATGCTGCAGATGCGCATCACCGACACGACCGAGCACCTCGATGTGAGTACGTGGCCGAGCGGCATCTACCTGCTGCGCATCACCAGCGCGATTGGCGAGCAGTGCGTGCGCCTGGTGGTGGAATGAAGACCTATTCCTTCACGAATCGCGAGGAAGCGATACCGGCAACGCCGACCACCCGGATGGTATAGGCCCCGGCTGGCAGGGAGGCGATGGGCCACACGCTGCTTGACGCTTGTACACGTTCACGCCTGACCGTGCGTCCTGCCGCATCCATGATCTGAAGCTCTGATCCGATGAGCCGCTCCGCCGCGATCAAGGTGATGGCATCCGCGCCGACGGTGACGCGCACCTCTTCCTCGCCCTCGCCAATGCCCGTGGTGAGCGAGGTGCTGCGGAAGCTGAAGGCCTCGAGGAAGACGCCGCTGTCGAAGACATTATCGGCCACATCGGCGATGGCCACCTTGAAGTGGTACACGTCATCGGGCGATACCACCGCGAATGCCGTGAGGCTGGTGGTGAAGCCGTCGTAGGCCACGAATTGCCCGGGTGGCACCAGGTTGTCGTGGAAATAAGACGCGTTCACATCCGCGTTCACATTGTTGATGGCCACGGGCGTGCCATCGGGCAATGCGGCCACATTGGTGGGGGTAGGATAACCAGGGCCGGTGATCCAGATCGCGAACACGTCGTTGAAGGCGCTCCCGACGAAATCGGGGTATTCTTCGCTGCCGAAGCTGAAGTTGAAGAGCAGGGTGTCGCCGAGCGGAATACAATCGAACTCGAGCCTGCAGGCATCCTGCGTGAGCCCGTTCACCATTACCGCGGCATCGAGGTCGGCATCACCTAGACCGCCGATTCCTTCTGAAGCGAACATGCCCACCGGATAGGCGATGTAGTCGGCCCGACCGGTGGTGAGCAGAAGCCCCTCACTGATCTCCAGCTCGGAATCGCCGGTGAAATGGCCCATGGCCCACGGCGCGCAATGCACCGACACATTCTGTATGCTCACGTTGAGCCCTTCGAGCAATTGCGCGATCTCGGGCACGCTCAGGCTGTCGGTGACGGTGAGCTGGGCCGAAGCCGGAAGGACGAGCGCGGAGAAGGCGAAAGCGGAGACGTGTTTCATTGCCGAGCTGCTTAGGAAACGTGAACCTAAGCAAACTCGCCGTGAACGTGGGCCTCGCATACCCCCGGAAACAGCGGGACCGCCCGCTCTTGGAGTGGACGGCCCGCCGACCAGAACGTACCCACCTCGCGGTGGGCCTTCGCTCAGGACAAGGGTACGCCGACCCCGTGTGGAAAGGTGCGCCGCGGCACGCCTATCCGAGGAACGGATATACAGGTCCAAGGAACGTGTGGGGCAACGTGCCCGAACTTCGCACGGTCATTGCCAGCGCGACCATGCGACTGTTCTCCCCCCTGCTCTTGCACGTGCTCCTGCTCCTGTCGGTGCTGTTGCCCATGGCCTCGCGGGCGCAGCACCTCACGTACAATGAATGGATGCACCGATCGCTGACGGACATCCGCCTGCAGCCGCGCTACGGCGAACATCGGAAGACAGCCGCGCAGCAACAGAGCGACTCGGCTTTCCGCGCCGCCACGCTGATCGTTGACAGCGTGCCGCGCTCGGCCTCGCAACGCGTGATCGACCACGGCTTCCATCTGCTCGGGCAGGGCGACCTCACGCATGCCATGTACCGCTTCAACCAAGGCTGGCTGGTGGACAGCACCAATGCCGAGGCCTATTGGGCATATGGCGCCTTCTTCATGGAACTCGACCGTCCCGCCGTGGCGATGCAATGGATGCGGCAGGGTCTCGCGCTGGACAGCGCCAACACGCACCTGCTCACCGGCATGGCCACCGCGGCGCTGGCCGAGGAGCATGCGATGCGCCCACTGGACGC
This sequence comes from Flavobacteriales bacterium, assembly GCA_020635725.1. Classification (GTDB taxonomy): domain Bacteria; phylum Bacteroidota; class Bacteroidia; order Flavobacteriales_F; family PHOS-HE28; genus PHOS-HE28. Next base: position 112,553 of record JACJZF010000008.1, read on the forward strand.
CTCACGCGCGGACGACCTGATGAACGCCGCGCTGGCGTTGCTGCAGCGCTCCTACGCCATCGACCCGAAGGACCCCGGCACCGTGCGCCGACTCACCCTCTGCCACGCGCAGCGCAATGAATGCGACGAGGCCTGGCGTTATTACGATGAGCTGCGCGAACAGGCACCCAACGAAGCGGACACCGACCTCGCGCGGCTGCTCCGTTCGAAGTGCCCGCACTGACGTTTCGCGCGCGACCGGTACCTTGGGCTTCCTCAGCCCTCACCCATGCGCCTCCATCTGCTTCCGCTTCTAGCCCTGCCCTTCACGCTGCACGCGCAGACCCCCTGCGTGAACGGTTTCGCCGGCCCCTACCCCTGCAGCAACATCGACCTCATGGCCAGCATGTCGCTCGCGCAGCTGGGCACGGTGACCAACGTAGCCGACCTCTGGGGCTGGACCGATCCGCTCGATGGCACGGAGTACGCCATCGTGGGCGGTCGCACCGGCACCAGCTTCGTTGATATCAGCAACCCCACGGCACCGGTGCTCACCGGGTTCCTGCCCGCGCATAATAACGTGAGCTCGCTCTGGCGCGATGTGGACACCCACGGCAACTGGTGCTTCATCGGCAGCGAGGCCGCCGGCCATGGCCTCCAGGTCTTCGACCTCACGCGCCTGCGCAACGTCACCACGCCGCCGCAGACCTTCACCGAGGACGCGCACTACAACGGCTTCGGCAACAGCCACTCCATCTTCGTTGACAAGACCGAGCCCTACGTGTACGTGGTGGGCTCAAACCAGGCCAATGGCGGGCTCTTCATCGTGAACGTGAGCAATCCGCTCGCGCCCACCTTAGCCGGCACCTTCCCTTTCGAGGGCTACATCCATGAGAACACGGTGTTCGATTACCACGGTCCCGATACCGAGCATGTGGGCAAGCGCATCTGCTTCAACTTCCACATCAACGCCAACGACCGCGTGACCATCGTGGACGTGACCGACAAGACCGACATCAACCTGATCAGCACCACGCCCGCCTATACCGGCCCGAGCCTCTGCCACCAGGGCTGGCTCACCGAGGACCATCGCTACCTGCTCATGAACGACGAGGGCGACGAGCAACTCTACAACTACAACACGCGCACCCACATCTTCAATGTGCAGGACCTCGACGCGCCCGTGTACATCGGCTACTTCAGCGGACCGAACCCGAGCTTCGATCACAACCTCTACACCCATCAGGGCCTGGTATGGGAAGCGAACTACACCAGCGGGCTGCACATCCTCGACGCGGCCAACGTGAGCAGCGGAACACTGAGCCTGGCCGCCTCCTTCGATACCTACACCGCCAACAACGGCAAGTCATACAACGGCGCCTGGGGCAACTACCCCTACTTCGCCAGCGGCAACGTGATCGTGAGCAGCTATGGCGAGGGCCTCTTCATCCTGAAGCCGCGCCTCTCGCTGCGCATGCGGGCCTTGCTCGAAGGACCATTCACCACGGCCACCGACCTCATGCACGACTCGTTGCGGGTGAAAGGCCTGCTGCCGCTGACCGAACCATACACCGCGCTGGGGTACACGCACGTGGGCGGCGGCGGCGAGAGCATGGCCGCTTCGGTGCTCACCGCCACAGGCGACGACGCCATCGTGGACTGGGTGGTGCTGGAACTGCGCGACGCCACCGATCCGAGCATCATCCGCGCGACGCGCAGCGCCTTGATCCAACGCGACGGCGACATCGTGGGCACCGATGGCACGTCGCCGGTGCAGTTCAGCCTGAAGCCAGGTCCCTATCATGTGGCCGTGCGCCACCGCAACCACTTCGGCGCCATGACCGCCGCGCCCGTGGATGTGAGCGTGGCCGTTCGCAGCTACGACCTGAGTGATGGCAGCACGAGCACCTATGGCACGGAAGCGATGAAGACCATCGGGGGACGACGCGCGCTGTGGTCCGGCAACAGCTGGGTGGATGAGCAACTGCGGTACGTGGGCGAGGAGAACGACCGCGACCCCATCCTGCTGGCCGTAGGCGGATTGGTGCCGACCGCCACCGTCACCGGGTACCTGCTCACCGACGTGAACATGGACGGGCAGGTGCGTTACGTGGGCGAGCGCAACGACCGAGATCCGATCCTCGTGAACATCGGCGGTAATGTGCCTACGGCCACGAGGACGGAACAATTGCCCTAGTACACATGGCCCGATCCTTGCCATCTTCGCCTCGAACAACCTCGACCATGTCCTTTCGATACCGTTTGCGCGCTCTACTTGCTTTGCTCCTGCTGCTCCCCTTGGCCTCAGCTGCCCAGCTGCTCTCCTTCGATGAGTGGTACGCACGCGCCGATCAGGACCCTTACCTGAAGCCGCGCTTCGGCGACAACGGCCCCGATGTGGTGAACAACACCGTGGACGAGGACGTGTTCACGGCGATCATGAACAACCGCAACCGCCAGCGCGCGGTGAGCGACAGCCTGGCGAAGCTCGGCTTCGAGCGCTTGAAGAAGAACGATCACGTGGGCGCCATGCACCGCTTCAACGAGGCCTGGCTGGCCATGCCGATCAATCCCGAGGCGCATCGTGGCTTCGGTGCCATCTTCCGCAGCATGAAGCGCCCGCTCGAGGCGCACGAGAATTACCAGGCCGGCATCGCACTCGACAGCACCTACGCGCCGCTGCTGAAGGAAGAGGGCGATGTGTACATGGAGCAGCGCTACTACATGCAGCAGGAGGGCCGCGACAAGAAAGCCGAGGAGTTCACCGCGAAAGCGCTGAAGCTCTACCAGAGCGCCTACCGCCGCATGGCCGCCGACCCCGACCTCAACTACCGCCTCTTCGAGTGTTACGTGCTCACGCTCAACTGCCCCAAGGCCTGGGAATTCCACGACAAGGTGGTGGAGATGGGCGCGAAGAGCGTGGAGGAGATGTACCTGAACAGGCTGAAGGCGTATTGCGTGCGGTAGGGCCATCGAATGCCGATCATCGACCGGACCAATACACTTTTCATATATCAGTATGAGGGTCGCTCCGGGGCGTTCCGATGGCTGCGTTGGGACAGGTATACCAACACGGCCAACAGGCCGGCCGCCACCAGCGTCGCAGGCAATGTGCCCAAGGCGAGCCCCCCCTTGCCCAGCGGTTTCGTGAGCAGATCCCCGAAGGTGGCTCCGAACGGTCGGGTGAACACGAAGGCCACCCAGAAGAGCAATACGGCATTGAGCCGGGTGAAGTAGTGTAGCATGACCACCAGCAGGATGATGCCGCCTGTGATGCACGCGGCCACACCGTATGAAAGGCCGACGTCATCACTCAGGAAGTCCCCGAAAGCCGTACCCAGGCTGTTGGAGAAGAGCACGGCCACCCAGTAGAACACTTCGTGCCCCCGCTCGCTGATCGGATAGACCTGGAGGTGCTGGTAGCGCCGGTACCACCCGAGCAATGTGACCGCCAACCCCGAAGCCAGCACGATGCTGCCCCACACGTACCCGAGGTGGAAGGTCCGGTCAAGGGAGTCGGAGATCTCGGTGCCCAGGGTGGTGGTGCCTACGATGACGGCCCAGTAGCGCAGGGGCGAATACTGCCTGGCCTGCAGCTGCCACAAGAGCAGTACCACGAAGAGGCCCAAGGTGATGGCGATGCCTACTTCGTAACCCAGCCCAAGTGTCATGGACAGCTGGTCGCCGAGGGTCTCGCCGAGGGTGGTGGCGATGACCTTCATGACCCAGAACAAGGCGGTGACCTCTGCCACCTTATTCCACCGGGTCGAGGTCGTGCCTTCCCGATCGCTCATGTCGCGATGCATGTTCATCGGTTCATTCGGAACGATCATCGTCCTCGCCGTGCTCCTCCTCCACCTGGCTCTTCACCACTTTCCCATCGGCACTGAAGAGGACCTCCATCTCCTGTTCTCCCTTCTCCAGGTCCACTTCGTAGAACATGCCCTCCGGGGTTTCCGCCTGCTCGGCGCCTTCCACCTTGTATCCGGCATAGTTGGCCGCCAGGGCCTTCTGCACCAATTCCGGCAGGGCCTCCTTCTTGATCTTGTGCTCCGTCTCCATCCAGACACCTGTGGCGGAGAACTTCGCGCTGTACTTCATGCCCCACTGCTTGAATCCGGCCTCGTAGTCGGTCTTGTCCTCCAGCTCCCACTTCGTGCCTTCGGCCTTCGGGAAGCGCTGCGCGAAGGCGCTCTTCACCGCTTCCGGAACGTTGACGATGTCCTTGTCCTGGGCGGTGCTGGTCAGTCCTGCCAGCAGCAGCATGGCGATCATCGGGGTCTTCATGGTCTTGTGTTCTTGGTTCATGACAAAGGACAGCTGCGATCCTGATCGGATCCTGTTCAGAAGGTCCACGCCCAGGTCACGCGCACAGCGCGGCTTTCGAGGTAGTCCGTGCTCACCAGCTTGAAGCCATCGCCCACCACCACCTTCGGGATGCGGTAGGTGTTGAAGAGGTCCGTGGCGGCGATGGTGAGGTCGCTGCGGAGGCCGGGGAACTTGCGCACCACCCCCAGGTCCACCGACCAACGCGGGCCAATGCTGCCCTGGGGCACGATGTCCCTGGCCTGCCAGATGCCGGTGAGTTGAACATCCAGTCCTTTCCGCACTTCGCTCCGTGCGTTCACCTTCACGTTGCCGCTGGTGGTGCGCTGCCGCGCTGCCGTGTACGGTGTGGGCACGGGATACGCGCTCACCGTGCTGAAGGCATCGATGGCGTTCTGGTAGAGGTTGCCGTTCACGTTGAGCCGCACGCTTTTCGTGAGCTGCTGGTCGATCACCACCTCCAACCCGGTATTGGTGCCACGCCCCGCGTTCTGCGCCAGGGTGTACAGTTGCGTGCTGCTGCCATCACCCGTGACGATGCGTGTGAGGATGTCATCGGTGACCCGATGGTACACCGCGCCGTAGCCATAACCCTTCGCGAATTCCAACTTGTAGCCCAACTCGCCGCGCAGGGTGAATTGCGGGAGCAGGCCGGGATTGCCGATCCGCAGGATCGTCGGGTCATCGTACTTCGGGAAGATCCGCAGGTCGCCCTCATCCGGCCGGTCCACCCGGCGCGATACGGATGCAGAGATGCGGCTGCGCTCGCTCACCTTCCGCGCGTAACGCAGGTTGGGGAAGGGCTGCAGGTAGCTGTACCCGTCGCTGCTGTAGGTGTTGTGTCCGGGATCCACGGTGTAGTTCAAGGTCACGTGCTCCACCCGCAGGCCCGCTTCCAGTTCATCCTTCTCACGCTCGAACACATAGGTGGTGTAGAGCGCGGGGATCACTTCGTTGTAGGTGGCGCCGCCCGCGGCACCTGGGTCCAGCGGCGATCCCACGCCGGCCGCATAGCTGATCCGCGTGGGGATGTTGCGCCACCGGAACTTGCCGCCCGCCTCCCAGCGGCCGTGCTTCGTGGGCCGGGTGTAGTCCAGCTTCAGGTCGCCCACATGCTCATCCGCGATCAGCGCGGTGTTGTTGTAGCCGGTGCCTGTGGCGGTGTTGTCCGTGATGTCGTACACTTCATCCTCCCGATGGAAGGTGTAGTTCAACCCGATGTCCAGCCGGCGGCCGGGTTGTGCGTACCGGTGCGTGAAGGCCGTGGCGAAGTTGGCGCTCGTGTTCACCTCGTCCTCGTAGAACTGCCACAGGCGCCGGCGTTCGCTCGTGGCCCCGTCGAAGTAGACCACGTCGCCGTGATCGATGTGGGCCTCCCGGCCGAAGAGCGCGGAGATGCTGAGCGCATCCCGCGCGTTCAAGGTGATGTCCGATCCCAACTTGGTGGTGTACGAGGTCTGGTCCCGGTTCTCCAGGTATTGCTGGCGTACGGAGGCACCATCGGCGAAGGTGCGCGTGAAGTGTTCATCGCGGTTGAGCACACGTTGGTGCAGGAGGTCGGCCTGCAGGTGCAGGGCCACCTTCTTCCGGTTCCAGTTCAAACCGAGCGAAGGCCCCAGTTTCGGTGTGCCGCTGTATTGCGGGCGCACCGTGGGCAGGTCCGCCTGTTTCGCCCCCAGCGCACCAAGGCCCGCCATCATGGATGCCTTGCCATGCAGCCCCTCGCGTCGGTCCTTCTTGTAGATGATGTTGATGATGCCCGCCATGCCGTTCGCATCCTGTTTGGCGGATGGATCATTGATCACCTCGATCCGCTCGATCGCGGAGGCCGGGATGTTGTCCAGGCCGCTCTGGTTCCCGAAGCCGGTAAGGGCGGACTGCTGACCATCCACCAGAACGGCCACCTTGTCACTGCCGCGCAATTGCAGCTTCCCATTGCGCTGGTCCACCGTTACGCCGGGCAGGTTGCGCAAGGCCTGCAACACCGTGCCCCCGCTCTGGCTCGTGTTATCGTCCAGACGGTAGACCTTCCGGTCCATGGCCCCGCGCACTTCGTCCACATGCTGCACCACCTCGAATTCCCCGAGCTCCACCGCACCGGGCCGCATCGGTATGGCGCCCAATTCGAGGTGCGGGCTCAGGCTTCCCACATGGATCCGCTCCCGGTGCGTTCCGTAGCCCACGCCGCCGGTGCGCAGGTCGTAGTCGCCGGGTAGCACCTGCTCCAGGGTCCACCGGCCGTCCTCGCCAGAGAGGGTGCCGCCGATCAAGCTGCTGTCGGTGGGGTCGTGCAGCGTGATGGTGAAGTAGGGCAGCGCGGCCTTGGTCTCCGCATCCACCAGTCCGCCGGAGACCGCCACGTGGCCCACCTGTCCGATCGCCATGCTGCGTGCTGCCACGGCCAGTGCCAGGGCGATGGTGCGTACAGCGTTCTTCCGTCCGAAAGCGCTCCTCCACTTCATTGGTTCCATGGGCGCAATTTGGCCGCCCGATCCTGTGTGCAATCTGGATCAGCGCGTGCGATGCACCACCACCGTGTGTACGCCGGCGGCTTCGGTGTACTCCAGGCGCAGGCCCGCATTGTCACAGACCTCCTTCACCATGCTCAGGCCCAACCCGCTTCCCTCGCTGCTGGGATCGCCCTTGGTGAAACGCTCGAAGAGACGCTCGGGATCCACGTTCAGGGTGGGGCCGCTGTTCGTGACCACGAAGCCCTCCGAACCGATGCGCACGTTGATCGAGCCGCCTTCGTGGTTGTGCTGCACCGCATTGCGCAGGAGGTTGGCCACCACCAGCTCGGCCAGGACCGGGTGCAAGCGCAGTTCGCAGCGCTTGTCCACATGCAGCTGGAAATGCACGGCCCGGCGTTCCATGAGGCCGGCGAGCAGTGCGGCCTGGTCTTGGAAGAGCGCCTGCCAATCCACCGGGGCCGCGGCATACTCCATGTTGCCGATCCGCGCCAGCAGCAGCATGTTCTGCACGGTGCGCCCCATGCGTTCGCGTGCGCGGTAGAGCACCTCGATCATGCCGGCCTCCAGCTCGCCCAGCTCCGGCATCTGGATCAGCTCGTCCAACTTGCCCTGCATCACCGCCAGCGGTGTCTGCAATTCGTGGGCGGCCTGTTCGCTGAAGCGCTTCTGCGCCGTGAAGTCGCGCTGCAGTTTCGCCATCATCGCGTTCAGCGTTCCGTTCATCGCGTTGAACTCCGTGATCCCCGTGCGCGGCAACTCGTTGCGCGGTGCATCCACCTGGAAGTGGGCCAGCTGATCCAGTGTGTTGTGGAAGGGCCTCCAGAGCCGGGTGTTGAGCCAGCGGTCCACCAGGAAGTTGCCGAGGAAGACGAGCAGCAGCAGGCCCCCAATCACCAGCGCCACGGTGGTCACCAGGTCCTCGTACTCCACCGTTGCGCGCGCGATCACCACGGTGGCCGGCCCCCCATCCACGCCCACCGCCGGATACCGCACCATGCGCCAGGGGATCACGCCTTCCTCCGCCGCGTTGTACAGCAGGGTATCCCGGAACGCGATGCCCGTGCTCCGTTCGGGAAGCACCTGCACGAACTGGTCAGGCGCTTCGGCAGGCAGCTCGCTTTCACCTGCGGCGAGGCGCGCCGCGATCAGTTCGGCGTGGTGTTGCAACTGCTCATCCAGCTCGTCATTCACCGCATGGCGTACGGCATAGTGGCCGGCCACGGTACCGATCACCACCAGCGGGATGGCCAGCAGCAAGTGGTTCAAGGCGGTGCGGTGCAGCAGTTTCATGTGGTGGTGAACCGGTAACCGATGCCGTACACGGTCTTGATGCGGTCCTGCCAGCCATGCTCGGTCAGCTTCTTCCGCAGGTTCTTCATGTGGGAATACAGCAGGTCGTGCTCGTCCATGGCTTCCGCGTGGTCGCCCCAGACATGCTCGGCGATGGCGCTGCGCGAAAGCACCCGGTCCTTGTTGGCCACCAGGAAGAGCAGCAGATCGAATTGCATGCCCGTGAGCTCCACGCGCTCCCCGTGCACCTCCACCAGCTTGTCCTCGGGCACCAGGCGCAATTCATCCAGCACGATGTCCTGCCGTCCATTGAAGGTCTTGCGGCGCACCAATGCGTGCAGCCGCGCCACCAGCTCGGGCAGGTGGAAGGGCTTGGCCAGGTAGTCATCGGCCCCCAGCTCCAGGCCCCGCACCTTGTCATCCAGGGATCCCTTGGCGCTGATGATGATGATGCCCGTTCCTGGGTGCTTCGTGCGCAGCTGCCGCACCACGTCCAGGCCGCTGCCCTTGGGTAGCGTGATGTCCACGAGCACGGCGTCGTAGGTGAATAGCCCGGTCTTGTCCATCGCTTCCGGGAAGTCGCGCGCCACCTCCACCACCATGCCCTCGCCGTGCAGGTAGGCAAGCACCGAGCGCCGCAGCTCCGGTTCGTCCTCCACCAGCAGCACCTTCATGGCACCAAGCTATGCCCTTGATCCTGTTCGGATCCTGGAAGTATCCAACGCGATGGCGGGGAAGCCCGTATCGAGCGCAAGGGCGGTAGGCACCTTGTGTCTCGCACGAAGGCCAGGTTCTGTCCGAGGCAGCATTCCAGATGCCCACAGCCTTCCCCTACTCCTCCAGCTATTACCGATATGTGCACATGGCCAAGGGCGATTCGGGAGGAAGCCGGATGACGGAGCCGAAGGACTCCACCGTGTTGGGCGCGGCGCCTGGCTGACCACCGTAGATGCGTGATTAGCATACCCGATTGAGCACGAATCGCCACCGCAGCCCTTATTCAATCAGGTCGGCTACCTTCCGATCATGAATGCTTCGCAACGTGCCTGCATGCTTGCTGCCTGTGGCCTCCTTCGGCGCGGGTGATGGCAGCATCGGCATGGATGAATTGCGGGATACCGGATCCTTCCAGGTGTTCCCCAACCCTGCGGATGACCATATCGTGGTGCAAGGATTGGAGGCAGGCGCTCTGCTTGAGATCCATGGAGCATCAGGCCGACGCGAGCTCGTGACACTGGAACGCAGAATCGCAACGGACACTTGGGAACCCGGCCTTTACCTCGCACGGTCAGGCGGCCGCACCCAGCGGATCATCATCCAGCGATGAGTCCGTCAGGTGGTTCATGATTCGGTTCCCGTTGAAGGGTCATTCCTTCCCGTCGCCTCCATCACCGAACCTTCCACGCCCTCAATTGTTCCCCAACCTCATGAAAAGACTCTACTCCCTCTTCCTCCTACTCCCCATCTGCAGCGCTCTGCACGCGCAGTGCGAATTCGTGAGCATCCAGGTGTCCTCGTCGGACACCAGCCTGGTGAACCTCTACCAGGCCGGCTTCTTCCTGCTCGATTCCGGCTACGCCAACGTGTGCGTGTGGGAAGTGAACACCTTCGATGGCGGCATCGTGCACCAAGACACCACGTCGGGCCCGTTCCCCGAACAGGCGTTCACGGGCTTCGCGCATTCAGTGCCTCTGACGGACTCCATGGCGGTGAGTCTGGTGATCACGAACACCGTGACGGGCAGCGTTTGCGCCATACAGGATACGTTGGTATGGATCGAGGAGGAGCCCATTCCGGGTTTCCCCTTCGGGAGTTGGAACGTGACCGGACAGAACGGCGGCATCGTGACCGGCGTGGCGGAGGGCCCCGAAACAGCTGATGCGGCCTTCACCCTGTTCCCTTCGCCGGCCACGGATCAAGTCCGGATCGACGGCGTGCCATCCGGCAGTACATGCACCATCGCTGATGCACAAAGCCGCACGGTGCGTGTGTTCATGCTGCAGGACAGCACCGAGCGGATCGATGTCTCCACCTTCATACCCGGCCTGTACCTGATGACCTTGCGCGATGCGCGGGGCGTGCTGATCGGCATTCGACGTTTCGTGAGGGGGTGATGCGCAGCTAGCCGATCAGCAGTAAAAGCGTGACCGCTCCAATCGAGCTCGCCTCGCTGCCGCAGCCCTTATTCATTCAGGTCGGCTACCTTCCGAGCATGAATGCTTCGCAACGTGCCTGCGTGCTTGCTGCCTGTGGCCTTTTCGGCGCCTGGGCGGCGCTCGCCCAGGATTGCTCGATCCCCTTCACCGTGCCGATGTTCGAGGTGCGGGCCGAGATGGACATCCTCTACGGAAGCGCCACGCGCTATAACGGGGCCATGCAGGAATTGCGCCTCAACCTGTACAAGCCGGTGGGCGATGGGCAGACGGAGCGTCCACTGCTGATCCTGATCCACGGCGGCGGCTTCTTCGATGGCGACCGCAACGACCTGAACGCCACCTGCCAGGATCTGGCGAGCAAGGGCTGGGCGGCGGCCACCATCAGCTACCGGCTCGATTTCTACGGCACCTGGCTGCTGGGCTCGCCGTGGGCCTATGACCCGGCCGAGGTGGTGCGCGCCGCGTACCGTGCCCAGCAGGATGCCCGTGGCGCGATCCGCTTCCTGAAAGGACGCAGCGCGCAGGACAGCACGAGCACCACGAACGTGATGCTGATGGGTTGGAGCGCGGGCGCGATCACAGCCTTGCATGCGGCCTATGTCGATGATCCTTCGGAGAAGCCGGCCTCGTGCTACGCCATCGGCAATGTGGTGCACTTCCTCTCGCAATACGCGCGTCCGGACCTCGGGCCCATTGAAGGCTATTTGAACCAGAATGGCATGACGGACGATGTGCTCGCCGTCGTCTCGAACTACGGCGGCCTCCTCGACACGAGCCTGGTGAGCAGCCCCCTGGATCCCGCACTGTACATGTACCACCAGAGCGGCGACCCCGTTGTGGGGTGCAACCACCAGCAAGGGCTCTGGGGCATGCCGCTCGGCGTGGGCGACAACTACCCCTACCTCTACGGTTCGTGCGTGACCGACCTGCGCGTGCAGCACCTGGCCCCCGCACCCGGCCGCTACTTCTACCACCCCTACACCGGCAACGAGCATGCGGTGCACGATCCAGCGGCGATCATGCTGGAGAGCACACTCTTCCTCCGCGACCTCTTCTGCAGCCCGCAGCTCGCCGGCATCAGCGTGGCGCCGCGCGTGTTGCTCGAAGGGCCCTACGATGCATCCACCGGCTTGATGAGCGATGCGCTGCGGAGCCTCGGCGGTTTCCCGCTGACCGAACCATACAGCGCCATGGGTTACGTGCACACCGAAGGAGGTGGCAACGAGTTCATCCAGCCCACGGTGCTGAACACGAGTGGGCCGGACGCAATCGTGGATTGGGTGCTGCTCGAACTGCGCGACGCGAATGATGCCTCGGTGGTGCTCGCTTCGCGAAGCGCCCTGTTGCAGCGCGACGGCGATGTGGTGGATGCGGACGGCAGCTCACCGGTAATCTTCGAACGCGGACCAGGCCCATACTACATCGCGGTGCGCCATCGCAACCACTTGGGCGCGATGACCGCCGGTGCAGTCGCACTCGATGCCGCACCAGCCACCGTGGATCTCACCATCGCCTCCACCGCGACCTATGGCACCGAAGCGCGCAAGCCGGTGGTCGGCCTCTACCCTGCCGAAGTGCTTTGGGCGGGCAATGTCGACTTCAACACAGAGCTGAAGTACACCGGCCTGGGCAATGACCGCGACCCCATCCTCTTCGCCATTGGTGGCTCGGTGCCCACCGCCGTGCTGAATGATGAATACCGCATGGAGGACGTGAACATGGATGGCGTGGTGAAATACGTGGGCGAAGGCAACGACCGCGATCCGATCCTGCAGAATGTGGGCGGCAATGTGCCGACGAATACAAGGCAAGGACAGCTGCCATAAGCCTTCCTACACCAACCCCTCCTGCATCGCCACCTTCACGGCGGCGGCCACGGAATCCACGTGTAGCTTCTTGTAGATGTGGGTGATGTGCGTGTTCACCGTGGGGTAGCTGATGGAGCAGCGCTCGGCGATCTGCTTGTAGCTGAGGCCGTCTACGAGCAGGGCCAGGATCTCCTGCTCCCGCCCGGTCAGGTGGAAGTCATGCGCACCACCGGTCTTTCCGGAGCGGACACCCACGAGTTGCAGCACCTTACGGGCGATGGTGGGGGTCATGGGCGCACCGCCCTGGTGAACTTCCTCGATGGCCGCGATCAGCCGCTCGGGTGTGGTCTGTTTCAGCAGGTAACCGTCCGCACCGGCCACGATGGAGGCGAAGAGCCGCTCGTTGTCCTCCAGAACGGTCTGCATCAGGATCCTCACATCCTTGAACTGCTTGCGGATGAGCGCGACGCCCTCCACGCCATCCACATGCGGCATGTCGATGTCCATGAGTATCACCTGCGGATCACATTGGGCCACGTGCTTCACCACATCGCGGCAGTCGGCGAAGGCGCCCACGCACACCATGCCGTCGGTGGCATCGATCAGCATGTTCAGGCTTTCCCGGCGTTGGGCATGGTCGTCGAAGATGGCGATGCGCAGCATGGGGCGAAATTAGGATCGTGCTTCCGGGCCGCGCCTCATTGGATGCAATGAGATGCCCGCTGTTCAAGTCCCCGCCCGGGTACGGAAGGTGACCGTGGTGCCGTGACCCACCCGGGAGTTGATGGTGCATTCGCCACCTGCTTCGGCCCCGCGTTCCCGCATATTGCCCAGCCCATTCCCGCCCGGTCCCGGACCGCCGTTCACCTCCGGGTCGAAGCCCCGTCCATCATCGGCAATGGTCATGGTGAGGCTTTCGCCGCTGCCGGATAGCCGGATGGTGATACGGCTGCATGCGGCGTACTTGATGGCGTTGTTCACCGCTTCCTTGAAGATGAGGTAGAGGTTCTTGCGCTGGCCCATGTCCAGGCGATCCCGCAACAGGGCCTCATCCACCTGCAGGTCCAGGGTCACGCCACGCGCTTCGCACAGGGGCGTGGCGTGGCTCCGCATGCGTTCGGCGAGGTCGGCCAGGCTGTCCTTGGAGGCGTTCACGGTCCAGACGATGTCGTTGATGGACTCCATGGCGCTGGTGGTGCCCTCGCTGATGCGCTCCAGCAGCCGGCCGCCTTCCGGGCCGATGTTGGTGAGCTTCTTCCTGGCCACGGCCCCATAGAGCGCCACACTACTCAAGGTGGAGCCGATCTCGTCGTGCAGGTCGCGCGCGATGTGCTCCCGCAAACGGATCTCGCGCAGCTGCTGCTCAAGACGGATCCGGTACAAGGCATACACGGAGCCCATGATCAGCAGCGCCAAGGCTGCGCGGAACCACCAGGTGCGCCACCAAGGCGGCAGGATGGAAAGATGGATGGATGCGAGATGGGGATCGACCATCCCTTCATGGTCGGTGCCCTGCACCTCGAAGGTGTAGTCGCCGGGGTCCAAATTGGTGAAGGTGGCCTCATTGCGCGTGCTGCCATCGATCCACTCATCCGTGTAGCCTACCAGGCGGTAGCGGAAGGTGTTGCGCTTCGGTGCCGTGTGGTCCATCAAGGCGAAGCGGAAGGTGACCAGGGGTTCGTTGTGGGGCAGCGTGAGCGAGAGCAGGGTGCCGGCCGTGTCCAGCAGCTCGTGCATGGCGATGGAGCGCGTGGCGAGCCGGATGCCCGTGAGCAGGGTGGGACTGGGGTCTTTTCCCTCGGTCAGGTCCACCGGATGGAAGGAGGTGCCGCCGTCCATGCCGTCGAAGAACAGCGCCCCGTCCGGCAGCACCAGCGACCCGTAGCGGTTGAACTCGTTCCCCGCGATGCCATCGTCCTTCGTGAAGGTGCGCGCGGCCCCGGTGCGGGGATCGTAGCGGCACAGGCCCATGTTGGTGCCGATCCAGAGACGTCCCTCCGCATCGGGGAGGATGCTGTAGATCACGTTGTTCGGCAGGCCATCGGCGGTGGAGACCCGCTTGCAACTCCCAGTTCGCTTGTCCAACCGGGCCATGCCCGCGCTTTCGGTGCCCACCCACATGAAGTGGTCCGGCTCGTCGGGGTCCGGGCACAGGGAGAAGAGCAGGTTCCCCGGCAGGCTGGTGGGATCGGCGGGGTCGTGCTGGAAGCTGCGCCAGGTGTTCTTCTCCGGATCCAACGCGAGCAGGCCCTCCATGGTGGCCATCCAGATGCTGCCATCGGGTGCCACCGACCATTGCGAGATGGGCCAGTACTTCGAGAGCAGGAATTCGACCGGAAAGGAATGGCGCCCGATCACCCGCATGGCGTCCGTATCGATGCACACCAGGTCCACCGGCAGGTTCCAGGTCTCGCGGCCACCGGAGGTGACCACCCAGATCTGCGACCCACGGCCATGGAACACCCGGCTGGGGGTATCCTCCAGGAGGTCGGTGGTATGGAAGGCACCTCCCGTATCCAGGTAGCCCAGCACCGCCGGTGAGCGGTCCCCGTCCGCGAGCACACCCCAGGTGCGGCCCTTGGTATCGGTGACCGCACCGATCCAGTTCCTACCGTTCACGGTTGTGCCGATCGTGTAGCGCAGCCAGCCTTTCGGGGCAGGGGCCGGATCCTCAAGCAAGGCATGTCGGGTCATGGCGAATTGTCGATGCCCAAGTATGGTGTAGGCATCCACATAGTACCCGTCCATGCGGATCGACGGGCGTCGCTGAAAGCGCGTGCTGGTGCGGCCCAGCTTGAACACCCCGTAGCCCTTGCTGCCGCCCCACAGGTTGCCGCTGCGGTCCTGGCAGCGGAAGAGCACGGTCTGGAACTCCGCGTATACGTCCTTGCCATCGGCGGTGAAGTACAGCGGTTCGAAGCGGCCCGTGCGCAAGTCCACCCGCCAGATGCGGTTGTCGTCCGCGCGGTACCAGAGGCGTCCTGCGTCATCCACCAGCTGGGTGAACCACACATGCTGCCCCTCAGGCACGCGCAGGGTATCCACGGCATGCGTGCGTGTATCGAAGAGAAGCAGCATCGATGGTACGGAGACCACCACCTTGTGCCCTTGCCGCCAGTGCACCATCGGGTGTTTCTCCAGGGTGCCGTTGCGGGGTGGAACGGGTGAAGGGATCCGCCAAACGGTCGCTGCGGTAGTATCGGATCCGCGCAGCGATGGATCGCATACCACGCTGTCGCCGTTCATGGCCCACAGCGCGCCAGTGGCATCGAACTCGAAGTAGCTGACCCGCGTCGGGATGTGGCTCTTCGGGTGGATCGTTCGTGCGGGCCGCGCCAGCAGCTCCGGGTCCTGCGGGTCCACCACGTACAGGTATTCCCCGACCGAGGTGAACCAGATCCCGCCCTGCGGCCCTTCGCGGATCCGGTCCACGTCCAGAAAGGCTTCGCGCGGCGTGCGGACCGGGAAGTGCACATGATCGAAGCGTCCGGTGCGCGGATCGTAGCGGTCAAGACCCTCGCCGAACACCGCGATCCACAAGCCGCCGTTGCGGTCCTCGAAGAGCAGGTCGCTGTGGTTGCCCGCGATGCTGGCCGGGTCCTCGGGGTCGTGCTGGAAGATGGTGAAGGCATACCCATCGCTGCGCGCGAGGCCATCCTTGGTGGTGAACCAGAGATAGCCCTGCCGGTCCTGCAGGATGTCCTGCACCATGCCCTGCGGCAGGCCATCGTCGATGGTGATGCGGGCCAGATCGTAGCGCACCTCCTGCTCGATCAACTGACCGAAGACCGACGCTGAGAGCAGCAGGTGCAGGAGGATGTTCAACGCGCGGAACATGACGCAGCGTTCAAGATAAAGGTTCAGTGCGGTTCGGCACGATCTCATTGGAACCAACGATTGATGCCGCGGCCCATATCGTGCTGCTTTGTTCCATCGCGATCGTACTGCGATCGACCACCAACGAATAGACCATACGGACATGAGACCCTGCGCGCTATTGATCGTCCTGCTGCTCGGAACCAGCCTGCTGGCCCAAACACCGGAAGCCTTCAACTACCAGGGCGTGGCACGCGATGCCAGTGGTGATGAACTGGTGAACACCACCATCGGTGTGCAGTTCCAGCTGCACCAGGGCACGGCCGTGGGCACGGTGGTGTATTCGGAGACGCACAACCCCACCACGAACGCGCTGGGCCTCTTCTCCCTGGAGGTGGGCAATGGCACGCCGGGCGCGGGCACCTTCGCGGCCATCGACTGGAGCGCCGGCCCCTACTTCCTGGAGGTGGGCCTGGACCCCGCGGGTGGCAGCAGCTACACCAGCGTGGGCACGCAGCAATTGCTCAGCGTACCCTATGCCTTGCACGCCAGGACCGCCGACATGGCCGATGATGGCGACTGGGTGTTGAGCGGCGATACCGTGCATAGCAATGGCAGGCGGGTAGGTATCGGTACGAACGCTCCCAGCCAGGACCTGGATGTGGAGGGCACCTTCCAACTGAAGGACGGTAGCCAGGGCGACAAGAAGATCCTGACCAGCGATGCGGATGGGAATGCGAGTTGGCAGGACCTGAACGCCGAGAGTTTTTTCGGCGCTGGGAACTTACCCGCGGCGTACAACGGTGATATCTCTTGTTTGAATGTGGCCGCCACGATCGCTGCGGGTGCGAATCCCGTAACCGTCGCCGTTTCGGGCGACCATGCCTATGTGGTGAACGCATCCAGCAACAACATGATGGTGTTCAACATCAGCAACCCCGCTTCACCCAGCCTGAGTGCCACCATAGCAACGGGTAGTGGTCCCCGTGCCGTCGCCGTTTCGGGCGACCATGCCTATGTGGTGAACGCATCCAGCAACAACATGATGGTGTTCAACATCAGCAACCCCGCTTCGCCCAGCTTCAGTGCCACCATAGCCACGGGTTCGTCCCCCAATTCAGTGGCTGTATCGGGCGACCATGCCTATGTGGTGAACACATCCAGCAACAACATGATGGTGTTCAACATCAGCAACCCCGCTTCGCCCAGCCTTAGTGCCACCATAGCCACGGGTTTGAACCCCAATTCAGTGACCATATCAGGCGACCTTGCCTTTTTGGTGAACTACTCCAGTGACAACATGATGGTGTTCGACATCAGCAACCCCGCTTCGCCCAGCCTTAGTGCCACCATAGCCACGGGTTCGCATCCCTATTCAGTGGCCATATCAGGCGACCATGCTTATGTGGTGAACTACAGCAGCGTCAACATGATGGTATTCGACATCAGCAACCCCGCTTCACCCAGCCTGAGTGCCACCATAGCCACGGGTTCGCTTCCCCGTTCAGTGACCGTTTCGGGCGACCATGCTTATGTGGTGAACGCTTCCAGCAACAACATGATGGTGTTCAACATCAGCAACCCCGCTTCGCCCAGCCTTAGTGCCACCATAGCCACGGGTTCGTTCCCCGTTTCAGTGGCTGTGTCAGGCGACCATGCCTATGTGGTGAACGCCAACAGCCACAACATGATGGTGTTCGAACTGTTCTGTCCTGCGGAACAACAGCAAGTGACCTATGATCCTTATACCGGGGCATTCATTGCATTGGAGGGCTGGCATGTGATCGCGGATACCCTCCACAACGGTGCCAAGCGCGTGGGCATCGGCACAACTTCTCCCGACTCCAAGTTGCATGTGGTCGGAGATCTGAAGTACCAGGATGGCACTGAGTCCGACAAGAAGATCCTGACCAGTGATGCCGATGGGAATGCCACCTGGCAGAACATGAGTGCGGAAGGTCTATTGGGGCTGGGTAACGCACCCCCAGCGGGTCTCTCCTGCCTCGGGATCGCGGGCAGCCTGGGGATAGGACCATCGCCCGTTTCCGTGGCCGTTTCGGGCAACCACGCCTATGTTGTTGATGCGTCCTCGGCCGATCTGAAAGTGATCGACATCAGTACTCCAGCAAGCCCAGTGCTCAGTGGTAGCCTGGGAATAGGACCAAGCGCATACTCCGTCGCTGTCTCCGGGAACTACGCCTATGTGCCTTCCGGCGATCTAAAAGTCATCGATGTAAGCAGTCCTGCAAGCCCGGTGCTCAGTGGCAGCCTGGGTGTAGGTCCGAGTCCACAGTTCATCGCAGTCTCTGGGAACTACGCCTATGTGGTGGATGGTGTTTCTGATGACCTGAAAGTGATCGACATCAGCACTCCCTCAAGCCCCGTGCTCAGCGGTAGCCTGGGGCTCGGACCGAGCCCTACTTCCTTAGCGGTCTCTGGGAACTACGCCTATGTGGTGGATAATTCATCTGATGACCTGAAAGTGATCGACATCAGCGCGCCTGCGAGCCCGGTGCTCAGCGGTAGCCTGGGGCTCGGACCGAGCCCTCTTTCCATAGCGGTCTCTGGCAACTACGCCTATGTGGTGGATAATCAATCTGATGACCTGAAAGTGATCGACATCAGCACTCCTGCGAGCCCGCTGCTCATCGGTAGCCTGGGGATCGGGTCGTTCCCAAGATCCGTAGCGGTCTCTGGCCACTACGCCTATGTGGTGGACTCAGGTACCAACGATCTGAAGGTGATCGACATCAGCGATCCTACAAACCCGGTGCTTAGTGGCAGCCTCGGTGTCGGTCCGGACCCAAGGTCCATAGCAGTCTCTGGTAACCACGCCTATGTGGTGGATATTCTTACCGATGACCTGAAGGCGGTCGAACTTTACTGCCCGATCGCGCAACAACAGCTCGCCTATGATACGGGAACAGGTACGTTCACTGCTGTGGAAGGATGGCAGGTGAGCGGCGACAGCGTATACGTCACCGACCAGCGCGTGGGCATCGGCACCAGTATGCCAAGCGCCTCGTTGGATGTGCGCGATGCCAGTTCCAGCGAATTTCGGCTGAGCATGTCCAGCACACACTGGAGCAGGTTGCGCTTCTCATCCAGTGAAGGATTGCGCATCGAGGCGAAGAATGAAGGCATCGGATTCCGCCCCATGCTCCTGATCGGCTCGGAACTGAAATTCTATTCCGGCTTGAGCACAACCCCGGAGCGCATGCGCTTGACATCCAACGGCTTCCTGGGCATCGGAACCAATTCGCCGGCGAACAGACTGGATGTGGAAGGCGGACTGGCGGTCGGCGCATCGTATTCCGGAACCAGTGCCGCTCCGACCGATGGTGCGATCGTTCAAGGCAATGTGGGCATCGGTACCGATTCACCTGTCAACCGATTGGATGTGGAGGGCGGCCTGGCCGTTGGTGCATCGTATTCCGGCACCAGCGCGGCTCCGAGCAATGGCGCGATCGTCCAAGGCAGCGTGGGCATCGGAACCACAGCGCCGGAGTACACCTTACACATCAGCAACGGGGCCAATACGGGTTCGGGTTCGTTCGGCCGCGGACTCAAGATCACGGATGCGACCCCGCGGATCTATTTCGAGGAAAGCGACGCGGCCGTGAACGAGAAGGTGATGTTCCTGGAGAAGATCAGCGATGGGATCTCCTTTTCATCCGTCATCGATAATGCGACAGCATTCCTCAATCAGCACATCCTGTTCGTGAAGGGTTCTGGTAGAGTAGGTATCGGCACAGCGGCACCCACCGCCAAGCTTTCCGTGAACGGCACGGCCAACAACAGCACGGGCAGCTGGGGCGTCTTCAGCGATGCCCGCATCAAGACCGTCCAGCGCGAGTTCACCGATGGTCTTTCGGTCATCGACCGCCTGCGCCCCGTGGTGTTCACCTACAATGCCGATGCACCCTTTGAAGCAGAAGGGGAACAGGTGGGCATCGTCGCCCAGGAGCTGGAGGAGCTGGCGCCCTACATGGTGAGCACCACCGAGCACGGTGACATCCCCGATCTGCGTGAGGTGAACAACCAGGCCTACGTGTTCCTGCTGATCAATGCCGTACAGGAATTGAACGCGAAAGTGAACGCGCTTCAGCTTGAGAACGCCGATCTGCGCAGGAACGACGCCGACCTGCGCGACCAGTTGAAGGCGAATAGCCGCGTGCTGGCCGACGTGCAACGCCTGCTCGACGCGCGAGCAGCACGATGAACCGAGCACAGGAACCATGAGAACCACGATCCTGTCATTCACGCTTCTTTCTTCCGCGCTCCTTTCGGCGCAATCCATCACCCCCTCGGTGGTCGGTACCGCAGGAGGCTACGGAACTGCGGGCGCCACAACGCTGAACTGGACGGTCGGTGAGATGTCGGTGAGCACCTTGAACAACGGGAGCAACATCCTCACACAAGGCTACCACCAACCCGCTGGCAAACTCATCTACTACAGCCGCGCCAATGGCAACGTGAGCGACCCCATCTGGAGCCGCACGCCAACAGGGCCAGCGGGTCCGGCCAACTTCATCCCGCGCGCCAGCATGGTGGTGCAGACCGGCCATGTGGTGCACAACACCGGCACGGTGGACCTGCGCGATGTGCTCGTGGAGGGTGGCGGCAGCTTGCAACTCGATCCCGGCAGCGCCTTCAACGTCCACGGCCGCAACGCCACCTTCCTGGGCGTGCTCTACGGCAGCGATGGCAGCGTGATGTCCTTGGTGGGCAACAAGCCCGTGGTGCTCACCACCGCCAGCAAGCCAAACGTGTGGGACCTGGAGGTGAACACGCCGCAGGGAACAACCGCCAACGGCGAGATGGAGATCCGCGGAACCTTGCAGTTGATCGAGGGTGACCTCAACGCCACCGCCGCGCTCTTCACCCTGCGCAGCTATGCCACCACAACCGGGCGTCTTGGTCCGGTGCCACCCGAAGCGAGCTACACGGGCAACTTGAAGATTGAGCGTTACATCCCTGGAGGCGCCACCAATTGGCGCCTGCTCGGCAGTCCGATCACGAGCCGCAGGGTGCAGCATTGGCAGGATGACTTCATCACCGCCGGTTATCCCGGATCGCAGTACCCGGGCTTCTCCGATCCGCCGGGCAGTGGCATCCTCTGGCCCAGTATCCGCTGGTACGATGAGACGCATACAGGTCCGGCGCAGAACGACGGCATCACCGGCGTGAGCAGCGATCAGCAGGCGCTCGTCGTCGGCCAGGGCTTCGCGGCCTGGAGCGGTGATGCCCTTGGAGGCACCGCCCCCTTCGTGGTGGATCTCGGCGGAGCGCCACCGGTGATCGCCACCGCGCCGATCACCCTGCCCATGAGCTGGACCGATACCGGCGCACCGCTCGTTGACGGTTGGAACCTGGTGAGCAACCCCGTGCCCAGCGCCATCGCGTTCGACCAGGTAGCGCGCGGCGCGGACGTGGAGGACTACGTGACCTTCTACAACCCCGCCAATGGCAACGCTGCGGTGTTCGACATCGGTCTGGGCTTCGGCACCAACGGCGCCACCAACACCATCCAGAGCAGCCAGGGCTTCTTCCTCAAGGCCAGCGGCCCGGCCGTGACGACAACCGTGGATGAGAGCGACAAGATCAACGACAACAGCGGCGGCGTATTCGGCGGCTTCGTGCCCGACCCGACCCCGCTGGTGCGTTTGCGCATGAGCAGCGCGATCAACACCTTCTCGGATGAGAGCATCGTGGCCTTCGACATCGGAAGCCCTCAGTTCGATCCCGAGGATGCGCTCAAGTACGTGCTCGCGCACCCGAGCGCGCCGCAAGTGGCCACCCTGGCCTCCACGGGCGAATCGCTCGCCATTAACGCTTTCGGCGCCACGAGCAGCCCGATGAGCATACCCGTGAGCGTCAACGCCGGCGTCAGCGGCACTTACACCATGGAAGTGACCGCGATAGGCGAGCTGGGCATCGCTTGCTTAGGACTCGAGGACCTGGTCAATGGCGCGTTGATCCCCTTGATCGATGGTGCGGCTTCCTACGATTTCACCCTGGTCGGGAGCGCTCCGGCCGCGACGCGCTTCGTGCTGCGAGTGCTCGCGCCGCAGGCTTCGTTCACTTCAACGAGCTCGGTGGAGGTGAATACGCCCATCGCCTTCAGCAACAACAGCATCGATGGCGTGAGCTACGCCTGGGATTTCGGCGATGGCAGCACGAGCGACGAGGCCGAGCCCATGCACACCTACACCGCTGGCGGCACCTACGATGTCACGCTCACCGCGTCCACCGGCGCTTGCTCCAGCACCTTCACGCAGTCCGTGACGGTGACCTCGCCCGCGCTCCCGGTCGCCGTGCGCGTGATGCTACAGGGCGCATACGACGTGGTAACGGGACTGCTGGACGACGACCTGCGCGCCGCCGGGCTGCTGCCGCTGCTCGAGCCATACACCGCGATGGGCTATGCGCACATCGGCGGTGGCGGCGAGTTCGTGCTGCCCTCGGCCTTCAGCATCACCGGCAGCGATGCCATCGTGGACTGGGTGGTGATCGAGCTGCGCGATGACAACGATCCGTCCATTGTGGTGGAGACGCGCTCTGGACTCTTGCAACGCGATGGCCAGGTGGTCGCGGTGAACGGCAGCTCACCGCTCTCCTTCCTCTCCGCGCCTGGCAGCTACCGCATCGCCGTTCATCACCGCAACCACCTCGGCGCGATGACGAGCGGATCGATCAGCCTTGGTGCCAGCACCACCGCTATCGACTTCACCGACGGAAGCAGGCCCACCTACGGCATCGACGCGCAAGTCTTCATCAACGGCACGCGTGCGCTCTGGTCCGGCGATGTGAACGGCGACGGTCAGCTCAAGTACACCGGGCAGGACAATGACCGCGACCCCATCCTAGTGGAGATCGGCGGCAGCGTGCCCACGAGCATCAGCACCGGCTACAAATCCGAGGACGTGAACATGGATGGCATCGTGAAGTATGTGGGCGAGGGCAACGACCGTGATCCGATCCTGCAGAACGTGGGCGGCAATGTGCCCACGGCGATCAGGGCTGCGCAGATGCCGTGAGCATCAGGCACCAAACGCAGAAGCCCCGCATGTGCGGGGCTTCTGCGTTTGGGTCAGTTGGGGATCACTCCTGAGTCCCCTTCTTCGATTCGGCTTGGGGGGTTGCCTCCTGCTTGGCCCTCCATTGGGCCAGCCTGGTGGCTGCTCTGCGTTTGGCGTGGTTGCGCGCGCGTTCGTCTTGTGGCATGTGCGTTCGTTTTTCTGCGGGCAAGTTATGGTTCACCCCCGCACCAGCTTCCGGTACTTGATCCGGTGCGGCACGATGTCGCCACCGAGGCGCTTCTTGCGGTTCTCCTCGTATTCGGTGAAGCCGCCCTCGAACCAATAGACTTGGCTGTCGCCCTCGAAGGCGAGGATGTGCGTGCACACGCGGTCGAGGAACCAGCGGTCGTGGCTGATGATGACCGCGCAGCCGCTGTAATCCTGGATCGCCTCCTCGAGCGCGCGCAGCGTGTTCACATCGAGGTCGTTGGTCGGTTCGTCCAGCAGGAGCACGTTGCTGCTCTGCTTCACGGTCATGGCCAGGTGCAGGCGGTTGCGTTCGCCGCCGGAGAGCACGCCCACCTTCTTGTTCTGGTCGGGTCCGCTGAAGTTGAAGCGTGAGAGGTAGGCGCGGGTGTTCATCACCACGTTGCCGAAGGTGATGTTCTCCAGCCCGCCGCTGATCACCTCGTACACGGTCTTCTCGGCCACCAGGTCCTTGTGGCTCTGGTCCACGTACGCGATCTGCACGGTCTCGCCGATGGTGATCGTGCCGCTGTCAGGCTTCTCCGCGCCCATGGCCATGCGGAAGAGCGTGGTCTTACCGGCGCCGTTCGGGCCGATGATGCCCACGATGCCCGCTGGAGGCAATGCGAAGCTGAGGTTGTCGATGAGGAGTCGGTCGCCGAAGCCCTTGCTCACGTTCTTGAACTCGATGACCTTGTCGCCGAGGCGCGGCCCGTTGGGGATGAAGATCTCGAGCTTCGCTTCCTTCTCCTTCACGGTCTCGCTCTGCATCTTCTCGTAGTTCTGCAGGCGGGCCTTGTTCTTGGTGCGGCGCGCGCTGGCGTTGCTGCGCACCCACTCGAGCTCCTGCTTCAACACGCGTTGGCGCTTGCTCTCCTGCTTCTCTTCCTGCGCCAGGCGGGCGGTCTTCTGCTCCAGCCAGGTGGTGTAGTTGCCTTTGTACGGGATGCCTTCCCCGCGGTCGAGCTCCAGGATCCAACCGGCCACGTTGTCCAGGAAGTAACGATCGTGGGTGATGGCGATGACGGTGCCCTTGTATTGCTGCAGGTGCAGCTCGAGCCAGGCCACGCTTTCGGCATCGAGGTGGTTGGTCGGTTCGTCGAGCAGGAGGATGTCCGGGTTCTGCAGCAGCAGGCGGCACAAGGCCACGCGGCGGCGCTCACCGCCGGAGAGCACCTTGATGGAGGTCTCGCCATCGGGGCAGCGCAGCGCATCCATGGCCACCTCCAGCTTCTGGTCGATGTTCCAGGCGTCGTTCACCTCGATCTTGTCCTGCAGCTCGGCCTGGCGCGCGATGAGCTTGTCCATCTTGTCCGGGTCGTTCAGCACCTCCTCGTCGGCGAAGCGGTTGTTCACGTCCTCGTACTCCTTCAGCAGGTCCATGATCGGCTGCACGCCCTCGCGCACGATCTCGATCACGGTCTTGCTCTCATCGAGCTCGGGCTCCTGCTCCAGGTGACCGATGGAATAGCCGGGGCTCAGGTGCACATCGCCATCGTAGCTCTTCTCCTTGCCCGCGATGATGCGCATCAGCGTGGACTTCCCCGAGCCGTTGAGGCCGAGCACGCCGATCTTGGCCCCGTAGTAGAAGCCGAGGTAGATGTCATTGAGGATCTTCTTGCCGGAGGGCAGGGTCTTCCCCACCTTCACCATATTGAAGATTATCTGGCGGCCTTCTTCGGACATATCGTGGATGGGTTGAGCGTTAGAGGTTGAAAGCCGGTTGAGAGTCCCTTCAACCGACAGGATTGTTCGATGCGCCGATCAGCGCTTACGGGCCGCGAATATCTCCATTCGAGGCCAGTCCTTCACCACCGCCGGAAGCTCATAGTCCTCCGGCCGTTGATCGCAGCGCTGCAGCACCAGGTCCATCTCCGCTGGCCTGGGCTGCTCCACCACCACGAAGAGCATGCGACCGGGATCCACCGTGCCGGAGATATCGGCCAGCTCCACCCCGTGGCAGAGCAGCTCGAAGCGTAAGGCATGCTCCCAATGGTGCGAGGTGCAAAGCCGATCGCCCGTCTGGAATGCGTGGGTGATCACGTCCACGGCGCTGGCCGCCTCGGGCATGCGTCCGCCGCGCTCCATCACCTCCTTTAAGCCTGGCAAGCCGAAGCCGAGCACCAGCAGCAGCGCGGCCCAGCCGGTGCGGGAACGTTTGCCGAATCGTTTGATCACGCGGTCCTGCACGAATTTGAGCAGGTAGAAGAGCGCGATGCTGGAGCCGATGTGGAAGATGAAGAGCGCGTAGGCCCACTGGCGCGGCTCTCCGGCATCGGCCAGCATGAGCGAGAGCGGCACCGCGCCCAGCACCAGCGCGAAGAGCAGCGTGCGGTACTTCGCCGAGGTGTACGCGGCATGCACCAGCCCCGCGAACCCGAGGTAGGCGACCCAGGCGTAGGTGGGGTCCACGATCCACATCCACAGCGCCAGCACTCGATCGGGGTATTGCGTGCTGAAGACCTTCCAGCTGAGCTCGCCCTCGGTGACGTGGTGGAAGAGCTGATCCACGCCATGCGCCATCACCACCGGCAGGTACAGCAGCAGCTTGACCACCACGAAGACGCCGGCACCGATCCCCAGCATGGTCAGGCGCTGGTTCAAGGATCGCTCGTACTTCGAGAGCACTGAGAAGAGCACCCAGAGCAGCACCATCAGCGCGGGGAAGATCATGGCCGGCTCGGCCCACATGCCCAGCGCCAGGCACAGGCCCATGAGCACGGCCGATAGCACGTTGTTCTCGCGCACCAAGTGGCGGCCGAGCAGCAAGGCGCCGAGCAGCGCGCACCAGGTGATGCTGAAGCCGTTGGCCAGCGCGCTGAGCTGCACCAGGCCCGGGAAGCCAGCCGCCATGGCCAGCGCCATCAGCGCGATGTAGCGGTTGAAGAGCGAGCGCACGAGGAGGTAGAACATGGGCAGCGCCAGCACCCCCGCGATCAGCGCGGGCAAACGCAATTGCCAGAGGCCCATGCCGAGCAAGGAGGTGCTCCACTTCGCCAGGATGGTGTGCAGCACCTGGTTCAGCGGCAGGCTGTAATCCGAGACCACGGTCGCGAGCGGCTGGGTGCCGAAGACCATGGCCGCCAGCGCCTCATCGGCCGTGATGGGCTGCAGCGCCACCACCACGCGCAGCGCGGCGCCCACGGCGATCAGCAGCAGTACGAAGCGCTTATGCGCCAACGAGGTGCGCTTCACGTAGCGCTCCTGCACATCTTTCAGGTCGTAGCGGAACTGCGCCCAGACACCGGCTACCGGACGGTCTTCCGCGTGCTTGCGCCGGTGGCGGTGCGAACGGGTTCCTGAAGTGGGCTTGAAGTAGGACACGGCGGACGGGCAAGATAGCAGGCGCCTCCGAGCGCTACCGGTGCACCTCTTGCATGCTCACGATGCTGTCCACCACGTATTTGCTGTGCCCGCGCCAGGGCAGCGCCGCCAGGTATTCCCGGTAGTGCAGGTTGAACTGCTTGCCGCTGTTCACCATCAGCTCGTTGGCCACCGCGTCGTCTTCCACGGAGAAGAGGAACTCGAAGCTCTGCAAGGTTCCCATGTCGCTGCGGATGCCCGTCTGGATCATCTTGCCCTCGTAGGTCTTGAAGAGCACGCCTTTGTGCACCACGTAGTTCAGCTCGCCCGCCTTCACCCCCGTGCCGAAGACCCAGTAGTAGCGGACGTAGCCGATGGCCCCCAGGATCAGCACCAGGATGGCCACGATCTTCCAAGCATGCTTGCGCATCGCGTTTCGTGTTGAGCGGCCAAGGTAGCCGGAGGAGGTCATAAAGAACCATGATCAATCCGACCTCAGATGACCGCTCTCGTCCACCTTTTCCTTGATGAAAAGGTGGAGCCAAAAATCAACCACCCCGGGTCTAGCCCGGGGCAGGCTCACCAAAGCCCTAGGCCTTCGGCACACAGACAACCGCACTATCGGCTCAGGCCGGGCCGCGCTGGCCGTGGACGCCTACCGCACGCTGCACCTGCATGCTTCTGCCGCGCCGGCCACCGATTGCGCCAAGAACTCATGCAGGTGTTGACCGCGCTGCGAATGGCCGCTCATCCCCACCCGGGCGCCACTCATCAAAACACGGTACCTTGTCTTGCATAGTACCAAACGAAACATGCATCTTTGCGTCGTCAAGGACCAACGCCCGAACTCATGAAGGTCGAGAACACCAAAGCGCAGATGCGGAAAGGCGTGCTGGAGTATTGCATCCTGAGCGTGCTCGCACAAGGCGAACGCTACCCATCGGACATCATCTCCAGCCTGAAGGACGCCAAGCTGATCGTGGTGGAGGGCACCTTGTACCCCCTGCTCACCCGGCTGAAGGACGCGGGCCTGCTCACCTACCGCTGGGAGGAATCGCGCTCGGGCCCGCCGCGCAAGTACTACCGCCTCACCGCCGTGGGCGAGAAATTCCTCACCGAGCTGGACCAGACCTGGGACGAGCTCGCGCAAGCCGTGAAGAAGACCACCCGCAAGAACCGATAAGCCAAGGCCTAGCCATCGCCACCATGAAAAAGACCCTGACAGCCAACGTGAGCGGAACGGTGTTCCACATCGAGGAGGACGCCTACGACCGCCTGCAGCAGTACCTCAACGGGATCCGCGCGCAATTCGATGGCGCCGACGGCCGCGAGGAGATCATGGCCGACATCGAGGCCCGCATCGCCGAGCTCTTCAACGAGCGGCTCGACGGGCGCCGCCAGGTGGTGGCCATGGCCGACGTGGACCACGTGATCGGCGTGATGGGCCAGCCCGAGGACTACGCCGACGGCGACGAACGTGCCGAAGCGAGCGCCTCCGCGCCGCCGCCCACGGGCAAGTCGAACGACAAAGGCTACAAGCGCCTGTTCCGCGACCCGGACGACAAATGGGTGGGCGGCGTATGCGGCGGACTCGGCGCCTACATCGGCATGGACCCGCTCTGGCTCCGCATCATCCTGATCGTGCTCTTCTTCCTCGGCACGGGCGTCCCCTTCCTTCTATACCTCATCCTCTGGATCCTGGTGCCCAAAGCAGAAAGCGCCGCCGACCGCCTGCGCATGGAGGGCGAGCCGGTGACCGTGGACAACCTGAAGCGCGCCTTCGAGGAAGGCGGCAAGCGCGTGGCCGGCGAGGCCAAGGACCTGGGCCGCAACTGGGGCCGCGAGGCGCGCAGCCGCTCGGGCAGCGCGGCTGGCATCATCGGCAAATTGCTCGGTGCCGGCATCATCCT
This sequence comes from Flavobacteriales bacterium, assembly GCA_020635725.1. Lineage (GTDB taxonomy): Bacteria > Bacteroidota > Bacteroidia > Flavobacteriales_F > PHOS-HE28 > PHOS-HE28. Next base: position 140,880 of record JACJZF010000008.1, read on the forward strand.
CATCGCCTTCAGCCTGCTGCTGAGCCTGATCACCGCGGCCGTCGGAGGCGCCTTCGGCCTCTGGCACGCCACCTGGAGCACCGACGACCTGGGCATGCTGGACATCGGCGCGCTGATCTTCGAGACGCGCGAACAAGCACTCTGGCTCGGCATTGGCGCGCTGGTGCTCTGCCTGGTGCCCATCGTGGCCATCATGCTCGCGGGCTTCCGCCTGCTGCTCGATACGCGCACGCCCAGCTGGTTCGGCTGGACCCTCGCCCTGCTCTGGCTGGCCGCGCTGGTGCCCACGATCTGGGGCGGGCTGCAGCTCGGTCGCGACTTCCACCGCCGCAACAGCACGCGCACCGAGGTGACGCTCGCCACGCCCAGCGCCGATGTCCTTTACCTCGATGCGCTCACCCCCGGCGACACCACCGGATGGAGCATGTGCTTCGACGATGGCGAGATCGACTTCGACCTCGAAGGCCTGCACATCGAGAACGGGCAGATCGCGGGCGGCTGGGCACGCTTGGATGTGGAGCAGAGTCCGGACAGCCTCTACCATCTCGTCACGATCCGCTCAGCACAGGGCCGCAGCACCAAGAACGCGCTGGCCCGAGCGAACAACATCAGCACCGAGTTCAGGCAGGAGGGCGATGTGCTCTATGTGTCGCCCGTGCTCCGCTTCAGCGCCGATGACAAGATCCGCATACAGGACGCGCGCTTCACGCTGCTGGTGCCCGTTGGCAAGGCCGTGTTCTTCCGCGCGGGAAGCGAGGATGTGATCCACGATGTGGACAACGTGACCAACACCTACGACCACAAGATGATCGGCAAGACCTGGCGCATGACCGAGCGCGGGCTGGAAGAAGGCCGCCCGGGCGCCGAGGGAAGCGAACCGACCGAACAACCGAGGAAGGACAGCATCGTGCGGCGTGAGCGTCCGCGCTCCGCGCCGCGACCGCCTTCCGTGGAAGAAGTGCGCCTGCCATCGGTGCTCAGCCTCCTGCGGCTGGCCATCTGATCCGGTGCTCCAGGGGTCGCAACGAGGGGTTGGACTTCCGCACCGTTGAGCGCCCTGTCCGCGAATGCGGGCGGGGCGCCTCGTTAATGCAGCACGATGCCGTGCGAACCCTCGCGCCCCTGGCTGCTCACGCGCAGGGTGTACAGCCCACCGGGGAACGCATCCAGCCCATCGAGCACGAAGCTGCCGCTCGCCGCGCGCAGATCGCGATCCAGCACCACGGCGCCTTTCGCATCGATCAGTCGCACGCGCACGGCCGACGCATCCGGCAGGTTGATGCGCACTGCATCCGTCGCTGGGTTCGGTGCCACAGAGAAACGCAGGTCCTCCTGTTCGACGATGCCCACGGCGAGCACGTTCGCATCGGCCACGTTCACCGTCCACAACCCGCCGGAGCCGTGCTCCGAGATCATCACCGCCACGCGCAGGTTAGCCGCATCCCATCCCTCGGGCACCTGCGTGGTGTACTGATGCGTGTAGGTTGTGCCCGCCGCCGGAGAGGCGGGGATCACGCCCGTCGTGCCATCGGCACCGCCGAGCACCTCGCGCACGATCTGCATATGCACGTAATCAGCGCCGGCACCGGTCTGCGGCGCATGCACCTGGTCCTCCAGCACGTAAGCATTCAAGGTGTACGTGCCGGGAACGGCCGCTTCGAAAGCGACGGCCGCATCCACGGTGAGCTCGCGCGTGGCCAGGTCGAGCACGGGTGTCACCACCACGGAGGCGGGTGAGACGCCCATCTTCCGCATGTCGGCGCGCTCCTGCCACAGGGTGTATTGCGCATCCACCGGCAATCCGCCGAACTCGCCCTGCTCCATGAGGCCGGCAGGGGTGTAGCCCACCACGTACGGGGCCCAATAAGCGGCGCTGCTCGCGCTGGTGAACTGATCGTTCTCGTGATGGCTCGCTACCACGATCAGCGGATCGGCATCCAAGGTGTTGCACACCGCATCGCTCGGCGGGCAGAACTGGCACCAGGTGCCCGTGGTCTGCTCGATCAGCACGCTCTTGGTGGCCCATGCGCCGAGCACCTTCACGTCGAAGTAGAGTGTGTCGTTGCTCGGGTTCGTCTCGCCGCCGCCCACCACCCACACCTTCAGCACGCCGCTGCCCGCCGCGCTGGAGAATGGCACTTGATGCACATAGGGCCAGTACTGCCCTGGCGAGATGCCCGTGGTGGCCTGCGTGTTCCCCACCTGCACCGGGCCATTGTTGAACCGGTAATCGACGTGGAAGGTGTAGAGCGGCGCCGAGCTCGAGCTGTTCCGCACGCGGGCGCTCACCTGCCAGCCCGTGTTGGCCTTCCAATAGCGCGGCACGAAGCAGTTGGTGAGGTAGGCATCCTGGGCGGCTGCGCCGAAGCCGAGCGCCAGTGCCGTTCCGATGAGCAGGTATCGCATCGCGGGGGATTGTGGCGCCAAGGTAACCGGGGGATGCCTCTACCTTGGCACCATGAGCAAAGCGAGCAAGATCAAGTCCTTCGATCCGAACAGCCCCGGCGACCCCGACGCGCAGATGTACGGACTGCCCTTCACCTGCGAAGAGGCCGATATCGTGCTGGTGCCCGTGCCTTGGGAAGTGACCACCAGCTACGGCGGCGGCACCTCGCACGGCCCGAATTCCATCCGCGACGCGAGCTTCCAGGTGGACCTCTTCCACCCCGAGTTCCCCGAGCTGTGGAAGCGCGGCATCGCCATGGATGAGATACCCGCCGCGCTGCAGGAGCAGAGCGACCACCTGAAGAAGCAGGCCGCGCTGGTGATCGCCGCGCAGACCGGCACGCACAGCGCCAAGAAGAAGGCGAAGGCCGCCGAAGCATTGAAGCTGATCAACGCCGAATGCGCCGTGATGAACGATTGGGTGGAGCAGCGCTGCGCCTACTGGTTGGATCAAGGCAAGCTCGTAGGCCTCGTGGGCGGCGACCACAGCACGCCGCTCGGCCTCTTCCGCGCGCAGGCCAAGCGCCACAAGAAGTTCGGCATCCTGCACATCGACGCGCACCTCGACCTGCGCATCGCGTACGAGGGATTCGCCTTCAGCCATGCGAGCATCATGCACAACGCGCTGGCCATCCCGCAGCTCGAACGCATCGTGAGCGTGGGCATCCGCGACTTCTGCGCGCAGGAGAACGAGGTCTTCCTGAAAGAGAAGGGCCGCGTGCGCATCGTGCGCAGCGCCGACATCCGGGCCATGCAGTACGAAGGCGCCACCTGGAAGCAGCAGTGCGACGCCATCATCGATGCGCTGCCCGAGCATGTGCACATCAGCTTCGACATCGACGGACTCGATCCCACGCTCTGCCCCCACACCGGCACACCCGTGCCCGGCGGGCTCTGGTTCGAGGAGGCCACCTACCTGCTCTCGCGCCTCGCGGCCAAGCGCCGCATCATCGGCTTCGACCTCGTGGAAGTAAGCCCCGGCAAGGACGAGTGGGACGCCAACGTGGGCGCACGCCTGCTCTGGCACTTGTGCGGGGTGTTGGGGAGGTAGGTGTGGTTGGGGGTTGTCAGTTGTCAGTTGTCGGTTGTCAGTTGACAGATGGCTGGGCTGTCTGATCGGTTTGCGTTGGAGCCGTCACCGGCATGGTACGGTCAGGTGGATGCGGTGAACGGGGTACGCCGGAGGGACTACTCCACCACCAGCCGCTGCGTGCTCAGCCGCTCACCGGCGCTCCAGACCTCGAGCATGTACACGCCGCTGTGCGTCATGCTCAATGTGGTGTAATGATCCGTGAGGCGCTGCCGCTGCACCTCCCTGCCCAGCGCGTCGCGCACCACTACCTGCGCATCTTGCGGAAGGGTCTCCAACTGCACCGTCACGCTGCCGATGCTCGGGTTGGGATACACCCGCACCCCTGGCCCCTCTACGAGGGAGAGGGGAGCGCTGCCAGTGGTGATATCCCCCACGTGCAGCCGTGTTACGAAGCGCTGCAAGGGATCATTGGTGGTACCGTCGGAATAGCCGGTGTAGGTGCCCCACACGTAGTAATGCGTGCTATCGGCGTCGGGCATGATCCCACGCAACGAGGCCGAGGTGATGCCCATGTACGTGAATGGCCCTACACCACAGTCGTCGAACCATGTCGTGAGTGCGCCATCGGCTTCCAAGACGCAGATGCCACGACGCGGTTGACCATTGACGAACTGGAATTTCCCCGTCACCGCCACCCGACCATCAGCCCATGGCTGCAGGTTGCTCACACTCGGGCCCAAGCCTCCGAGACTCGGTATGCTTCCCAAGCTCAATACAGGGGACGCGAAGCTCTGGTCGAGGCTTCCGTCCGGCATGAACCTCACCAGGCGCAGCGTATCATCCGGTGCTTGCGCGCGCCTGAATACGCCACAAGCATAGACCCTCCCATCGGCCATGGGCAGGAACTCGAAGGCACTGCCCCAGTTCACCCCGGTATGGAAGGTGGTGTCCACCGAACCATCGGCGTGTACCCGGAAGATCCGGTCCACCGCATGCCCATCGAAGTGCGTGGCCAGGCCCGAGCAGATGAAGCCGCCACCGGGCAGCTCGTTGAACTGGTACACCGCGCCATTGCCCTTGCGGTGTACCCGTGTGGTATCCAGGTAACCTTCATTGCTGAACCAGATCAACTGGTGCATGCCCACGAAGCCTCGCGCCGTGTCGCTCAGCGTGTGGTTGCCGCTCATCAGCACACGGCCATCGGGGAATACATGGTAATCGCCCCCTTGGCCGGAGGCGAAGTAGGGAATTATCTGACTGCCCATGTGGAAGGAGGAATCATTACTGCCACTTTGCAGGATCCGCCGCACGGAGTATGAGGTACTCACATATAACCTATTCGACCATGCGGTAATCCGCCCTCCACCAAGGCCACTGTTGTAATAAGTATCATCCAGGGAGCCATCCGCGTTCAGCCGTGCCAGCGTGTATTCGGGGACCATCCCTTGGTAACGCATCACGCCCGAAGCAATCAGCTTCCCGTCTGGCATGGGCAATAAGGAGTTCACATAACGCTGCTCAATCTCTGTCCGGAAGGTGGTATCCAGCTCGAAAGGCTGCTGCGCCAGGGCGCACGTGGCCGCGATCAACGCAACCGCAAGCACCAGATGGTTCAAGGTCTTCTGCTTCACTCTTGGTTGATCCATCGTTCCGAGATCACGGAACGTCAAAATCGATGTACGCGATTCACTCTGGTCTTCGATCTGATGCACACGAAAATACCAGTTCATCCTTATGGATGAATTCAGCGGCAGCCGCTTTGAACCGCCCTCTTCAGGCAGGCTCGATGAGGTGACGTGAACCATTCACCACCTTAACTCGTCCTCCGTCCTCGTGAACGAACATCAGCCGCATCGCCTGCCCGACCTGGACGCCCTGCGCGGCATCGCGGCCATGTCCGTACTGCTCTGGCATATCAGCACGGAGCTTCCAGGCGATGCGGGCATCGGCAGCGATGGGTTACGGCGCGCATTGGGCTTCGCGGGACATGGCGGGGCCTTGGGCGTGATGTTCTTCTTCCTGCTGAGCGGTTACCTGATCACCTGGCGCCTGCTGCAGCAGCCCGTGCGCGACCGCGCTGGACTCGGGCGCTTCTACCTGCGTCGCGTGCTGCGCACCTGGCCCCTGTACTACGTGGCGGTGCTTATGGGCTTCGTGATCGTGCCCTGCCTCGCCATGCTGCTCGGCGTTCCATTCAAAGAGACCGCCTCGCCGTTGCGCTACGCGCTCTTCCTCCCGAACATCGACATGCTCCACCACGGAGCCCCCGTGGCGAGTCCGCTGACCGTGCTCTGGAGCGTGGGCATCGAGGAGCAGTTCTATCTCCTCTGGCCGTTGGTGCTCGCACTGCCCAGGCGATGGAGCATCGCGCTGATCGTTTGCCTGGTGCTCACGTCCATCGCGTTGGCGGCGCTGATGCCTCTGCGCTGGAGCTACTTCCACCTATGGGGCAACCTGCGCTACCTCGGCTTCGGTGCCTTGCTCGGCTTCGCGGCGCATCGTTATCCGCAGCGGCTCGGCGCGTGGATCGATGCCCTGCCGCGCGCGGTCCGTCGGGCGGCGCTGCTGATCGGCCCCTTGCTGCTCGGCCTCGCGCTGACGCGCTGGTTCGAGGTGGTCCCGTACACGCGCCGCACGCTCGCATTCGCGGCGCTCTTCTTCGGCTACGTGCTGTTGGAGCGCTCCTTGGGCGATGCGCGTGCCGGGCGTCTGGACCGCATCCGCGCGCTGCGATGGCTCGGCGAGCGCAGCTACGGCCTTTACATCTGGCACATGCCCGCGCTCTCGGTAGTGGCGTGGGCCATGGCTGGCCGCGCGGATCGCTTCGGCTTGTCCGTGGTGCTCACCATCGTGCTCAGCTGCGCGCTGGCCGATGTGAGCCTGCGGTGGATCGAGCGGCCCTTCCTGCGGCTGAAACGGCACCTCGGCGGCGCGCCCGCCCCCCTTCACACCCTGCCGTGAAGAATTAACGCGCGCGTGGCGACGTTGAGCCTTGGTCCGGGCCTTGCTTTACCGGGCACGCATGCGCGCGTTCCTGCTCCTCCTTCTCCTCTGCTCCAGCACGCTCTCGATGGCCCAGCCCTTCTGGCGGCTGGACAGCCTGGTCGCGCAGTGGCCCGTGCGCGCGGCGATCGAGGAGGCGCGTCGCACGGGCAAGCCTGGCGTGATCCGCGCGATGGACACGCGCGACCTGTACAGCAAGTTGCGCGCGGCCTTGCCCGGCCTGCCGGTCTTCGCCGATGATTCCGTCTCGCGCTACGTGGATGTGCTGGGCGAGCCGCGCCGCGAGGAGCTGCGCGCGCTGCTGGGAATGAGCGAGGCCTACCGGCCGCTGATCGAGGGCGAGCTGGTGCGCCAAGGGCTGCCGCGCGAGCTGGCGCAACTGCCCATGGCGCTCTCGGCCATGAGCACCTGGGGCGGCACGCGCGAGGGCGGCGCCGGCCTCTGGAGCCTCCCCTACCCGGTAGCGCTGCGCTACGGCCTGAAGGTGGGGCCCGATATCGACGAGCGCCGCGACCCGCGCCTGAGCACCATGGCCGCCGTGAGCTGGCTGAAGGACCTGCACGCGCGCTACGGCGATTGGTCGCTCACCCTCGCGGCCTTCGCCTGCGGCCCGGCGAACGTGACGCGCGCGCAAGGGCGCACCCGGGGCAGCACCGACCTGCGCGTGCTGTACCCGCACTTCTCTGATGACGCGCGGCCGGTGCTGCCCCTGTGGATGGCGATGGCCTACTTGGCGAAGCATGCCGAAACGCTCGGCATCCGGCCGATCCCCGTGGCGCCCTTCGAGGCGGCGGACACCATCCGTGTGAACCGCGAGCTGCGCGTGGAGGCGGTGGCGGCCACGCTCGGCATCGAGAAGGCCCGCCTGCGCGCGCTGAACCCCACCCTGTGCAGCGGCCGCATCCCCGCATTCCACCAGCTGCTGCTGCCACGCGGGGAACGCGCGCGCTACGAGGCCCTGAGCGATTCGGTGCAGCGCGTGCAGCAATGGCTCGCCGAGACCGAGCGCAATCTGAGCCAGCCGGGCGAGGATGTGGTGGCGCGCACCGATGATGGGCGCGAGGCGATCTACTACCGCGTGCGCAGCGGCGACTACCTGGGCCGCATCGCGCAGAAGTTCGGCGTGAAGGTGAGCCAGCTGAAGACCTGGAACAAGCTGGGCAGCGACATGATCGATGTGGGCGAGGAACTGGTGATCTACGTGTCGCCCACGCAGCGCAGCAAATACGAACGCACGCAGAACGACGAGGACGAAGGCCCCACGAACCAGATCGCGCCGCCGCCCGCGCCGCCCGTGAAGCGCGCGCAGCACACGAGCACCGCCGGGCACACCTGGTACACGGTGCGCGCGGGCGACTCGCTCTACACCATCGCCAAGCGATATCCCGGCATCGACGCCGCACGGCTGATGCGCGTGAACGGCATCACGGCCGACATCCATCCCGGACAGCGCCTGAAGATCCCCATCGGACCCTAGCCCCGCATGAGCCCCGTACGCGTGCTCGCCTTCCTCTGCGCCGTGCTGCTGGTACTGGCGCTGATCGGGCAATTGCTGCCGAGCGATGGCCTGCGCATGGGTGGCTTCACCGTCGCGTTCCCATCGGTGAAGGAGGTGCTCTTCCAGGAGCAGCAGCAGCTCGTGGACATCAGCGACATCCTGGCCGTGGAGGCCGACAGCGCAGCGGTGGACACCCTGAACGTGGAGGAGGTGGCTGAGGCCGTCGCAGTGGAGGACACCACGCCGAAGCCCTTCGTCTTCGACGCCAGCAAGCTCGCGCCGCTGGAGGAACGGATCCGGATGCACCTGCCCGAGGCCGGCCATCATGCGCTGCAGCCCTTCTTCGAGGCCTTGCAGCGCGCGCAGTCCGCCAAGCGCCCCATCCGCATCCTGCACTACGGCGATTCGCAGCTCGAAGGCGACCGCATCACCGCCTACGTGCGCAACAAATTGCAGACGCAGTTCGGCGGCAACGGTCCGGGCTTGATCCCCATCGCGGACATCGTGCCGCACTTCAGCGTGGCGCGCGCGCTCACCGGCGACTGGCAGCGCTACAGCGTGATGACCAAGAAGCCGAAGACGCAGCAGCACGACCGCTTCGGCGCGCTCTCGGCCTTCTCGCGCTTCACCTCAATCGTGCCCGATACCGTGCCGCTGGACACCGTTGCGCATACCGCATCCTTCACCCTGCGACCGGAGAAGCGCTGCTACGGCAGGGCGCAGCAATGGCAGGTGTGCCGGCTCTTCTACGGCTGGCACCGCGCGCCGCTCACCCTGCGCATGAGCGTGGACGGCACCGAGGTGAGCGACGAGGTGATCGAGCCCGCGGACGGATTGCTCGTGCGCGAATGGCGCTTCGACACGCCGCCCAAGGAGATCACGATCACGATGGAAGGCACGGACAGCCCCGATGTCTTCGGCGTATCGCTCGAAGGGCGCAACGGGGTGGCGATGGACAACATCCCCGCGCGCGGCGCCGCCGGCTACGAATTCCGCCGCAGCGACCAGGCGCTCCTGGGCCGCATGTACCGCGAGCTCGACGTAGAGCTGATGATCCTGCAGTACGGCGGCAACGTGCTGCCCAACCTGAAGAGCAAGGAGGAGGCAGAGCAGTACGGCCGCTTCTTCGGCGCGCAGATCGGCCGCTTCCGCAAGCTGCTGCCCGGCGTGCCGGTGATCGTGATCGGCCCGAGCGACATGAGCATCAAGGAAGGCGAAGACTATGTGACGCGGCCCTACCTGGAGGATGTGCGCGACGCGATGAAGGCGAATGCCCTGGCGCAGGGCGCGGCCTTCTGGGACATGTACGACGCCATGGGCGGGCGCAACAGCATGGTGAGCTGGGTACAGGCCGATCCGCCCCTGGCCGCCGAGGATTACACGCACTTCAGCCCGCAGGGAGCGCGCAAGGTGGGCGAGCTCTTCTACACCGCGCTGATCAACGAGTTCGCCGCCTATCACCAGTCGCAGCCATAGCATGAAGGGGACCGCCGTCATCATCGCATCGCTCATCGCCCTGGCAACGCGGGCGCAGACCACCGCGCCGGTGATCAGCACGGACAATCCGTTGCGCGTGGCCACCAAGCCGTTCATGAACCCCGCAGCGGGCCATCTGGTGATGGAGGGCGACAGCAGCGCGTGGCAGCACCTCTTCGACCGCATGGACCGGTTGCTGCTCGAGGGCCGGGGCCAGGTGAACGTGGTGCACGTGGGCGGCTCGCACGTGCAGGCCGACATGTGGAGCATGGAGATGCGGCACCGCTTCCAGACCGTGGCGCCCGGCGTGCGCGCGGGGCGCGGGTTCATCTTCCCCTTCAACATGGCGAAGAGCAACAACCCGTGGTGGTACAACCCCGAGTACACCGGCAGCTGGACCGGCCTGCGCAACGTGGTGCGCACCGACAGCTCCACGCTCGGCGCCGCCGGCATCAGCGTCACCACGCGCGACACGCTCAGCACGATCAAGGTCAGCTTCCGCGGCGATGCCTACCCCGGCTACGCGTTCAACAGCGCGCGCGTGCTGCACCACATGGACAGCAGCTATGCGGTGACCGCCTGGGACATCGACCCCACGGTGCGCATCGCCCGCCGCGTGGACACCTTGGGCGGCTACACCGAGTTCACCTACGACCGGTACATGGACACCCTGCGGCTGCGCATCGAGCGCACCGACAGCACGCAGCGGAAGTTCACGCTCGGCGGCATCGTGCTCGGCAGCGATGACCCCGGCTTCTTCCTGCACGCGTTGGGGGTGAACGGCGCCAGCACCAGCAGCTGGCTGCGCTGCCAGCGCTTCACCGAGGATCTCGCCCTGCTGAAGCCCGACCTGGTGATCTTCTCGGTCGGCATCAACGACGCGCACGACGCCAACTTCAGCGCCAAGCGCTACGAGGACAACTACCGCGAGCTGATCCGGCGCGTGCGCCAAGCCAACCCCAAGGCGGCGATCTTGCTCACCACCAACACCGACAGCTACATGAAGCGCCGTTACGTGAACAAGAACGGCGGCGCGGTGCGCGACGCGATGCTGCGCCTGAGCATGACCGAAGGCGTGGCCGTGTGGGACGCGCTGGGCGTGATGGGCGGCGAGGGCAGCATGCGCGCCTGGGAGAAGGCCGGCCTGGCCAAGCGCGACCGCGTGCACCTCACACGCGAAGGCTACACCGTGCTCGGCGACCTGCTCTTCGCCGCGGTGATGGAGGCCTATGGCCAGCACCTCAAGCTCGCTGCGCGGTGAACCTGCTCGACATCGACTGGTCATCGCTGCTCCTGTACGATGAGCGGTCGCCGCTGATCTTCACGCGCTTCTATTTCTGGGGCTTCTTCGCATTGGTATTGGCCGTGTTCAGCCTGTTGCACAAGCGGCAGATGGCACGCAGCGCCTGGCTCTTCGGCGTGAGCCTCTTCTTCTACTACAAGACCAGCGGCCTCTTCGTGGGCCTGTTGGGCTTCTCGATCGTCATGGATTTCCTCATCGGTCGGGCGAGCACCGGCACCGATGACCGCCTGCGCAAGCGCCTGCTGCTGGCCACGAGCATCACCCTGAACCTGCTCGTGCTCGGCTACTTCAAGTACGCGCACTTCGTGGTGGAGAACCTCAACGCCATCCTGGGCACCGCCTTCGAGCCGGTGAACTACTTCGCGCGCTGGGCCAACCACGCGTGGGACGCGCACTTCGTGGAGAACAAGGTGCTGCTGCCGGTGGGCATCAGCTTCTACACCTTCCAGTGCATGAGCTACGCCATCGACGTGTACCGCGGTGATGTGAAGCCCGTGCGCAACCTGCTCGACTTCGGCTTCTATGTGAGCTTCTTCCCGCAGCTGGTGGCCGGTCCCATCGTGCGCGCTTCGGAGTTCATCCCGCAGATCTTCCAGCCCTACCGCCTCTCGCGGCAGGAGTTCGGCATAGCGGTGTTCTGGATCCTGAATGGCTTATTGAAGAAGACCGTGATCGGCGACTACATCGCGGTGAACTTCATCGACCGCGTGTTCGCCGACCCGCTGCGCTACACCGGCTTCGAAGGGCTCATGGCCCTCTTCGGATACTCGCTGCAGGTGTACGCCGACTTCAGCGGCTACACCGATATCGCCATCGGCGTGGCGCTGCTCATGGGCTTCCGCCTCAGCACCAACTTCAACAGCCCGTACAAGGCGCGCAGCGTGGCCGAGTTCTGGAAGCGCTGGCACATGAGCCTGAGCACCTGGCTGCGCGACTACCTCTACATCCCCATGGGCGGCAACCGCAGCGGCTCGCTCTTCTCGTGGATCATGCTCGGCGTCATCGGCACGGCCTTCATCCTGCTCACCGGCTGGTGGTGGCTGCCCGCGCTCTACCTCTCGGCCATCGCGCTGGTGGCGGTGCTCGTGCGGGTATCGCCCTCGCTGCACCGGGCCATCACCACCAACCTGAACCTCATGATCACCATGCTCGTCGGCGGCCTGTGGCATGGCGCCAGCTGGATGTTCGTGATCTGGGGCGGCCTCAACGGACTCGGGCTCGTGGTGTACAAGTGGTGGAAGCGTGTGAGCCCTTGGGAGAAGAACCCGCATTGGGCCGTGCATGCCTGGAAGGTGCTGCTCACCTTCACCTTCATCAGCTTCACGCGCATCTGGTTCCGCAGCCCCGACCTGCGGACCGCCGATCACCTGCTGCACCAGGTCACCACGAGCTTCCATCTCCACGTGGCCGGAGACGTGCTCTGGGGCTTCCGCAGCGTGTTCGGCGTGATGCTCATCGGCTTCATCGTTCATTGGCTGCCCGAGACTTTCAAGCAGCGCTACCGAGAAGGCTTCGCCTCGCTGCCGCTCTGGCTCATGGTCCTGGTCTCGGCCGGCGCCATTGTGCTCGTCCGCCAGATGATGACCGCCGACATGGTGCCCTTCATCTACTTCCAGTTCTGATCGTGGGTCGCTACGGTACACCGGAGCGGATACCTTGTGGCCGAGCATGACCAAGGCAGCGGATACGGTGGATCGTGAGGTGCGATTCAAGGAATGGGTGAAGCGCTACACGCCCGACCTGCAGCGCTTCGCACGGAACCGCGTGAAGGACCTGGCCATCGCCGATGACCTGGTGCAGACCGCCTTCATCGCCGCTTGGGAGACGATGGACCGCTTCGCCGGCGAGAGCTCCCCCCGCACCTGGCTCTTCGCGATCCTCAAGCACAAATTGCTCGACCACTATCGCAAGGCCTATCGCGAGGGCGCGAAAGTGTCAGGGGACCGCGCTCCCGGCGACGACCCATCCGAGACGCTCTTCACGCCCGAGGGCCATTGGCACAGCGACCATCTCCCGCAGCATGACTCCGACATCTTCCGCGAGGACGACACCAATGAGAAACTGGACCGTGCATTACGGCACTGCCTCGAGCTGCTGCCCGAGCGCTGGCGCCAGGCCATCGAGATGAAGTACCTGATGGAGCAGGACGGCAGCACCATCCAGCAGGCCCTCGGCCTGAGCGAGGCCAACTATTGGCAGCAGGTGCATCGTGCCAAATTGCGACTGCGTGATTGCATCGAGCAACGCCTGATCCCCGCGGCACGATGAGCGAGCGGCACCTGCACGTGAACTGCCGCAAGGCCACCGAGCTGGTCGAGGAGCGGACCGCGCGGAAGCTTGGCCTGCGCGAGCGCTTCGGCTTGTGGCTGCACCTGCTCATCTGCGCCGGATGCAGGGCTTACGAAAGGCAATCGGCACTGATCGATAGCTGGCTCGAAGGGCGACGTGACCATCCGTCAGCGGTGGATTCCGCCGCGCTTCAGCAGCGCATCCTGCGGGATACGACCGGCTAGGGCCGCGTGGGCGCCTGCTCTGGCGAGGAAGCCGTGCTCGCCGGGTAGCGCAGATCGAAGAGCACGATCATGGCCGTGAAGGCCCAGAAGGGCACCGAGGCCTTGTCCATGTCGAGGAAGTTGTTGAGCGCCCCGTGCAGGTAATAGGTGACGAGACCGAGGAAGGCCGCGGTCATCAGGCGCCGATCGGCACCGGGCGGCATGCGCTGATACAGGCGTATCGCGCGCACCGAGGTGATGATGATGAGCGCTAGCATGAGTCCCATGCCGATGAAGCCCTGCTCGGCCAAGGGGCCCAGGTACTCGCTGTGCGCGTTGCCCTGCAGACCGAAGTTGGTGCTGATGATCGTGCGGTCCTCGCTCGCCTGGAAGGGAGCGTACTGGAACATGTAGGTGCCCGGCCCCCAGCCGAACAGCGGCCGCTCCTGCCACATGCGCAGGGCCGAGTTCCAGCGGTTAATGCGCTCGAGGTTGCTCGCATCGCTGCTGATGTTGGAGATGGACTGCACGTGTTCCTGCAGGTCATCGCTGCTCTCCTCCCGGTTGCGCTCCAGGGCGATGGTGATCTGGTCGCGGTTCACCAGGTAGCCCACGCCGCCCACCACCAGCAACAGGCCCAGCGCCCATACCGGGACACGGAACCGCATGATCATGAAGATCCCCAGCGCACCGACCAGGCTCAGCCAGGCGGCTCGTGTATAGGAAAAGATCAAGCCCAGCGACAGGATCACCAGCAGGACGAAGGCCACGCCCTTCTCCGTGCGCGAATAGCCCGGCATGCCCACGGCCGCCAGCATGAAGGGCAGCATGAAGGCGATGATCGCGCCGTAGCTCGTGTGGTCCTTGAAGAAGGGGCTCATCACCCAGTGCGCGGGATCGTGCTCGAAATGGTAGAGCGAATGCTGGAAGAGCGTGTAGCCGATCACGATCACCAGACCGGCCACGAACCACTTCAGGAAGCGGTGCATCTGGCGCACATCGCGGAAGAGGATCGATCCCATCAGGAAGATCGAGCAGACGAACCAGCCGCGCGCCAGCAGGTACTTGAACGAGACGAGGGGCATGCTGCTGGGCACGATGCATACGGCCATCCACAGCAGCTGGACCATCACCACCATGGTGATCGGGTGCCGAAGGAACGCGGGATCGAGCACATCGCGCTGCACCGACACCTTCATGAGCAGCAGCAGCATCAGGCCCACCATCAGGGGTTCCGTGGGCAGCGCGATGCCGAGCCCCCCGAGATCGAGCTCCTCGAGGTTGATGGAGAGCGGCGTGGCGAAGGCGATGAACAGGAGCAGCCGGTCGGGCACGGTGATCATGGCCCACAAGGCGAGCAGGGCGGCCGGCAGCACGGCGAGCCACGGGAACTCAGCGGCCGTGAACAGGGCGTTCGCCAGCACGAAGAGCACGCAGGCGGCGGCGATCCAATGCTGCCTCAGCGCCTTCACCATGATCAACGGCGATGGTCGCGCCACACCAGCAGCACGAAGCAGAGGAAGAGCGCCGAGAGCGTGGTGGTGCTCACGATCAGCCAGCGCACGGGGTACACCTTCTTGTCGCTCACCTCGGGGTACACCACGGTATTCGTGTAGGTCAGCTCCTTGGTCACGTCGTTCACCACCTTCTCGTACTCGGTGAGCAAGCGGTCGTAGTTCGAGCGGAACAGGTTGCTCAGCTCGGTGAGCTCCCGGAATTCACCGCCGCGCTCCTCCAGCCCTTTGATCATCGCTTGCAAGGCATCGCGCTGCGATTGAGAGCCGCCGTTGCTCAGCAGCTTCACGTAGCCCTTGGTGAGCTCCTTCACCTGCGCCTCATAGCTCAGCAGGCCCTTCTCCTGGCGCAGGTTGTTCAGCCGCGATTCGACACTATCGAGCTTGTGGCGCTCATGTCCCAGGGCCCGCTCGGCGATGGCCAGCACCTCGTAGCTCTTCTCACGTTGGAGCCGTCGGGCGAGCAGGTTCACTTGCTTCAGCATGGCGTTCACCATGTCGCGTGCTTTGCGCGGGTCCTCGTCCACAATCTCGATCTGCACGCTCTCGAACCGCGTCTTGGTGATCTCCACGCGGTCGTTGAACTCGTTGTACAAGGCGAAGTACCCGCCGTTGGCCGTGGTGTCGATCTCGTACGCCTGGGCCAGATCGAACTCCTTGATCAGGCTGTCGCGGATGCTGTTGCTCTCGAGCAGCTGAAGCAGCTGGTCGGTGCGGGTCTCGATGCTGTAGCTGTTCAGGTTCACCGGGTAAACGGTGGCCGTGCTCTTATAGCGGGGCGGCATGAAGGTGGGGCCGCTCAGGATGGCGCTCAGCACCACGGCCAGCACCGCCACGGAGAGGAAGAGCCGCCAATGCCGACGGACGACGGAGAGGAAGGTGGAGAAATCGAGCTCAGCTGACATGGGCCTGGCGCACCTTGGTGATGTTCTCCTGCACGACGATCAGCAACAGGGCCAGCAGGAAGGCCGAGATGCCGCTCATGGCCACGATCAGCCAGCGGATGGGATACGATTTCTTGTCGGCCGGCTGCGCGCGGTTCACCACGAACTTATGCGGCAGGTCGCTCTCGAGGTCGGCCTGCGCCTGCTCCAGCTTCATGCGCAGGATGCTCAGGCGCTTGGTCTCGTTGAAGAGGCGGTCCTGCAGCGTGACATAGGCGCCGCCGTACTGGGCCAGCACCTTGAAACGCTCCTCGAACTCCTTCACGGCGCGCTGGTCGCCCTTCACGATGGCGGCCCCGAGGTATTCGTTGTAGCGCTCGGTCTGCGTGTGGTAGTCATGCACGCCCAGCTCGCGCAGCACGCGCATGCTGTCCTGCCACACCACGATGTCGTGCTCGAGCTGCTGCACCTTGCTGCGCACGAGGTCCAGGCCCTTCGATGCCCGCTCGTGCGCCATCTCGCGCCACACGCTGTCCACCTGGTCGGCGATGAAGTTGGCGATGTCGGCCGCCTGCTGCGGGTCGGGGTCGTTCACCTCCACGCGCACGCTGCTGAACTTGGTGTACTCGAACTTGATGTGGTCCTTGTAGGCCTCGCGCAGCTCGCTGTTGCGGTGCTTGCCCTGCGGGTCGATGCGGTACACCTTGAACAGGTCGAAGCGCTCGGCCACGCGGTCGCGGATCTCATCGCTGTAGAGCAGCTGCAGGAGCTGCTCGCTGTCCTCCTCATCGCCCAGCGCCAGGATGTCGTCGCGCCCGGTGCTCTGCTCATTCAGCAGTGCTTTCGAAGCGCTGTTGGTGATGGCCGGGAACATGATCACCTCGCTCCGGTACAGGGGCGTGATGAGGAAGGCGGCCGCCACCCCGGCCACGAGGCCGAGCAGGGTGATGCCGATGATGAGCCGACGGCGCGCCCAGAGGAAGAGCACGAGGTCGAAGGGCGCTGACGGGCGGTCGGGTGCTGCTGGGGGCATGGTCTTGCTCGGAGCGGTAAGGGTCTCCGTTGGCTGACCCAACGGCGAAAGGGCGGCTAAAGTACAGGTTGCCCCTTTTCAGCCGTGAGCCTTGGCTTTCAGGGCTTCGCGGAGGTCCGAAGGGCGCAGAAGTCCCGTTAGCGCCGAGGAGGCAAGGGCACAGACGCCGAAGGCTCCGGCAGCCATCGGGAGCGACCAGCCCAAGCGGACCATCAAGGCCCCGAGGCCGAGCAGCAAGGCCGTATGCAACGCGGCGCGCAAGAACAATCCGGGGATACCTGTGACCCGATGCAGCCGGATGGACAGCAGCACCTGCACCAGCGCGGTCAGCCCTTGCGATACCAGTGCCGCCCAGGCGGCACCCTCCACTTGGAAGCGCGGGATCAGCACCGCATTGAGGGCGATGTTCAACAGGGCCCCGATCGCCGCCATCCAATTCAGCTGCCGGAGATTGCCGCCCGCCGTGAGCAGGGTGCCGAAGACATAGGTGGTGCACACCGCCACGAAGCTCCAGAGCAGCAGCCGCAGCACGGGCGTGGCCTCAGCCACGTGCTCGTGATAGAGCAGGCCGAGCACCTCGCTGGCATGCATGCCGCCGAACACGGCCACGGCAACGGCACCGGCCAGCACCATGCGGAAGGCCAGCCCGGCCAACGGCGAGACATTGGCGCGCTCGTGCAGCACCCGGCTGAACATGGGCAGCAGCAGGCCCGCGACCAGGTAGCCAAGCATGTTCAGCGCCTCGAACCAACGGAAGCCCTGGTAATAGATGCCCGCCTGCAAGGCCCCATCCGGCAGCATGCGCTCGAGCATCAGCGTATCGATGCGGTAGTAGAAGGTCATGAGCAGGATCAGCAGCGCGAAGGGGAAGCTCTGCTTGAGCACCACCCAGCCGAAGGCCGGCCGCCAGCCCACGCGCACCGGTCCGCTCAGCCGCCGCACGAGCACCAGCGCGACAAGCGCGGTGATGGCGTATGCCCCCGTCTGCGCCCACACGAACCATTCGATCCGGAAGGCCGGCCCACCGCTGCGGCCCCAGAGCAGCCAGCCCACGCCTGCGATCAGCAGCACGCGGTCGAGCACGCTCAGCAGGCTATCCTGCCGGAAGCGCTGCGCGCCCTGGATATTGCTGCGCAGATAGAGGATGGTGGCCACCAGCGCCTGATTGAGCACCAGCCAGCCCAGCATGCCCAGCTGCGCCCCGCGATAGCCCAGCACGATGCCGGTGGCCACGGTGAGCACGGCGTAAGCCAGCATCAACCCGCCCCGCATGGCCGCGATGCCGCCCAGGTACTTGCCCATGAGCGGGGTGTGCTTCGCGATGTGCCGCGTGTTGTAGTTGGTGATTCCCAGGTCCAGGACGATGTTCAGCAGGAAGCCCAGGCTGAGCAGCGCAGCGTAGGTGCCGTATGCCTCCGCCCCCACGGCGCCCTGCACCCCGGCATCGATGCCCAGGATGTAGAAGGGCTTCACCAGCAGGTTCAGCACCAGCAGCAGGGCCAGGTTGGTGAGGAAGGCGCGTTGCATTCGGCGCGGTGAAGATGCGGAGACTCGTTGCACCTTGCTCGCCACCTTTGCCGCGATGCGCATCGCCGTCAACACCCGCCTGCTGCTGCCCGACAAGCTCGAGGGCATCGGCTGGTTCACGCACGAGACCATGCGGCGCATCGTGCGGGCGCACCCCGAGCACGAGTTCCACTTCCTCTTCGACCGCGCCTGCGACAAGCGCTTCCTCTACGCGTCCAACGTGAAGCCCGTGGTGATGCATCCGCCTACGCGGCACCCCCTGCTCTACCGCCTCTGGTTCGATTGGCTGCTGCCGCGGAAGCTGAAGGCGATCCAGGCTGATGCCTTCATCAGCCCCGACGGCTTCCTCGCCCTGCGCAGCGCGGTGCCCACGCTCGCGGTGATGCACGACCTCAACTTCGAGCACCATCCGGAGGACCTTCCCCCGAAATACAGCGCGTACTACCGCAGCTACTTCCCCCGCTTCGCCCGGCATGCCGCCCGCCTGGCCACCGTGAGCGAATTCAGTCGGCACGACATCGCGCAGCGCTACGAGGTGGACGAGGGCCGCATCGACGTGGTGTACAATGGCGTGGGCGAGGTCTTCGGTCCGACCGACGATGCCGCGAAGCGCGCGGCGCGGGAGCGTTTCACGCAAGGTTCGCCTTACATCATCTGCGTGGGCTCGCTGCATCCGCGCAAGAACATCGCCCGCCTGCTGCTCGCCTTCGACCAGCTGCTCGAGCGTCAGCCCAGTGACCTGAGATTGCTCGTGGTGGGCGAGCGCTTCTGGTGGGATGAGCGCATGGAGCAAGCGTGGAAGCAGCTCAAGCACCAGGACCGCGTGCTCTTCACCGGCCGTCTGGGCCAGCAGGACCTGCACCAGGCGCTGGCCGCTGCGCATGCGCTGGCCTTCACCAGCTACTTCGAGGGCTTCGGCATACCGGTGGCCGAGGCCATGCGCTGCGGCGTGCCCGTGGTGGCCGCGGAAGCCACTTGCCTGCCGGAGATCGCGGGCGATGCCGCGCATTACTGCGACCCGTTCAGCGTGGCGGACATCAGCCGCGCGCTGGCCGATGTGTGGAATGACCCTGCCCTGTGCGAGCACTTACGCACCGCCGGACTCAAGCGCTCCGCGCGGTACACCTGGGACAAGGCCGCGCAGGCGCTCTGGGCCAGCTTCGAACGCATGTGCGCCGATGCGGGGCTTCCGCTCACGCGTTGATTCACGCTGACGAATCTCCACCTTAGCAGCACGGACCATGGCGCTGGCGGCATACGAGTTACAAGGAAGGCTGGAAGCAGGCTGCGATGAGGCAGGTCGCGGCTGCCTGGCCGGACCTGTGGTGGCGGCCGCGGTGATCCTGCCCCCGCGCGTGCGCCTGCCGGGCCTCGACGACAGCAAGAAGCTGAGCGAGGCCGCGCGGGAGGAGTTGCGGCCCTTGATCGAGGAACGAGCGCTGGCCTGGGCCGTGGCGATGGTCGATCCCGCGGAGATCGATGCCATCAACATCCTCAACGCCTCCTTCCGCGCCATGCACCGCGCCATCGATGCGTTGCTGCAGCGCCCGGATCACCTGCTCATCGACGGCAATCGCTTCCATGCCTACCCCGGCATCGCGCACAGCTGCCACATCAAAGGCGATGGCCGATTCCGGAGCATCGCCGCCGCGAGCGTACTGGCGAAGACACACCGCGATGCCATGATGCGCGACCTGCACCAGCATCATCCCGCGTACGGCTGGGCCATCAACAAAGGCTATCCCACGCCCGAGCACCGCGCCGCCATCGAGCTGCACGGTCCATGCGCGCATCACCGGCGCTCCTTCCGCCTCACGCGCGAGTTGCAGCTGTTCTGACCGCGATTCACACGGCCTTGTGCGCAAGCGGGCCCTGATGCGGCGGGCTCTTAGGGCCGGCGCGGGCACCTTTGTCAGCCTCATGCGCCGTGCACTCACCATCCTGCTCCTGCTCGCCATCGCAGGAGCAGCGGCTTGGACCTTGCTGAAGTGGAGGCCCGGCTCGATCAGCGGCACCGACCCGTGGCGCGCGGTGCCCTCCGAAGCCGTCCTCGTCATCGAGCTGCCTCGCGCGCTTTCCACCTGGGACCGGTTCGCGCACACCTCCTTGCTCTGGCGCGATTGGGAGCGCATCGGCGACGCGCATCGGCTGGCTGCCGCGCTCGCATCGCTCACGCAGCGCCTCGAGGAGGACAGCGCCGCACGCGGAGCCGTGGGCGACCCCTCCGTGCTGATCGCCCTGCTGCGCTCGGCGCATGGCGCCGATCCGATCTTCATCGCCCCGGTGGGTCGTGGGGTCAGCGGCGAGCGCATCGGTCACTTGGTCGGCGTGAGCCCTGCGCGCTCATCGAGCCTCGCGGCCGGCGGGCCCATCGCCTGCGATGCCGACAGCGCATGGGCCGGAATGACCGTGTGCCTGCGCGATGGCCTCTTGCTGGCTTCGCCCTCGGCCACGGCGATGGACGAGGCATTGCTGCAGCTCGATCGCGGCACGCCCCTCACGTCGGACGCTCTTTTCGCACAGGCCCGTGCCACGCTCGGGCAGGCCACCGATGCCCATGTGCTCGTTCACCTGGGGCGCGCTCGGAACCTGCTCAGCACGCTCTGGGATGCTTCCACGATAGAGCGTGCCGGCCTGCCCGACGGCTGGCTGGCGCTCGACCTCTCGGCCCGCCCGGACGCGTTCCTGATGAACGGTCTGTACATGGGCGACGACCACAGCACCTGGCTGGCAGCGGTGCAGCAGCAAGGCGCCGGCTCGTGGAATGTGGGCCGATTGCTTCCCGCCGATGTGGTCCAATGGGAGATCCGCCATGTGGGCGATGCCGATGCGACCGCCGCGATGCTCGCCGACCTGGACGAGCGCACCCGCGCGACCGAAGTGGCTTCCACCTGGATGCAGGGCGAACTGGGCCTGGCGCGCACCGCCGATGGCACGCAGCGCTGGCTCATCGCTGGTTGCGCTGATCCGGAATCGGCCGCGGCCGAGCTCGCAGCACCGTGCGCGCAAGCGCCATGCGATACGCTCAGCTACCGCGGCTACCGGCTCACGCGCGCGCCGCAAGGCACACCGTACGAGCAGCTCCTGGGTCGCGCCATGGAGCTGCCGCATCAGCCTTGGTGGGTGATCCTGGGCTCGCATGCCGTGCTCTGCGACGATCCGGCCGCGCTACAACGCAGCATCGATGTGTGGAATGATGGTGGCAGTCTGGCGGAGGAAGCGCGGGCGAAATCGTGGTTCCGCCGCATGAGCGATGAGGCCGGTCTCACCTGGTGGTGCGACCTGGCCCGGAGCGGCGAGCTGCTCAAAGAAGGGCTGCGCGCCGATCGGCAGGAAGGCTTCGCGCAATGGGTGAGCGTGCTTCAAGGGCTCGGTGGCTGCTCGGTTCAGCTCTCCCCCGCGGGCAACCAACGCCTTCATGTGACCATAGGCCTGCAGCATGCATCCGCGGAGGGATCGCCCTCCCCCCGCGCATCTCATGGCGCGCTGTGGAGCTGCGCCATCGGCGCGCCTGTGACGCGTCGCCCGGAACTCGTGCGCAACCATACCAACAACACCTTGGAAGCGCTGGTGCAGGACACCTTGAACCGGATCCATCTGGTAAGCGCCTCCGGCAAGCTGCTGTGGTCGCGCCCCTTGGACGGCCCGATCATGGGACCGGTGCATCAGGTGGACCGTTTCAAGAACGGGAAATTGCAGCTGCTGCTGAACACGGCGCGCACGGTGTACCTGATCGATCGCAACGGCAAGGATGTGGGCACGCCGTACAAGCTCCCCGCGTCGGCGACAGCGCCCCTCGCCGTATTCGACTACGAGGGCACACGCGATTACCGCGTGCTGGTGGGCTTGGATGATGGCCGGCTCCTCAACATGGATCTCGACTGGGCCGCCGTGCAAGGCTGGGATGCGCCGCGACTCACCGAACCGGCCCTGGCGCCCGTTCACCACCTGCGCATCGGGGGCAAGGATTACCTGTTGGTCATTGCCCAGGACGGGAGCATGCGCCTGCTCGACCGTCGCGGTCAGGAACGGCAACCCGTGAAGGCGCGGCTCGATCGGCTCAAGACCGTGCTCCATGTGCAACAAGGTCCGCAGGCCGTGGCCACCCTCGTGACCTGGGTCGATGAGGACCTCGCCGTTCGCACCACGCGGCTCTCCGGCGAAACGGAGCCGCTCAGCCAGGCACGGCCGATGGATGTGGATGCGGATGGCATACCGGAGACGATCGTGGCGGGGAACGAGCTTCCGAAAGGGGTGTGGGCGGCTTTCCCGCTCACCGCCGACAGCCTGGCCGTAGGAACCTCAGACCCGTTCACCGGTCATGCCTGGCAGCTGCAGGCCGCTCCCGGAGCCCTTCCCCTCTCGGGCCGCCTCGTCGTGGGCGACCTCAACCTCGATGGCGCGCGCGAAGCGGTGGGCATCGACGCGAGCGGCCACCTATCAGCCCACCGCCTGCCATGAGCAGCGCTCAGCGCCCCACGGTCCCCGCGTCACGCCTAGCTTTGGCCCTTCACCCGTGGCTTCGGCCACCGGCCCGATGAAACGCGCGCTCCTCCGTACCGTCTTGCGCAAGGAAGTGGTCGGCCTGGCCCGCGTCACGGTCATCATCCTCACGGCCTTCCTGCTGCTGCTGGAGTTCGGCTACCGCAGCGATGCCAACACCTATCACCTGCTGGAGGTGCTCAGCTACGGATTGGTGATCGCCGCCACCTTCGTCACGCTCGGCAGCCTCTTGCGCACAGGCCTGCGCGGTGAGCATATCCGGAAGGCGGAGCTCGCCTGGTTCCTTGCGGCGCTCGCCTTGATCATCGGCAAGGCCTTGTCCGCCGCCGCGATCGATGCCTTGGGTCATTGGCCCCTGCTGCTCTTCCTGCTCATCTTCTCATTCATCGAGCTCTCCCGCCTCGAGCTCGGCCGCAACAGCACGCTCTTCAACCCGGCCCTGCTCTTCGTCACCAGCTTCCTGCTGCTCATCGCCATCGGCTCGGCGCTCTTCCTGCTGCCCAACGCCACCACGCGCCCGATCTCGTTCGTGGATGCGGTTTTCACCAGCACCAGCGCGGTCTGCGTCACCGGACTCTCCACGATCGACATCGGCCAGGACCTCACGCCCATGGGCCAATGGGTGCTCATGCTCCTGATCCAGCTCGGCGGCTTGGGCGTGATGACCTTCACCAGCTTCTTCGCCTTCTTCTTCAAGGGCCGCACCTCCTTGGAGGAGCAGCTGCGCGTGCGCGACATCGCCAACACCACGCTGAGCGGCGCGCGCGGCTTCATCGTGCAGGTGATCGTGTTCACGGTGCTCGTGGAGCTCTTCGGTGCCGCGCTCATCTACTGGAACACCCTCGAAGCGCCTTTCGCCACCACCAGCGACCGCCTCTTCTTCGCGCTCTTCCACTCGGTCTCCTCGTTCAACAACGCGGGCT
Organism: Flavobacteriales bacterium; assembly: GCA_020635725.1. GTDB lineage: Bacteria > Bacteroidota > Bacteroidia > Flavobacteriales_F > PHOS-HE28 > PHOS-HE28. The sequence goes on from JACJZF010000008.1 coordinate 164,514, forward strand.
TCTCCACCCTCAGCCAGGGGCTGTACGACCCGGGCTTCCGCTTCAACTACGGGCTCATGTGGATCGTGTCGTTGCTCTTTGTCTTCGGCGGGCTCGGCTTCGGCATCGTGTTCAACTTCAGCCGGTACGTGCGCGTGTGGGTGGTGGAGCGCGCGCGTCGAATCTTCGCGGGCATCCCCTGCCGCCGGCACCCGCGCGTGGTGAACCTGAGCACGCGCCTGGTGCTGCTCACCACCGCGCTGCTCATCGTGGCCGGCACCCTGGCGATCCTGGTGTTCGAATGGAACCACGGCCTGGCCGAGCACCCGACCTGGTGGGGACGCTTCAGCACGGCCTTCTTCACCGGGGTGACGCCGCGCACCGCGGGCTTCAACGTGATGGATACCGGCACGCTCACGGTGCCCTCGCTCATGGTGGTGCTGCTGCTCATGTACATCGGCGCCTCGCCCGGAAGCACCGGCGGCGGCATCAAGACCACCACCTTCGGCGTGGCCACGCTCAACATCTTCGCCACGGCGCGCGGCAGGCGGCGCATCGAGTTCATGGGCCGCGAGATCAGCAACCTCAGCACGCGCCGCGCCTTCGCCGCCATCGTGCTCTCGCTCATCTTCCTGGGCCTCTCGGTGAGCGTGGTGGCCTCGCTCGAAGGAGACCTCGGCCTCATGCAGGTGGCCTTCGAGTGCTTCAGCGCCTTCAGCACCGTGGGCCTGAGCATGGGCATCACCACCGAGCTGGGCGATGCCGCGCGCATCGCGATCGTGGTGGTGATGTTCGTGGGACGCGTGAGCGCCCTGACCCTGCTGGTGGGCGTGCTGCGCCAAGTGCAGGTGAGCAAGTACCGTTACCCCAAGGAGGACATCCTCATCAACTGAACACGCATGAAAGTCGCAGTCTTCGGCCTCGGCAACTTCGGCAAGCACCTCGCCATCAAGCTCACCGCCATGGGGCACGAGGTGCTGGCGATCGACCACGACATGGACAAGGTGGACGCGATCAAGAGCGAGGTGAGCTACGCCGTGTGCCTGGAGAGCAACGACCCGCAGGCCATGAGCACGTTGCCGCTCAACGATGTGGACGCCGCCGTGGTGGCCATCGGCGAGCACGAGGGCGCCAACATCATGACCACCGCGCTGCTGGTGAACCTGAAGGTGAAGCGCGTGATCAGCCGCGCGATCAACCCGCTTCACGAGATGGTGCTCAATTCCATGGGCGTCACCGACATCGTGCACCCCGAGGAGAAGGCCGCCGAAGGCCTCGCCCGCAAATTGAACTTGCGCAAGCTGGTGGACCAGTTCGAGCTGCCCGGCGGTTTCACCATCGCCGAGGTGGTGGTGCCGGACAAGTTCGTGGGCAAGCCGCTCAGCCAGATCGAGGAACTGCGCCAGCGCCAGCTCGGCCTGGTGACCGTGCTGCGCAAGGAGAGCGAGAAGAGCTTCCTCGGCCGGCGCTCCATCAAGCTCGGCGCGCTCGGCGTGATGGATCCCGACTTCGTGCCCGAGAAAGGCGACATCCTCGTGCTCTTCGGCACCAAGGAGGAGGTGGCGCGGTTCACGGGGGAGAATGATTGAGGTTGAGGGTTGAGGGGTTGAGAGTTGAGGGGTTGAGAGTTGTTCCTTCGCTTCGCTCGGAATGACAGGTTGAGAGTTGAGGCGTTGAGGGTTGAGGGTTGAGGGGTTGAGGGTTGTTCCTTCGCTTCGCTCGGAATGACAAGTTGAGGGGTTGAGAGTTGAGAGTTGTTCCTTCGCTTCGCTCGGAATGACAGGTTGAGGAAGGACCGAGGAAGACCGAGCCGCGACGGGCCCCGCTCGCCGGACAACCGATAACGGACAACCGTGCAACAAGTCCTACGAGATATCGCACATGCGGAAGACATCGACCAGCTGGTGCGTGCCTTCTACGAGCGCGTGCGGCCCGATCCACTGATCGGCCACTTCTTCGTGGATCTCGACTGGGACCACCACATCCCGCGCATCACCTCGTTCTGGCGCATGGTGCTGCTCGGTGATCGCACCTACCAAGGCGACCCGATGACCGCGCATATCCGGCTGGCGCAGCACCAGCCCATGAGCCCCGCTCACTTCGAGCGATGGCTTCAGCACTGGGTGGCCAATGCCGATGCGCTGTTCGAGGGACCGCGGACCGAAGAGGCGAAATCGCGGGCGCGCTCCATCGCGGCGGTGATGGCGCACAAGGTGGGGGCGCGCTGATTGGCTAGCGCTTCGGCTTGCGCAGCATGATCCGCTGCCCGTCGCTCAGCTGGGCGTTCTCGCTCAGGCCGTTGTACTGGGCCAGCTTCGCGAGCTTCACGCCGTACTGCTGGCTCACGCCCCAGAGCGATTCGCCCTCGCGTGCCACATGCTGCGTGGCATCCTTGGCCTTGTTGCGCTTCGGTTGGATGTAGATCACCTGGCCTTCGCTCAACGCGCTCTCCTTGTCCATGTCGTTCCAGCGGGCCAGCATGCCGTGGGTCATCTCCAGGTCGTTGGCCAGCTTGCGGAAGCTATCGCCCTGCTTGGCTCGAACGAACTTGATCCGGCCCTCGAAGAGCTCCACCTTGCGCCCCGCGCTGATCGTGATGGTGCCGCCCTCCACCTTGCCGCCACGGCCGCGGCGCTCAGGCGCTGGCTTGGGCAGGTCCTTCCCGACCGGTTTGTAGGCCACATCCACGCCCTCATCCAGCTTGTGCAGCTCGTATCGCTCGATCAGCTCGATGAGCTTGCGCGGATAGCTCGGATCGGTGGCGTAGCCGGCTTTCTTCAGGCCATGCGCCCATCCCTTGTAATCGGTCGGCTTCAAGGTGAAGAGGTCGGCGTAGCGCTTGCGCATGAGGAACTGCGAGTGGTCCTCGAAGCTCTCGGCAGCATCGCGGTAGCTGCGGAAGCAATCGTCCTTCTTGTCGTCGTCGTGGTAGCTGCGGCCACCCTTCCAGTCGGGGGTGCACTTGATGCCGAAGTGGTTGTTCGCCTCACGCGCCAGCTGGCTATTGCCATTCCCGCTCTCCAGCAGCCCCTGCGCCAGGGTGATGCTCGCCGGGATGCCATGCTCCTTCATCTTCTTCACCGCCACCGCCTTCCACTGGGTGATGTACTCCTCGCTCGTGAAGCGCTTATATGGCGGCTGGCCCACGGCCGAGAGGTTGGGTGCCGCCACCAGCAAGCACGCCAGCACGCTGGTTATCCACAAGTTCACAAGGCCGTTCATCCGTCCGGGCATTCTCTCGGAAGCAGCGAAACTACCGGGGTTCCAAGGGCTTGTTCACGATCCATCCACAGCGCCATCCACCGCCCATTGTGGAAAGAACGTGCCAATTCCGAACCTTCGCATCCTCGGGGGCCCGGACCGAACCATCCGCCCCCCCGATTGTTAACGACCACATGGACCGCGATGGCAATGCCCCCCGCCCGGACGACGACCGCTTCAGCCGCCTGGGGTTGGAATCGGGCGACTACTACTTCTCGCCGGAGGGCTACCTCGTGTTCACCGAGCAATACCATCTGAAGCGCGGCTACTGCTGCGGTAACCGGTGCAGGCATTGCCCGTACGGGCATGAGGCGGTGAAGAAGGTCAGGGGCTAGGCAGCGGATCCGGCCCTTCGGCTATCTTTCGGTATGATGCGGTTAGCCTTGCTGTTCGGTGTCTTCGGTCTTTGCACAACGGCCCACGCCCAGAACTGGGCCCTGCTCAACCCCGCCTACCGCTACAACTACAGCAACGACGGCACCGATACCATCAGCAACCAGATCCGCGTGATGCATGTGGACACGCTGGGGGTGGATAGTTTCCGGTATGAGTTGAACACCATTACGGAGTATTGCGACACGTGTTTTACGGGAAACGTGCTGAGGTTCCGGCGGCCTCAGTTCATGCAACGAACTGTTACGGTCGGCACAAGCACCTGGAAGTTGGACGATCCTTCCTCATTGGATGTGTATCCGAATGCTGTCGAAGGCGAGAGCTGGCTCTTCGATCCAGCATCGAACGTCACCGCAACGATTACGCAGATCGACACGGTTGATGTCTTTGGCATCACAACGCCCAGAAAAACCATTTCACTTTCGGATGGTGGCCAGATCGTGATCAGCCGGGACCTTGGCGTCTTGCAATGGCGCGATTCGCAGCTGATCGGCGTCCACGGCCCTGATCTTGGTCGGCTCATACCATCATTGTCGGAGGTCTTCCCGTTTCAAACCGGTGATGTTGTGGAATACAGGTGGGGTGGGTATTCGTTCGACGGATGGAACTCGATCACGGGCAGTGGTAGGATGTACAAATTCACGTTCTCAAACAGTGTGGGTTTCGCGGACCACATCGAATACAGCGGTTGGCGACTTGAGCGACCTTGGTATTGGGTGGACAATTGGTCGCTTCCCTGGAACGGCCAGCAACACAGTTCCGTTGGTCCCAGCAGTGTCGGACTTTCCTGGATCGCCGGGCAAGTGGAACTTCCTTTCGCGGATCTGGTGAACTCCTACCCAGGCGAGCTGATCCGTTCGTGGTGTCCGGTCGGTGATGCCATGGTGTACGGGACCGATACGCTCTCATGTATCGCAGAACATGGCCTCGACTCACTTGGTAGGCATACGTTCGGGTGCAAGGCGTCAGAAGGTGGACTCTTCAGACTGAGCATGGCCGAGGTGGCTCTGAACGACACGATACTGACAGCGACCTACGACTACGGAACCGGCCAATACGGTCCTGTGCAGTATGTCGAAGGCATCGGCCTGTCATACTATCGTGGCCATTTCTTCGAGAGCAATGGTGAATACGAACTGACAGGCGCCATCATCAATGGCGAAACGCAGGGCTATGTTCACACCGACCCGGAGTTCATTGCACTCGGTCTTGAGGAACACGTCTCGGGCGGTCATGCTCTATGGCCTAACCCTGCGGACGACCGGCTCATCGTCGCAGCGAGTTCAACTGGCAGCATCCTCCAGATCAACGACCCCAATGGTCGCATGGTCCTTCGCCATCGGATCGCTTCCTTTCGCGAGATCATCGACATACATACCCTGCCTCCCGGCATATACATCGTCACCCTTGAAGGCTATTCACCACAGCGCGTTGTGATCGCCCGCTAGAGCGATCTTCGCGGCATGTCCGTAGCAACTTCCTCCGACCCTTCTCTCTTCCAGCAGACCATCCGCGAAGGCATCACCGATGTGCTTCCTCCGGCCGTCTGCTGGACCCGAGCGTGAGCCACGCGCATTAGAGCAAAGACGAGTTCATAGCGGGCTTGTGATATGATCCGTGACCATGCGCATTGATCTCCTTGGCCTATAATTGCGAAGTTCACCAACACATCAACAGCCCATGCGATCCATGGCATCACGATACGCACTCTCCCTCCTGATTGCACTGCCGACCAGCGCCTTGCTGCAGGCGCAAGTCGGCACATCGCTCGAGTACAACGGGCCGCAGGCCATTTCAGCGGTGAACACCGAGACCGGCGGAGAGGGCTATCCCTGGCTGAGCGGTGATGGCCTTCGCATGTACTACGCTGGCCGTGTCGCCCCGGATATCCGGATCCTCTACACCGAGCGAATGGACCTCAGCAGCGCTTGGAGCACGCCGATCGATCCGCTGCCGCTGGAGTCCGGCGAGACCTCCGGCGCATGGCTCTCGGCTGATGAGCTCACCATCTGGTTCACCACCGCCAGTAACCAAGTACGACGTGCGCAGCGCATGTCCACCGCTGATCCGTTCGGAGCGGCTGTTACCCTTGCCATTACCGGAGCGAGCGGCACCCTGCGCTGCCCCAGCCTCACTCCGAACGAGACCGAGATGATCCTGTGGCGCACGAATGCCTGCATCACGCTCCAGCGCACCGGACAGGACAGCTACAGTTACGTTGGCCCGCTCGATGTCCTCGGCACCTCCAATGCCACCACCTGCCGCTTGAGTGCCGATGGCTTGTACGCGTACTTCAGCGCCAGCTACAACAATGTGCAGCGTCCGCATCGCATGCACCGCGCATCGCTCGGTGAAGCCTTCACTGATCTCGAATACCTGAGCGGCGCCGACTTCGACCCGGCATACAAGTGGCTGCAACCGCATGTGAACGATGATGCGACCGTGTTGATGGTTGTTCGCAGCGTAAGCCTTTGGCCGGATAACGATATCTACGAAACGCGTGGCAGCACCGCCGCAGGAATCGGTGCTTTGTGGGCGGATGTTCCGGTAATTGGGCCGGTACCGACGAATGACATGTTGACCATCCGGTTGCCCAAAACCCACGGCCTGGTCAATCTGCGTCTGTTCGATTCCTTAGGTAACGAGGTCCTACGCACCCGCGTGAACGACAACATGCCGGTCGACGTCAGTGTCCTGGCCAGCGGCAGCTATCTGGCCGAAATCCAAAGTGCGGGATCGCGACATGTGAGCAGGGTCGTGATTGCGCACTGACATCGACCTACGGTCGTTAGACCCGCATAGGAAGATGCACAAGTTCGTTTGGTTCACGCGCCGGTTCCGAACTTCGCGCTATGTCCGTTGCCACCGCCTCCGCTCTCGACCTCTTCCAGCAGACCATCTGTGACGGCATCCCCGATGTCCTTCCCCCGGCTCGCCCGCTCGACCCGAGCGTGAGCCACGCGCCCAAGCGCAAGGACATCCTGACCGCCGAGGAGAAGAAACTGGCCCTGCGTAATGCGCTGCGCTACTTCCCCCAGAAGCACCACGCCACCTTGGCGCCGGAGTTCGCGCAGGAGCTGAGGGATTACGGCCGCATCTACATGTACCGCTTGCGTCCGGAAGGCGAGATGCGCGCGCAGCCGATCGATCATTACCCCGCGAAGTGCAAGCAGGCAGCGGCCATCATGCTCATGATCCAGAACAATCTGGACCCGGCCGTAGCGCAGCACCCGCACGAGCTGATCACATACGGCGGCAACGGCGCGGTGTTCCAGAACTGGGCGCAGTACCGGCTCGCGATGAAGTACCTGAGCGAGATGACCGACGAGCAGACACTGGTGATGTACAGCGGCCATCCGCTCGGCCTCTTCCCCAGCCACACCGACGCGCCGCGCGTGGTGGTCACCAACGGCATGGTGATCCCGAACTACAGCAAGCCCGACGATTGGGAACGCATGAACGCGCTGGGCGTCTCGCAATACGGGCAGATGACGGCAGGCAGCTACATGTACATCGGTCCGCAGGGCATCGTGCACGGCACCACCATCACGGTGCTGAATGCCAAACGCATGATCGCAGAACGTTCTCCCCTCTCCCTCGGAGAGGGGTTGGGGGTGAGGGGCATTCCCCTCTTCATCACTTCCGGCCTCGGCGGCATGAGCGGCGCTCAGCCCAAGGCCGGCAACATCGCTGGTGTGGTCACCATTTGCGCCGAAGTGAACGCCACCGCCGCGCACAAGCGCCACTCGCAGGGCTGGGTGGATGAGGTGATCGAGGACGTGGATGCCTGCATCGATGCCGCCATCGCCTGGCAGAAGAAGGGCGAAGCGCACAGCATCGCCTACCTCGGCAACATCGTGGATCTGTGGGAGCGCCTCGCCGCACGCAACGTGCATGTGGACCTCGGCAGCGACCAGACCAGCTTGCACAATCCGTGGGCAGGCGGCTACTACCCCGTTGGACTGAGCTACGAGGAGAGCAATGCACTGATGGTGAAGGATCCCGATGCCTTCAAGCAGCAGGTACAGGAAACGCTGCGCCGGCATACAGCTGCGGTGAATACCCTCGCGGAACGCGGCATGTACTTCTTCGACTACGGCAACGCCTTCCTGCTGGAGGCGGGCCGTGCTGGTGCGGATGTGTTCCGCTCCACTCTCCCCGGGAGAGGGGCCGGGGGTGAGGGGCATTCCACCCCTCTCCCTCGGAGAGGGGCCGGGGGTGAGGGCGAATTCCGCTACCCCAGCTACGTGGAGGACATCATGGGGCCGATGTGCTTCGACCACGGCTTCGGTCCGTTCCGGTGGGTCTGCACCAGCGGTGATCCGAAGGACCTCGCCACGAGCGACCGCATCGCCGGCGATGTGCTCGAGGCCATGCTGAAGGAAGCGCCGACCAAGATCAAGCAGCAGATCGCCGACAACCTGCATTGGATCCGCAGCGCGCAGGAGAACAAACTCGTGGTAGGCAGCCAGGCGCGCATCCTCTACGCCGATAGCGAAGGCCGCATCCGGATCGCGGAGGCCTTCAACAACGCGATCAAAAGCGGCGAGATCAGCGCACCGATCGTGCTGGGCCGCGACCACCACGATGTGAGCGGGACGGATTCACCCTACCGCGAGACCAGCAACATCCGCGACGGTAGCCGCTTCACCGCCGACATGGCCGTGCACAACTTCGTGGGCGATGGCTTCCGTGGCGCCACCTGGATCAGCTTGCACAACGGCGGCGGCGTGGGCTGGGGCGAGGTGATCAACGGCGGCTTCGGCATGGTGCTCGACGGCAGCGCGGACAGCGACCGTCGCCTGAAGAGCATGCTGCTGTGGGACGTGAACAACGGCATCGCACGCCGTGCCTGGGCGCGCAACCCCAACGCGGTGTGGAGCATCGAGCAGGAGATGAAGCGGACCCCGGGCCTGAAGGTGACCCTGCCGAACGAGGCGGAGGACGGCCTGATTGATCAGATGATTGGAGGATGAGATGATCAGATGATGACGGATCAAGCACCGTCTGACCCGGTCGAATAGGATGTTCGTGTTCGGCGTACTCCATCACCTGATCGGCTGATCATCTAATTTTCTGATCCCCTACCCAACCCCCTGCCCTATTGTCCCGTGTAGGGAAGTGTAAGCCTGAACCAACAACCCATGAAACACCTTCTCCGCTCCCTTGCCATCACGCTGGTCGCCAGCCTCGGCCTCAGCGCCTTCGCTCAGCCGGTTCCACCGTACGACGTCACCGTAGCCGGTGTCATCGTCGGCTGCACGCCCAACAGCTTCGTGAACGTGATCACCGTGCAGGGCACCCAGCCTTCCCTCGATATCGACATTCCTGTTGACCCGAACTTCTGCACCTTCTCGGTGACCCTGCCGATGGATTCGTACCAGGGCTGGTTCCAGCTCAGCACCCCGTGTCAGGGCGCCATGCAGACCCAGTCCGTCGCCTACACGGTGAATGCGTTGAATCCGGATTCCAGTTACGTGTACGTGGTGTTCAACTGCGGCGGCGTGGTCGATTGCCTGGGCGTGCCCGGCGGCAGCACCCTGCCCGGAACGCCGTGCAACACACCTGCCGGCAACGAGGGCCTGTACGACGCCAACTGCAATTGCGTGGAGACCTCGACGGCCGTGGATGCCTGCATCTCCATGGTGCAGACCGCCCCCTTCTCCGCCGTGTTCTCCAGCTGCACCACCGGCGGCACCACGCCTTATGACCTCCTCTGGGATTTCAGTGACGGCGGAGCTGTTGCAGGTGATGATATCGCCCACACCTATCCCGGGCCCGGCGCCTACGCCGTATGCCTGAATGTGACGGATGCCAATGGGTTCTTCGACAGCACCTGCGAGACCATTTATGTCGATGACAACGGCAACATCAGCCTCGACCCTCCCACCAACTGCCTGGCTTGCCTGAACGTGGTGCCTCAGTTCAACGGCAACACGCCCATCCCCTTCGCGGCCAACTTCGTCAACTGCAGCACCGGCAGCCAGTCCATCACCTTCAACTGGTGGATGCCCGATGGCAGCAACTCCACCCAGGCGAATGAGTCCTTCATCTTCCCCGGCGAGGGCGTGTATGGCGTGTGCCTCACCATCGCCGATGGCTCCGGATGCACCAGCACCATCTGCGACACGGTGATCGTGGACCCCAACGGCGGCATCAACACCGTGCCCGTGTGGTACGACTGCCTGGGCATCCTCTGGGGCAGCAACACGGCCGGTACCCCGTGCCAGCAAGGCGGTCTCGTAGGCACCTGGGACAGCAACTGCAATTGCGTGCCTAACACGCCGGTTGATTGCGAAGGCGTGCCCGGTGGCAACGCGATGCCCGGCACCCCCTGCAGCTCGCCTGCCGTGAGCGATGGCACCTGGTCCGCCGACTGCGAATGCGTGCCCAACAACCCCACGGGGTGCGAGGCCGGCTTCTGGGTGATCCAGGCCTACGAGATCGACAGCCTCAACCCCAATGGCGGCGCCACCCCGATCCCCAACGAGCTCTGGATCTGGAACCTCAGCAGCGGCACCACCGGCAACTACCAGTTCCTCTGGAACTTCGGGGATGGCACCAGCAGCACCGAGGCTTACCCCACGCACTTCTACCCGAACGGCGGGCCCTACCTGCTCTGCCTCACCATGTGGGATGGCAACTGCACCGACACCTACTGCGACAGCATCGCGGTGGATGAGGATGGCCTCTACTCCGGCATCATGCTGCAGGAGAACTACGCGCGCTCCGGCTTCACGATCAACGTGCTGAGCGAGCTGCCCACCGGGCTCGAGGAGCAGACCGCCCTGGAGAACGCCAACCTGTGGCCCAACCCGGTGACCGATGCCTTCACGCTGAGCTTCCAGAGCACCTTCAGCGGCAACGTGCCCCTGAGCATCTACGACATGAACGGCCGCGTGATGCACCAGGAGAACCTCGCCTTCAACCGCGGCGGCAACCGCATCGACCTGGGCGCGCATCAGCTGGCGCCCGGCATGTACCTGCTGCGCGTGGGCGAAGGTGCCAACGCGATGAATATCCGCTTCATCAAGAACTGAAGCGCCATGTGAATGCCGGAGGGCGTCTGCCGGGAGGCGGGCGCCCTTCGGCGCACCGGGCATGATCGACGAGGCCCTCATAGCGCGCTGCGTGAAGCAGGAACCCAAGGCGCAGTACGAGCTGTACCGCGCCTTGTACGGGCAGATGATGTCCGTATGCAGCCGCTACGAACGCAACCGACAGGACGCGCTGGACCGCGTGAACCAAGGCTTCCTGAAGATCCTCACCAACCTGCCGAAGCGGCGAACCGAGGTGCCCTTCGAGCTCTGGACCCGACGCATCATGATCAACACCGTCATCGACAGCTACCGCCAAGAGCGTCAGCGCAAAGCGCACGAGACGCTCGATGCGCCCATGGATGAAGGGATGCTCGTGGAAGTGAACGATTACCTGCGGCAGATGGACGCCGAGGCCTTCGCGCAGCTGCTCACACGCGTGCCCGAGATGAGCCGCCGCGTCTTCAATCTCTTCGCGATCGATGGATTCGGCCATCAGGAGATCGCACAGATGCTCGGAATCAGTGAAGGCACCAGCAAATGGCACGTGAGCCATGCCCGCCAGGTGCTGCAACAAGCCATCGCACGGCTGGCCACCGCCAACGTCAAGACCGTACTGCCATGAACCTGAACGAACAATTCGACGAGCTGGCCCGGCAGAAGCTGGAGGAGCGCGCCTTCCCTTTCCAGGAAGAAGCATGGCTCGAAGCGCAACAGGCCCTGCGAGGCAATCGGTCGCGGCGTATCGGTGGCGCATGGTTCTGGGGCGGCATCGCCGCGGTAGGCATCGCGGTTTGGCTGCTCTGGCCTGCGGACCAAGCACCGCAGCGGACCGAAACAGCGCAGGTGAGCGAGGCTTCCCCTGAGTCAGATGCCCGAGTGCCCGTTGCAGACGAGCGCCCGGATGCCGCGAAGCCCACGGCCGCCGCCCGAAACGAGCCTGCTGGCGCTGACCATTCCGCATCGGAGGCACCAGTGGCGGTTGAATCGAGCAGCATGCAACCGAGCAAAAACCAAACGCCGCGCAAGACCGGTAGGCGGCCTGCACGCGAACAGGCTGCTTCGGCACACGGTGGAGGAAACAGGCATGCAGCCGCTCCCGATGCGGCAGCCATCTCTTCCGACGCACCAGCTTCGCTTGCCGATTCCGTGAGTGAGCACCGGATGAACACGCCAGGTTCGCAACCCACGATGAGCGAACCAGGAACAGCGGAACCCGTGACGATGCATGCGGCACCAGCCGTGGACGCGCCCGTGGGATCGGATCCTGATCCAGCAATCATGTCTTCCAGCAGCGTGGACGAGCAAGCATCTGGTTCGACCAGCATCGGGCACGGCGAAGACGCCGCCGATGCGACCGACACGCCTGCAGCTCCGTCCCTTACGTCAACAACAGTCCAAGTGGACCAGCCGACCCATTCACCGGCCGCGGCTGGAGCGGCAACAACGCATGACACGACGTTCGTTCAAGTGACGCCAGCGGACAGCGCCGTGCAAGCCCCGCCGATTCCGCCTGCGGCCGCACCGCTTGTGAGCCCACAGAGCCCGTGGGAGCTATCCTTCCTCGGCGGCGCCTTCCAGACCACCAGCACATACAACGGCCAGGGCACCGCCGATTGGCAGGTGGCCGCGCAACAGACCTACGGCTTCGGGGCCGAACTGATGCACCTCGGCAACAATTTCGGAGTGGGCTTGGGCCTGCACTACGGCAGCTACGCCGATCGGCTCTCGACCCCGGAGCTGAGCAGCAGCACCACCGCGCTGCAACGCTACTGGTACCTCGCCGATGTCGATACCACCATCCTGCTCGTGACGGGTTACGACAGCGTGGCCATGGCCTATACCGGCATCAATGTGCCCACGACGATCCAGGTGATCCAATCCGCGTACGACACCGTGACGACCAGCAGCCTGCTCCGCGCCGCGAGCGAGCGCGTGAACCGCACCAGCTACGTGGAGCTGCCGCTGCTCTTCGACGCGCACCTCGTGCAAGGGCGATGGAGCATCGGCCTGCGCGGCGGCCCTTCACTGGGACTGCTCACCACGCGCAGCGGCAGCATCCCGCGCGACATGGATGAAGGCTCCATCAGCCTGAACGAGGTGACCATGCGCCGCTTCATGCTCGGCTGGACCGCACGCGCCTACGTGCGTTACCGCTTCAACAGCGCGTGGAGCGTGGGCCTTGAACCCGCCCTGCGTGGCCAGCTGCTCGACGGACTTGACGACCACGGCACCACGCGCCGCTCCACCGCGATCGGGGGCATGCTGAGCCTGAGCTACCGGCTACGCTGATCAGGCACGCACTTCGGCGCCGAGCGCCTCGAGCGCCTTGCGGATGCGGCCCATGGCCTTCTCCACCTGGTCATCGGTCAGGGTCTTGGCATCATCCTGCAGCACGAAGCTGAGCGCGTAGCTCTTGCGTCCGGCCGGGAGCTTGTCGCCCTGATACACATCGAAGAGCCCGACCTCCTGGAGCAGCTTGCGTTCCGCCTGCTCCGCGGCATGCTTCAGCTCCGCGAAGCGCATGGCCTCTGGCACCAGCAGGCTCAGATCGCGCCGTACGGCAGGGAACCGCGACACCTCCTGGTAGCGGATGCGGTGCGCGCGGCAGGCATCGAGCAGGGCCTCTTCATCGAGCTCGGCATGGTGCACAGGCTGCGCGACATCGGCACGTTTCAGCACCTCCGGCTTCACCGTGCCGAGAACGCCGATGCGCCGTCCTGCGATATGCAGCTCCGCACAGGCATCCAGCAAGGGGTGCTCGTGGTCCTTCCACCTCGCATCCTGAAGCAGCCCTAGCGCCGCAAGGAGCGATTCGATCTCGGCTTGTCCGTCGGCGCGGTCAGCAGGCCGCCTCTTGGCGCGCCAGCTCTCCATGCCTTCATGTCCGGTGAGAGTGATCGCCAAGGTCTCTCGTTCGGCGCGCTCGTTCCCGTTCACCGTGTACACGCGCCCTCGCTCGAACAGGCGCAGATCGCGCTGCTGCCGATTGATGTTGTGCGCCACGGCCTGCAGCGCCCCGAAGAGCATGGTCGGCCGCAAGGCATCCAGCTCCGAGCTCAGGGGGTTGCTCAGTCGGATCAGAGCGTCGCCCGCGTTGGCGTTGCTCCCGGCCATGAGCTCCGCGCTCACGAGCGAAGGGGTCATGATCTCCCGGAAGCCACAGGCCGCCAGGTGCGCACCGGTCGTTCGACGCAGCGATTCCAGCGTGAGGGCATCGTACACCACGGGCGGCACCAGGAGCCGCGCAGGCAGCGGCACGCGGTCGAAGCCATGAATCCGCAGCACTTCCTCGATCACATCCGCTGGACGATGAACATCGACACGGTTCGTGGGCACCTGCACGAGCAGGCCCTTCGCATCGCGCTCCAGCACGCGGAAGTCGAGGAGCTCGAGCGCTTTCACGATGTCATCGGCGGCGATGGCGATGCCCGTGAGCCGCTCGACCTGCTCGAACCGGAGCCTCACCTCGGTGCGGCTCTTGCGGCCGTGATCGATATCGGTGATGCCCGAGGAGACCCGCGCGCCGGCGACTTCCTTCAAGAGCAGGGCGGCGCGCTTCAGGGCGAACAACGTGATCTCCGGATCCGCGCCGCGCTCGAAACGGAAAGAGGCATCGGTGCTGAGCGCATGGCGGCGGGCCGTCCGGCGGATCGTAGAGGCATCGAAACAGGCGCTCTCCAGGAACACCGCCGTGGTGGTGGCGGTAACGCCGCTCCGCTCTCCGCCGAAGACGCCGGCGATGCATGCGGGCGCGGACTCATCGGCGATCACCAGGTCGTCCGCGTGCAATCTCCGCTCCTTGCCATCGAGCGTGATGAACGGCTCATCGGCGCGCGCCTTGCGCACCACGATGCGGTGCCCGGCCAACTGATCCGCGTCGAAGGCGTGAAGCGGCTGCCCGAGTTCGTGCTGCACGTAGTTGGTCACGTCCACCACGTTGTTGATCGGCTTTAGGCCGATGGCCAGCAAGCGGTCCTGCAGCCACTTCGGCGACGGGCCCACTTTCACCTGCGTGAGCGTTACACCGCAATAGCGCGGACAGGCCAGCGCATCCTTCACCTCCACCGGTGTGGCGCGCGCATCATCATCCTGCGCGTAGCCGCTCACATCGGGCAGGCGCAGTTCCAAGGCGCTCCCCTCGCGGTAGTTCACGGCCGCGATCAGGTCGCGCGCCACGCCGACATGGCACATGGCATCGGTCCGGTTCGGGGTGAGGCCGATCTCCAGCACATGGTCGCTCACGACGCCGAGCTGCCGCGCGGCAGGATTACCGGGGACGGCCTCCGCATCGAGCACCAGGATGCCATCGTGGCTCTGACCCAGGCCCAGTTCATCCTCCGCGCAGATCATGCCTGCGCTCTCCTGCCCACGGATCTTGCTCTTCTTGATCACCAGGCTTCCGCCATCGTGCATCCAGAGCGTGGTGCCCACGGTGGCCACCAGCACCTTCTGCCCGGCCGCCACGTTCGGCGCGCCGCATACGATCCGTAGCGGCTCTCCCTGGCCCACATACACCACGGTCAGGCTGAGCCGGTCCGCATCCGGGTGCTTCGCGCACTCGAGCACCTCGCCCACCACCACGCCTTCCAGCATGCCCTTCACCGGCTCATGCGCCTCCACGCTCTCCACTTCAAGCCCCGTGCTGGTGAGCACAGCGGCCGCCTGCTGCGGGCTGAGGTCCGTTTCGACGTGCTGCTTGAGCCAGTTCCAGGAGATGCGCATGGCGGTTTGAAGGTCGGCGAAGATACCTGCCGGTACCTTCGCGGGGCCGTGGAATACATCGTCCTCGCCATCCCGCTCTTCTTCCTGCTCATGGGGCTGGAATTGGCCTGGAGCGCCTGGTCGCAGCGTAAGGTGTACCGCTTCAACGATTTCGTGGCCAACATGGGCTGTGGCATCGGCTCGCAGGTGGTAGGGGCCTTCACCAAGGCCGGGATCCTGGCCATCTACCTGGCCGTGTACGATCACTGGCGCCTCTTCACGCTGCCTTCGACCCCGGTCACCTGGCTGCTCACCTTCTTGTTCGTGGACCTGCTCTACTACTGGTTCCACCGACTCAGCCACGAGGTGAACTTCCTGTGGGCGGCCCATGTGGTGCACCACCAGAGCGAGGAGTACAACCTGAGCGTGGCGCTGCGGCAGAGCTGGTGGCAAGGGCTCTTCAGCTTCTGGTTCTACGTGCCCATCGCGTTGCTGGGGGTGCATCCGTTGGTGATCCTCACCGTGGGCGCCTTCGTCACGCTGTACCAGTTCTGGATCCATACCAAGGCGATCGGGCGCCTGGGTCCGCTCGAAGCGATCCTGAACACGCCGAGCAACCATCGCGTTCACCACGGCAGCGATCCGAAATACATCGACCGCAACCACGCGGGCACCCTGATCATCTGGGACCGCCTCTTCGGCACCTATCAACGCGAGGAGGAGGAGCCCTTCTACGGCATCACCGCTCCGCTGCGCACCTGGGATCCGCTCACAGCGAACTTCCACTACTGGGGCGACCTCATGAAGCTGGCCCGGCGTTGCCGATCATGGTCGGATAGGGTGAAGGTCTTCCTGAAGCCACCGGGCTGGCGGCCGGTCTACCTCGGCGGGTTCGAGGGGCCGAAAGCGAAGGACAGCGCGACGTACCGGAAGTTCGATGTGGCGGTGCCGCGCGCGCTGATCGGCTACGTGGCCCTGCAGTTCGTGTTGATGCTCGGGCTCACCACCTACTTCCTCTTCCAGCAACAGCGCATGCAGGCGCTGGACCAGTGGCTCATCGCCGCGCTGATCGTGTGGTGGCTGATGGATCTGGGCGTGCTCCTCGATGCGCGGCCTTGGGCGCTCTGGAGCGAAGCGCTGCGCGTGATGGTCGCAGGTCTTCTGCTCTTCTCCATGTCCTTCATTCCTTCGCCGGCATGGCGCGTTTCGGCCACAGGCGCGCTGGTGCTGCTCACGCTGGCCCATCTGTTGATCGCGCGTGCGGCGCTCGCCCCCTCCCGATGATCCGATTGCCCATCCCTTCGCTGCTCGGCCTGCGTACCGAACGACTGCGCTTCCGTCCGCTCACCGCGGCCGATACCGCATGGTGGATGGCGTACATCAGTGACTCAGAAGCCATCCGCTTCATGCCCTTCCGACAAGGCAACGCGGAGGATTGCGCACTGATGATCCAACGATCGCTCGATCGCTATGCGCGCGATGGCAGCGGGCTGCACGCGTTGGAACTGCTGAGCACCGGCGAACCCGTGGGCCAATGCGGCCTGCTCACGCAGGAGGTGGATGGCGTGCAGGAACTGGAGATCGGCTACCACTTGTTGCCGGACTGCCGGGGCAAGGGCTACGCCACCGAGGCTGCCGCGGCGTGCAGGCGTTTCGCCGAAGAGCGGGATCTCGCGCCATCGGTGATCTCCCTGATCGACCCCGGTAATACCAAGAGCCAAGCCGTGGCCCTGCGCAACGGCATGAGACCTGGGAAGCGCACGGTGCATCGCGGCGTGGAAGCGATCGTGTTCCGCAGCGCACGTGCCGGTGGCGCCTAACTTGCCGCCGCACTCCGATGGATATCAAGCGCAGCAACCTCATCAACGGCGTGGTTTACGCGGCGGCCACGCTCGGCACCATCATCGGGGAGCGCCGGGGCATGCACGACCTGGTTTACGTGTGCAAGCCGCTGATGATGGTGGTGCTCGGGAGCTGGTTCTTCTTCAACAGTCGGCGCTTCGGGGACCGCTTCACCTTGCTGATCCAGGCCGGGCTGTTCTTCTCGCTGCTGGGCGACCTGGCGCTCATGTTCGACCACGTGGACCAATTCTACTTCCTCATCGGACTGGGCGCCTTCCTGATCGCCCAGATGTGCTACACCCTCGGGTTCGCGCAGAACATCGCCGATGCGGGCAACAGCCCGGGCTTGCTCATCGGCCTGTTCATGTCGGCGATCATCATCACCTACGGCGTCATCTTCGGGCTGGACCTGCTCGACCATGCCGATGAGACCTTGCTGGTGCCGGTGGGCATCTATGCGGTGGCCATCACGCTCATGGGCGTAGCGGCCGCGTTGCGATTCGGCCGCACCTACCTGCCCAGCTTCATCATGGTGATGGCCGGCGCGCTGCTCTTCATCACCAGCGACAGCATCCTGGCCACGCACCGTTTCGTGCGCGTGGTGGACCATGCCTCCTGGTCCGTGCTGCTCACCTACGCCGCCGCGCAATACCTGATCGCGCGCGGCTGCCTGCGGCATGTGCTCGACCCTGAGGAGGTGCGCCGCCGCGCCGCGCTCAACACGTGAGCATCAGCTGATCCGCCCCCAGGCCACATCGTCCTTGCGCTCGCGCATGGCCCGGGCGATGGGCGCATGTCGTGGCTCCTGCAAGGCCGGGTCCTCATCGAGCACGCGCTGCGCGGCCTGCCGGGCGCTGGCCAGGAGCTCGGCATCCTCTACCAGGTCGGCGATGCGCAATTGCGGGATACCGCTCTGCTGCGTGCCCATGAGGTCGCCAGGGCCGCGCAAGCGCAGGTCGGCCTCGGCGATCTCGAAGCCATCGTTGGTGCGCACCATGGTGGCCAGCCGTGTGCGCGCGTCCTGCGAGAGCTTGTCGCCGGTCATCAGGATGCAATAGCTCTGCTCGGCGCCCCGTCCCACGCGGCCACGCAGCTGGTGCAGCTGGCTCAGGCCGAAGCGCTCGGCGTTCTCGATCACCATCACGCTGGCGTTCGGCACGTCCACGCCCACCTCGATCACCGTGGTGCTCACCAGCACGTTGGTCTCACCCTTCTTGAAGCGCGCCATCTCGTAGTCCTTCGTCTCATGATCCATGCGCCCGTGCACGATGCCCACCGCGTAGCGGGGCAGCGGGAAGCGCCGGCTCAGGCTCTCGAAGCCATCCATCACGTGCTTCAGGTCCATCTTCTCGCTCTCCTCGATCAAGGGGTACACCACGTACACCTGACGGCCCTTCTCCATCTCCTCCTCCAGGAAGCCGAACACGGCGTTGCGCGCGCCATCGAAGCGGTGCACGGTGCGGATGGGCTTGCGGCCCGGCGGGAGCTCATCGATCACGCTGGTCTCCAGGTCGCCGTAGATCGTCATGGCCAGCGTGCGCGGGATGGGCGTGGCGGTCATCACCAGCACATGCGGCGGCACCTCGCTCTTGGCCCAGAGGCGCGCGCGCTGCGCCACGCCGAAGCGGTGCTGCTCATCGATCACCACCAGGCCCAGGCGATCGAAGACCACACGGTCCTCCAGCAGGGCATGCGTGCCCACGATGATGTGCACCTCGCCCATGCGCAGCGCGGTGAGCAGGCTCTTGCGCTCGCCTTGTTTGGTGCTGCCCGTGAGCAGGCGCACCACCACGGGCATATCGCCGAGCATGCGTGTGATGGTGGCGAAGTGCTGCTGCGCGAGGATCTCCGTGGGCGCCATGAGCGCGGCCTGGTAGCCATTGTCCAGCGCGATGAGCATGCTGAGCAGCCCCACCAGGGTCTTGCCGCTGCCCACATCGCCCTGCAGCAGGCGGTTCATCTGGCGCCCATCGGCCATGTCCTTGCGGATCTCCTTCACCACGCGTTTCTGCGCGCCGGTGAGCTCGAAGGGCAGCTGCTCGGCGTAGAACTGATTGAGCCGTTCGCCCACGCGCGCGAACACATGGCCGCGGACGCTCTGCTGGGTGAGCTGCTTCTGCTTCAGCAACGCCAGCTGGATGAAGAAGAGCTCCTCGAACTTCAGTCGTCTTCGCGCGAGCTCCAGCTGCTGCGCGTCTAATGGCGCATGCACCTGGCGGAAAGCCTCCTCGCGCGAGATGCCACCCAGCCATTGCACGTGCTCCTGGCCGAGCGTCTCGGGAATCAAACCGGATGTTTGCGGCAGCAGGGCCTTCAGCAGCTTCCAGATGGCGCGGCTGGTGAGGCCCTTCGCGGCGAGCTTCTCCGTGGTGCTGTACACCGGCTGCAGAGCGGCATCGAGGCCTTGGTCCCAAGTTGCGGCCAGCTCGAGCTCCGGATGCGGCATGTTCACCTTGCCCTTGAAGCTGCCGGGCCGGCCGAAGACGATGTACTCCTCGCCCGTCTTGAGCGACTGCTGCAGCCACTTCAGGCCCTTGAACCACACGAGCTCCACGCTGCCCGTGGCATCGGTGAAGGTGGCGGTCATGCGACGGCCCTGCTTCTCGCCCACCATGCGCCACTGGCCAATGCGGCCGCGCAACTGCACCTGGCTGTGCTCCTCCACCTGCGCCGCCAGATCCCGCGCCGTGTGGAAGCGGCTGCGATCGATGTACCGGAAAGGAAAATGGAGCAGCAGGTCGCGGAAGGTGCCGATGCCGAGCTCCTTGCGCAGCAGCTCGCCGCGTTGGGGCCCCACGCCTTTGAGGAATTCGATCGGGCTCTCCAGCAGGTCCTGCACGGGTGAAAAGTACCATGCGCCGCGCACCGCTTACTTTGATGCGATGGCCAACGGATCAATCGCGGCACCTGCCCCGGAGCATCGGCGGATGGCCTGGGTCATCGGCGGCGTGGTGCTGGCCTACCTAGCGGTATTCGCCTGGCGCTTCGCTGAAGAACGCCTCTACGCCGACAGCGGCTACTACCTGGCACGCGTGATCAACGAGGGTGCCTTCCGCATCGAGCACGGCCGATGGGTGCTCGCGCTCGCGCAGCTCCCCGCGTGGCTCGGCGCGAAGCTGGGCCTGAGCCTGCGCGCGCTGATCCTCCTCCAATCGCTCGCCAACGTGCTGTGGATGGCGATCGCCATGCTGATCGCCGGATTCGCGCTGCGCGACGCCCGCGCCGTGATCGCCATCGCGCTGCTGCATGTGATCGGGCTCTCCGACGGACTCTTCTGCCCGGTCTTCGAACTGTACTTCGCCGCCGACCTGCTGGTGCTCTTCGTGGCACTGCTTCGCTCAACGGCCGCTCGTGAGCCTTACCGCATGATCGCGCTGGTGGCGCTGCTGCTGCTCATCGCCAGCAGTCATCTCTTCGCCGCCGCACTGCTCGCCGGGATCATCATCCTGCATCTCGATCGGCTCGAACGGAAGCAATCGCTCACCCTGGGCCTGGTGCTCATCGCGCAGCTCACGGTGCATGCATTCACCCTGTCGGCGTATGAGAAGGATCACCTGGCCTTCGTGAAAAGGCTCGATGCCCATGCGCTGGCTGCTTGGCTGCGACCCGACACCTGGGGCGATGCGTTCGCGTACGTTTCCCTTCACTATCCGGATGCATTGCTGCTCGCGCTGGTGACCATGGTGCTCCTCTTCCGTCAACGGCAGGGTTGGCAGGCGGCCTTCATCATCGCGTTCCTCCTCACCGCCACGGGGCTCATCCTGCTGAAAGAGCCCGGCTTCCTGCACGACCGGTACCGCGAGCAGCTCAACTTCCCGGTGGTGGCGTGGTTGACTCTCATGCTCACCTTCTTCGTCGATTGGAGCGGCAAGAGACATGCTGTGCTCATCACGCTGATGGCGCTCATCTTGGGTTATCGCGTGGTCGAGGCCGAGCGCCTGGCTCCGTTCTACCAGGAGCGCACCGCGTGGATCAAGCAGCAGATAACGCTCGCGCAGCAGCACCATCTGACCAAGGCCATCGTCACCACACCGGTGTACTTCGGCCCGGCCGATCATGCGATTGAGGCAGGCTGGTCGCTGCCGGTCGAGAGCCTGCTGCTCTCCGCCACGGAATCCCGGTCTTCCACTGTTTCGGTCATCGGCACGCAGGACCTGCAATGCCCGGGTGTGGCGCAGGGGCTCGATGAGCTGGTCTTCCGCTGCTGGGACATCGTACCCGCGCGGTGGCTCGATGAGCGTTGGTTCTCCCCTCCTCACGGCCGCTATGTCCCGCTCCCTGCCGAGCCGTCCCGATGAGCGCGAATCGCACCTTGCGCTGGACCACCATCGGGCTGTGCATCGGCGTGCTGGCCTACCTCGCAGCCTTCGCCCTGCGCTTCGCGGATGAGCGCCTCTACGCGGACAGTGGCTACTATCTCTTCTGGACGATCAATGATCTCGGGTTCCACATCGAGCATGGGCGCTGGGTGCTTGCCTTGGCGGAATGGCCCGCCCTGCTTGGGGCGATGAGCGACTCCCCGATGTCAGCCGCGATCCTGGCGCACTCCCTGGCGAATGTGATCTTCCTCGTCCTGACCATGTGCTTCGCGCTATACGTGCTGAAGGATGAGCGCGCGGCCCTCGCCCTGGCCGCCTCGCAGCTCATCGGCCTCACCCACGGCCTGTTCTGCCCCGTGTTCGAACTGTACTACGGCACCGGCCTCATCATCCTGCTGCACGCGGTCGTCGTCAATGCCCTGCTGAACGGTCGCATCAAGCTGTTGCTGGCACTGATGCTCTTCATCCTAGCGCTCAGCAGTCACCCTATGGCCTGGCTGCTTCTGCTCGGCATGCTCGCGCTGCTGGATCCGCGCGACCGACGCCCCATGCTCTTGCCCCTGCTGCTCGCTGCCCTTCTCTTCGCGGTGCTGCGCTGGTACGGCATGAGCGTGTACGAATCCGCGCAGCTCGGCTTCGCGAAGCGCCTCATCTCCTTCGCGCCACTCCGATTGCTCGCGCCGCAGCAGCTCTGGCATGAGGCACGTCGTTTCGTTCAGCATGATCCCGATGTGCTCGCGCTCGCAGCGACAGCAGCCATCATTCTCGCTCGCGCCCGTCAATGGCGACCACTGATCATCCACCTGTCCGGCATCGTGGTGCTCTACATCCTTACCGGACTCTACCTGCCTGATGCGCCGCACGACCGCTACCACGAACAGGTCGATTTCGGCTTCGCTGCTTGGACCGTGCTGGTGCTTTTCTCCTCCTGCTGGGCCATGCTCCCCTGGCGGCCAGCGATCCTGACCCTGGTGATGCTCGGTTTCGCCTACCGCATCGCCGAGGCGGAACGCATCGCGCCATACTACACCGCGCGGACCGCGTGGCTGGAGCAGCTTATCCAGCAAGCGAAGGATGAGCAGCTGCGCAAAGCCATCATCGACCCGCACGGCATCTCCTTCGGCACAGCGGACGACCGGGTGGCACCTTACTGGAGCCCCGGTGTGGAGACCTTGCTGCTCTCGGCACGGCAAGGCCCCGACCAAGCCATCTCCGTGATCACCACCGACGATTTCGACTGCCCCGGTGTTACCGAGAAACTCGACAAGCTGGTGCTCCGATGCTGGGACGTGATCGAGCCGGAGCGCGTGAACAAGCGCTTCTTCGACCTGCCCGCATCGCAGTACGCGCCGTTGGTTACCAAATGAAGGGGAGCACCCGCGCCACACCCTTCATACTATCCGCGTATTCCGGATAACGCATGCTGAGCTGCTTCTCCTCGTAGCCGATCTTCATGACCAGCACGATGCCGCAGACCGCAAGAGCCGTGATGCGCAAAGGAGTCGGTGAGCCCCAAGTGATCGCGCCACCGCACACCATCACGGCGGTGTACATGGGATGCCGGAGGAAGCGATAGATGCCGCGTTGCGTGAAGGCCCCACCGGCGCGAGGGTCAGGCATCACGGTGAAGTTCGCTGTGCCCAGCGAGGCCGCTGCCCAGAGGAAGATCATGAGCCCGAGGCCGAAGAAGCACCACGCCAGAATGGACAGATCCAAATCGCCGCCGAAAAGAATCAGCGCGATGCAGGTGAACTGGCCGATGACGAGGAACGTCGGCCGCATGATCCTCAGATCGCGCCCTCACCCAGCATTAGCGCCGGCTCCTCCATCAGATCCTTGAAGGTATTGAGGAAGGCCGCGCCGGTGGCGCCATCCACCACGCGGTGGTCGCAGCTCAGGGTCACCTTCATGGTGTGGCCCGGCACAATCGCGCCGTTGCGCACCACGGGCTTCTCCATGATGCCGCCCACGGCGAGGATGCATGCATCGGGTGGGTTGATGATGGCGGTGAACTCCTCGATGCCGAACATGCCGAGGTTGGAGATGGTGAAGGTGTTGCCTTCCCAATCCTGCGGCTGCAGCTTCTTCTCCTTGGCACGCTTGGCGTAATCGCGCACCTCGGCACCGATGGTGCGCAAGGGCTTGCCATCGGCGAATCGCACCACCGGCACCAGCAGGCCCTCTTCCACCGCCACGGCCACGCCGATGTGCACATGCTCGTTGAAGCGGATGCGGTCGCCGAGCCAGCTGCTGTTCACCTTCGGGTGCTGCTTCAAGGCCACCGCCACGCCTTTGATCACCAGATCATTGAAGGAGATCTTGTCCGGCGCGATCCGCTTGTTCACGGCCTCGCGCACAGCCATGGCCCGCGACATATCGATCTCGATGGTGAGGTAGAAGTGCGGCGCGCTGAACTTGCTCTCGGCCAATCGACGCGCGATGGTCTTGCGCATCTGGCTCACCTCCACCTCGGTGTACGATTCGACCTGCGGGGCGCGGTAGCCCATGCCGCCGCCTTGGTAATCCTCCACATCCTGCTTCACCACGCGGCCATCAGGGCCGCTGCCACGCACCCGGCTGATGTCGATGCCCTTCTCTTCCGCCAAGTGCTTCGCGAGCGGACTGGCCTTCACGCGGCCGCCATTCGCGGCATGGCCGTTCGGTGGCGCGGCGGCCGGTTTCGGTGCGGCGGGCGCGGCTTTCGGAGCGGACGCGGCGGCCTTGGCCTCGGGAGCCTTCTCTTCGGCCTTCGGCTTGGCGGCCGCTTCGGTCTTCGCTGCCTCGGCTTTCTCCGGCACCTGCTTCGCAGCATCGGCGAGCAGCGCGGTGATATCCTCACCCTCCTTGCCGAGCACGGCCAGCACGCTATCCACGGGAGCGGCCTTGCCTTTCTCCACCCCGATGTGCAGCAGCACACCATCGGTGAAGCTTTCGAACTCCATGGTGGCCTTGTCGGTCTCGATCTCAGCGAGCACCTCGCCGCTCTTCACCTTGTCACCCACCTTCTTGTGCCACGCGCTCACCACGCCCTCGGTCATGGTGTCGCTCAGTTTTGGCATGCGTACGATCTCGGCCATGCTTGTGCTCCGCTCGCGCGGGTCGTTTGGTCAATCCTTCTCGAACGGGTAATCCGGGGTGGCGTACACATCCTCGTACAGCGCGGAGACATCCGGTGTCGGGCTCTCCTCCGCGAATTTCACCGCTTCTTCCACCGCCTTCTTCGCGGCCTCATCGATCGCATCGAGCTCGGCCTCCTTCGCCCACTTCTTCTCCAGCAATCTGGCGCGCACGTGCTCGATGGGGTCCTGCTGCTTGTACTGCTCCACTTCCTCTTTGGTGCGGTACTTCTGCGGGTCGCTCATGCTGTGCCCCTTGTACCGGTAGGTGCGGATGTCGAGCAGGATGGGGCCTTTACCCTCCCGCACGTGGGCGCAGGCCTTGGCGATGGCGTTGTGCACCTCTTCGCAGCTCATGCCATCCACGGCCAGGCCGGGCATGTCGTAGCTCTCGCCCAAGGTGCTCAGGTCGTGCACGTTGCTGGTGCGCGCCACGCTGGTGCCCATAGCGTAGTGGTTGTTCTCGATGATGAAGATCACCGGGAGCTTCCAGGTCATGGCCATGTTGAAGGTCTCATGCAGGATGCCCTGGCGCGCGGCGCCGTCGCCGAACATGCACAGGGTGGCGTGGTCCTCGCCGCGGTACTTGTCGGCGAAGGCGATGCCGGCTCCGAGCCCGATCTGCCCGCCTACGATGCCGTGGCCGCCGAAGAGGTTGCGCTCCTTGTCGAAGTAGTGCATGCTACCGCCCTTGCCCTTGCTGGTGCCGGTGGTCTTGCCGTAGAGCTCGGCCATGACACGCTTGGGCGACTCGCCAAGTACCAGCGGGTGGCAATGGTCACGGTAGCCGGTGATGATGCGATCGGTCTTGCGGATGGCGGTGACCATGCCCGCGAGCACGGCCTCCTGACCGATGTAGAGGTGGCAGAACCCGCCGAACTTCTGCATGGTATAGAGCTGGCCGCACTTCTCCTCGAAGCGCCGCATGAGCACCATGTCTTTGAACCAGCGCAGGTAGGTCTCCTTGTCGAATGACTGCTCCTGGGAATCGGTCTTGCGGGTGGCGGTCTTGGTGGTCATTAGCAAAGGCTCAGTGGAGCCGGACAAATATAGACCGGCCCATCAACGGCGGCCGGGTCTTAGGGCTTGAGGAAGGAGCGGTCGAAATACAGCGGGAGCAGGTCAGAGGCCCGCTCGATCACGATGGCATGGCCGCTGGCCGTGGCGAGGATCACGCGTAAGGGAGCGCCTTGGCGACTCTCCTGCTCGAGCAAGGCCTGCCGGCAGATCCCGCACGGCGACACCGGCTCATCGCCCTCGACCTGCGGCACCATCACGGCCATGGTCTCCACACGCGCCGATGGACGCGCCGAGAGCGCGGCATGCAGCGCCGTGCGCTCCGCGCAGATGCCCGCCGGGAAAGACGCGTTCTCTTGGTTGTTGCCCTCCACCACCGAACCATCATCCATACGGGCAGCGGCCCCTACGAGGAAGTTCGAATACGGCGCGTAGGCTCGCTGGGCGGCTTCACCAGCCGCGTGCACCAAGGCGCGGTCAGACTCCCCGAGATCAGCGGTTCGCAGCCGGCGGAAGCTGAAGATGTGCTGTTGGGGCCGTTCCACGCGGGGGCTGAAAAGGAGGGCGAATGTACTTGAACCATGAAGGGTTAAGGACATCCTAACGTTCGCCTTCCGTTAGTTTCGCGGCATTCCGCCATGGACCTCCCTCAGGCCTTCGCCCGTTTCCAGCCCATCACCCTGGCCGAGATGGATGGCGTGAAGCTGCAGGATCGGGTGGATACCAAATACGTCTTCGCTGAGACCGAACTGCCGGGCCTGCTCTCAGCCATGGCCGCGGATTACCGGCTGCTGGAGGTGGATGGCAAGCGCGGCACCGAGTACCGCAGCCTCTACTTCGACACACCGGACTTGCGCCATTACCGCGACCACCACAACAAGCGGACCTTCCGGAGCAAGGTGCGCTTCCGCGAGTACATCGGCAGCGGCCTGATCTACCTGGAGGTGAAGCGGAAGACCGGCCGAGGGCGCACGGACAAGCGGCGGTTGCGCGTGGAGGCCATCCCCGACGAGCTCCACGGTGAACTGCTGCGCTTCGTGCAGGAAGCGGAGGGAAGCAGGGATGAGTTCCGTCCGGTCCTATGGAACCATTTCACACGGTACACCTTCGTGGCCAAGGACCGCCCGGAGCGGCTCACCATGGATATCGGGCTGCGTTTCTCCGATCCTCAGGCCAGCGGTGAACTGGGCGGCATCGTGGTGGCCGAGCTCAAGCAGGAGCGCGCCGATCGCTCCTCGGCCTTCGTCCGGCTGATGCGTGCCATGGGCGAGCGCCCCTCCGGCATGAGCAAGTATTGCATCGGTATGCTCACCTTGCAGCGCCCTGTGAAGCACAATGCCTTCAAGCCGGTGCTCCTGAAACTCCGTCGCCTGCGCAAGGCCGCGAAACACCAACCCAACGATGCCTGAGATCCTCGGCTGGAAAATCTACCATAAGGACTTCCTGGAGCTGCTCTTCAAGTTCGGCCTGAATCTCTCCGTGCTCTTCCTGCTGATCCGGGTGATCTATTATCCCATCCACCGGAAGAAGGACTTCCTCTTCACCTACTTCCTCTTCAACGTTCTGATCTTCTTCTTATGCGGCCTGCTCAACAGCGTGAAGCTGAGCACGGGGTTCGCCTTCGGCCTCTTCGCCATCTTCAGCATCCTGCGCTACCGCACCGAGCAGATCAGCATCAAGGACATGACCTATCTGCTGGCGGTGATCGCCGTGGCGGTGGTCAACGCGCTGTTCGGCAAGAAGGTGAGCCTTGTGGAGCTGCTCTTCACCAATGCCATGATCCTGCTTGTGGCTTATGCGCTCGAGCACCTGTGGCTCACGCGGCATGAGGCCATGCGCCAGATCATCTACGAGCGCATCGAACTGATCAAGCCGGAGAACCGGAGGCAGCTGTTCGACGACCTGCACACGCGCTTAGGCGTGAAGGTCTCGCGCGTGGAGGTGGGCCGCATTGATCTGTTGCGCGACACCGCCCAGCTGCGCGTGTTCTACTACGAGGATGAGCAGGACCACGCCGGTTTCATCGAGATGCCGGCGGACGATGGCGACGACTAGCCGCTGTCAGGCCTTCCACACGGTGGCCACGGCGTAGGCGCAGGCTCCTTCCTCCCGCCCCACATAGCCCAAGCGCTCATTGGTGGTGGCCTTGATGCTCACGGCATCCTCTTCCACACCGAGCAAGGGCGCCAGCGCAGCGCGCATGGCCGGTGCGTGCCGCATCACCTTGGGCCGCTCCATCACCAGCGTGCAATCCACGTTGCCGACCCGCCAGCCGCCCTGGTGCACCAGCTCCACCACCGCTCGGAGCAGTTGCTTGCTGTCCGCGCCTTTCCACGCGGGATCGGTGTTCGGGAAATGCTGCCCGATATCGCCCAGTGCCAGCGCGCCGAGCAGGGCATCGCATACCGCGTGCAGCAGCACATCGGCATCGGAATGGCCATCGAGGCCGGTCTCGTGATCGATGCGGATGCCGCCCAGCCATAGCTCCCGGCCGGGGCTCAAGCGATGCACGTCGAAGCCGAAGCCCACACGGAACGCGGGGCCGGCGGCGCTCATTCCTCTTTCTTCTTCTGGCCCTTGCCGTCGAACATGAAGCCCAGCGTGAAGCGCAGGGTATTGGCCAGCGGGCTGCGCTGGGTGTTCGCGATCAGGTAGCTCATGTCCAGCGCGAACTTGCTGTAACGCACGCCGGCGCCCAGCGTGAAGTACTTGCGGTTGCCCTTGGTGTAGTGCTCCCAGAAGTAGCCCGTGCGGAAGGCGAACTGATCGGCGTACCAGTACTCGAAGCCGCCTGCGAGGTTGATCTCGCGCAATTCCTCGCGCCATTTGCTGCCGGCGAGCACGCTGTAGGTGCTGTCGTCGTTCTGGATCACCACGCCGGGGGCATCGGTGAAGCTGCCGAAGATGCCTTCGGCCACGCCCACGTTGGGGTTGCGACCGCTGACCACGGCGCGCTCATTGGTCACTGGATCGATACGGTTATCCGGGTAGTACACCGGCGGGGTGGGCACCAGCAGCTTGTTGGCGTCCATGTTGAAGGTGACCTTGTTGTACTGGTCGAGCTCCACGGTGAAGGAGGGCCCGATGCGCAGGTTCATCGGGATGAAATCCTTGTTGGAGGAGCTGGTGTAGGCCATCTTGGCACCTACGTTCGAGATGTTCAGGCCGAAGGCGAACTGGGCATCCTTGTTATCTCCCAGGCGGATGTCGTTCTTCCGGTAGTAGAACGAGACATCGGCGGCCACCGACTGACCAGCCTTGCTCTGTCCGGCGCCCTGCACGCTGATGCCGCCCGTGAGGTTGCTGTTGATGTAACGGATGGCCACGCCACCAGAGAAATTGTCGCCGAACTGCTGCGCGAAGGCCAGGTCCACGGCGAACTCCGCGGGCTTGAAATCGCGGATGGTGGTGCCATCGATGTTCGTGAAGGTGATGCTGCCCAGATTGAAGTAGCGGAGCGAGCCGCCGATGGCGCTGCGCTTGTTCGAGAGCCGCTTGTAGCCCGCGAGGTAAGCCAGGCTCATGTCCGGCACCAGGTTGCGCAGCCAGGGGCTGTAGCTCATCATGAACTCCCCATCGTTCTCCGCGAAGGCCAGCTTCGAGGGGTTCCAGTGGATGGAGTTGGCATCGGGGGAGACCGCCACGCCTGCATCGCCCATGCCGCCGGCCCGGCTATCGACCGAGATGAGCAGGAAGGGCACCGCCGTGGTGATGGTGTTCAGCACACCCTGCTTGCAGTCCTGCCCGGTGAGCTGGTTGATGCAATTGGTGCTGACCGAGCCCTGTCCGAGGCCAGCGAGCGTATGCAGCACCGAAGCCAGGATTGCGGTGGACCGGACGGCGGACAGGGACTTCATCATAGACTGGACGGGTCGTGGGAAAAGGGCTGCGAATATACGCGGGAAGGACAGGGCTTATTGTGCAACTACCGCAGGATCACGAGCTTCTCGAACTTATCGGCCTTCTCTCCATCGGGCGTGGCCACCAGCAGGTGGTACACGTAGGCGCCTCGGCCCAGTTTATCGCCGAAATCATCCCGTCCGTCCCAGGCCAGCGGCTCGCCCCGGAATCCATCGCAGAGCACCTGTTGATTGATGGTCTTCACCAGGCGCCCGGCCACGGTGAACACCTGCAGCTGCACATCCAAGGTGGTGCAGGGCCGGTTGTGCTCGAAGTAGAACTGGGTGAAGGTGGTGAAAGGGTTGGGGTAGTTGAGCACATGCGCCAAGGCCAGCTCGGCGCTCGGGGCCACCACGAATTCGGTGGTGGTCTCCGAGGAATTATTGAACGCGTCCCAGGCCTTCAACCGGAGCGCATGGCTGCCTTCGGCCAGGTCGCTGAAGCGGTAGCGCACCTGCCCGCTCTTGTAGGTATCGAGGTCGGCCTCGTACAGGTCGTTGAGCACGATGGCCTGCTCGGTGTTCTCATCCAAGGTGGCCAGCAGGTCGTGGCCGATGCTGCTGCCCACCGTGTTGATGCCGTTCTCATCGAACAGCTTGGCGAAGAGCAAGGGATCCTCATTGGTAATACCGCCCCGCACGAATCGCTCATCGTTCAGGAAGAGCTCGATGCTGGGGCCCTGCTCATCCAGCGCCACATCCGATGCGGTGCCGCCTACCAACGGGTCGTTGTCGTAGCCGCGCGCATTGGTGCTCATCGATTCGGCGTAGCACGCCACGCGGCCGTTCCCCACCTGGTAATTGATGTCCTTCGGCACCACGAAGGTGAAGCTGAACTGGCCTGCGGTGACCGAGGCCTTGCCGCGGTAGATGATGTTCTTCCGCAACCCGAACGCGAAGGGGCTTCCGCCATCATTGGCCAAGGTGTACTGGGTCTGCTCCTTGTCGTACACGAGCGGGATCACCACGCCGTTGAAATCGGTCATCGGGTTGCCAGAGCCATCGTCAATGAAGCCGCTGATGCGCACTACCGAGAGCGCCTTCAAGGTGTCCACGGCCGTTCCCAGGGTATCGGTATAGCTGGTGATGCGCAAGGTGTGCTTGGGCAGGGCCAGGCGCATGCTCGGGTCGCCCAAGAGCGAGAAATTGCGGTGGTTGCGCAGGGTGCCCTGCGCGCTGGCGATGGCGCGTTTGGTGCGGCGGTACACATCGCCCAAGCGGTGGTCCCGGCCCATCTCGTCCACATCCTCGAAGACGTAGTCGAAGAAGTCCTGGGCAAGGGCGAAATTCTGGCTGCTGTACGCCAGGCGGGTGGTGGAGAAGAGGCCCACGCCGCCGCCATTCGGATTGAGCAGCACCAGCTCGCCGGCGGAGGTGCGGCCGGGGTCATCCCACCGGGAGAACTCGCAGGTGGCGGTCATGAACAGAGGCATGCGGTCCTTGTTCGTCCAGCTGGAGATGGTGGTGTTATCCAAGAGGCGCTCATGCGCCCAGCCCACCTCGCCGCCATGGCCCACGTAGTTCACCAGCAGCATGCCTTTCTGCACCTTGTCGCGCAGGTCGATCACGGCCTGCGGGTAGCGTTCGCCGCCCGGGGTGGTCACCTGCTGATAGGCATCCAGGTAGATCTTCTCCGTGTTCAGGTAGGGGTGCTCGGTCTCCACGCGCCGCGCGAGGAAATCGCTCTGGTCCATGTGAATGATGCCTTCGAAGCCATCGCCTTCCTGGTCATCGCTCACGAAGAGCACATGGGTGCGCCAATCGGCAATGCCGCCATCGCCGGTGGTGGTGCAGCTGCCCACGGTGGTGCTCAAGAGCAGCTTCTGGTCGTAGGCCAGGATCTTGTCCACCACCTCATTGGCCTGGCTCAGGTCGTGCACGATCAGGCGCCCGATGCCGATATCGACCAGGTCTGCCGTGGAGTCGCCCTCGAGGGGATCGAGCAGGCCGAAGTAGTCATCGGAGGTGTAGGACCGGCCGTAATCGATGGCATCGGCGGTCTGGTAGGTGGGGATGTAGTTCTGGTTGCTGAAGGCCAGGGAGATGTTGTTGTAGGATCCATCGCCGAAGAGCAGCAGGTAGCGGGGCATCTCCTCCGGGGTATCGGCCTTCTCATACAGCATGCGCATGTAGCGCTTGATGGCCGTGGCGTCGCGGGCAC
Source organism: Flavobacteriales bacterium (assembly GCA_020635725.1). Classification (GTDB taxonomy): domain Bacteria; phylum Bacteroidota; class Bacteroidia; order Flavobacteriales_F; family PHOS-HE28; genus PHOS-HE28. Next base: position 196,242 of record JACJZF010000008.1, read on the forward strand.
CGCAGGAGAACTCGTTGAACACCTGCTGCGGCGTGGTGATGAGCACGGAGAGCCCCTCGTTCGCGCGTGCTTGAGCGAGGCGCTGCGCGGGCCCGTTGAAGGCCGGCGGGCACACGATCACCAGATCCATGGGCAAGGGCGTGCCATGCAGGTCCTGGTTGTTCACCCGCCCGATGCGCGTGGGGGTGAGGTAGTTCTGATCCTTGAAGGCGATGAACTGGCGCAGCGTATCGGTGGCCAGCCGAAAGGTGCGTGTGGCACCACTCGTGGCGAACTCCACACGCCCGATGGCCGTGGGATCGGTGATGTCCCAGATGCGCTGCACCCCGGTGGACTGATCCAGCACGAACTCCGAGATAGCCCCGTTCCCTACGGAGGCGAACGAGCGGAAAGCCATCTGGTCGCCGGCCATGCGCAGTTCGCGCAGGCAGTTGATCCGCAGGTAATTCATCCAGCCCACGGAGGTGAGTGGATCGAACTTATTGAAGGTGACGGTGAGCGGCACGGTGTTGCCGCTGGCATTCCAGGTGAATTGCTGATTGAAGTTGCGCCCCACCGGCCCCGTGCCGCTCGCGCCCACCCCCTGCACGTTGAAGCTGGTGGAGAAGGCGCCGCCCGAATTGAGGCTGAAGCTGCTGAAGTTGGTGACCACCCCGCTATTCAAGGTGCGCGCCGCACCGCTGAATTCAAGCACCACGGGCGCTCCGGATACCAGGTTGGGCGTGTCGAAGTTGTA
>JACJZF010000009.1 GCA_020635725.1 Flavobacteriales bacterium
GTCCTAGCCGCTCACCAATCTGACTGTAGAGCACATGAGCATCGCTGTTGGACATCCGTACATCTTGAATCTGGTTCTTCACTTGCTCGCTTCTTTCAAATGGCTGAAGTAACGCGACGCATAGACGCCCTCCAACGCGATCCCAGGCGTCCATTACTCGATCATAGAGGTACCGTTCAGGCATGTCCCCTGGAAGCCGGAATACCAAGTCTGCATGGTTCTCTTGTTGTTTGGAATCGCCATCAATCAGGCAAACTGACTTTGTACTGACGGACGGATTCAAATTATGCGCGAGATGAATCTTCACCGCTGTCCCATCCCCTTCCATTCCATGAACTTGTATGTGATCAACAGCAACATTCTCTGCGGTACGAAGCGCAGATTGCACCCAATGCTTGGCAAATTGATCTTCCACAAAGATGACAAGGCTAGCTTCGATTTGTCCAGTGATGGCACGAAGTGAATGAATGTCTAGCTTACCTTGGAAAACCCGATCCTGTGTGGCAACCCAGATTGCATTGGTGGGTAATGGCAGCAGGGCTTCATTAGAATGGGTCGTGAAGATTGCCTGTAGCTTCTTCCTCTGCGCTACGCCCAGCAAGTATTCAACCATGCGCACAGTAGCCAAGGGATGGAGCCCATTCTCGATTTCTTCGATAAGGACCAAAGCCTGCTCCTCCGCTGCCTCAATCTGAATGACCATTCGAATTACGCTCGACTCACCGGCGCCAAAATGGAACTCAGAATATGATGTTCCGGCTGGAGTCCGCCCTGAGAGCATCGTCACTCTACCTTGGTCATTAATCCGAATAAGCTTAAAACCATCCATATTCTTACCGAGGATTCTTTGCACTGCATCCCTGACAGCCTCAGATAGTTCGACCACGTGCTCAGGGGGTACTGAGAACGCGGTCTTCGCGAATTTTCTCATCTCAACTCGTTCACCGGCTGGAACGGTTCGCGAGACACCAAAAACCAATACTTCGCGCTGCAAAGCGTCTCTTCGCCATCTGAAATTTAGGAAGTTAGCCGAGCGGCGTATGGTTTCCTTAGTACTAACACTGCGGTCGATTGCTTCGTATTCGATAGACCAATCCTTCATGGTTTCATCGAAAGCGCCGCTCTTGGCAAAGAATTGTTGGGGTCCTACTGACTTATACAGTATGCCGGCCGCTCCAAGAATGGTCGTTTTGCCACCACCATTGGGACCAACAATCGCGGTGACAGGAAAGTCGAAGGCAACGGGTTGGTCGCTGAAGCCACGTACTTTCTTCAGGGAAAGGCGGCGTAGGTATTTGCCATAATTCTGAGTAGCAACCTTGTCCGCAAGTGCCTGCTTAACACTGTCGCGTACTTCGCTCTTGTATGTCATTGATGTAGTGTCTAGACTGGTTAGCAAAGATGTTTGGTTTCGTTCAGAGCCCCAACTGGCTTTTCCTCAACCTCCGCCGGGTCACCCGCGCATTTGGCGGGGCCCCTTCACCCGCCCGCCCACACCCCATGATCAACTACCACGATCGCCGCTTCATCCCGGTTACCAACTCCGCCAATGGCGAGGTCTCGCCCGAAGTGGTGTTCCACTACCAACAGACCAGCCGTATCGTCACGTGCCGCTATTCCGGTGGCCGCATCGCCTGAGGACCGTTGGTCGCCTTCGTGGATGCCGAGGGCCGCTTGGTCATGCGATCAGATCACAGCAAGGTTTGCTTCCCTCCACTGAATCTAGGCACGGCGCCCGCCTAACCCCGCTGCGCCATTGCCTCGCTCATCCGCCGGGGTCTACGCGCGCCATTCGAAAGCTCTACCGCCAACTCCACGCACCGCTCACCCGTTTGAACGACCGCTTACTCGGCTTCTGATATGGCTTGGCCTAGGAAGCCGCTATATTGAGGGCATGAAGCACCTGCACCTCCTCTGCCTGGGTCTAGCGGTCATGGCCGCTTGCAAGAAAGACGATGACAAGAACTCTCCGGGGGGGGGCGGTGGCAACGGCACCGGCGGCAGCGCGTCCATCCACATCGTCGGCTACGACCAGCCGGGCAGCTTTTTGCAGGCCTGCTATTGGAAGGATGGCGTGCGCACCAATTTGAGCGACGGTTCAAGCGATGCGGTGGCCAATGCGATCGCCGTCACCGACGACCATGTGTATGTGGCAGGCTATCAGGATTTCGCAGGCAGCGTGCTCAACATCCCTGTGTTGTGGGTGGATGGCACGGTGCAGCCGCTTTCCGCCGCCAGCGGCCCATTCGATGCCGCTACGGGTGTTGACGTGTTCAACGGCGAGGTGCACGTGGTGGGTAGCCGACGGCATCCGGTGAGCGGGAACGATGTGGCGACGCACTGGCACAATGGCGCCGAGCAGGCGTTGACCGACGGATCCTCTGATGCCGTTGCCACCGGTGTCTTCGCGGATGCCAGCGGTGTCTATGTGTCCGGGGAAATGGATGGCAAGGCGGTGTACTGGCACGACGGTGTGCTGGTGGAACTGACCGATGGCACGCACAGCGCCGCAGCATCGGACATCGAGGTGGAGAACGGCGTGGTGTACGTGTGCGGCGGCGAGGAGAACGACTCCGGCATCCTGCAAGCCTGCAGCTGGATCGATGGTACGAAGTCGACGCTCACGCTGAATGGTGGCATGGCGAGCGACCTGCACGTGGTGGGAGGCAATGTCTACGTGGTGGGACGGAGTTCCATCACGGAGGGCGATGCAGGCTACTCCACCTACTGGGTGAACAGCAGCAGTTTCGGAACGGCGAACCCGCCGAACACGATATTCGAATTCAGTGCTGGCGCCGGCATCTGGTTCGATGGCACGAAGGTGCATACGGTCTCGGGCTTGTACGGGCCCTTGAGCAATGCCGCTGGCGTGTACTCCGATAACACAGATGGTACGGCCACGGCGGGCTTCGGCAAGGGGGCTACGGATATCTGCGTGCACTAGGTGGGCTATGGACAGTCCGCCGGGTCCGTGTATCGTTGAGCGGTCAAGCGGAAGTGCCATAGAGGTGCGTATTCCGTAACTGCGCTCGTTCTACTTTCACCCGAGGAACCAACAGTCGCATGGACAGGACGGATGAAGAAGCGATCGCGAAACTGGGCCGGGCCTCGGTCCACTTCCACGTGTACCTCGCCGACCCAAAGAGCGGCAAGGAGGTGGGCCGTGCGCAGGTCAGCGCTGGCGAGTCATTCACGAATGGCATTGTCTGGTCGGTGAACGGAAAGAGCAACGACTCGTACCGCGGCATCAAGGACCTGGTGGTGGGCATGAAGAAGCTCTCGAACGCACTGAACAAGAGCAAGGTGGTGCCCATGGAGAAGTACGTTATCGACGTGCACGGTAAGCCGAAGGAGCTGTCCAAAGCCGAGGCCCAGAAGATCGTCCTGGGTCTATGGAAGAAGTATTACGCCACGACCATCTGGCCAGCTGGGGCCATCTGACCGGGGGCGCTATTGGGCGCGGTCGCTGGCACCGTCGACGGTGGGCCTGAATCGCAGCCGTGGTCAGTGGTATTCGAGCGGCTCCGCGAAGCGATGCCGGAGACTATGCGGCATTCGGATCAGTACGCTACCACCGAATACGGGGGACTCCGAAAGTATTCTGTAGCTGCTCGCAAGAGGATTGTCTGGTCACGGTGTTATCAGCAGCTTCCGAAGCACCGAATTGCTGCTGCTGCACGTGTTTCCGGTAGTGATGCGCAGCTGTGCCGGGGTGCTGGTGGCGACGGTGCCAATGGTCGCGAGCGTGTTGATTGACGCGCTGAAGCTGTTCGGGTTCTGGCTCGTCGCGTACATCTTGCTGTCGTTCGCCGTGGCCACGATGGCGAGGGTGACCGAAGTCAGATTGGGCTCGGACGGAACTCCAGAGCTGAGTCCTGTGTAGCTGCCATCCGCGACCACGAGGATGTCCAACTGGAGGCTGTCGTAGGGTACCACCCACGCGCTATCCTGATTCAAGCCTACGGGCCAGGAGTTGAGGTTGATCCTCGGTGCGGGAGAGGAGAGGCAGGGCGTTGGGCTGTCCTCCTTCTTGCAGGCGAAGAGCGAGGCGAGTGCAAGCACAAGGACGAGGGTATCGCGTGGCATGGTGTGCGGCTATGGCAACGAACTTAGGACAGCGATTCCTGAGCCGTGTTGTTCTGGGTGAATTCAATAGCTCCCTGGCCACCGGTACTTTCTTGGGTGGCACCATTACCGGTGTCTACCAGCCCGAGCCCTCTGCGCGCTGCTCTGATACTAAGGCGCAACGTCAACGGCCGTGCTTCGCGATTCGGTGGGGTGGAAGGAATCACTCCACGACCACTCGCTGCACCTGTTCCGCACCGTCGCATTGGACGCGTACGAGATAGAGTCCAGGAGCCCTACTGCTCAAATCGAGGTGTTGAAGGCAGCCGCCGGCGATTGACTGGCTGATGATCGTGGCGCCTTGTGGGTCGATGATCTCGAGTCGGATGATGCCTCCAGGCCTAGCGAGTGCCAGTTGCAGACTGCCATTGGATGGATTCGGAAACACGTGGAACATGCTGGATTGCTGCGCCGCTAAGGGCTTCATGGCCGTTGGCAGTTCGAAACCGGTCACGCGGATCACGCGGTTGCTTCCGCCGAAGGTGGAGAAGAGGAAGTCGCCGGTGAGCGGATCGATCCAGGCGCCTTCCGCGCCTACGAGGTCCACCACCATGTCACGAGCCGTGGCGATGTTGGGCAGGCCATCGGCTCCCACTTCGAACACGACGACCTTGTTCATGCCATAGGCCGACATGACCATGGATGGTACCGGAAAGCCGACTGAACCCAGCGGAACGTACGCGATGCCTTCAGGTCCGGTCGCAGTTCCGTTCATATTCAAGGAACTGGTGGGCGCGCTGAAGATGTGCAATCCCGTTGCTTCCACGGTGAATGGAATTCGGTAAGCAATGGAAGCGTTGTACGAAGCCACGATCAATCCGCCCGCACCGGGGTAGCCATCGGGCACGAAGGCATGGCTGCCGACCGATGGGGATACCCCCAGGGAAGTGAGTTCGGTGGTCACGTAAGAGTTGTCCGGCAGGATCTGCCCCATGGAATTCATGGAGAACGGGGTGTACTGGGTGAAGAGCAGGGTGCCGCTGGGCGTGAAGGTGAGGCCGCCATCGTTGTTGGGGCCGGTGGAGTGGAATACCGCTGGTCCGGCGAATCCGGTGATCTGGTCTGTGGCACCATCGCGGATCAGTGGGACCGCATAAATGGCGCCGTTTGAAGCGTTGGCGCTACCCCCTATGTAGAGGGTGTTCGGTTCATCAGCGCGAATGGTGAGCCCTCCGTAAGGGGTAGGCAGGTCGGTAATGCTCCCCAGGTCCGACAGGGAGTAGCCCGCGCTCACGAATTCGGAGGTCAGTGTCTGTCCTTGCAGTGGTACCCACGCAAAGCCGGCTGAAACGAGGAGAGCGATGGGGCGAAAGGGCGAGCTCAGCGAAGTATGCATGGCTGGTGGTCTTGTGCACGCAAAGAGCGTCCATCCATGCTCAATCGGCAATAGAACGTTCGTTAGCGTTCATCACGCTTCACGATCACCATCTGGCCGTAGGGCATCCCGAGCTATTGGCCCACGCTCTGAAGGAAACCGCATCCCCTCAAGTTGCTTCTTTCGCGCGGAGTATCTCTATGGAATACTGCGTTCGGGCATCAACAGCAAAGGGTCCTTACGGGGACCCTTTGTGCGATTGGGTGCAACTGCTATTGCTGCACCACGGGGTCGCGCAGGGTCTCCACCAAGGCGCCGATGTCCGCGACGATGTCGGAGGGCACGTTGTTCTGTGCGGCACCTTCCACCAGATCCACGATGAAGCGGTCGAAGTCCGCATCGGTCACGAGGCCGGTCATGCGCGGATTGGCGCTGTTGTGCGCATCCACCATGTTGAGGCCGGTGTAGGTGAAGTTCTGCGCGCCCGTGGCCACGGCGAAGAACTCGGTGAGGTTCTCGCTGAGGGCGGCGAAACCGGTGAGGTCGCCGCTGCCCACCTCGGCGAGCAGCACGGCGAAGTACGGCTGCAGCTGGGTGTCGCCCGCGATCACGAAGATGGTGCTGTCCACTACCGAGCGCAGGCCCAGGTAACCCTGCTCGATCATGGTGCCGGGGTTGGCCGGGTCGCTCACCATGGTGGTGCCTCCCAGGCGCTGGTAAAGAGTGGGTGTCGGAGCGGGCGGTGTGGGTGCGGGTTCGTCGTCGTCATCCTTCTTGCAACCGCTGAGGATAAGGGCCGCGATGGCGAGATAGAGTGTCCCTTTCAGAAGTGTTCTCATGGTGTTCGGTATTTGGTTGTTGGTCATTCGTTCAGTGCAGCAGGCCGGAGAGCCAGCCGCCCACATCGCCTCTCACCATGGCCGGGCAGCCTGTTGCAGCAGCTTCGGCTGTAACCACGAAGCGCTCGCAGGGTGTAGTGGTGAGCGCCTCCACCGCATCGAGAACGCGATGTTGGTCCTGCAGGGCGCGGTCGTAGGAATAGACCAGATTGGTGCGCGCGTCGTTCATGCGCGCATGCTGCACGCCGGGCAGCGCGTTCACGGTGCTGCGGATGGAGGCGGCCTCCGCATGGTCGAGTGCCGTGGCGAAATCGATGCGCGCCAGTTGGACGTTCGCGAGGTGGCCGTTCGCATGCGGCTTGGTGACCGCGTGGATGTGCCATGCCAGCGTAGCGGCCAACAGAAGCAAGCTGCCGGCTGCGATCGTGAGGGTGCGTTTCAGAGTGCTCATGGTCCAGATGCTTTGTCACAATCATGTACGAGACCGGATAGGCGATCGGATCACGAGCGATCGATCTTTTCTTGAATCGTCGTGCACGTGCAAACTCTGGAGCACGGCATGAGCCTACCTTTGGTCCAATGCCGCGCGACGGATTCGAGTTGCTAAGGGCCGTTGCGGCGGGTGATCAGCAGGCATTCGCGGACCTCTACGATGCGTTCAGCGCGGCCGTGTACGGCGTGGTGCTGCGCATGGTGGAGAAGGAGGAGGTGGCGCAGGAAGTGCTGCAGGACACCTTCGTGAAGGTGTGGCGCAATGCGCAGGGCTATGATCCGGACAAAGGGCGGCCCTTCACCTGGCTGGTGAACATCGCCCGCAACACGGCCATCGATGCACTGCGTTCGGCTGCCCTGCATAAGGCCGAAGCGATCCGACCGATCGACAAGCACGTATATCGGCTGGGCGAGGACACGTTGAACACGGACCTTGCGGCGAACGATGTGCGCGCCGTAGTGGGCCGCCTGCGCAACGAGCACCGCGAACTCATCGAGATGGCCTATTTCCAGGGTTACTCCCAACAGGACATTGCGGACCGCACGGGTCTGCCTCTGGGCACGGTGAAATCACGTACCCGGGCGGCGCTGCTGGATCTGCGGAATCAATTGAAAGACCACTCATGAATGCCGACGAGCTCATAGGGAGCGGATTGCTCGAGGCCCATGTGATGGGCCAATTGCACGGCGACGAGGCGACGTTGGTGGAACGCATGCGCACCAGCGACGCGCGCGTGCGTGCCGAGATCGAGGCCATTGAGCTGGCATTGGAGCAGGCTGCCATGGCCGGTGCCATGGTGCCCCCACCGAGCGTGAAAGAGGCGGTGCTGGCGCGTGCGACACGGCCGGGTCCGCGTCTGGAACAGAGCGGGCCAATGGCTCCGGTGCGGCAGGGTGCGGATGTGCCTCCTTACTGGCGCTGGCTCGCCGCTGCATCGGTCGCGGCCCTGATCGGCAGCGCCTACTTCAACTTCCGCATGATGGGTGAATTGCGCGAAGTGCGCCAGCAGCTGGTGCGCATGGAGGATGAGCGCAGTGTGCTCGCCGAGGAAATGCAGGTGCAGCGCACGGCGTTGACCGAGGCCAACAACCAGCTTGCCGTGGTATTGGCGCCCGCCTCACGAACCGTGGAACTCACCGGCACCACGAACGCACCGCAGGCGAAGGCCCGTGTTTATTGGGACGAAGCAAGCCAGGCCGTGCACCTGGCGGTGGCCGAACTGCCTGTCGCCCCCGAGGGCAAACAATACCAGCTCTGGGCCCTCTTCGATGGCAAGCCCGTTGACGCCGGTGTGTTCGACGCCACCGGGCGTGTGCTCTGGAGCATGAAGAGCGTGAGCGGGGCCCAGGCCTTTGCCGTCACCATCGAGAACGCTGGTGGCAGCCCCACGCCCACCCTGGAGACCATGGTGCTGATGGGCCAGGTCTGACCTACACCGCACGAACATGGAGCCCCGCATCCGCGGGGCTTTTTCATGTGCATCGATCCAATCGGTCTGGCCACGCCGTATGTGCTCTTGGACCCACAACATGAACCAACACGAACGACGATGAAAACGAAGAACTGGATGAGCGCCCTGGCCCTGACCCTGAGCCTTGGCACCTTGAGCGCACAGGACAGGGGGAGCACCGTGATGGTGGGCGGTGAGGCCATGTATCCCATGAAGGACATCGTGACCAACGCGCTGAACTCGAAGGACCATACCACCCTGGTTGCAGCGGTGAAAGCGGCCGGACTGGTGGAAACGCTGCAAGGCGCCGGCCCATTCACCGTGTTCGCACCCACGAACGCCGCCTTCAATGCCCTGCCCGATGGCACGGTGGCCAAGCTGCTGAAGCCGGAGAACAAGGCGATGCTGACCGGCGTACTGACCTACCATGTGGTGCCCGGAACGCACGACATGAAGTCCCTCACGGCGGCGATCAAGAAGGGAGGTGGCAAGGCGACCATGAAGACCGTGCAAGGGGAGGTACTCACCTTCAGCATGAATGGGCCGAACAACATCATGGTATGGGACGCCCACGGTGGCAGTGCCAACATCAGCGTGTATGATGTGATGCAGAAGAACGGTGTGATCCATGTGGTGGATGCCGTGCTGATGCCATAGAGCGGAGCATTGGTTTGGTGTACCGGGCCCGTCGCTTCCGCACCCTTGCGGATCGGCGGGCTCCGGTATTCAAGCCCCTTGGTACGGGCGAGCGCGACGCATCCAGGGTGATTCCCGGATCGCCCTGTGTGTTACTCCTCCAACACCAGCCTGTAGCCCACGCCGCGGATGTTCACGATACGCACGTTGGCATCGGCCTCCAGCTTCTTGCGCAGCTTCGAGACGAATACATCGAGCGTACGACCCACATAGTCGCCTTCATCGCCCCACACCGTTGCCAGGATCTTCTCGCGTTCCACCGTGTAGTTGGGCGAGGCGGAAAGCAGCTGGAGCAACTCGGCCTCCTTGCTGGTGAGGCGCACCCGCTCGTTCTTGAAGGAGAGCACCATGTTCCGCGTATTGAACAGGAACCCGCCGATGCGGACCACGTTGGGGTCATCGACATGCGCTTGGCGCTTTCTACTTCGTCGCGCGATGAATAAGAGGCCGATGATGAGGAGCGCGACAGGCACGAGGACCATCAGTACTCGTCCGGCATTCGAACCCATGGCGGGGAGGCTTGCCTGTACATCGATACCATCGCCCTGGAATGATGCCGGGCCTCGCTCCAGGATCGTGAACCACAATTCGTAGCACGCCGCGGACTGGTTGCGTCCGAGGCAGGGCATCATGCCTTGCTCGGGGTTCGATGAAGCCCTCCAGCTGTGCACGACCAGGGCCGAATCGCAGGAGACGAACTCGACCACGTACAGCGTCGCTATTTGCGTGCGCCTCACAACACTATCCACCGTGGCGGTGATCCTGCTCGGCTCAAACGCGAACGGGTTCTCGAAGCGGATCCTGTAACGGTCGCCCTGGTGCTCAATGGGCAGCACGCGCGAGGTGGAGTCACCTGCGGCAAGGAGCACCTGATGCCCGATCAACCGCATGGCCACCTCGACCTGCTGCTCCTCCTTGGGCGACAGATCCCTAGTTCCGGCGGAACACGGGATGCCTGCGAGCAATAGCACGAGAATGAGCGCACCGGAACGAGCTGACATGCGGCGAAGCTACCGGCTCAACCCGCTGCTCTTGAATGAATTACACTTGATTTACACTAATTTACCTGCTGTTGAACGGATTCGTTGGATGATGCGGGCACATTTGACCGAACCCATCAATCCACGGTCATGAAAGCAACAACGATCATCGGAGGAGTGACAGTGATCCTGGTAGCCGGTGCGCTGGTCGGCACCATCGTGCATAGCTCGGACGAAGGCGCTGCACAAGCTGCGATAACGGTCTTCGACCCCTTCGCGGCGGGTCACGGTGCCATGGTTCAGGAACCGTGGCTGAATCCTTCGGTCTTCCACTCGGATAAGGCCTATATGGTCGCTGCCATCGCATCGCAGACCGATGCTGGAGCGTCGGATGCTTCATTCATCGGAGGGGACGATCGCCTGGTCGCTCACTTGAAGGAGCGGATGGTTCCGCATGTCGTTGCGGGCATCGGTTGGTTGAAGCCACCGGTGGTGCACTTCGTGGTCGACGAGCAAGGAGCGGCGACCAGGTTGCAGCTGGTCAAGACCTCCGGTAATGAGGACCTGGATGCGCAGCTGCTGCGGGCAGTCTCCGGCATGCCACGCTGGAATCCTGCTGAGGATGCGGGTGGCCGAACGGTGGCGCAGGCCTTTGAGTTCAAGGTGGTGCAGGCGGCGTGCGACCAGCAGGCGCCGGCAGCACCCACATTGAAGGTGAGCATGTACGATGTGCCGCTGACAGACCGTGAGGCGGCGATGAAGCATCCATACGACATCGAATTCGAGCTCAAGCAAACCGGGGCTGGCATGTACACCCTCATCACCACCATGAAGCTGCACGGCGGTAGTTTCTATGTGTCGCCGAATGCCCGGCGCGACTTCAAGGGGAAGTTCCATGTGGAGGTGGCGAACCATGACCATTTGGTGTTGGAGGATGGCTTCGCGGAGACCCCGCGCTCCATGGAGGTGGTCGACCCGCATCCATTTATCGATGGCACCGTGAATTGGGTGAACGTGGATACCCGCTTTGAGCACATGTTGACCGTGAACTCATCGGAGGACTTCGAGATCGGCGGCAAGTACAGGTTCACGATCGAGCCGAAGTGCACGCTGGAAGAGGTGCCTTTCATAATCAGGCAGCGAGCCGGCGTGCTGACGATCGAGAAGTGGAAGTGTTGAGCCACCCGGGAGGTGCATAGCCGCTGTAAGTTGCCTGCGCTTGTGCACGTCGCTGTAACGCTCTGGCGCGTCTGGGCCTCCACCAAGCGATGGGAGGTGCCTGGCGGCTCGGGAGTCCACCGTTGGGCCGCGAGGGGGTGAGATGCTCCCGGGAAGCGATATCCCCAACTGGAAAACCTGCGCCTCATCTTTGCGAGCCTCAGGTCGATTGAACGAATGGCAGCAAGAGCCAGTACCACCGCGAACCCCGAAGCGTACATCGCCACGCTGATGGCCCGCTTCGATTCGAAGGAGCAGCAGTTGTTCCAAGCGCTGCGCAAAGCCCTGCGTAAACGCTTCCCGACGCTGAATGAGCTGGTTTACGACTACGGGAAGAAGGTCGTGATCGGCTACTCGCCGACAGAGGCGGGCGGCGAAGGACTTGTGGCTCTGAGCGCCGACGGCGAGGGCGTACGGCTCTACCTCACCAACGGCTCCTCGATCCCGGATCCGCGCAAGCTGCTGCTTGGGAAGGCCGGCGCGCGATACATGGTGTTGGAGTCAATTCAGGAGCTACAGAAGGCTGAAGTCGAAGCTCTCTTATGCGCTGCGGTGGAGCGCGCAAAGGTGCCCGTGCCGGCAGGTGGCAAGGGTGCACTCATCGTGAAAGAGACGACGGCGAGCAAGAAGGCGAAGAAGCCCGTCAAGCGCTGAGCGCGCTTCGGACAATTACCCGGGCATCTGGCCGGCCACCCAATCCTTCAGGAGCTGGATCTCCGCGGCGGTCAGCGGTTCTTTCTTGTTCTTGAAGGGCATGAATCCCATGTGGTCCTGCGGGAGCTGCACGCGGCGCAGGATGTCCTGGATGTTGTCGCGCACCGCCTCGTAGGTATCGAGCGGCATCTTCTTGCCGGTTTCGGGGAAGTGGCAGGGGGCGCACTTCGCGAGCATGATGGGCTTGATGTCCTTCGCATAGAACACCGTAGGCGTTACGGAGGCTTCGGCCGTGGCCGCCTTCTTCGAGCTGCTGCAGAATTGCAGGGTGAGAGCCAGGCAGAGAAGAGCCGGCAGAGATAGCCAGCGCGGTGCCGCAAGGAGTTGGAGGTTCATTCGATGGGCTGTGTCCGCGCAAGTTAGCCGACCGCTTCCAATGGCGATTCCTCAGTCCTCATCGTCAAAGTCCACCTCCGGGCTCTCGTCCCCGGGCTTCACGCCGGGCGGATTGAAGATGCCCCACTCATCCACGTAGTAGCGCTTCCGGTCGAATCCATCGACCCAGACCAGAAAGAGCTTGCGGAATTCCTCGATCTCCGCGCGCAGCAGATCGAAGTACTTCGGCTCGTTATAGCCGCACATCTCCAGGCCGCGCAGGCCCAGGATCAAGTCGCGCGCGCATTTGCGTATGATGGCCGCGTTCTCCATGCGGATGTCGTAGTAGTCGCCACCCTCGGCTCCGGCGATCTTGGCCGGTATCATCATCGAGTCGCCATGCATGGCGCCGATCTGGTCTTCCAGCAGTTCCGCGTGCTCCCCACCATCTGGTGCGGCCTCGAGGAGGTGATCGACGAGGTCGAGGATCTCCATCGACTTGTCGTGAAGGGCTTTTGCACGAGGGTTCTTGAATTCGCGCTCGATTCGGCTCATGGGTCAATCAGTGGCCGGAAGATACCGTTGGGGATCCGGTTCCCTGGCCTGCGCGTCCGCCACGTAGCAGCAACCACACGGCCAGCGCCATCTCCCCGAGCATGCTGGGCACGGCCACGAGCATCAGGAAGATCTCGGCGTATCGGTCGTAGTCGGGCAGCACGAAATGCGCTGCGGTATCCACGGCGTACATGATGCCCGCGATTGCGAGGAAGATCGCGATGAAGCCCGGACGGCCGAGCATGCGCGCGAGCAGCACCAGGTGGAGGCCGAAGAAGAAGAGGCCGATGAGCCAGATGGTCTCGAAGAGGTGCACCTGGTGCAGGATCATCTCAGAGGAGTCCTGTTCCATCGCCAAAGGCAGGGCGAACACGGCCACAGCCATGATGGCGGCGTGCATCATCCGGAAGAGCATACTCGGCAGTGATAGCGGGTGGTTTTCGAAGAGCACGTAAAGGGCCCACGCCACTACCACATCGAAGACCACCGTGACCAGGAAGGCCAGGATGCCCGCGCGCACCATCATGTGCTGGCCTGTGATCGTGCCGATGGGATCGGCCTTGATGCGCTCGAGCACCATGAAGTTGGCGAAGATGGCCGCGAAGAAGATGATCCAATAGCTGAGGCCGGCGATGAGGGAGAGGGTTCGGTTGCTCATGATGGAATGGTGGATGCGTACGGTGTGGGTTGTTCGCGATGTGAAGAAGGGCCATCATCGCACGCGCAGCATGCACGACCCAGGGCCACCACGATGGCGACCAATGCTGGATCAAGATAGGATTTCGTGCTCGCGAGGGCCTTCGGCGTGCAGGACGATGATTACGAACTTCGCCGCATGCGAGAGGCTGCCACCAGGAAACCATGGGCGCGTTGGAGCCATCTGCTGCTCTATGGCTCGGGAATGGCGGCCATGATCTTCGTGTTGAAGCTGGTGGAGTACCGCTATTGGGCACGCGACTTCGGTATGGAGGTATATGTTGGCGTGGTTGCCGTACTGTTCACCGCGCTCGGCATCTGGGTGGGCTGGAAGCTGCTGCAGGACAAGCAGCCCGGATCTGCGCCCGCGGTGCAGCCGGACGTTACTCGGAACGAGACCGCGCTTCGCGAGCTGGGCATCAGTCCGCGTGAGCTGGAAGTGCTCGAGCTCATGGCGCAGGGCTGCTCCAACCAGGAGATCGCCGACCGCCTCTTCATTTCGCTGCCCACGGTGAAATCGCACTCCTCGAGCCTATTCGGCAAGCTCGATGTGAGCCGCCGGACACAGGCGGTGCACAAGGCGAAGGAGGCCGGCATCATCACCTGATCACCCTACGACTTTGGTATGGATCTTCGCTTCGGCGGGGCCGATCCATACTTCGGTAGGAGGCCTGTGACCGGCGCTCCGCCTTCATTCGCGGCCAAAGAACAACACCCATGAAACGCATCGTCCTCATCTACGGCCTCATCGCAGGCGTCATCGTGTCCGCCATGATGTGGCTCACCCTAGGCAGCGGGCAGCACGATTTCGACAACGGTGAGATGATCGGGTACACCACCATGGTCATCGCCTTCGTCACCATCTTCTTCGGCGTGAAGGCATACCGCGACCGCCAAGGCGGGGCCATCACCTTCGGCAAGGCCTTCCTCGTGGGTCTGGGCATCACTTTGGTGGCCTCCACCATGTACGTGGCCTCCTGGATGCTCATGAGCGCCACCACGGACCAGGACTTCATGCAGGCGTACTACGAGCACACCAAGGAGAAGCTGGAGAACAGCGGCGCGCCTGCGGAGGAAGTGGAGGCCGAACTCGCCAAGCTGCGTTACTTCGGGGAGCTCTACAAGAACCCCGTGGTGAAGATCGCCTTCACCTACCTGGAGATCCTTCCGGTGGGACTGTTCTTCAGCCTTCTGTTCGCGGCGATCCTGCGCAAGAGGGCGGATGCCCGGGCTGCGGGCTGATCAAACGCCCTATTGGACCTGGTAGTTCCGCAGTTGGTAACGAAAACCGGTCCAGCCGGAGAAGAAATACGTGTACCACTTCACGCGACCCACTCCGGCAGACCAGTAGGTGCGCGGATATTTCCAGCTGGCAATAGGCAAGAAGTTACCATAGGTGAGGACATCCCCTGCGACCATGTAGCAAGCGAAGTCCCCGGCAGGAACCGACACCGATCCGTACACCGGAAAGACCTCATAGCGGACGACCACGGAGTTGGGCGAGGGGATCGAATCGACGCGGATGACCTGGTTGAAGGTCGCTGAGGAGAAAATGGCTGCGCCGCCTTGATCGACGATGAAGTCGGCGGAGTCGCGCCAGAGCAGGGTGCCATTGGCGATGAAGCTTCCGTTCGTGAAGTGGTGGATGATGGCGTAAGTGTTCACCCCGATGACGCTATCGCCCATCACGCGCAGGCTGTCACGGTGGTAGTAGTTCGGGTCTATGACGTCCAGTGAATCCACGCGGTAGCAATCGTACACCCAGTAGTTGCCGCTGTCGAGCAGGCTGAAGGAGGAGACGTCGAGCGTGGAAGGGGTCTCTGGAGGCGTCGCTGGTGCGGGGCAATCGTCATCCTTCTTGCAGGAGGTGACGAGCAGCAGGACGGTGGATGCGAAGAGGCAGGCAGCAAGTTTCATGGAAACAGGGTTGCGCTGTGAACGAGGCTGCGATGCGCTTATTGCCGGCGCCGATTGAACCTTGGGCGTGCTGGAGCATCCATCTTGCAGCCGCGTGAGACGGTAAGGCCGGCACGAGACACCAACTTCAGCAATCCTTGCATACTGATGAGAACCGCTCGACTCTTCCTCATGCTGCTAGCGTCCTGGCCGCTCGCGCTGATGGCGCAACTGCCCGCCTATGTCGCCGATGGCTTCCCTGCTGATGGCCAGGGTTACTACTTCATCACCACGGCCGATTTCGGCGGTGGTCCGGCTCCATCGCACGGGGTGATCCTCGATGGCGCAGGGCATGTGGCGTTCAGGAAGACGGCCCCCGCCATGTCCACCTTCCGCGCCTGGCCCGATGGGCGCATGAGCTACGCCAGCAGCGCCCGGCACCTCTTCATGGACTCCACCTTCGCGGTGATCGATACGGTGGTCTGCGCCAACGGGCTCACGAACGATACCCACGACATGCGGGTACTGGCTAATGGCCATTACCTGCTGTTGGGCGTGGAGACGTTGACGATGGACCTCAGCGGTTATCTGCTCTTCCCGCCGGGCAATGCACCGGGCAGCTCCACAGCGCAAGTGAAGAGCAACGTGATCCAGGAGCTCGATGCGGATGAGAACCTCGTGTGGGAATGGCATGTAGCCGACCATTTCGGCTTCGAGGAGGTCGACCCCGCACGGCTCACGAACCCCGCTGTGGTGGACTGGAGCCATTGCAATGCGGTGGAGCAGGATCTCGACGGCAACATCCTGCTCAGCTGCCGCCACTTCAATGAAGTGATCAAGATCGACCGGGCCACGGGCGATGTGCTCTGGCATCTCGGCGGCGCGAGCAACGATTTCACCTTCACGAACGACGCGGGATTCTTCGGCCAGCACGACATCCGTCGGCTCCCGAATGGCGACATCACGCTCTTCGACAACGGACTGCAGGACACCCATCCGTGCCGCGGTGTGGAGTACGCGCTCGATGAAGGCGCGCTGACCGCCACGCTGGTGTGGTCCCGCGAATATGGCGCGCCGGCCTGGAGCCGTGCCATGGGCAGCATGCAACGCTTGCCGAACGGTGGCGCAGTGATCGGATGGGGTGCCATCACGCCGGACAATGCGGTTTTCACCACCTATGCCGAGGATGGCGCACAGGTGAACGAGCTGCGCTTCGTGGACACGCTGGTGACCTACCGCGCGACCTATTTCGAGGAGCTGCCTTTCGCGATGCCTCGCCCTGGGGTCACTTGCTCTTATACCGCGGGCGAATACGTGCTCGCTGCCGATGCGGGCTGGCCGTCCTATCAATGGAGCAACGGGGCCACCACCGCATCCATCACCGCGCAAGTGGGTGATACGCTCTGGGTCGAAGTGCCCGCCGCGCAAACCAATGGGCGGTTGCGGTCGGTGCCCTACGTGGTGGGCACGGATTGCCTGAGCATGGGGCAACCGGAAATCGCTTCAACGGCGTTCAGGTGGTACCCGAATCCAGCAACCGACTTCGTGATCATCGAGTTCAAGGCAGATGGAGGAATGCACGATGTGGAGATCATCGATGCGACCGGCCGTAGCGCGTGGCATGGGCTGCTCCCTTATGGTGTAGCACGACTTCCGCTTTCAGGCATAGCCGACGGCCTGCTGCTCCTGCGCATCGATGGTCATGCGCACCGTATCGTGAAGCAATGACGTCCGTTCCCTTTCGCTAAGTCCTCTCACCCGAAGCCGGACACCGGTTGCATTCGCATCAGGCTTTCCGTGTGCAAGCCTGCTCGCAAGCTGCTTACCGCCACTGGTCCGATGGCATTCTTCGCCTTACGGATGGCGGCCTGTCAGATACCCACGCTTCATGCGCGGTCACGGCCGAACGGATCGCCGAGGATGGATTCTGTATGGAACGCGCAGGTCCACTTTCCCTCCTCCCGTTTCCACACCGAGATATCCGCAGCATCGAACTCCACCGCGACGCCTTCCACGGTGAGTCGCTCGTTCACTTTGTAGGTGATTACGCCGATGTCAGCGGAGAGCATGTTGACCGACAGGTCGGAGAGGGTGAAATGGTCGAGTCGGTAGGGAAGCTGCTGGCTCATCATGGCGCGCATCTCTTCCCTTGGAATCGTGCGCAATCCTTGAGAGCCTGCGATGATGCAGGGATCTGCGGACAACGTTGCACAGGTATCGGTATCCTGGTCTTTCACGGCCTGCCAATAGGCCGCTTCCAGTCGCTTGATCTCGTGCTCAACCGTGGTGCTGCTCATCGTTTCCATGCAAGTGCGATCAGTTCCCGCCGGGTATGCCAAGCGCGATGTACACTTGGCCGCACACGTTCTTGGCATCCTCGAGCAGCAGCTCAGCCTCGTCGCTGCTGGCGATCTCGGTCAATCCGTAGAGCACGCGTGCGCCGATCTGCGCCGGGCCCGCGTTGAACGCGATGCCGCCCGCCAGGCCGAAGTCCATGGAATTGAAGTTGTCCTTATCCAACTCCTCGCTGCCATCGCCCAGATCGCCATCCGTGGAGACGTTCGCGCCTACGAGATACGCCCCGTAGAGGCCGGCATGCAGCTCCGCGGCGCCATCGCCCAAGCGGAACGCCACCAGCAGCGGTACTTCCAGATAGTTCAGGTTGAAGTCGACGGTCTGGTCAATGAGGCCCGCGAAGCCGGAGTAGGTGCTGTGATTGCCTTTGGAGGAGTAGAGCACCTCGACTTGCAGGCCGATCGGTTCTTCCGGCGCTACGCGGATGAAACCTCCGCCGTTGAGGCCGAAGCGGGCCTTGTCGTCGCTCACCGCGTCGCTGTACAAGGTGCTCATGTTCAATCCGCCCTTCAGGCCGATGACCGGACCTTGAGCAGTGGAACGCGCGGAAAGCAAGGTGAGCGCAAGAGCGCATGGGAGGGTCAAGAAGGTGGTGGTGCGCATGGTTCGGTGTTTCTCCGATTCGACCAAATCGCGCTCCGAAGGAGATTCCCGCACGAAAGTCCGCGGTTATGCCCTGCGGATGTGGCGCTGATTCCTCAGCCGTGGTGCGGCCGGTGCCCAACCAACCGGAGAGGACCGCAGGTTTGCGTGGTCAGCTTCCCGTGGAAGCAATCTCGCGTATCTGCTGGTCCAGCCAGGCACGGGCCGCGAGCTCATCGTCCGTGACCAGGATGCGATGGAGCTGCGGGAAGTAGGAGAAGTACAGCTTCGTGAGCATCTGGATCATGCTTGCTCTGGCGACGATGGCCGATGCCAGCAGGCGCCCTTCGCCGCGGTCAGGCTTGCCCTGATCGGTGTGGGTGGAATCCAGGCTGTAGTCCACATCCTCAGGGATGATCGTCAGCGTCATGTACGGTCGATTGGCCATCAGCTCGCGGCGCTTCATCTGTACTTCGCCCACGTTCTGCAAGTTGAAGATGGTGCCCGGGTCGTAGCGTATCTCCAGCAGGTCGGGTCGCACTACGGTAAGTGTTGCGCTGCTCGTGCGGTATTCGCGTGGCTCGAGGGTCATGGGGTGGGCAAAGGGCACTACAAGGTAGCATCAATGGCCCGTCCTTTAACTCGACATTCGCATCATGCACACCTGGCTCATCCCGCTCCATTCAACGTTCAAGCATCACGGTGATCCAACTGATGCCGCGGCGATGCAGGCCTACATGAAAGACATCGCGCCCTTCTTCGGTATCAAGGCGACGCCTCGCCGGGAGCTGGTGAAGGAGCACGTAGCGTTGCATGGGGCGCCGCCACTTACCGAGCTGCCCGCCATTGCGCGCTCGGCCTTCGCGTGCAAGGAGCGCGAGATGCACCACGTCGCGCTGGACCTGCTGATGAAGCACGCGCGCAAGCTGGGTCCGGGTGACCTGCCCTGGATCGAGGAGCTCATCAGCACCAAGAGCTGGTGGGACACGGTGGATGCCCTGGCCGTGCACGTGGTGGGCGTGATCCTCAAGCGCCATCCCAAGGAGATCGCGCGATGGAACAAACGCTGGATCGGGAGCAAGGACCTATGGCTCAATCGCACAGCCATCCTTTTCCAGGCGCGTTGGAAGGACGATACGGACCGCGCGCTCCTCTTCGCCAACATCGACCGACATGCCGCGCATAAGGACTTCTTCATCCGCAAGGCCATCGGCTGGGCATTGCGCGAACTGGCCGCCACCGATCCCGAAGCGGCGAAGGCGTTCGTCAAGTCGAGGAAGCTATCGCCGTTGAGTGAGAAGGAAGCGCTGCGGAAGTTGGCCTAAGCACCATGATCGGCCTTGGGCTGAATGAAAAATGATGAATGAAAAAGCAGGAATGTAGAATTGGGCTCACTGTCGTGACCCTCTACTTCTTCCTGGGATTATTCTTCTCGGCGGTCTTGATGCTGGCATTGAAGATCGCGATCAATTCGCTGCATTCCTTCATCAACCACGCGTGATCCGGTTTGCTCAGGTCCATCAGTCCTGCGAGTGATTGCACCCGCATGTTGTTCTTGGATTCGCGGAGCTCCTTCAGCGCGATGCCCATCTTGTGGATGAAGTCACGCGGTGATTCCGCACCCTGCACCTCGCCATAGTGCAATGCTGGGGCGGTTCCGCTTCTCAGCAACTGGCTTCCTAAATGGTTCGCGGCCTTGGTGCTCGGCAGACTGTCCGTGTACTTGACGATTGCCGCTCCTAAGACAATGCATCGATCCTCGATGTCATATTTCCGTTCCATGCGTCAGTCATTCAGCATTCACCATTTTTCATTTATCATTTTTCATTTCGCCTGTTGCGTTCTTGGCGCGATCAGATTCGCGAACAGCCGATACGCTCCCGGCACGCCCGCCGGCAACTGCCGGAAGAAGCTGATGCCGGTGTACACATAGCGCCCTTTCCCATAGTCGCAGGTGATGAGACCGCCGTTGAGTGGCTGCTCGCCCGGATCGTTCCAAGCGATGATAGGTGTGTAGTGCGGATCCAGGCTGCCGCAGAAGTAGAGGCCGCGCTCCTGCACCCAGCCATCGAAGTCGGCGGTGGTGAGCTTGTTCGGCGTGTTCAGCAACGGATGATCCTTGGCGAGGAAGGTGGGCGGCGCCTCCTCTACGGTCACACGGTCGCGAGTGAGCTTGAAGGGGTAGGGACCGAAGAGGGTATCGGGCAGCACCATGTCGCTGCTGCGCGTGTTGTACTGGCATACCAGCGTGCCGCCTTCCTCCACGTACTGCATCAGCACGCGGTTCAGGTCCTTCAGGGCCTTGGTGGTGTTGTAGGCCCGTATGCCCGTCACGATTGCGTCGTAGGGCTTCAGACTCGCAAGGGTCGCCATGGCCGGGTCGATGATGTCCACCTTCACGCCGAGCTGTTCGATGGCCTCGGGCACCTCATCACCCGCGCCCTTGATGTAGCCCACGGTGCGCGCGGTCGACTTCACATCCAAGGGCACCAGCTTCACCTCGGCGGGCGTGTAGTACACCTGCGGCATGATGTGCGGGTAATCGATCTCGTGCAGGGTGCGGTCGGCCTTCCCCTTCGGACCGCTGAACGTGAAGCGGACAGCACCGGCCTTGGCGTTATCGCCTGGAATTAATTGGTAGGTGAAGGACTGCCGCTCGTTGCGCTTGGTGATGTTCACCAGCTTCAGGTCCTTGGCGGCGGCCCAGCCATCGGGCAGCGTCACGTTCAGTTGGCCGTGGAGGCTGTCGGTGAGCGCTTCCACCTCCACGGTGATGCTCTGCGGGCCGCCACGTGCGATCTGTACGTCGGTCCTCGGGATCACGGAAGCGACGGGCGTGACGTACACCGGACGGATACGCTCACCGGCCACGCGGTCGACCCATTTGTATAGTGCTTGGTTTGTTGACCAAAGCTGAAGTCCACTATTGCTTTGAGTGAAGTGTGTCAACGTTGTGTTGGACGTTTGTACAGGTACAACACCTTCATCGTGGGGCAGGTACAGATTGCCGAATCTGGCCTTAAGCCAATATGGTTCTTCAACGATTGCCTGCGGCTGAAGCTCGATAGGTTCATCGAACGAACGTGTGCGCACTGAATCAGCGACGGTGCCGATCCAAGGCCAACTCTGAACCACAAGGCTCGAAGTGAGCAGCACCTCTCCTCGGGTGATAGCTGTGACATTCAAGGACAACGAATCACTAATCGAGAAGAACGGCCTCTCCGACAGTAGTTCTACTGTCTGTCCAGTCACTCCTCTACGCATATCCAAGGCGATGTTTCTTCTGGAGTTTATCAAGGAGTACATCGAACGATGCCTTTCCTGAACCATGAGTTCCCGCATCGCCTCTTCGATGTCATCCAATGCTGGTAACAGAAGCCATGGTTCATTCGGCTGGTACTTTTCCGTCATATCGTTGAGGACACTTTCAACATATCTGCCGCCGATCACCCGCCCCCACGTCATATCGATTCCCTCGAAGATGTCGTCGCTCTTCGGCCGATCGCCTTTGACCAGCTTGAGGAATTCGAGCTGCTCACCACGCGTTTCCGCCGCGCCGAAGCCCTGGCTCTTGTGCATGCTGCGGCTGCGCCCGGCGATCTCTGTGTAGCTCAGGCCCAGCAGCGGGTCATAGCCGCCTACGTCCACGGTGAACCAATCGGGGTCGGTCTTCGCGAACTCGGCCAGGTCCTTCTTCCACCAGGTGCTGCCGTTGAAGAAGAGGCGGCGCGGCTGCCATACCTCAAGTCCCTGTTCCAGTTGCTCGGGAAAAGCCTTCGGGTCACCAGCGAGTTCGAAGGCCTCAGCCGCCAGGATCGCGCTCGCCTCGTGGTGTCCGTGGCCTGCCTCGCGTGTCGGCGGGAATCGCGTGATGATCACGTCGGGACGGAACATCCGGATCACGCGCACCACATCGCTGAGCACCTCCTGCTTGCCCCATTTCTCAAAACTCTCGGCGGCGTTCTTCGAGAAGCCGAAGTCCACCGCGCGGGTGAAGAACTGCTCCCCACCATCGATCCGCCTCGCTTCCAGCAGCTCCTGTGTGCGGATGATGCCGAGCGCATCACCTAGTTCGGGACCTATCAGGTTCTGCCCGCCATCGCCGCGCGTGAGGCTGAGGTAGCCGGTGCGCACCTTCTTGCCGTTGCTCAGCCAGGCGATTAGGCGCGTGTTCTCGTCATCGGGGTGAGCGGCGATGTAGAGCACGCTGCCCAGCACGTTGAGCTTCTGCATGCGGTGCAGGATCTCGGCAGCATTGGGCTGCTCGGGAGGACGTTGGGGGAAAGATGAAAGCGGTAAGAGGAAAGCGGAAAGAAGCGACGCGAATGCGAGCGCGCGACCAGGGAGGAGGTGCATGGGGTGAAAGGTAGAACGCACAGTGCGCTATTGGCCGCGCGCCTCTGGCTACTGGCCAATAGGTCATTTAAGGAACGCTATTATCATTGGTGTAAACCAAAATGCCATGCGCGATTTCACCAAGCTAGAAATGTGGAACATTGGAATGGATATCGCCGATGAGGTGCTAGACATCTTTGATGATATTCCGCCGTCGCAGGCAGGGTTCAAGATCCGCGACCAAGCGACCGATGCGGCGTGCTCGATTCCGTCCAACATCGCCGAAGGAAGTTCACGTCGGAGCGAGAAGGAGAAGTACCGGTTCTTTGAATTCGCACTGGGCTCGGCCTTCGAGCTTCAAACGCGGATGCTCATCCTGCAACGTCGCAAGTGGGCTGAACCCCAGCGCGTGGAGGCCATGCTCGCCAAGGTCGTTCTGGTGCAGAAGAAGATCGGGGCGTTCATGGGCGTACTCGACGCTTAAACATCCCATGCGCTGCATGGCCAGTATCCAGCGGCTATCGGCCAGCAGCGCATTCACCCTTCCCACGCGCTCGTATCCACCCCCAGCTTCTTCAGGCAGCGGATCGAGTTGGCCTTCACGTTCGCGGGCGGATTCATGCCCAGGCTCTTCTTGAACGACTTGATCGCGGCGGCGTTGTTGCCGGCCATCATGTATCCCTCGCCAAGGCTGTCGTGCGCGTTCGGGTCCTGCGGATGGCGTTTCACGTTCAGCTCGAACATCTTCACCGCTTCGTCCAATTTGCCCTGGTTCGCCAGCTGGTAGGCGTAGGTATTCAACTGCGCATTTGTGGCGCCCTCGATCATGGACTTGCGCAAGGCGGCGGCTTCCGCGGTCTTGCCCTGCTCCTCCAGCATGGTGGCCTTCAGTGTCTGGTTCTCGAAGTTGGGCTGGCGCGCGATGCTGCGGTCAACCCACGCCATGGCCTTCTCCGGCGCGATCTTCTCTTCGTGGCAATAGTGCGCTGCTTCGTACCAGGTCTCCCAGCCGAAGGCTCCCAGTCCGCGCAGCTGCGCATCGAGTCCGGCGACGATGAGGCCGTGCACATCGACGCTGATTCGCATGGGCACCTCGAGCTTCTCCCAGCGCAACACGAGCGTGGTGGCATCCTTCGTCACATCGGTGAAATCGTAGGTCACCTGCTCGGTCATGGAGCAGGCGCGGGGCGTCACGTCGAAGCGGGCGGCGTCCATTTCCTTCTTGTAGAAGTAGGATCCCCAGGCCGTGTGGTCGGTGCTGAGGATGATGGTCCACTTATCCTTCTGCGGGATCGCATGGATACCGTATGTGCCGGCCGCGATGGTTTGTCCTTCGATGGTGATCGGGTCGGTGCAGGTGAGCGTGCTGTTCTCGTTCGCGCCCATGCGCCAGATCTCCCCGTAGGGCACGATCTCGCCCCAGACGGCGCGCCCCTTCACGCTCGGACGGCTGTAATGCACGGTGATATCGGTGGTGCCGATGCGCTGGGTAACGGTGGCCGCCTGGCTCTCGCGCGGGAGGTCCAACTGCGAGTATTGCGCCTTCATGCGGAAGGGATAGGCGCAGAGGAGGAGGCCGCTGATGATGGCGATGGTACGGGTCATGGCAACGAGGGTTGGAGCCATGAAACTAGGCCGCGGGCCCTTACGCGAGGGAGCGTGCCGGATGAACGGTGCGAAGCGGGGCGGAAAGGGCTCAGGCCATCTCTTCCTGCAGGGCCTTGGCGATCTGCTCCTTGTAGCTGCGGCCGCTGACGATGCGCTCGTTGTTGGCCATGCTGAAGATGAACTCGTTGTTGCCGCTGTACCGGGCGTTGCGCACATGGGCACGGTTCACGATATAGCTCCTATGGATGCGCAGGAATCGTACGGGATCGAGCTCGCTCTCCACGGCGTTCATGGTCATGCGGTACAGGAAATGGCGGTCCTTCAGTTGCAGGCACAGGTAGTTGCCCTCGGCACGGAGATACAGGATGTCCGATACGTTCACCTTGTGCTCGCGCCCCTTGTCGCGTATGGTGAAGACCTCGGTGTACTCGCTCTTGGCGTGCATGTGCTCGCGCATCAGGTCCATGAGCTTGCCCGTGAGCTTGTGGTTCATCTTCATGTCGATGTGCTTCTTGGCCTTCTCCAGCGAGGCGAAGAAGCGCTCATCGTCGTATGGCTTCAGCAGGTAATCCACGGCGTTCAGGTCGAAGGCCTTCAGCGCGTATTGGTCATGCGCGGTCACGAATACAACGAAGGGCATGCGCTCGGCGCCCATGCGGCTCACGGCCTCGAGCCCGTTCATGTCGGGCATCTGCACATCGAGGAAGAGCAGGTCCGGGCGGTGCTTGTTCACGGCCTCCACCGCTTCGTGCCCGTTGCGGCATTCGCCCACCACCTCCACTTCGGCATCCTGCGCGAGCAGGCGCGCGAGCCGGGCCCGTGCTGCGGGTTCGTCATCGACGATCAAGGTGCGTATGTGCTTCATGATATGCTGGTTGTTTGCAGGTCGTTCTCGAAAGGCAGGGTGACGGTCGCGCGGAAGCCCTTGCCATGCGGCGATTCCAAGTGCAGTGCGCCGCGATCGCCATAGAGCAGCCGCATGCGCTCGCTCACGTTGCGCAGACCGATTCCGCCATTCACCATCGCATGATGGACATCCTTGCAGCCCTTTCCGTTGTCTATCACTTCCAGGCTCAACTGGCCATCCAACCGTTGGGCACGTATGCTGATCTCCACGCGCTCGGTGGTTGCGTCCGGGCCGTGCTTGATGGCGTTCTCCACCAACGGCTGAAGCACGAGGCTGGGCACTTGCGCATCCATCAGGTCGGGCGGCACATCATAGCTCACCACCAGACGGTCGCGGAACCGGATGCTCTCGATGTCGAGGTAGTTGCGGATGTAATCCACCTCCTGCTGCAGGGCGACCTTGTCGCGACGGCTCTTATCCAGTGTCACGCGCAGCAATTGCCCCAGGCGGCTCAGCACCTTCCGCGCATCGTTGATATGGTCGTCCATGAGCGCGCTCACGGTATTGAGCGTGTTGAAGAGGAAGTGGGGCTGCAGCTGCTTCTTCAGCGCGTTGAGCTGGCTCACCTGCAGTTCGGTGCGTAGCCGCAGCAGCTGGTCATGCTCCACGCGTCGCATGCGCGCATTGTCCAGCGCCACCAGCACGCCCATGAGCACCCAGTACTCCATGGTGCGGGTGAAGATGGCGGGCACCAAGGCATGGTAGGCCCAGTCGCGGTACTTGGGGTCGCCGAAGTCGAACTCCCCGCGCACCTGCAGGATGGCGTAGTAAAGTGAGGAGGTGACCACTTCATGGAAGGCGGCGATCGCGAAGCCGAGGCCCACCTGGATGAGCAGATTGCGCCACGGCGGACGCGCATTGAAAGGCCAGCGCTGGAAAATGGAGTAGACCAAGGGGCAGAGCAGCGCCCAGAACAGGAAGTTGAGGTAGGGCACGGGGGCCTCGCGCCACCAATGGAATTCGCCCATCTCTTTAAGGTCCTGGTACACATAGTGGTGCATATAGGCCTGCACCAGGAAAAGGGTGGCCAGGACCATGGCCGTGATGAGCACGGTACGGTACCGGATGGGCACGCGGCTGAAGTATGGCATGTGGCGGTTCACGAAGCTAGACCGGCCGGGAGGGGAGGTGGGACGAACGGTGATGGGCGGCAAGGGGCGTGACGAGCGGTTATCGGCGGGTACGGGTATCAAACGACGAAGCCACCGGTGCTTCCGGTGGCTTCGCAATCGAAGGGGCCAGCGATCAGCCGATCGTCACTGTGAAGGTGTTCCCGTTCACGGTAACGGTGAAGGTTCCATCGCAGGCGCCGTTGCCGTAGTCGATGGTGCGCAGGATCCCGCTGGCTGGGGTCACCTGCACGGTGCCGGCCGTGATGAACGGGCAGCTCAGGGCCACGCGAAGGGCTTGCGTGATCGCGGTGGTGTACGGAAGCCCATTGCGGTTCACGCCGCTGCCGCCACCGGTGATCAGGTACACATCGTCACTCAGTTCAGGGGTGCTCGCGCCTTCGATCCAGGTGCGCGTGCGCGCCGCGGTGTGCGTGGCGGTCCAGCTCCCATCAGCAGCGGTGATCGCGCCATTCACGGTGATGGCGAAGCTCAGCTGGTCATTCTCATTGTAACCGAGGTTCGTCACGGTCTTCACGCCGGTCACCAGGTTGTCATTCACGTAGTACTCCTCAGGGGTGATCGTGATCACGGTGCCCGCATCGCGGTAGCGGCCCGTGTAGGTGACCAGGATGCGGCCGCGGCGCTGGCGACCGTTGGATGCCGTGCAGTTCACATCGCCGAAGTCCAAGGTGAGGGTGCGCGGCGAGCTGGTGGTATCGAAGGTCACCTGCGGGTCGCAGGCATCGCGCAGTCCGTTGTCATCCACCGCCTTGTCCACTTGCGCGAGTATGTCATTGAAGACGTCCTCGGCGCGGGCGTTATCGCTGGCGCTCGTGTAGTCGAAATCGACCGGGTCATCGTCCTTGTCCTTGCGGCAGGCGGTGAGTGAGAAGGCGAACAAGCCGGTGAGCAACAGGAATTTCGTGGGTCGCATGGGTGCGTTGTTGTGTATCGCGGCCTTAGGACGCAATCATCGGGCCGGAGGTTTGATCGCTCAGCGCCGCTCGAGCAGAACGAAGGAGAACGCATGGGCGTGACGCGCATCGGCCTCATGGCGTGTGCGGCTCACCTCGGTCCATTCCGCCGGGTCGATGGCCGGAAAACGGGTATCGCCGTTCACCTCGGCGTGCACCAGGGTGAGGTCAAGCCGGTCCACGAGCCGATGCTCCAGGGCCTCGCGGTAGATCTGCCCCCCACCGATCAAGAAGACCTCCTTCTCTCCGGCCTCACGCGCGATGCGCAGCGCTTCTTCCAACGAGCCCACCACCACGGCACCCGGCGCCTCGTAACGCGGGTTCCGGCTCACCACCAGATTCACGCGGTCCTTCAGCGGACGGTACTTCGGCGGTATGCTCTCGTAGTTCTTGCGGCCGGTGATCACATGGTGGCCGCGCGTGGTGCGCTGGAAATGCGCCATGTCATCGGGCAGGTGCCAGGGCAGGTCGCCATCGCGGCCAATCGTGCCGTTGTCCGCCACGGCGGCGATCGCGGTGACGATCATACGCTCACGGCCGCCTTGATGTGCGGGTGCGGGTCGTAGTCCTTCAGCGCGAAGTGCTCGTAGCGGAAGGCGAACAGGTCGGTGATGCTCGGGTCGATCTCCATGCGCGGCAGCGGACGCGGCTCACGGGTCAGCTGCAATTTGGCCTGCTCGATGTGGTCGTTGTACAGGTGCACGTCGCCGAAGCTGTGCACGAATTCGCCGGGTTTCAGGCCGCACACCTGGGCCATCATCAGGGTGAGCAGTGCGTAGCTCGCGATGTTGAAGGGCACGCCGAGGAAAGTGTCGGCGCTGCGCTGGTAGAGCTGGCAGCTCAGCTTGCCAGCCTGCCCCGGGCTTGACCCCGGGGCCACGTAGAACTGGAACATGGTGTGGCAGGGTGGAAGGGCCATACGGTCCACATCGGCCGGGTTCCATGCCGTCACGATCAAGCGGCGTGAATCGGGGCTGCGTTTGATCATCTCCACCACGTTGGCGATCTGGTCGATCACGCGGCCATCGGGCGTATGCCAGCTGCGCCATTGGTAACCGTACACCGGTCCGAGGTTGCCATCGGCATCGGCCCACTCGTCCCAGATGCGCACGCCGTTGTCCTGCAGGTACTTGATGTTCGTGTCGCCCGCCAGGAACCAGAGCAGCTCATGGATGATGCTCTTCACATGCAGCTTCTTCGTGGTCACGAGCGGGAAGCCCTCGCTCAGGTCGAAGCGCATCTGGTGCCCGAAGCAGCTGATGGTGCCGGTGCCGGTGCGGTCGTGCTTCTGCACGCCCTCATCGAGGATGCGGCGCAGGAGGTCGTGGTAAGCCTTCATGATAAGCGATGCGAAGGTACCTCGCGCGTAGACTGGGCACGGGCGGACGATTATCCAGTTGCTAACCGCTGTCGAAAACCTCAGATGCGCGGGAGCTGCCCTTCATCAGGCGGCGGCGCTTCTTCCGGCTTCCAATCGGGCATGGCCTTCAGCAGGCGCTCCTTCATGCGCTCGTAGTAGCTCTTGCGGTCCACCACGTAGGCGATGAGGTAGCCTACCACGCTGGCGTACATCAGCTGGAAGATGGCGCTGTGGCGGTCGGTCATCTCCAGCACGAGGATGGCGCTGGTGAAGGGCGAGCGTGTGACGCCGCTGAGGAAAGCGGTCATACCAGCGAGCACCAGCAGGTTGAACTGGCCACGGTTGTCGGCCAACCCGAGCGCATCGGTGAGCCAGCCGCCGATGGCCGCGCCGCTGGCGAGCGAGGGGGCGAAGATGCCGCCCGCGCCGCCGGCGGAGAAGCTGAAGAGCGAGCCGAAGACACGCCCTACGACATTGGAGGCCGTGGCGTCGGGCTCGTCGGAGAAGAGGTAGTCCTGCAGGAGATGATGGCCGCTGCCGAGAGCTGCGCCGCTAATGAAATAGACCACCGTGGCGAAGGCGAGCGAGCAGGCCACGGTGAATAGCGCGTTGGCGGCGAAGCCGTGCAGACCGCGCCGGAACTTGTCGAAGGCGATGAGGCCACGGCAGAATAGCGCGCCGGTGCAGCCCGCGATGGTGGAGAGCAGCAGGATCTTGTACATGAAGCTGACGGTGGCGGGGGCCAGCTTCGGGTAGCCGAGCATGAGGTAGGGACCGAGCAGCCATTGCGCGGTCATGCCGCTCAGGATCACTGCGGTGAGCACGGCCGTGCGAAACTGCGCGATGTGCGTCTTGGTGAGCTCCTCCACGGCGAACACGATTCCGCCGAGCGGGGTATTGAAGGCCGCGCTGAGGCCGGCAGCACCCCCGGTGATCATCATGATGCGACGGCTCACCTTGGGCCAGAAGGGCGGAAGCAGCCGGTGCACGGTGCGGTAGATACTGCCCGCGATCTGCAATGTGGGGCCCTCGCGCCCGATGGCGCCGCCGCCGATCACCATGGCCAGGCTGCTGGTCATCTTGATCAGCAGGATGCGGAGGTTGAGGAAGCGGCCGCTGCGGTCGCGCTTCTTCTCCGTGGCCACCTCCACGGCGGCCATGAGCTGCGGGATGCCGCTGCCGCTGGCCAACGGCGCGAAGCGGAACACCAGCCACCAGGCCGCGAAGAAGCTGATGGGCGCCGTGAGGAAGATCAAGCGACGGTCGAAGGCGAGGAGCTCGGCGTTGCGCTCGCCCATCCAGTTGAAGAGCCAGGTGTAGCCTACGGCGATTCCTGCGGTAAGCACGGCCGAGATCTGGTAGGGGAGCGCCAGCAGAATGAAATCCTTCGCCCTGCTGCGCACCACCCATTGGCGGAAGCGCTCGAGCAGCCCCGATGCGGTGCTGAGCCAGCGGTCGGTGACGGAGGGGCGTGGTGCCGGTTCGGGCATGGCGGCGAAACTAGCCCCTCATGCCGAAGCATCCGGGATCGGGAGCCGCCGGTTGCCAACAATGGCGCGGCGCAACGCGCTCACGGTTCTTCGCCCAGCTTCGCGAGGTCGATCACGGTGAAGCGGTACCCCGTAGCGCGGTCATAGCTCTTCACCAAAGCGCGGGTGCCGCCCCATTCGAGCACGGTGCCCATGGGGCACGGCACGAAGGAGTCGGTCATCTGCAGTGCGGTGCCTTCACGCTTCACCGTGCCATCGCTGCTGAGGAACACGGCCTTCAGCACCTGCGGTTCCTCGGGCAGGCTCTTCTCGCTGGCGGCGGCGCCGGTCTTCAGGATGGCATCGTAGCCGCGCGGCGTGTGGTTGTGCAGCAGCAGCAGCGCATCCTTCATCTCCACGGCCACGCTGCCCTCGTAGCCTTGTCCGGCGGTGGTCATCAGGGCACGGTCGATCACCTTCTGCCAGCCTATGCTGTCGTTGGGCAGCACCTGGCTCACGCGCAACGCGCCGCTCAGGTGGCGCATGGCGATGGCATCGCTCATCTGCAGTGGGAACTGATATTCCAAGTAGGTCTCCACCACCAGCATGCCGCCATCCGCGCCGGGGAGCAGGTCCACGATCTCATCGGGCACCTTCGCGGTGCGGGCCACGGGCTTGCGTGGATCGGCGGTGGGGTCGCCGTAAGCCATCAGCTTCGCCTTGCGGATGCTGGGCAGGCGTTGCGTGGCCACCGGCGTGGGCTTCAACTTCGGGTCCGCGGGGTCGAAGCTCATCACCAGCCCCGGCTGCCCGGTGAGCGAACCGTAGCGCAGCGCCACGGCCAGCTTGCCTTCTCCGCGTTCCAGCAGGCGCGCGCTGCTGATGAAGTCCTTCTCGATCAGCACATCGCTCACGCTGCTGCCTTTCTCGGTGATGGTGGTGAGGTGCAACTCGTGGCAGTTCTTATCGGCCATCTGGCCATCGCCAGTGCAGGGGAACACATAGGTGAGCAGGTGCACGGTACCCTCATTCGTCACGAGGATCTGGTGGATGCTGCTCTGGGCATCCTCGTACGGCAGCTCCACGGTGCTCTCCCACAGCGTGGTCAGGTCCTTGTCCAGCCAGGCCAGGCCGAGGCGCTTCATGCCTTTGCTGTGATGCGTGTAGTGGTTCAGCAGGTGGTGCTGCCCATCGGGCGAGCTCACGAGGCGCTCGGTCTGGGCATAGGCGAGCCCTCGGGTGAACAGGATGGGGTCCGGAAGGGGGCGCATCGCCATGGTGTTCGCGGGCTCGTTCGCATACGGGATCTCGAACGCGGCCAAGCGATGGAAGCCCTGCAAGGCGAGTCCGGGCCCCACTTCAGCCGTGCCGAATTCGCAGCCTTTCTTGCCTGCGCTCACCAGCAGCACATGCAGCCGGCCATCGCGGATCACCGGGCGCACTCCGGTCCATTTCAGCCCGTCGAGCATCACGTCCTTGAGCACCAGTTCCTCGGTCGGCTGCAGCAGCGCATCGAGTCGAACCGCTTTCGGTGTGAGGCCCTCCTCCACGTAAAGGAGGAGTCGCCCGTCCTCGGCGAACAGTCCATCAACCACAGTGAGGATGTCGCCGCTGGAGCCTTTGAGCAGGCGCTCGAACGGCTTGCCTTGCTGGACAACGGTTGGCTGGGCGGCGATGGTGAAATGCGCGAGCAGCGCGGCAATCAAAAACGCACGGTGCATCTTTCGGTCCTTTGGGTCGGTGAATGTAGAAGCCCTGCCTGGACGAGCCTTGCTGCCACATGCGCAACAACGGCCATGGCCTTGCCGTATGCACGGGCTGCCGAGGTAGTTTCGCCCACCTAAGAACAGACCCGGCGGCGCATGCTCTTCAACTCGCTCGACTTCCTGGTCTTCTTCCCGGTAGTCGCGCTGCTCTTCTTCCTCCTGCCGCCCAACAGGCGCTGGATCCTGCTGCTCATCGCCAGCTACTGGTTCTACATGAGCTGGCGGCCGGAGTACGCGTTGCTCATCGCCTTCAGCACGGTGATCGATTACTTCTGCTCGTATCGCATGTCCGCCATTCCGGACAAGCGCGGCCGACGACCCTACCTCTGGCTGAGCATGACCACCAACCTGGGTCTGCTGATCTTCTACAAGTACCTCGGCTTCTTCCTGCGTTCGGCGGGCTCGGCGGCGCACGCCATGGGGCTCGATTGGCAGGCGCCGGTGCTCGATGTGCTGCTCCCCGTGGGCATCAGCTTCTACACCTTCCAGACCATGAGCTACACCATCGACGTGTACAACGGCGTGGTGAGGCCCGAGAAGCATGCGGGCATCTTCGCCGTGTTCGTGGCCTTCTTCCCGCAGCTGGTGGCTGGTCCCATCGAGCGCGCGGGCTCCTTGCTCCCGCAGTTCCGCATGGTGCAGCGCTTCGATGCCGACCGCGTGGCGAGCGGATTGCGCCTGATGGCCTGGGGCATGTTCAAGAAGGTGGTCATAGCCGATCGGATCGCCGTGGCCGTGAACCACGTGTACGGCGCGCCGCATGATTACCCGGGCCCCGTGCTCGCGCTGGCCACGGTGCTCTTCGCCCTGCAGATCTATTGCGACTTCAGCGGCTATAGCGACATCGCCATCGGCACCGCGCGCGTGCTCGGCTTCAGCCTCATGCTCAACTTCCGACAGCCTTATCACGCGGCGAGCATCTCCGAGTTCTGGAAGCGCTGGCACATCTCGCTCAGCACCTGGTTCCGCGATTACGTGTACATCCCGCTCGGCGGCAATCGCACGGTGAAGTGGCGCTGGTACTACAACCTGTTCATCACCTTCCTGGTGAGTGGCCTGTGGCATGGCGCCAACTGGACCTTCGTGGCCTGGGGCGCGCTGCACGGCATCTATCTGGTGCTCGCGATCGTGTTCGATCCGCTTCGATCGCGCCTCGCATCGGCGCTCGGGTTGAAGCGCATCCCGCGGATCACGCATCTGTTCAATGTGGCCTGGACGATCCTGCTCGTGCTCATCGGCTGGGTCTTCTTCCGCGCCGATGATATCGGTGATGCGATGCACATCATCCGTGCGTCGTTCACGGGGCACGCGGGCTGGCTCGACCCGGCTCAGGCGAAGGCCTTCGTGCAGGCGCTGGGGCTCGGTGCCACCGAGCTGGCCATCGCAGGCTGTGCCATCGTTTTCATGGAGGCCGTCCATCTCATCCAGGCGCGTTGGGGCGCATCGGTCTTCCTGGCTCGCATGCCGGCGCTGGCGCGGTACGGCGTCTACACCGCGATGCTGGCCACACTGATCTACTACGGCGCGTACCATGGCGGCGGCCAGTTCATCTATTTCCAGTTCTAGCATGAAGCGCCTGGTCCGCTGGCTCATCCTCCTGGCACTGCCCTTCGTGCTGCTGCTTGGTGGTGCCGCATGGATCGATCCCTTCAACTATTTCGATGGGCCGAGCCCTGTGCCTTTGGAAACGCGCAGGGCGAACCTGCGCCATAGCGGTGAGACCATGCCGTACTACACGCTCGCATGGAAGCTCATCGAGTACAAGCGGCGACCTGTGGCCGATATCATCATCGGCGATTCGCGCCTCACGCGATTCGATGCCGCACTCGTATCCTCGATCACCGGTCGCGAGCTGTACAACTTCGGGGTGCCTGGCGGCAACACGCCCAGCATGTTCCGCACGTTCTGGTACGCGGATAGCCTGACGCGGCTGGAGCACGTGTACCTGCAGACAGGTTTCCGCAACTGGTCGGCGACTCAGGACTACGATATCTGGGAAGGACCGGCATGGGTGTCGGAATCGGTTGTTCACTATGTCACCGATCGCGAAGTGCTCGGCGCGGCATGGCTGGCGGCGCGTGCGCAATGGGCACCCGGCGGCGTGAAGCCCGAGCCTTTAGCCTCGGATCAGTGGGAGAAGGTGATCGCGAACGAGCGAGGTATCCAGAAGGCCTACGCACCGGCACCCCGATTCGCCGATGAGCTACGCCGCGTGGCTCAACGCTGCAAGGAGCGCGGCATCGAACTGGTGATCATCGACCTGCCCGTGCATGATGAGGTGCACCGCATGGAGAAGGAAGAAGGTCGGGAAGCGGAGATCGCGGACTACAAGCGGCTCATGCGGTCGACCGCGGATTACTACGATTTTTCGGGGCCCAGTGCGATCACCGTCGACCGCGCGGAGTACATCGATGCGCTGCACACGAGCAAGGAGCTGCTCGACGGGGTGATCCGCGAGATCTGGCAGGGCCCGTTGGTGAACGGGACCTTCAACGGCGATACCCTGCGCTGATCCTGCTGTCCTGTGCGCCCCTTTCCGGGTCGACGATAACGCTCAGCGCCCGACGATGCTGATGCCTTCGACCCCTTCAGGGTCGAGATAACGCTCAGCGCCCGACGATGCTGATGCCTTCGACCCCTTCAGGGTCGACGATAATGCTCATCGCCCGACGATGCTGATGCCTTCGACCTCCTCAGGGTCGGCGATAATGCTCTGCGCCCGACGATGCTGATGCCTTCGACCCCTTCAGGGTCGACGATAATGCTCTGCGCCCGATGATGCTTCGCCCCTCGACCCTGAAAGGGTCGCAGGCATGAGATGGTGATCGTTAGCGCGCCCCCGACCCTGAAAGGGTCGCAGGCATGAGATGGTGATTGTTAGCGCGCCCCCCGACCCTGAACGGGTCGCAGGCCAAACCTCTTATTCTGATACGAAATCGGCGCTAGCCAGCGCAACCTGCGTTACACCAGCATGCCCACGATCGTGGCGCTGAGCAACGATGCCAGGGTGCCGCCGAGCAGCGCGCGCATGCCGAATTCGCTGAGCCAGGCGCGGCGGCTGGGTGCCAGCGATCCGATGCCTCCGATCTGGATGCCGATGCTGGCGAAGTTGGCGAAGCCGCAGAGCATGTAGGTGCTCATCACGATGCTGCGTTCGTATGTGAAGGCGCCGGCTGCCTTGAGCGTAGCGAGGCTCTCGTATCCCACGAACTCGCTGGCGATGATCTTCTCGCCAACGAGCCGCCCTGTGAGCGTGATGTCCTCGCCGGCCACGCCGATCAGCCACATGATGGGTGCGAAGAGATAGCCGAGGATGAATTCCAGCGAGAGCTTGTCGAAGTTGCCGTGGGACACCTGGGCCACCCATGGGTTCAGCCCTGTGGCGTCGCCCAGTTTATGGAAGCCGTAATTCGCCATGGCGATGAACGCGAAGAAGACGAGGAGCATGGCGCCCACGTTGGCTGCGAGCTTCAGGCCTTCGGTGGTGCCATTGCTCATCGCATCGAGGATGTTGGTGCCGACGCGCTCCATGCTCACCTCCATACGGCTCTCGATGGGCTCGGTCTGGGGGAAGAGCACCTTGGCCACCACCACCGCGCCGGGCGCTGCCATCACGCTCGCGGTGAGCAGGTGCTTCGCGAAGAAGAGCCGCTGCACGGGGTCATCGCCACCGAGGAATCCGACATAGGCCGCGAGCACGCCGCCCGCCACGGTGGCCATGCCCGCGGTCATCACCAGGAAGATCTCTGACCGGTTCATGCGATCCAGGTAGGCCTTCACCATCAGTGGTGCCTCGGTCTGCCCGAGGAAGATGTTTCCGGCGGTGCTCAGGCTCTCGGCGCCGCTCAGCCTCATGGTGCGGTTGAGCGCCCACGCGAGCGCGTACACCACTTTCTGGATGATGCCGAGGTAGAAGAGCACGCTGGTGAGCGCGCTGAAGAAGATGATGGTCGGCAGGATCTGCAGGGCGAAGATGAAGCCCATGCTCTTCACGTCCATCAGGTCGCGGAAGAGGAATTCGCTGCCGGCCTTGGTGAAGTCGAGCACCTTCACGAAGAGCTTGCCCACGATCTCGAAGAGCCATTGCGCGGGCGGCACGTAGAGCACGAGCAGCGCCATCACCAGCTGGAATGCCAGTCCGATGCCCACCACCTTCCAGTCCACCTGCTTGCGCTTGGCGCTGAACAGCCACGCGATGCCCACCACCACGGCCATGCCCAGGAAGCCGCGTGCCACTCCCATGGGATTGATTCCGGGCAGCGGCATGGGCGTTCCTTGCGCCATGACAGGCAGTCCGAAGAGGATGACAGCGGGCAAGAGGATCGCGCGGAGCAGCTTCGTCATACGACGGTGTTTGAGGCTAAGATGCGGGTTCTTGCGATTCGGCGGGTGATCCGGCGCACAGCCCAGCACGACCCATCGCAGCACGGTTCAACCTTCAACCTGCGTCAGTTGGTCTGTTCGCGGCGCTTGATCTCGTCCCTGAGCTTGCTCGCCCGTTCATAATCCTCGTTCTCCAACGCTTCCTCCAGCATCCCCTGCAGCTCGTCGATGGAGGCCTCGGTCACGCTCTTCTCCTTGCTCACGTTCTTCTCGCCTTCCGCCTGCTCCTCTTCGCCTTCCTCCACCTTGAGGCCAGCGGCGCTGAGGATGGGTTCGAAGGTGTAGATGGGGCAGTCGAAGCGCAGCGCCAGGGCGATAGCGTCGCTGCTGCGCGCGTCGATCTCGGCCTCTTGCGCTTCGTGCTCGATCACCAGCTTGGCGTGGAAGATGCCCTCCACCAGATCATTGATGATCACCTCCTTCAGGTTGAAGCCGAGGTTATCGGCCACGTTCTTGAAGAGGTCGTGCGTGAGCGGACGGGCCGGCTTGATGTTCTCCACCTGGATGGCGATCGCCTGGGCCTCCACGCCGCCGATGATGATGGGCAGCCGCCGGTCGCCGAAGGTCTCCGCGAGGATGAGCGCGTACGCCCCCGCGTGCGTATGGCTGTAAGTGATGCGGAGGAACTTCAGCTCGACCTTCTCCATTTCCTAGCGGGCCGTGAAGGTAGGGTTTGATGCCGTTGAGGCGGAAGCGGGCAAAGGGGCCTTCGACCTGCGATCAGCGTTCGGCATTGAGCTTCTTGGCGGCCTCGATGAGCTTGGGCAGCACTTCGAAGGCGTCGCCCACGATGCCGTAATCGGCGGCTTTGAAGAAGGGCGCTTCCGGATCCTTGTTGATCACAGCGATCACCTTGCTCTGGTTCACGCCCGCCAGGTGCTGGATAGCCCCGCTGATGCCGATGGCGATGTAGCAGTTCGGGCGGATGGCCACGCCGGTCTGACCCACATGCTCGTGGTGCGGGCGCCAGTGCATATCGGCCACCGGACGGCTGCACGCCGTGGCAGCGCCGAGCTCTTTGGCCAGTTCCTCAACAGGTCCCCAGTTCTCCGGCCCCTTCATGCCGCGTCCTGCGCTCACCACGATCTCCGCCTCGGGCAGCGGGATGCCCGTGCCGGCCTTGCGCACCTCTTTCACGGTGATGCCCGCTGGGCCAGGGTCGCCTGTGTAGTCCTCGATGGTCGCAGCGCCTTCGCCCTTCGCGACGGGAATGGAGTTGGGGGAGAGGCTTACCACCTTCACGGGGCTGCTCACCTCCACATAGGCGCGCGCCTTGCCGCTGAACACATTCCGCTTGAAACGGTTGCCCTCTGGCATGCCCGTGGCGCCGGCGACCATACCGGCCTGCAGGCGAGCTGCTACACGCGGCGCCACCGCTTTGCCCGTGGCATCGTGCACGAACACGATGGTGCTGGCGCTCTCGGCAGCGGCCACATCGGCCACGAGCTTGGTCAGCTGCTGGCTATCCACGGCCTTTACGCCGCGTGCCACGATCACCTTCCTGGCGCCTTGTGCGCCTAGGGATTCAAGGCCATTGGCTTCGCCGAAGGTGATGGCCGTTACCGGGCCGCCGTTCAACTGGCTCGCATAGGTGACCGCCTCCTGCGCCGCTTTGGGCAGCTTCTCTCCGCGGGTATCGATGAATACGATGGTGCTCATGCTCTTGCTTGTTGCGGGTTGATGGTTGAGCCGGTTGGGGGTTGATGGCGGGCTGTCATCAACCCTCAATACGTGCGACCTCCAACGTTCAACCTCAAATGACTTTCGCTTCGCTGTGCAGCAGTTCGATCAAGGTGCCGGCCTCCTCGGCGGGGATCATCTTCACCGCGCCCTTCGGCGGGGGCATCTCGAAGCGCACGGTGGCCGCCGGCGTGGGCACGCTCGTTGCCGGCACCACGGTCAAGGGCTTCGTGCGCGCGGCCATGATCCCGCGCATGTTGGGGATGCGCTGCTCGGCCATGCCCTTCGAAGCGCTCAGCGCCAGAGGCAGCTTCGCCTCCACCACTTCCACGCCGCCGGGCACATCGCGCTCGATGGTGGCCAGGCCATTGCTCACCTCGAGCTTGCTCGCCAAGGGCACGTAGGGCATGCCGAGCAATTCGGCCACCATGCCGCCCACCACGCCGCTGTTGTGGTCGATGGTCTCCTTGCCGGCCAGCACCAGATCGAAGCCCTTGTCCTTGGCGTACGCCGCGATCAGCTCGGCCACCTGCAAGGCATCGGTGGGCTGCGCGTCGATCCGCACGGCCTCATCGGCGCCGATGGCCAGCCCCTTGCGGATGGTGGCCTCCGTATCAGCGCCGCCCACGGTCACCGTGGTCACCGAGCCGCTGCCGGCCGCTTCCTTCAGCTCCAAGGCGCGCACCAGGGCGTACCATTCATCGTAGGGGTTCATGATGAAGGTGACGCCGTTGCCATCGAATCGCGTGTCGCCATCGGTGAAGGCGATGCGCGCCGTGGTATCGGGCACCTGGCTGAGGAGGACGAGGATCTTCATGCGTTCGGATGCGGGCCGCGAAAGTACGGCCGGGCGCTCAGGGGAGGAACCGCCGCGGGCATTACTTTTCCCTGCCACGCACGTCATCGCACCCAACAGCAACACCATGGCAGCACGTTACGCCAGCCTCTTACTGGCCTCCTCATTCCCCCTGCTCGCCGCACGGGCCTCAGCGCAGAACGCCCTGGATTTCGATGGCATCGACGATCAGGTCATCGTCTCCGCGGCCTCGGCCACCATTGCCGATAGCACGACGCTCTCGCTCACCTGCTGGGTGTATCCGCGCAACAACGTCACCTCCTTCCCCGACCTGGACGGTTATGCGGGATTCCGGAATGAGACCGATGCCGATTTCTACCTGCTCCAGCTCTACAACAACAACCTGGAGGGCCGTTTCCGGAACAGCAGCGGAACGGTCTTCACGGCCACCACTTCCGCCGGCATCGCGCTGAACACCTGGCACCATGTGGGCCTGACCTATGATGGGAGCACGATCACCATCTGGGTCGATGGGGCCATGGCGGCCAGTGCCCCGGCCAACGGCACCATCTCCAACCCCAGCGTACCCTTCACCATCGGGAACATCAACTTCAACGCCCAACCCTTCTGGTTCAAGGGCAAGCTGGATGAGGTGGCGCTTTGGCACCGGGCGCTCAGCGCCGAGGAGATGGAATGCCTGGGTGCAGCCCCGCCTGATCCGGCGGACCCGCACCTCGCGCTCTACTACAGCTGCGATCAAGGCATCGCGGGCGGCGATAATACCGGCACGACCGTGCTCACGGATGACGTGGGCTCCATGGATGGTGCACTCCAGGGCTTCGCCTTGGCCGGCAACGGCAGCAACTTCGTGCCGGGTACCGTGTTCGGCACGGCGGTCAGCGACCAGATTTGTCCCGGCGGCACGTACGATTTCAATGGAGAGACCCTGACGGGACCCGGTGTCTACACCACCGTCTTCGCCACCGGAGGGCTCTGCGACAGCACCGTTGTGCTCACCCTCACCGAGACCACCGTGAACACCGGCGTGGCGCAGAACGTCAACACCCTGATCGCCCAGGCCAGCGGCGCCAGCTACCATTGGCTCGATTGCGCCAGCGGATCGCCCATA
Source organism: Flavobacteriales bacterium (assembly GCA_020635725.1). Lineage (GTDB taxonomy): Bacteria > Bacteroidota > Bacteroidia > Flavobacteriales_F > PHOS-HE28 > PHOS-HE28. The sequence continues at coordinate 39,749 of JACJZF010000009.1, forward strand.
CCCGGGGCCACGAATCAGTACTACACGACGTTCGTGACCGGGCAATTCGCGGTGATCATCACCCAGAATGGCTGCGTGGATACCAGTGCCTGCTACAACGTGACCACCATCGGGATCGAGGAGCAGCGCATGCCGAACGCCCGGCTCTGGCCGCAGCCCGTTACGGATGCGTTGAGCGTAGAGCTGTCCGCGCCGGTTACGAACGCCGCGATCCGCATCGCAGACCTCACCGGGCGCATCACCCATCGACGCACGATGCCGCAGCTGTCCCGCGCATCGTTCGACATGGGCGATCTGCCCCCCGGTCTGTATTTCCTGGAGATCGAGGCGCAGGGCTTGCGTCAGGCCTGGCGGTTCGTGAAGGAATAAGCACATCCGCCGAACGCCCGCCCCGCTACCTTCGCCCGCTGAAACCGCAAGCCGACATGCGCACCATCCAGTACCGCGAGGCCCTCAACGAGGCGATGTCCGAGGAGATGCGCCGCGACCCCAACGTCTTCCTCATGGGCGAGGAGGTAGCCGAGTATGACGGCGCATACAAGGTGAGCAAGGGCATGCTGGCCGAGTTCGGCGAGAAGCGCGTGATCGATACGCCCATCGCCGAGCTGGGCTTCGCCGCCATCGGTGTGGGCGCCGCCATGAACGGCTTGCGGCCCATCGTGGAGTTCATGACCTGGAACTTCGCCATCCTCGCGGCCGACCAGATCATCAACCACGCAGCCAAGATGCTGCAGATGAGCGGCGGCCAGTTCCATGTGCCCATCGTGTTCCGCGGTGGCAATGGCAGCGCCGGACAGCTCGCCGCCACGCACAGCCAGAGCTTCGAGGCCATGTACGCCAACGTGCCGGGCCTGAAGGTGGTGACCCCGAGCACGCCCTACGACGCGAAGGGCCTGCTCAAGGCCGCGATCCGTGACAATGACCCGGTGCTCTTCATGGAGAGCGAGCGCATGTATGGCGACAAAGGCGAGGTGCCCGACGGCGAGTACCTGCTGCCCATCGGCAAGGCCGGCATCAAGCGCGAAGGCAAGGATGTCACCATCGTCTCCTTCGGGAAGATGATGAAGGTGGCCCTGGCCGCGGCTGAGGAACTGATGAAGGAAGGCATCGATGCCGAGGTGATTGATCTGCGCACCATCCGCCCGTGGGATCATGCCACGGTGCTGAGCAGCGTGCGCAAGACCAACCGCTTGGTGGTGGTGGATGAGAACTGGCCTGTGGCGAGCATCGCCAGTGAAGTGGCCTACCGCGTGCAGAAGGATGCCTTCGATGCGCTGGATGCACCCGTGCTGCGCATCAACCAAGCCGATACGCCGCTGCCCTTCGCGCCGAACCTGATCGATGCCTCCTTGCCGAGCCCCGCGAAAGTGGTACGCGCCGTGAAGGAGGTGATGTACCTGGTGAAGTAGGGGCTCACGGCCGCCATCGTCTCTCCGTCGCGGACCCGTCAACGCGATGGATCGATAAACGACTTGTGCCCGGGGCGGGACTCGAACCCGCACAGCCTTGCGGCCAAGGGATTTTAAGTCCCTCGTGTCTACCATTTCACCACCCGGGCGATGGATGGGCCGTAAAACAACGATGCCTCCCGTGAAGGAGGCATCTTCTGAGCGAGAAACGGGACTCGAACCCGCGACCCCGACCTTGGCAAGGTCGTGCTCTACCAACTGAGCTACTCTCGCGTAGGGGGCGCAAATATAGATCGCGCACGTTTCCCTCCAAACGTCACCAGCTTTCGAAACATCGGTCGGCCGCGCGAACGCGGAAGCCGCGCTCCTGCAGGCTATCGCCTTGATTCGACCACAGGTAGATCCGGAGCTCCTCGCCGGGGCGATAAAGCTCATCCACCGGCTGCACCGCATAGCAAGGCGCTTCCGTGGGCCCATGCACCCTGATGGGCAGTGCCCGGTATTCCGTGGTGCGCTCGCCTAAACGCCGCTCCACCACCACCACGGCATCCGCCGGACGTGGCGCGCTCGCCTGGAGGTCGATCACCAATGCGCCATCGCGTGCCCCACGCAGGCTGTCCAGCACGATGCGGCATCCGCTGCCGAACGGATCCGCGGCCGTGAGCCAATGCCGCGCGCTCGTATCGACAGCATGAAGCACGGTCCATGGGGCTGGTTCAGGTTTGGGCCGCAGAACAAGGTGCGTTCCTCGCGCATCGGTGCTCACCATCTCCGTCGCATAATGATCCAGGATCATGGCGCGCACTGCAGGATGGGCCTTCAGCGCAACGTCGAACCAATGGAGCGCGCGCTCGGTAGCCGGTGCCCGCTCCGTGCGGTGGCGCGCGGCGGCCTGCAGCACGGCCCACGCGGTGCCCACATCGCGCGCCTCGTTCGCCCGTAGGCGCCAACCCACCATGTCGCCCGCGGTGGGCATGGGGCTCGTACCATCGTCGTTCAGGATCACGGACGCGTTGTCCGGCAGGTCGGCGACGGATCGCTTCATCCAGCGCTCCGCGCGTGGTCGTGGGCGCTCGTGGGCGAAGAGCGACCAAAGGGTCATGCTAAGCAGCAGCGCGACCGCGCCGATGGGAAGGGCGCGAGGCGGTTCGACGGCCAGCGCCAGGAGCAAAGCGAAGAAACTGGTGAGCGAGAGGCCGAGCAGCCACGGGACGATCGGCTTCCGATAGCGGAAGAGCACCTCATGCTCGCCGGCCGGCACCACCACCGACATCGCGGCGATGTTCACCAAGCGGATGGGAGAGGCCAGGCCATCGATGCGCGCCTCCCAGCCGGGATAATGGCTCTGCTGCAGCACCAACAGGGCCGTGTCTCGCACGGAGCAGCGCATGCGGAACGCATCACGCTCGAAGCCGATCACCTCCACCTGATCCGCGGGTCCGCGCGCGCGCGCCGCTTCAGAGGTGCTCCCGGGCATGAGCACCACGAGTCCGCTATCCCTTTCGGCATGCACCGCACGGGGATCGTAGCCGTGCCACGGGATGATCCGCTCCGCCAGATAGGCGATGGGCTGACGCGCCATCGCCTCCCAGAGCGCGGCGTGCGAGACCTCCAGGTCCATGGCGTTGCGCAGCCAGAAGCTGTTGACGCCGTTGCGGGAGAAGCCGCCGAGGAAGTCCTGCGTATTGTGCGCCAGGTAATGCAGCCGCGCCCCGCTATCGTCGTATCGGCTCATCGGTTCCGCGCGGGGAATCGCCGGGCCTTCGCTCAAAGCGCTCAGGCGATGGCTCAGCCACGATGGCCGGATGTCGGAGAGCGCGGTGTTCCATTGCGCCAGCGAGCTGTTCCAGCCCATCTCCACTACCACAGAGAGCAGCACGACCGCGAAGCCGAGGCGCTTAGTGCCCCCGAGCACCAACACGATCAGCAGCAGGGGCATGCTGACCGCCGCGCCCAGCCAGACCCGATCGCGCAGGTCCATGGCGCGCATGCGCTCGAACAAGCTGACCGGTGATCCAGAGGCGAGCGGCTCCGGCTCAGCGGATAGGGCGACCACCGCTGCAGCGCCGAGCACCACGGCGATTGGAATGATGAGCTTCCACCGTTCAAGCGCCGCGCCCCACCAGGCCTTCAACGTGCCCGCGGCAAGCACCAGCACCGCCAGCCAGGTGAACCACCGGAAATAGGCGGGGAAGCGGAAGAGGTCCATGCCCGGCAACCAGCGCCAGAGCCCACGGTGCATGGGCGTGGCATCGCCGAATGCGGCCAGCGCGCATACCGCGCCGAACACCAGGAGCAGGTTCTCCACGGCCGAGCGCTTCCGCAGCAACGCCGCCAGGGCGAACGCGAGGATGAGGGCACCCATGTATGCGTTGGACATCGGCGGGTCGGTGCCCAAGCGCTCCATGTCGCTCCCGGTGGCGAACGGGAAGAACAGCGAGAGGAGCGATGGCCGTGTGAGCGCGCCAACCGATGCCGCCTGGAGATCCAACGCCCCGTCACGCGCCAGCAGGCCGCGGGTCTCCCACAACGCGTGAAGCGGCAGTGCGCCGATGAGCGCTGCGGCCAGCACGGCCAGGCCAGCCCACCGCACGAGCGGCGCAAGGCCACGCATGCCCGCGCCGCGTGAGGTGCGCCAGGCCTGTTGGATCGTCAGCGCGAGCAGCAGATACGCCGCGATGATGGTGAAGGTGTGGTTGCCCCCGGTGAGCAGCAGTCCTTGGAACAGCGCCACGCGCGCGGCGGGTCGCCAGCCCGGTTCGCGCAGCAGATGCAGGAATGCATCGAGCAGCCACGGCAGCCAGGCCGCGCTGATGATCGTGTAGAAATGCTGCTGATGACCGGTGAGGAAGCCGCCCAGCGCATAGGCCGTACCGATCACCAGGCCGATGCGTGCGTCGTGATGCAGGGAGCGGATGAGACGTGCCATGCCCCAGCCACCGATCATGAGATAGAGCAGGTACAGCCCTTGCAGCACGTGCACGCCATGCCCGAGCGTGCCGCCCAGCGCCAGCGCCTCGATGTACCCGGATGGCCCTTGGAGGTCGGCGTGCATGGGGTAGCCGAATTGCTGGTGCGGGTTCCAGAGCGGGAGCTGGCCGCTTTTCAGGCAATCGCTGATGAACCAGCGCCAGGGAAGCCAGCAATTGAGCGTATCGCCGTGGGCCACGGTCCACTGGAAACTCGCGAGCGGCCAATAGGTGAGAGCCACGGCGAGGGCGATCACAAGCACGCCCCACCGCGCGGCCCAGGCCTGCTCACGGTCCACGGCATCCGGGGCCATGCTCAGGCCTTCTTCAGCCGCACCTTGCCCGCGCCGGCCATGCGCTTGATCTCGTTGAGCTTCAGGAGCGCCTCCACGGGCGTGAGCGTATCGATGTCCAGATCGTTGAGCTGCTCGCGGATGCCCTCCAGCGCCGGGTCATCGAGCTGGAAGAAGCTGAGCTGCGGCTCGGGTTCCAGGCCGCGCAGGCTCGGGCTGGGCCGCTTCCCTGCATCATCGCCGAGGTCGCCGGCATGGGTGCGCTCCAAATGAGCCAGCACCTTCTTGGCGCGTGCCACCACGGCCTTGGGCATGCCGGCCATCTGCGCCACATGTATCCCGAAGCTGCGGTCGCTGCCGCCGGGCACCAGCTTGCGCAGGAAGAGCACGCGGCCATCCACCTCGCGCACGGCCACGTTGGCGTTGCGGATGCGCGGGAAGCTCCCGGCCATCTCGTTCAGCTCATGGTAATGCGTGGCGAAGAGCGTCTTGGGCCGTGTGGGGTGCTCGTGCAGGTATTCCGCGATGGCCCAGGCGATGGAGATGCCGTCGTAGGTGCTGGTCCCCCGTCCGATCTCGTCGAGCAGCACCAGGCTGCGGTCGGTGAGGTTGTTGAGGATGCTCGCCGATTCGTTCATCTCCACCATGAAGGTGCTCTCGCCGGTGCTCAGGTTGTCGCTGGCGCCCACCCGGGTGAAGATGCGGTCCACGATCCCGATGCGCGCCTTGCGGGCCGGCACGCAGCTGCCCACCTGTGCCATCAGCGCGATGAGCGCGGTCTGCCGCAGCAGCGCCGATTTACCGCTCATGTTCGGGCCGGTGATGATCACGATCTGCCGGTCATCGGGGTCCAGGAACACATCGTTCGCCACGTAAGCGTCGCCGGTGGCAAGCTGTTGCTCGATGACCGGATGCCGCCCGTCCTGGATCTCCAGCACGCGCTCCGCCAGCAGCGCCGGTCGGCAGTAATCGAGCGCGGCGGCGTTCAGGGCGAAGGCCCGCAGCACATCGATGGCCGCGACGGCCTGGGCGCACCGTTGCACCGCGCCCACCTGCTGCACCACCAGCTGCACCAGGGCCGAGTAGTGCTCCTGCTCGAGGGCGAGGATGCGCTCCTCGGCACCGAGGATGCGTTCCTCCAGGGTCTTGAGCTCATCGGTGATGTAGCGCTCGGCGCCCACGAGGGTCTGCTTCCGCACCCAGTCTTCGGGCACCTTGTCCTTGTGGGTGTTGCGCACCTCGAGGTAATAGCCGAAGACGTTGTTGTAGCCCACCTTCAGTGACCCGATGCCGGTGCGTTCCCCTTCGCGCCGCTGCACCTCGAGCAGGAGCTCTTTGGCATGCGTGGTCACGTGGCGCAGTTCATCCACTTCGGCGCTCACGCCGCTGCGGATCACCCCGCCTTTGAGCAGGGTCGCCGGGGTCTCCGGCTCGATGGTGGCGCGCACGGCGGCGGCCAGGTCCAGCGGGGCCGCGATCGCGGAAGCCGAGCGCGTCAGGGCCTCGTTCCCGGCGGCCAGCAGCGCGCGTGCCCGGTCAGCGGCCTCCAGCGCCTCGGCCAGCTGGAGCAGCTCGCGCGGCCCGATGCGTGCCGCCGCCGCTTTCCCGGCGAGGCGCTCCAGGTCGCTGATGCGCGCGAGCTCATCGCGCAGAGACGCGCTGAGCGCGGGTGCGTTCCGCAGCGCCTCCACACGGTCGAGCCGCTCGTTGATGGCCGCCGCATCGAGCAGGGGGAAGAGCAGCCAGCGCCGCAACAGGCGTGATCCCATTGCCGTCACGCAGCGGTCCATGCTCTCCAGCAGGGTGCGCGCGCCCTCGTTCACGGGTGTCACCAATTCCAGGTTGCGTACGGTGAAGCGGTCCAGCCCGACATGATCGGAAGGACGCAGACGGCCCACCGCGGTGATGTGCGCGATGCGGTCGTGGCGGGTCTCGCCCAGGTAGTGCAGCACGGCACCGGCCGCGCGCTGGCCCCAGCGCAGGTCGTGTATGCCGAAGCCCTTCAGGGAGCTCGTGCCGAATTGCTGGAGCAGGCGCTCCTGCGCGAATTCATCGGCAAAGGCCCAATCGTCCAAGGCATGGCTGTGCAGGCGGCCGGTCATGGCGCCGATGAAGGCATCCGAGGAGCCCTTCGGGAAGAGGAGCTCGCGCGGTCCGTGTCCCTCCAGGAGCTTCGCCGCGGCCTCCGCCTCTTCCTCGGCCACATGGAACTCGCCCGTGGTGACGTCGAGGAAGGCGATGCCGTAGCGCCCTTGCCCACCGCAGACCGCGGCCAGCCAATGGTTGTCGCGGCGGTCCACCACGTGGTCGTTGAAGGACACGCCCGGTGTCACCACCTCGGTGACGCCGCGCTGCACGATGGTCTTGGCCAGCTTGGGGTCCTCCAGCTGGTCGCAGATCGCTACCCGGAATCCGGCGCGCACCAGCTTCGGCAGGTAGGTCTCCACGCTGTGGTGCGGGAAGCCCGCGAGCTCCATCTCCTGGTTGCCGCCGTTGTTGCGCTTGGTGAGGGTGATGCCCAGCACGCGTGCCGCCGTCACGGCATCGCTGCCGAAGGTCTCGTAGAAGTCGCCCACGCGGAAGAGCAGGATCGCATCGGGGTACTTCGCCTTGATCGACGCGTACTGCCGCATCAATGGGGTCTCGCTGCTCGCCTTGCTCATCCGGAGGCCTTTCCTGGCCAATTTAGCCGCGAAAAATACGGGCGGTCCTTCGGGCCCTGCCCCTCAAGTTGTCCACAACCATGCCCCTCGGCGACCGCAAGCTCACCATGGATGAACTCGGGCGCGTGGTCCCTTCGGCCTACAGCGCCAGCCTGCGCCACCGCGTGACGGTGCTGCTCGATGATGTGCGCAGCCGGCACAATGTCGGTTCCGTGTTCCGCACGGCCGATGCCTTCGGGGTCGAGCGTATCCTGCTGTGCGGCTTCACGCCTTGTCCGCCGCACCGCGAGATCGAGAAGACCGCCCTGGGTGCCACGCTCTCGGTGCCCTGGAATCATGAACCGCAGGCTCTGATGGCCGTACGTCGCCTGCAGGCCGAGGGCTACCGTGTGGTGGCCGTGGAGCAGACCGCAGGGGCCATCGCGCTGGCTGATTTCCCGTGGGATCAGCACCAGCCCATCGCGCTGGTGCTGGGCAATGAGCTGAACGGCGTCTCAGAGCCCGTGGTCGCCGCCTGCGATGCCGCGCTGGTCATCCCCCAGCGCGGCACCAAGCACTCCCTGAACGTATCGGTGTGCGCCGGGGTGGTGCTGTACGCGCTCACGGGCAGGTAGGCAACCCTTCCGGCGCTTGCCGGTCTTCTACCATGGAACCGCCGCGACTTTGGCCCGTACAAACGCGGGCGTCTATATTTGGCTGCCCCTGAGCACCGCATGCAGAAACACGTACACCGTCGCCTCCTACTGTCCTTGCTGCTCAGCGCCTCGGTGCTTGGGCCGGCATTCGCGCAGTATTTCCGGCAATCGAGCTACTGGAAGACGCATCGGCAGGAGCTGGAGTTCGGCTTGGGGATAAGCAACTTCCTGGGCGAGCTCGGCGGCCGCAACCAGATCGGATCCCCCTTCGTGTGGGATCTGGAGTTCAGCCAGACCAGGCCCGCGGCCCACGTGGCGTTCCGCTATTACCTGGCTCGGAAGCAGGCCGTACGGATGCGGCTCACCTACGGGGTGCTGGCCGGCAATGACAACCTCACCACCGAGCCGTACCGGATGACCCGGAACCTCAACTTCAAGTCCGACGTGTTCGAGTTATCGATGGTCTATGAGCTGCACCTCTACCGCGAGGAGCTCGGCCACCAATTCGACCTGCGTGGCGTGAAGGGAGAGAAGAGCAGCCGGGTGGGCCTGTACCTCTTCGCCGGCGTGGGCGGCTTCTACTTCGACCCGCGCGCCCAGTTCAACAACCAATGGGTGCGCCTTCAGCCTTTAGGCACCGAAGGCCAAGGGCTGCCTGGTGGGCCGGAGGAGTACAAGACCATTCAGGTATGCATCCCCATGGGCGTGGGCCTGCGCAAGGCCTTCAGCAAGCAATGGAGCGGTGGCATCGAGCTGCAGTACACCAAGACCTTCACCGATTACATCGATGACGTGAGCGGCGACTACTTCGACAAGGAGCTCATTCGCGCGGTGAACGGTGATGAGGCCGCATATCTCTCCGACCCCAGCCTCGACAGCGGTCCGCTGGTTGAGGCTGGCATCGAATCAACGGCCACGGGCATGCAGCGCGGCGACCCCACCGACCTCGACGCGTACATCTTCCTGAAGTTCACCGCGCAGTACAAGCTCTACAAGTACAAGAGCGGATCGAAGAAATACCGCTCACGCATCCGCCGTCAGAAGATCGTCTTCTAACGATATCGATCTCGAGCATGGAACGCCTCCCCACGGAGGCGTTCCGCATTTGGAACCGGTCTCGGATGAGGTACGGCCGAGCGCGCCGCGCATGTGAATCGCTGCGGCCTCTAGCTTCGCCCGCGATGCGAATCCTGATCACCGGCAGCAACGGACTGCTCGGACAGAAGCTGGTCGATGCCCTGCGAGACGATGAGGAGGTGGAGCTAGTCGCCACCTCACGCGGCGATGACCGTTCCCCGGCCCCCTTGCTCGACCGCTACCATGCGCTGGATATCACCCAGTGGGTCGAGGTCGACCGTGTGCTCGACGCGGAGCGACCGGATTGCGTGATCCACACGGCGGCCATGACCAATGTCGATGCCTGCGAGCAGGATTCCGCTGACTGCCGCCTTCAGAACGTGACCGCCACGGAGCACCTGGCGCGGGCCTGCAAGCGCATCGGCGCGCATCTGGTCCTGCTCAGCACCGATTTCATCTTCGATGGCCTGGCCGGGCCGTATGCGGAAGAGGACGAAGCGGCTCCCTTGAGCATCTATGGGCAGAGCAAGCTCGACGCGGAGCGCGCGGTGATGAGCGCCGGGCTCGAGCGCTGGTCCATCGCGCGCACCATCATCGTGTACGGTGTGGCGCCCGGACTGAGCCGCGGCAACGTGGTGCTCTGGGCGAAGGGCGCATTGGAGAAGGGGCAGCCGATCAAGGTGGTGGATGACCAGTGGCGCATGCCCACGCTCGCCGAGGACCTCGCCGATGGCTGCATCCGCATCGCGAAGCGCCAGGCCACCGGCATCTATCATCTCTGCGGCCCCGATGGCATGAGCATCCTCGAGCTCGTCGAACGCGTCGCGGCCTACTTCCGGCTGGATGCCTCGATCGTGACCCCGGTGAAGAGCGATACCCTGGGGCAGCCGGCGAAGCGACCCCCTCGCACCGGATTCGTCATCGACAAGGCCCGCCGGGAACTGGGCTATGCGCCGCGTGGTTTCGAGGAAGGACTGGCGGTGGTCGCGCTCCAGCTTCGGGCCTTGGGCGGCTGATCCGAGGCGCTTCGCGGCGGGCGGCTATATTGGCCGTTCACAATCCTGCAGCATGGGTATCGCACAGAAGGAATCGTGGGGCACACGGGTCGGGTTGATCCTGGCGATGGCGGGCAACGCCGTGGGCCTCGGCAACTTCCTCCGCTTCCCCGTGCAGGCGGTGAACAACGGGGGCGGGGCCTTCATCATCCCCTACCTCGTCTGCTTCCTGCTCATGGGCATCCCCCTGCTCTGGATCGAGTGGAGCATGGGCCGCTTCGGCGGCAAGCGTGGCAACCACAGCACGCCCTACATCCTCGACACCATGCACCGGAGCAACTTCTGGAAGTACTTCGGCGTGTTCGGCATCTTCACCAATATCGGCGTGGCGGCGTACTACTGCTACATCGAGAGCTGGACCATGAGCTACGTGTTCCATAGCGTGGCCGGTACCTTCCGGGGCCTCACGCAGGGCGAGGTGGCCGACTTCTTCGTGAAGTACGTGGACATCGGAAGCAGCACCACGGGCATCCCCTTCGAGGCGGTGGTCTTCTACATCCTCTGCCTCGCGCTGAACACCTTCATCCTCTCACGCGGCCTGAAGGGTGTGGAGCGCGCGGCCAAGGTGGGCATGCCCTTGCTGATCCTCTTCGGCGTGTTCCTCGCGGTGCGCGGCCTCACGCTCGGCACCTCGGGCGCCAGCGCGGAGGTGCCCGGCGCCAGCGCGTGGGATGGCCTCAACTTCCTGTGGACCCCGCAGTTCTCCTCGCTCAGCGACCCGCGCGTGTGGTTCGCCGCGGCGGGCCAGATCTTCTTCACCCTGAGCGTGGGCATGGGCACCATCCACTGCTACGCCGCGTACGTGCGCAGCAAGGACGATATCGCGCTCAACGCGGTGAGCGCCGGTTTCATGAACGAGTTCGTGGAGGTGGTGCTCGGCAGCTCCATCGTCATCCCCATCGCCGCCGGTTACCTCGGCCTCGATTGGGTGAAGGAGAACGCCGGCTTCGGCATGGCCTTCCAGACCATGCCCTTCCTCTTCGAGAAATGGGGGCCCTTGCTGGCCACCTTCGCCGGTGTCATGTGGTTCGGTCTGCTCTTCTTCGCGGGCATCACCAGCAGCCTGGCCATGGGCACGCCGTGGATGGGATTCATGCGCGATGAGTTCGGCTGGAGCAGGAACAAAGGCGCGTTGAGCTTCGGGCTCTTCGTGCTCGTGCTGGGGCTGCCCACGGTGCTCTTCTTCCAGCAAGGCGTGTTCGATGAGTACGATTACTGGGCGGGCACGGTGAGCCTCGTGGTCTTCGCCATGGCCGAGGTGATCCTCTTCTCCTGGATCTTCGGCATGGACAAGGGCTGGCGCGAGATCAACGACGGCGCCGACCTCCGCGTGCCGCGCATCTACCGCTTCATCATCCGCTACATCACCCCGGTCATGCTCATCCTGGTCTTCCTGGGATCGCTGCTCACGCCCGAGGGCAACAACTGGTCCGCCGCCTTCGCCTCGCTCTTCAGCGGCGAGGGTTGGCCGCTGGATAACGGTTCCATCGTGCGCCAGATCGCCAACACCGGCCTGCACGAGCGCATCGCCCAGGCCACCGAGGCCGCCGACATCAAGGCTCTGAAGGACCGGCTCTTCTACACCAACCTCGCCCGCACGCTGCTCACGCTCTCCTTCCTTTTCATCGCCGTGCTGGTGTACCTCTCCGGGGTGCGCCGGCTCAAGGCCCAAAGCAAGCCCGCATGAACGGTACCGCGCTCACACTGATGGTGGTCGTGCAGGCCACGGTGCTCTGCATCACCGGCTACTTCTTCTACCGCGTGCTCACCACGCCCCCCAAGGCCGAGCCCGACAGCTTCTCCGAGAACGACGAGCAGCAGCGCTGACCTTCCCGATGGCCCATTCGCCTGACCGCTCGCGCGAGCACAGGGAGTTCACCAGCCGTCCGTTCACCGAGCAGCTCAAGGACCTCTTCAGCCTGCATTCCGGGGAACGCCGCGGCTCCATCGTCATGATGGCGATCCTGCTGCTGCTCTTCGGCTACTTCGCCTACAGCCAGTGGTTCGCCGCACCGGCAGCCCCCAACATGGAACCCTTGCGGGCCGAGATGGAGGCGTGGCTGGCAGCGCGTGACAGCACGAGGGCTGAACCGGAGAAGAAGGCCGAGCTCTTCCGTTTCGACCCCAATGCGATCGATCGCGTGGATTGGCTCCGCTTGGGATTGAGCGAGCGTCAGGTACAAGGCATCGAGCGTTGGCAGGCCAAGGGCGGCCGCTTCCGCGTGAAGGCGGATCTGGGGCGCATGTATAGCCTGAAGCCCGATCAGGTGGAGCGCTTGTTGCCCTACGTGGATCTGCCGGACAGCCTGCCCAAGCGAGGTCTGGCGATGGACAGGCAGGCGGATGACGCTCCGCACGAAGATGTCCACGCCCATTGGAACGGGGAAGAGGAGGTTGTTGCAAGCGCTTCCAAGGAGAAGGGAAGAAGTTCCGCAATGCGGCGCCAGGCCGAGGTGAACAGCGCGGACACCACGGAGCTAGTCGCCTTGCCCGGCATCGGCCCGGCCTTCGCGCGGGGCATCGTCAAGTACCGGGAGCGCCTCGGCGGATACCATTCACTCGATCAGCTCGCGGAGGTGTATGTGCTCCAGGACAAGCCCGATGCGCTCGCCCGGATGCGCGAGCTGCTGGTGGTGGACACCCTGCTGATCCGCCGCATCCCGCTGAACACCTGCACCGTGGAGGAGCTCGCCGCGCATCCATACATCCGCTGGAAGCTGGCCAAGCCCATCATCGCGTATCGCCAGCAGCACGGTCCCTTCCGCGAGGTGGCCGGCATCCGCGCCCTCCCCCTGATCGACGAGGGGCTGTACCGTAAACTTGCGCCCTACCTCAGCGTGGAGTGAGCGCCCTGCAGCAACGCCTCGAAGCCGCCATCCGGGCGGTCCCCGATTTCCCGAAGCCGGGCATCCTCTTCCGCGACATCACCCCCGTGCTCGAGGACCCGCTCCTCTGCCGCGCCATCACCGAGGGCTTCCGCGAGCGCCTGCAGGGCACGCCCATCGATGCCATCGCGGGCATCGAGAGCCGCGGCTTCCTCTTCGGCATGCCGCTGGCGCTGGCCCTGGGCGTTCCTTTCCTCACCGTGCGCAAGAAGGGCAAGCTCCCCTGGCGCACCGTGAGCTACAAGTACGACCTCGAGTACGGCAGCGCCGAAGTGGAGATGCACGTGGATAGCGTGCGCCCCGGCATGCGCGTGCTCGTGCACGATGACCTGCTGGCCACCGGAGGCACCGCGGCCGCGGCCGCCGAACTCGTGCGCATGCAGGGCGGCGAGGTGGCCGGTTTCTCCTTCCTCATCGAGCTCGCCTTCCTCGAAGGGCTGCGCAAGCTCCAACCCTACAACGCCAAGGTGATCGCCTTGCAGACCTATTGACCCGATGGAATTCGCCACCACCGAGAACCAGACCATGATCGCGCAGGCCGTGCGCGACCTCTGCGAACGCGAGCTGCGCCCACACCTGATGGATTGGGACGAGCGCCAGCATTTCCCCGCCGACCTCTTCCGCCAGCACTTCGGGCCCGCGGGCATGCTGGGCGTGCTGGTGCCGGAGGCGTACGGCGGCGCGGGCCTCGGCTACTTCGAGTACATCAGCACCATCGTGGAGGTGGCGCGCATCTGCGGCAGCGTGGGCCTGAGCGTGGCCGCGCACAACAGCCTGTGCACCGGCCACATCCTCACCTTCGCCAACAAGGAGCAGAAGCGCAAGTGGCTGCCCAAGCTGGCCACGGGCGAGTGGATCGGCGCCTGGGCCCTCACCGAGCCCAACACCGGCAGCGATGCCATGCGCATGAAGTGCACGGCCCGCAAGGAAGGGAAGGAGTGGGTGCTGAACGGCACCAAGTGCTGGATCACGCACGGCATCAGCAGCGACGTGCTGGTGGCCATCGTGCGCACCGGCGAGCTGCTCGACAGCAAGGGCATGACCGCCTTCGTGATCGAGCGCGGCACACCTGGCCTCAAGGCCGGCAAGAAGGAGAACAAGCTGGGCATGCGTGCCAGCGAGACCGCCGAGGTGATCTTCGAGGATTGCCGCGTGCCCGAGGAGAACATCCTGGGCGAGGTGGGGCAGGGCTTCCAGCAGGCCATGAAGGTGCTCGATGGCGGCCGCATCAGCATCGCCGCGCTGAGCCTGGGCATCACGAAAGGAGCCTACGACGCCAGCGTGAAGTACGCCAAGGAGCGCGAGCAGTTCGGGCAGCCCATCGCCAACTTCCAGGCCATCGCCTTCAAGCTCGCCGACATGGCCACCCGCATCGAGGCCGCCGAGCTCCTCACCCTGCAGGCCGCCGATCTGAAGAACCGTGGCAAGAAGATGACCAAGGAGAGCGCCATGGCCAAGTACTACGCCAGCGAGGTGGCGGTATGGGCCAGCAACGAGGCGGTGCAGATCTTCGGCGGCTACGGCTACACCAAGGATTTCCCGGTGGAGAAGTTCTACCGCGACAGCAAGCTCTGCACCATCGGCGAGGGCACCAGCGAGATCCAGAAGCTGGTGATCAGCAGGGACGTGCTGCGGGGGTGAGATTTCCTTTAACGGGGAGGAACGCACGGCCGCCAATGCTTCGCCATGGCAGTCCGATGGGCGTAACGCAGGAACCATTTCATTCCTCGGCGCTCAAGTCGATTTGCGGATTTCATGAACCGTGAGTAGGTTCGGTATGCCCCAAGCACACACCTGGCGTACCATGCTCACACGTTCGAGCCTCGCGAAGCGGTTCTTCGCCGCCCTGGTCATGCTGTTGGCTGTCTGCGCCCCAGCACTGGCCCAGCCTCCCTTGGTCACCAAGCATCTTTCCGATTTCGCCACACCTGATGGAGGCGGCTTCCCCAACGACCTGATCAACGACCACAGGCCCTGCTCGATGCCGCGGCCTTCTTCCAGGCCCGCGGAGGATATGGCACGCTGACCCTGGACAATGGCGAGTACATCATCGGTCAGCAGCGGCTGCATTGGGATGGCGATCCGCTGCCCGGAGCGGATTGGGACAACCTGCGTTACCCCACGGGGAGCCCCGCTTCGCCCTTCTGCTACTCCATGGTGGCCAATCAACTAGGCTTCGTGCTGAGCAACTGTTCCCAGTTCACCATTCAGGGCAGTGGAAGCACGCGTGTACGCTACCGCGATTGCCTGTACTACGGAACCTTCCTGCGTACCGCGGGCGAGAATGAGATCTTCAGCGCCGTAGGGCCGCCCTGCCTCTCCTGCCAGGAAAGCGGACATGCGGAGGGCATGCTCCACGCAGCTGTTGGGACGATGTTCACCTTCAATTTCTGTGACTCCATCATCATCCGTGACCTTGAGTTGGATGGTAACTTGAACGATGTCATCCTCGGCGGCCGGAGCTCCTCGGATGGAACGCAGACGCCTTATGATGGCGTGATCCTGCATGAAACGGCCAATAGCTTGATGGAACAGGTCAATGCTCATCATTTCGGCAGGGATGGCCTGACCATCCAAGCCGATGTCTATGCCAGTGATTCGTCGTTCATCGCCGCGCATCCGCATATCGATGTGGACAACCAGGCGGATCCCGGAACCCTCATGTTCAATAATGTGCTGCGCGACAGCCATTTCAATTGGAATACGAGGCAGGGGTTCTCTTGGGTGGGCTGCGCCGGCCTGATCATGGAGAACTGCAGCGCTAACTACACGGGGGCCGGCCGAATATGGAGCAGCCCTGGTGCTGGGGTTGACATCGAGGGGCATGGCGGGCCGACACGGATCAGGCATGGCATCTTCAATGGCTGTGAAATGTTACACAACAGGGGGGCAGGTGTGCATTCTGCCTTTGGACCATGCTTGGGACAGCAGGATTTCAGCTTCAATCAATGCACGATCAAGGCGGGCGAGGGTGCGGACGCACTTTGGCCGGGCACCAGAGGGATGAAGTTCAATGATTGCAGCATCTATGGCAAGGTGGTCAACTTCTTCGAACAGGCGGAGAATGTTTTCCCGTACGACACCGCTTTGAACTTGCTGTTCCGCCGCACAGTCTTCTACGAAGAGGATGACCAATGGAACTACCTGAACCTCAATCCTGACTCATACAACAGCTACTGCTCGGGCGATCTCAGCCACAAGCTGGACCTGTTACCGTCGGCAGTCAGCCAAACGGCGTCCATCACATTCGATAGCTGCGGCTTCCATACCAATTGCTATGGCAAGATCAGGCTGGCCGGTAAGCATGTCCTTCACGATGTTTTTCCGCATTGCGACCCTTGCCTGCATTGCCAGGACAGCCTCTCATACACCTGCCCGCCCACCACGTGCTTGCCCCCTGGCCAACCGCCGCCAGGCCTGCCGCTTGATGACCGTTTCATCAGGGCCACCGATTGCTATCTCAAGAACACCGGCCGTTGGCGCTGCGGCAACGTCACCGAGCTGATCAGCGTGGATCGGACCACCGTGGTGAATTTCCGGCTGGACGTGCCCAGCACGGTGAGAGGTCAGATCAATGCCTCCGACCGTTACGGTACCTTTTTCGGCATGGCCTCATGGGCTGCCAATGATAGCCTGCCCGCTGGCTACTACTCCGATGTGGATACCACCTATACGGACTACGGCGACGAATTTCCCCCCTGCCAGCCGATGTACCACTGGCCCGATTCCATCGAGCACTGGTCTGCCTGCCAGCCCGCCCATGTGCTGGTGCCCAATTGCGCCGGCGATGCCAACTGCTACGCCGACCTCACCATCCACCCCGGCACCCTCAGCAGCAACCTGGCCAGCAGCATCAGCGGCACGGTGAGCATCGAAGGCCAGTTCATCGTGGACACCGATTTCGCCTTCCAGAATGCCCAGCTGATGATGAACCCAGGCGCCGAGATCGTGGTGCAGCCGAGCGTCACGCTCCTGATCGAGAACAGCACTGTTAGCAGCTGCCGGGGCGTGATGTGGAAGAGCATCACCGTGCAGCATGACGGGGTGCTGAAAATCCGGCAATCCTACATCAACGAAGGGGAGGATGCCGTTAGGGCCCTCGAGGGCAGCAGCATCGTTATCGATGGCAACCAGTTCCGCAACAACCGCGTGGCTGTGCAAGTGCCAAACCAGAGTACCGCGCCGGTGTACGCGGTAAGCCTGTACGCGGTCAACAACACCTTCTACAGCGCCGGCACCATGCCCGCGCCATACCCCGGCCAGCTGACCGCCGTGGGCGCGCAGGGCTATGCCGCCTTCGACATCGACCGCATCACCCTCGACCTCACCGCCGCGCCTAACCTCATCCACAGCCTCAGCAATGGCATCGTGGCCCTGCAATGCGACCTCACCATCACGCAGGCCACCTTCCTGCATATTCAGCCCGATTCGGCCTATGAGCATTACGCCAACGGCAGCGCCATCTACGCCCGTGGGCCCAAGAGCTGGCGTACCCTGAAGCAGACTGGCTTTGGTACGGAAGCCACGGCGGCGCCCAGCTTCGATGACTGCCACTGGGGCATCTATACCGAGTACATGAACGTCTATAGCATGGACAACTTCATGAACGACGTGGGCACGGCATACCGTGTGGACCGTAGCGGATACAAGGAGGTGGAGATCCATGACAACCGCCTGGATACCCGGCGCGATGGCATCGTGCTGGTCATGAACGATGGAGCGGCCCATGTCCTGGTGGAGCACAACGACATCACCTTCGCGCGCAACCTGCCGCCGGGCCAGTACACCAAGGGCTATTACGGCATACGGGTGAACGAAGCCAACACGCTCAACCCCGACTCGCGGATCCAGAACAACAGCATCCGCTACCGACAGGGCGCCAGCACGGCCTACGGCGGCATCGGGCTGGTGAGCGCGCGTGCATACCTGGTTGCCAACAACGGCCTGCACATGACCGACAATTCGAGCAACAGGGTAGGCGTGCACCTCAGCGGCTGCAAGGAACCCAAGGTGATCTGCAATGACATTCACGGCGCCACCAACGGCTACCCGGAGCTGGGCCAGGCCAGCGTGCGCAGCTTCGGCGGCACCGCGCCATTGATCAGCTGCAACCGTATGGACCGCACCACCAACGGCATGCTGTTCAGCGGATGGACCGCAGCGGAGGTGCGTGGCAACGAGTTCAACAACCACAAGTGCAGCCTGCATCTGGAGCAAAATGCGGTCATTGGTCCACAAGATCATCGAGGCAACCTGTGGTTGCAACCAGCGCAGGTATGGGGTGCATGGTGCGAGACCCAGGCAGGTGCTGTACAGAGCGTGATTACTTACGACCCGGGCCAACCGAGTAATGTGCCTAGCAGCTACTTGCCCCCTACCTGGTTCGATCCTCAAGCAGGCCCGACCTTCGATTGCTATGAAGGTATTGGTGAGTGTGTGGGCTATAAGGAGCGCTGCGCAGGTTGTGCGAACGAGATCTACCGGGCTGTGGCGGATAGCAGCTTGGAGAACGGTGCCTATACCGATGAAACGCGCTGGAGCTTGAAGGGCGACCTCTATGAGTTCCTGAAAGCCGACTCGACCATGCTTGAGGACCCGGTCATGCAAGCCTTCTACAGTGCCGTGCAAAGCACGGTTATTGCTGCCCTGAAGGAGGTGGATGAGGACCGCATCGCCCTCTTCGATATCGACAGCACTATTGTATTGCAGCTGCAACAGAACCGCGAGCAGTTGATCGTGCTGCAGGGGGAATTGAAACTGGCGCTGGTGGATCTATCGGCACCGGACCTCACCGAGGCGCAGAAGTCCTTCCAACTGGGGGCGATACAAGGCCTGCAGCAGAGTATTGGTGAATTGATCGCGTTCAACACCCAGGCCATGGCATTGGCCGCCGACAGCCGTGTGCTGAGCGCCGAAGAAGTGAAGAACACCAATACCATGCTCGGTGTTACGGAGCTTACTGAATCCAACAGCAAAACCGTGTACGAGATCTATCTGAGCACCGTCGCCAAGGATGTGGAGGAGTTCACCACCCAGCAAACGCAAGACCTGTTCTCTGTCGCGAACCAGTGCCCGTTGCTGGGTGGCGATGCCGTCTTCACCGCACGGGCGCTCTACTATCTCATCGATCCGGAGCAGGAGTTCGATGATCCAGCGTTGTGCTTGCAGGAAGGCTTGGTGACCAAGAGCCTCAAAGAAGAACCGAAGAAGGGGTGCAGCATCGTTCCCAATCCCGCTGGCAGCGCGGCAACGTTGGTGCTCAGCAGTCCCTTGGATGATGGCGGGCAATTGTTGATATACGGGGCAACTGGAGTGGAACTGATCCGTATGCGCCTGCCCTCTGACCAGGTAAGAGTAGATATTGATCTGGGAGGACTTGCCGTAGGGGTTTATCATTTCCAGGTGCGCTCCGCAGTGGGTGAGGTAGGTGACGGGCGTTTGATCATCGTACACTAGTATGCGCCATCTCCTGGTAGCAGCAATGTTCTACGGAGGGGTTCTCTTCCCTCTTTCTGCTCTAGCACAACAGGGGTTCAATAATCTCTGGTTGCTCGGGTATAATAGCGATGATGGCTTGCCGTGGGGGAATTCTGATATTGACTTCAGCAATGGACCTGCCGAAGTCAGCCTGCATGCTTACGAGATCGGGTATCACAGAACGGCTGCGAACATCAGTCGTGTAGACGGCCTATTGGAATTCAGCACCAATGGCACATTCATAGCCGACCGGAACGGGGATACCCTGTTCAATGGTACTGGACTGGCACCAAGTGCGCACACCTCGGCGTTTCCGGAAGGATTGGTCGTTTCACAAGGCGCGCTGATCATACCCAAGCCTGATGCACCGGGTATCTACTATCTGTTCCATGGCACGGTGGATAATTGGGGTGCTGCTTCTGCACAATACCTCTACCTGACCACTGTGGATATGAGCCTGAACAGTGGTTTGGGCGGGGTAGTAACAAAGAATGTGGTCCTATGGAGCGGTGTACAGCAGGCGGGCAAGATCACCGCTGTGCGCCATGCCAACGGCCGGGACTGGTGGGTCTTCAACCATCAGGCCAACAACAACATCTTCAACCGCTACCTGGTCACGCCATCGGGTGTTCAATTGGTTGGCACCCAGGCCATCGGGATAGTTCGCCCTCCGGATGCGGGCAATGTCTGTTTCAGTCCGGATGGAACCAAGTTCGCCTACTGCTGGGGCGAGACCGATCTGGAGATCTTTCAATTCGACTGCTGCACTGGTCAGTTCTTGAATCCTGTTTTTATCGGTATTGATGGTGACATTGCCGATGGTGGCTTGGCATTTTCACCTGATAGTCGCTTCCTTTATGTTTCGGCCGTGGTGGATCTGTATCAGTATGATACAAATGCAGGTGATATCGCCGCTTCAGTTGTACATGTGGGCACATGGGATGGTTTCTATTCACCTCAGCCCCCGGCTGCTACGTACTTTGTAATAACCCAAGTTGCATTGGATGGCAATATCTACATTTCCACAGGCAACGGCACCTTCCACTTGCATGTGATCAACGCGCCGGATGAGGCGGGCTTTGCCTGTGATCTGGTACAGCACGGAGTAGAGCTACCAGCCTACTATTCCAATGGTCTGCCCAACCATCCCAACTATCACCTGGGGCCCGTACTGGGCAGCGTTTGCGATAGCCTGGGCATGGGCCTGCAGGAGCTGCAGGCGCCCTTGGTGCCGGTGCAGGCCAGCCCCAACCCCAGCAGCGGCCGGGGAACGCTCACCTACGGCGCGCAGCGCACCGCGGGGGTGCTGCAGGTATGGGATGCAGAAGGCCGCATGGTGCTGCAAGAGAAGCTGCCCGCCTGGAGCACCCTGCATGCGCTGGAGCTAACAGGCCAGCCAACGGGCATGTACCACTGCCGCCTTCAATGGGGGTCGCGCAGTGCAACGGTGCGGGTGATACACAACGAGCCATGAGCAGGCGCAATGCACTCCTGCTGGTGGTGCTGCTACCGCTCCTAGCCATGGCCCAAGGCCCGGCAAGAACGGCCCCGGCACCTTTCAACGCACCAACGCTGGTGGTGCTGCTCGCCAATAGGCCAACGCATATAGAAGAAGCCAAATGGCTGGAGATGATGCAGGAGCCAGTGAACCGCAGCCTTTACCCACTGCGCGTGACACAGGCCATGCTCGATACGCTGGATGCCACTTTGCTGGACCGGCGGTTCAACTATGAACTGATACGGGGGATGCCCGTCCCAGGCGCCAGTCCGGATGCGCCGCGCTAGCGCCGTGAGCTCCTCAGGGCCAGGGCGATTCGCAGGCGACGGACCAAGGTCTTGCAGGAACCGGAGGAGCCATTATATTTGCCGCCCCTAACGAAAAGGGCATTCGACCATGCTGATCATCCCGGTGAAGGAAGGCGAGAGCATCGACAAGGCGCTCAAGAAGTTCAAGAAGAAGTTCGAGCGCACCGGCACCATGCGTGCCCTGCGGAAGCGCCAGAGCTTCACGAAGCCCAGCGTATCGCGCCGCAAGGAGATCATCCGCGCCGCGTACAAGCTGAAGATGCAGACCGAGCAGGAGTAATCCCTGCCCCAGGATACCGAAGGCGGGTGGCCCACTGGGTCGCCCGCCTTCGCTTTTGCCTGCCCTTACCTTTATGCGGCCGATGCTACTGGACCGCTACCTGGAACACCTGGCCTACGAGAAACGGGCGAGCGCGCATACCGTGGCCGCCTACCGCGCCGATCTTCAGCTCTTCGCCGAGCATCTGCTGCAAGAGGGCGTGGCTTCCTTGGAACACGCCGATGGTGACCTGGTGCGTTACTGGGTCATGGCCCGCATGGAAGCCGGGGAGAGCCCCCGCACCGTGAACCGCCGCCTGAGCGCCATCCGCGGCTTCTTCCGCTTTGCGCGGCAGGTGGGCGCCGTGGCCACGGACCCCACCGCGCTGGTGGACCCGCCCAAGACCGCGAAGCGGTTGCCGGAATTCGTGGAGGAGGGCCGCATGGAGCGCCTCTTCGCGCACACGGGCGAAGCGCCCATGAACGAGGTGGACCAGCTGGTGCTGGAACTGCTCTACGGCACGGGCATGCGCTTGGCCGAGCTCATCGGTTTGAAGGTAGGGGACCTGGATGCGCGGCAGGGCACCCTGCGGCTCTTCGGCAAGCGCAGCAAGGAGCGGATTGTGCCTATTCCGCCGGCTCTGGTCGAGCGCCTCAAAGCCCATGTGGCAGCCCGTGGCCATGGTCTCGCAACGGATGCGCCCCTACTGGTGGGGCCGCAGGGGAAACCCTTGGCACGCCGCAGCGTTCAACGCCTCGTGCAGCAGTACCTTGGGACGGTGACCTCGCAGCAGAAGCGGAGCCCGCATGTGCTGCGCCACACCTTCGCCACCCACATGCTCGACCGGGGCGCCGACCTCAATGCCGTGAAAGAGATCCTGGGCCATGCCGGACTGGCCGCCACGCAGGTGTACACGCACAATACCGCCGATAAACTCAAGAAGGTCCACGCCCAGGCGCACCCGCGCGGGGGGCGGAGGAGCCGCTAACATCAATTCCCTCAGTGACATGAAGCTGAACGTGCAATCCATCCATTTCGACGCCGATCACAAGCTCATCGATTTCATCCAAGAGAAGCTGGGCAAGCTGACCCAGTTCACCGACGATATCCACTCGGCCGACGTGTTCCTGCGCCTGGATCACGACGGGGAGGCCCGGGAGAACAAGGTGGTGGAGGTGCGCCTGGCCGTGCCCGGCAATGACCTCTTCGCCAAGAAGCAGGGGAAGACCTTCGAGGAGGCGGCCATTGAGGCGGCCGAGGCCTTGCGGAACCAGATCACCAAGGGCCGCGACAAGGTGCGGCAGGCTTCCTAGGCCTTTCGATACGTCCTGAGCTTCGGCATCTGCCGAGGCGAACGATTCCCTGACAGTCAGGGATTTGGTTGGCTTGTTCCACACCGCGGAGCCAGGGGGCGCGGTCCATCGGCCGGCGCTCGCGCGGCCTTTGTGCCCGGTGGAGGAGCCCGGCCGCCATCATGCCTCGTGCCAAAAGCGATCGGATTGTTTGGGAGAGACCGGTTCTTTTCTACATTTGCAGGCCCAAATCTGGACCTACTTGATCCAGAGGCGGGGAAGGAACCGTTCTTTTCCTTGCTGTACAGGCCAATGTAGCTCAGCTGGTAGAGCAGCTGATTTGTAATCAGCCGGTCGTGGGTTCGAGTCCCTCCATTGGCTCTTGGAGCCGATTTCAGGGGAGATACCCAAGTGGCCAACGGGGGCAGACTGTAAATCTGTTGTCTTACGACTTCACAGGTTCGAATCCTGTTCTCCCCACCGTTCAGCGCCGCAGGCGTCGCTTCCAGGCGCCCAGGCGAGGAATGGGGACCACACCCATACCGGAAACACGCGGGAGTAGCTCAGTTGGTAGAGCATCAGCCTTCCAAGCTGAACGTCGCGGGTTCGAGTCTCGTCTCCCGCTCACCAGCGCCTCTTCACGGGAAGAGGCGGCAGTCACCGGCCTTTGTAGCTCAGGGGTAGAGCACTTCCTTGGTAAGGAAGAGGTCACGGGTTCAATTCCCGTCAAAGGCTCCATCAGCAGCAGCCGCTGAGCAACATTCAAACACCCCTCGCGAGAGGGCGGCCGGTACAGCAGAACCTAGGACAGAACCGAACACGAACAACCCAACGACCATGGCAAAGGAGACATTCCAGCGTACCAAGCCGCACGTCAACATCGGCACCATCGGCCACGTTGACCACGGCAAGACCACCCTCACCGCAGCGATCACCAAGGTGCTGGCCGAGAAAGGCCTGTCCGAGGCGCGCAGCTTCGACTCGATCGACAACGCGCCCGAGGAGAAGGAGCGTGGTATCACCATCAACACCGCGCACGTGGAGTACCAGACGGAGAACCGTCACTACGCCCACGTGGACTGCCCCGGCCACGCTGACTATGTGAAGAACATGGTGACGGGTGCCGCGCAGATGGACGGCGCCATCCTGGTGGTGGCCGCCACCGATGGACCCATGCCCCAGACCCGCGAGCACATCCTGCTCGGCCGTCAGGTAGGCGTGCCCAAGATCGTGGTGTTCATGAACAAGGTGGACATGGTGGAGGACGCTGAGCTCCTCGACCTGGTGGAGATGGAGATCCGCGAGCTCCTGAGCTTCTACGAGTACGACGGCGACAACACCCCGATCATCCGCGGCAGCGCGCTGGGCGCCCTGAACGCCGAGCCGAAGTGGGTGGACACCGTGATGCAGCTGATGGCCGCTGTGGACAGCTGGATCCCCGTGCCCCCGCGCGACACCGAGAAGCCCTTCCTGATGAGCGTGGAGGACGTGTTCTCCATCACGGGTCGTGGCACGGTGGCCACCGGCCGTATCGAGACCGGTGTGATCAAGACCGGCGACAACGTGGAGATCATCGGCATGCAGGAGCAGAGCATGACCAGCACCTGCACGGGTGTGGAGATGTTCCGCAAGCTGCTGGACCGTGGCGAGGCCGGTGACAACGTGGGCCTGCTGCTCCGCGGCATCGAGAAGGACCAGATCCGCCGCGGCATGGTGATCGCCAAGCCGGGCAGCATCACCCCGCACACCGAGTTCAAGGCCGAGATCTACGTGCTGAAGAAAGAGGAAGGTGGCCGTCACACGCCCTTCCACAACAAGTACCGCCCCCAGTTCTACTTCCGCACCACGGACGTGACGGGCGAGATCTCGATGGAGGCCGGCCGTGAGATGATCATGCCGGGCGACAACGTGACCATCACGGTGAAGCTCATCGTGCCGATCGCCATGGACAAGGGCCTGCGCTTCGCCATCCGCGAGGGTGGCCGTACCGTGGGTGCCGGCCAGGTGACCGAGATCATCAAGTAAGGATCAGACCCAAGGCAGCAAGGCCGGCTCGGGCAACCGGGCCGGCCTTCGCCGCCAAGATGAACGAAGAGACATACACACGGGTGTAGCTCAATTGGTAGAGCGAAGGTCTCCAAAACCTTAGGCTGCGGGTTCGATTCCTGCCACCCGTGCCGAGCAGAACAGCAAGCGATCGATGGCAAGCTTCAAGACATACCTGAGCGAGAGCTACAACGAACTCGTGCACAAGGTGAGCTGGCCCACCTGGAAGGAGCTGCAGAGCAGCGCCATCGTGGTGCTGGTCTCCGCACTCATCCTGTCGCTCATCATCTTCGTGATGGACTACGTGTTCGGCGTGCAGAACATGGGCGCCGAGGACACCGGCTTCTGGAAAGGAGTGCTGGGCTTCATCTACAAACTGATCGGCGCCTGACCCATGGCTGAGGCAGCAACCAAGAAGTGGTACGTGGTCCGCGCCATCTCCGGCAAGGAGAAGAAGGTGAAGGAGCTCATCGACCTGGAGGTATCGCGCTCCAAGGGCATGAAGGACCGCATCGCGCAGGTGCTCATCCCCATGGAGAAGTTCTACCAGATCCGCGATGGCAAGAAGGTGAGCAAGGAGCGCAACTTCTTCCCCGGCTACGTGCTCATGGAGGCCGACCTCACCGGTGAGATCGCCCACAGCATCAAGAACCTGCCGAACGTGATCGGCTTCCTCGGCGCGGAGAAGGGCGGCGACCCCGTTCCCTTGCGCCAGCAGGAGGTGAACCGCATCCTGGGCACCGTGGACGAGCTGGCCGATGCCGAGGCCACGAGCGTGAACCCCTACCATGTGGGAGAGGGCGTGAAGGTGATCGATGGGCCGTTCAACGGCTTCAACGGCGTGATCGAGGAGATCAACGAGGAGAAGAAGAAGCTGAAGGTGATGGTGAAGATCTTCGGACGGCGCACGCCGCTCGAGCTGAGCTTCATGCAAGTGGAGAAGGAGGTGTAGCGGCGAGGCATGCCTCGCCCAGTCACCGGCGGAACGAAGAGCACGACAATAAGAACCCACGAGATCCCGGGTCAAGCCCGGGATGACGATCAGAGAAGCAAACCCGTCCGAGCCGACCGAGAGGAAGGCGCTATTAAGGACACAAACCAAGAACAATGGCAAAGGAGGTAGCAGCGCTGATCAAGCTGCAAGTGAAAGGAGGGGCGGCCAACCCGTCACCCCCGATCGGTCCGGCACTGGGTGCCAAGGGCGTGAACATCATGGAGTTCTGCAAGCAGTTCAATGCGCGTACGCAGGACAAGGCCGGCAAGGTGCTCCCGGTGGTGATCACGGTCTACGCCGACAAGTCGTTCGACTTCATCATCAAGACCCCGCCCGCGGCCGTGCAGATCATCGATGCGGCCAAGATCAAGGGCGGTAGCGGCGTGCCCCACACCAAGAAGGTGGGCAGCATCAGCTGGGACCAGGTGAAGGCCATCGCCGAGGACAAGATGCCCGACCTGAACTGCTTCACCTTGGAGAGCGCCATGAGCATGGTGGCCGGAACGGCCCGCAGCATGGGCGTTACGGTGACCGGCGACAAACCCTTCTAACCAGCACGCCATGAGCAATCTGACCAAGAAAAGGAAGGCGGCGCTGGCCAAGTACGATGCCGCCAAGATCTACACCCTCCCGGAGGCGACGCAGATCGTGAAGCAAGTGAGCACCACCAAGTTCGACGCCACCGTGGATATCGCGGTGCGCCTCGGGGTGGACCCCAAGAAGAGCACCGAGATGGTGCGTGGCACCGTGAGCCTGCCCCATGGCACGGGTCGCGATGTACGCGTGCTGGTGCTGGCCGACCCCGCCAAGTGCGAGGAGGCCAAGGCGGCCGGCGCCGATATGGCCGGCCTGGATGATTTCGTTGAGAAGATCAAGGGCGGCTGGACGGACGTGGATGTGATCATCTGCACCCCTGCCGTGATGGCCAAGGTGGGCGCGCTGGGCCGTGTGCTCGGTCCCCGCGGCCTCATGCCCAACCCCAAGACCGGTACCGTGACCATGGATGTGGCCAAGGCCGTGAAGGAGGTGAAGGCGGGCAAGATCGACTTCAAGGTGGACAAGGCCGGCGTGATCCATGCCGTGATCGGCAAGGCCTCGTTCGACGCGCAGAAGCTCAGCGAGAACGCGCACGAGCTGCTGCAGACCCTGGTGAAGCTGAAGCCCAGCACCGCCAAAGGAGCCTACATCAAGAGCATCACCGTGAGCAGCACCATGAGCCCGGGGGTGAAGGTGGATACACGAACCGTCCAAGTGGCCTAATCCCAGTACGACCATGGCAACCCGCACACAGAAAGACGAGGTGATCGCTGAGCTGATCAGCGAGATCAAGGCCACCAACGTGCTCTACCTCGCCGACGCGAGCGCCCTGAGCGCCGAGGCCACCAGCCACCTGCGCCGCGCCTGCCACACCAATGGCATCCGCATGCGCGTGGTGAAGAACACCCTGCTGCAGAAGGCGATGGAGCGCATCGAGGACAAGGACTACAGCGCCCTGTTCCCCACGCTCGCCGGCCAGACCGCGGTGATGTTCTCTGAGAAGGGCAACGCCCCGGCGAAGCTCATCCAGGACTTCCGCAAGAAGCATCCCGCCCCGAAGGACGTGGTGCCCAAGCCGCAGCTGAAGAGCGCCTGGATCGATGAGGCCGTGTTCATCGGCGATGACCAGGTGGCGATGCTCGCGAACCTCAAGGGCAAGGAGGAGCTCATCGGCGAGATCATCGGCCTGCTGCAGAGCCCGCTCAAGAACGTCATCAGCGGCCTGCAGGGCAGCGGTGGCCAGAAGATCGCCGGCCTGCTCAAGTCCCTCGAGGAACGAGCCGCATAAGAGACAAAGCGGGTTCCGGCTTCGCCGGCCCGACCAAACGCGTTACGCACAGTCCGCTTCCACGAACTAACCGCAACAACCCCGTAAAATGGCAGACATCAAATCCCTGGGCGATCAGCTGGTAGCCCTCACCGTGAAAGAGGTGAACGAGCTGGCCCAATACCTGAAGGACGAGTACAAGATCGAGCCGGCCGCTGCTGCGGTGGCCGTAGCCGCTGGCCCCGCTGCCGGTGGTGGCGCCGCTGCTGAAGAGAAGACCAGCTTCGACGTGATCCTGAAGAGCGGCGGAGCCAACAAGCTCGCCGTGGTGAAGCTCGTGAAGGAGCTCACCGGCCTTGGCCTGAAAGAGGCGAAGGACCTGGTGGACGGCGCTCCGAAGCCGCTGAAGGAAGGCGTGAGCAAGGCTGACGCTGAGTCCCTGAAGCAGCAACTGACGGAAGCCGGCGCCGAAGTTGAGGTCAAGTAAGATCCTCAGCGCAACTGCATCACAGCAGCGCGGGATGGCCCCGATCGGGGCCATCCCCGCCATGCTGTGATATCGGTTTGTACCCACGGCGCCCAGCGCCGCTCCCCGACCGCGGTTGATCCGACGCGGAAGGCGCGATAGCAGGAGGATCGAACGTATCCAACGTCTTCCATTCCCGACCCCCACCCAATGGCCCAGGCGAAGACCACCAAGAAAGGCAAGCGCATCGACTTCGGCTCCAGCAAGATCGGCATCGATTACCCCGACTTCCTGGACATCCAGCTCAAGAGCTTCGAGGAATTCTTCCAGATCGACACCCTCCCCGAGGACCGCGAGCAGGAAGGCCTCTTCAAGGTCTTCAGCGAGAACTTCCCCATCACGGACACCCGCAACCAGTTCGTGCTGGAGTTCCTCGACTACTTCATCGACCCCCCCCGGTACGCGATCGACGAGTGCATCGAACGCGGCCTCACCTACAGCGTGCCCCTCAAGGCCAAGCTGAAACTCTACTGCACCGACCCCGAGCACGAGGATTTCGAGACCATCGTGCAGGACGTCTATCTCGGCCAGATCCCCTACATGACCCCCAAGGGCTCGTTCGTGGTGAACGGCGCCGAGCGCGTGGTCGTGTCCCAATTGCACCGTTCGCCGGGCGTGTTCTTCGGCCAGAGCCGCCACGCCAACGGCACCAAGCTGTACAGCGCCCGGGTCATCCCCTTCAAGGGCAGCTGGATCGAGTTCGCCACGGACATCAACGGCGTCATGTACGCCTACATCGATCGGAAGAAGAAGCTGCCGGTGACCACGCTGCTGCGCGCCATCGGCTTCGAGAGCGATAAGCAGATCCTGGAGATCTTCGGCCTGGCCGACGAGATCAAGGTGACCAAGGCCGCCATCAAGGAGAGCGTGGGCCGCAAGCTGGCCGCTCGTGTGCTGAAGACCTGGGTGGAGGACTTCGTGGACGAGGACACCGGCGAGGTGGTGAGCATCGAGCGGAACGAGGTGCTGATCGACCGGGAGACGGTGATCGAGGAGGAGCACGTGGACCAGATCGTGGAGAGCGGCGCCAAGACGATCATCCTGCACAAGGCAGGCATCAACGCGGCTGACTACGCCCTGATCTACAACACGCTGCAGAAGGATACCTCGAACTCCGAGAAGGAGGCCGTGGAGGTGATCTACCGCCAGCTGCGCAACGCCGAGCCGCCCGATCTGGAAACGGCCCGCGGCGTCATCGACAAGCTCTTCTTCAGCGAGCAGCGCTATGACCTGGGCGAGGTGGGCCGCTACCGCATCAACAAGAAGCTGGGCCTGCAGAGCGAGCTGAGCGTGCGCGTGCTCACCAAGGAGGACATCATCTTCATCATCAAGTACCTCATCGAGCTGGTGAACTCCAAGGCCGATGTGGACGATATCGATCACCTGAGCAACCGGCGCGTGCGCACCGTGGGCGAGCAGCTGCACAGCCAGTTCGGCGTGGGCCTGGCCCGCATGGCCCGCACGATCCGCGAGCGCATGAACGTGCGCGACAACGAGGTGTTCACCCCCACCGACCTGATCAACGCCAAGACGCTGAGCTCGGTGATCAACTCGTTCTTCGGCACCAACCAGCTGAGCCAGTTCCTGGACCAGACCAACCCGCTGAGCGAGATCACCAACAAGCGCCGGATGTCGGCCCTCGGGCCCGGTGGCCTCAGCCGCGAGCGCGCGGGCTTCGAGGTGCGCGACGTGCACTACACGCACTACGGCCGCCTCTGCACCATCGAGACGCCTGAGGGACCGAACATCGGTCTGATCAGCAGCCTTTGCGTGTACAGCAAGATCAACAGCCTCGGCTTCATCGAGACGCCCTATCGCCCCGTGAACGACGGCAAGGTGGATCTGAAGGCCGATGTGGTGTACCTGAGCGCCGAAGAGGAGGACAACAAGATGATCGCCCAGGCCAACGCCCAGGTGAACGACAAGGGCGAGTTCGTCACCGATCGCGTGAAGGCCCGCCTCATGGGCGACTTCCCCGTGGTGGCGCCCAAGGAGCTGCACCTGATGGACGTAGGCCCGAACCAGATCGCCTCGATCGCGGCCTCGCTGATCCCCTTCCTGGAGCACAACGACGCCAACCGCGCGCTGATGGGCTCGAACATGATGCGCCAGGCCGTGCCGCTGCTGCGCCCCGAGGCGCCCATCGTGGGCACCGGCCTCGAGGAGCTGGTGGCGCGCGACAGCCGCGTGCTGCTCACCGCCGAAGGGGAGGGCACCGTGAAGTACGTCGACGCGGACCGCATCGTGATCGATTACAAGCGCACCGAGGAGGACCGCATCGTGAGCTTCGAGGGCGACGAGAAGGAATACAAGCTCACCAAGTTCCGCAAGACCAACCAGAGCACCTGCATGAACCTGCGACCCCTGGTGACCCGGGGCGAGAAGGTGAGCAAGGGCCAGACCCTGTGCGAGGGCTACGGCACGCAGGATGGCGAGCTGGCCATCGGCCGCAACCTGCAAGTGGCCTTCATGCCCTGGAAAGGCTACAACTTCGAGGACGCCATCGTGATCAGCGAGCGCGTGGCCTCGGAGGACATCTTCACCTCCATCCACATCGATGAGTACATCATGGAGGTGCGCGACACCAAGCGCGGCCTGGAGGAGCTCACCAGCGATATCCCGAACGTGTCGGAAGAGGCCACCAAGGACCTCGACGAGAACGGCCTGATCCGCATCGGCGCGGAGATCAAGGAGGGCGACATCATCATCGGGAAGATCACCCCCAAGGGCGAGACCGATCCCAGCCCCGAGGAGAAACTGCTGCGCGCCATCTTCGGCGACAAGGCCGGCGACGTGAAGGACGCCTCGATGAAGGCCCCGCCCAGCACCAAGGGCGTGGTCATCGACAAGAAGCTCTTCAGCCGGGCCGTGAAGGACAAGAAGGCCAAGGGCAACGAGAAGGGCATCCTGGAGCAGATCGACAAGGATCAGGACAAGGAGCTCGGCTCATTGAAGAACCTGCTGATCGAGAAGCTCATGCAGCTGATCGGCGGCGAGGCCAGCAACGGCGTCTTCAACAAGTACAAGGAGGAGCAGATCAAGAAGGGCACCAAGTACAGCCCGAAGGTGCTGCAGGCCATCGACTTCATCACCGTGGACCCCACGGAATGGGTGGCCGACAAGCGCAAGAGCGAGCTCGTGCGCCAGCTGATCCACAACTTCACCATCCGCTACAGCGACATCAGCGGCGCATACAAGCGCAAGAAGTTCCAAGTGAGCATCGGCGATGAGCTCCCCGCTGGTATCGTGAAGCTGGCCAAGGTGTACGTGGCCGCGAAGCGCAAGCTCACCGTAGGCGACAAGATGGCCGGCCGACACGGCAACAAGGGCATCGTGGCCAAGATCGTGCGCGATGCGGACATGCCCTTCCTCGAGGACGGCACACCGGTCGATATCGTGCTGAACCCGCTGGGCGTGCCCAGCCGGATGAACCTGGGCCAGATCTACGAGACCGTGCTGGGCTGGGCCGGCAAGAAGCTGGGCCGCAAGTACGCCACGCCGATCTTCGACGGGGCCACCAACGACCAGATCAACGCCGAGACCGACGAGGCCGGCATCCCGCGCAGCGGCAAGACCTACTTGTACGACGGCGGCACCGGCCATCGCTTCGATCAGCCGGCCACCGTGGGCGTGATCTACATGATCAAACTGGCACACATGGTCGATGACAAGATGCACGCGCGCTCGATCGGCCCCTACAGCCTGATCACCCAGCAGCCGCTGGGCGGTAAGGCCCAGTTCGGTGGCCAGCGCTTCGGCGAGATGGAGGTGTGGGCGCTCGAGGCTTTCGGCGCCGCCAACATCCTGCAGGAGATCCTCACCGTGAAGAGCGACGACGTGATGGGCCGTGCCAAGGCGTACGAGGCCATCGTGAAAGGCGAACCGCTCCCGACCCCGGGCATCCCCGAATCGTTCAACGTGCTGCTCCACGAACTCCGTGGCCTGGCCCTGAACGTGTCACTCGAGTGACCCTGCGCATCTGAACGACGAACGGTAGCAAGCAACGCGAGAACATGAAGAAAGAAGTCAAGCTGAACAGCAACTTCAACAAGATCGTCATCAGCCTGGCCAGCCCGGAGCAGATCCTGGAGCGCAGCCACGGCGAGGTGATCAAGCCCGAGACGATCAACTACCGCACCTACAAGCCGGAGCGGGACGGTCTCTTCTGCGAGCGGATCTTCGGTCCGGTGAAGGATTTCGAGTGCCACTGCGGCAAGTACAAGCGCATCCGCTACAAAGGGATCGTGTGCGACCGCTGCGGGGTGGAGGTCACGGAGAAGAAGGTGCGCCGTGAGCGCATGGGCCACATCCAGCTGGTGGTGCCCGTGGCCCACATCTGGTACTTCCGCAGCCTGCCGAACAAGATCGGCTACCTGCTGGGGCTGCCCACCAAGAAGCTCGACCAGATCATCTACTACGAGCGCTATTGCGTGATCCAGGCGGGCGCCGCCGTGAATAAGGAGGGGAATCCGGTGCAGTACCTGGATTTCCTCACCGAGGAGGAGTACCTCGACATCCTCGATCAGCTCGGCAAGGACAACCAGTACCTGGACGACAGCGACCCCAACAAGTTCATCGCCAAGATGGGCGCCGATGCGCTGCAGGACCTGCTCCGCCGCCTCGACCTGGACAGCCTGAGCTACGACCTGCGCCACAAGGCCAACACCGAGACGAGCCAGCAGCGGAAGAACGAGGCCCTCAAGCGCCTGAACGTGGTGGAGGCTTTCCGCGATGCCAACAGCCGCCGTGAGAACAAGCCCGAGTGGATGATCGTGAAGGTGGTTCCGGTGATTCCGCCCGAACTGCGCCCGCTCGTTCCCCTCGATGGCGGCCGTTTCGCGACCAGCGACCTGAACGACCTCTACCGCCGCGTGATCATCCGCAACAATCGCCTCAAGCGCCTGATGGAGATCAAGGCCCCCGAGGTGATTCTGCGCAACGAGAAGCGCATGCTGCAGGAGGCCGTGGACAGCCTCTTCGACAACAGCCGCAAGAGCAGCGCTGTGAAGAGCGAGAGCAACCGCCCGCTGAAGTCACTGAGCGATTCGCTCAAGGGCAAGCAGGGCCGCTTCCGCCAGAACCTGCTCGGTAAGCGCGTGGACTACAGCGCGCGTTCGGTGATCGTGGTGGGTCCTGAGCTGAAGCTGCACGAGTGCGGTCTCCCGAAGGACATGGCCGCCGAGCTCTTCAAGCCCTTCATCATCCGCAAGCTCATCGAGCGGGGGATCGTGAAGACCGTGAAGAGCGCCAAGAAAATCGTGGACAAGAAGGAGCCCGTGGTGTGGGACATCCTGGAGAACGTGCTGAAGGGCCACCCCGTGCTCCTCAACCGTGCACCAACGCTGCACCGCCTCGGTATCCAGGCCTTCCAGCCCAAGCTGATCGAGGGCAAGGCCATCCAGCTGCACCCGCTGGTGTGCACGGCCTTCAACGCTGACTTCGACGGTGACCAGATGGCCGTGCACGTGCCGCTGGGCAACACCGCCATCCTGGAGGCGCAGCTGCTGATGCTCGCCAGCCACAACATCCTGAACCCGGCCAACGGCGCGCCCATCGCGGTGCCCAGCCAGGACATGGTGCTCGGCCTATACTACATCACCAAGGGCCGCAGGACCGATAAGGAGCGCGCCATGAAGGGTGAGGGCCGTAGCTTCTACAGCCCCGAGGAGCTCATCATCGCCTACAACGAGGGCCAGGTGGACCTGCACAGCTACATCAAGCTGCGCTGGCACAACCCCAAGACGGGCAAGAACGAGATGATCGAGACCACGTGCGGCCGCACCCTCTTCAACGAGGTGGTGCCCGACGAGTGCGGCTTCATCAACGATGTGCTCACCAAGAAGGCCCTCCGCGACATCATCGGCCTGGTGATGAAGGAGACCGGCGTGGCCCGTGCCGCGCAATTCCTCGACGACATCAAGGAGCTGGGCTTCATGAGCGCCTTCCGCGGCGGCCTGAGCTTCAACCTCGATGACGTGGTCGTACCGGACCAGAAGGACAAGCTGGTGAGCGCCGCGCAGAAGGAGGTGGACGAGGTGACGGGCAACTACGAGATGGGCCTCATCACCAACAACGAGCGCTACAACCAGACCATCGACATCTGGACGCACACCAACAGCAAGGTGACCTTCTCGCTGATGGAGCGCATCAAGAGCGACCGCCAGGGCTTCAACTCCATCTACATGATGATGGACAGCGGCGCCCGTGGCTCGAAGGAGCAGATCCGTCAGCTGAGCGGCATGCGGGGCCTGATGGCCAAGCCGCAGAAGAGCGGCGGCGGCGGCGGTCAGGACATCATCGAGAACCCCATCCTCTCGAACTTCAAGGAGGGCCTGTCCATCCTCGAGTACTTCATCTCCACCCACGGTGCCCGTAAGGGTCTGGCCGATACCGCGCTCAAGACCGCTGACGCCGGTTACCTCACCCGCCGTCTGGTGGACGTGGCGCAGGACGTGGTGATCACCAACGACGACTGCGGCACCCTGCGCGGTCTCGTGGCCACCGCCCTCATCAAGAACGATGAGGAGGTGGAGAGCCTGAAGGACCGTATCCTGGGCCGCACCGTGGTGCACGATGTGTACCACCCGCAGACCGGCGAGCTCATCATCTCCAGCGGCGAGAACGTGAACGAGGATGTGGCCGTGGTGATCGGCAACAGCCCGATCGAGGAGGTGGAGATCCGCAGCGTGCTCACCTGCGAGCAGAAGCACGGCGTGTGCGCCAAGTGCTACGGCCGCAACCTGGCCACGGGCCGCATGGTGCAGATGGGCGAGGCGGTCGGCGTGATCGCGGCGCAGTCCATCGGCGAACCGGGAACGCAGCTCACCCTGCGGACCTTCCACGTCGGTGGTGTCGCCGGTAAGATCACCGAGCAGAGCGAGATCCGCGCGAAGTACGACGGCGTGCTCGAGATCGACGAGCTGCGCACCGTGAAGAAGAAGGACCGCAAAGGCGAGGACGCCGAGGTGGTCATCAGCCGCAGCACCGAAATGCGCATCGTGGACGCCAACACCGGCATCGTGCTCACCACGAGCAACGTGCCCTACGGCGCCTACCTGTACCTCAAGGGCGGCAAGCCGATCAAGAAGAACGACCTGATCTGCACCTGGGACCCGTACAACGCGGTGATCATCTCCGAGATGGCCGGTACGCTCGCCTTCGAGAGCATCGAGGAGAACGCCACCTACCGCGAGGAAATCGATGAGCAGACGGGCTTCGCCGAGAAGGTGATCATCGAGAGCCGCGACAAGCGGAAGAACCCGACGATCAAGATCATGGACACCAAGGGCAAGGAGGAGCTCAAGAGCTACAGCCTGCCCGTGGGCGCCCACATCATCGTGAAGGAGGGCCAGAAGATCGAGGCCGGCGACGTGCTGGTGAAGATCCCACGCAGCAGCGGCAAGGGCGGTGACATCACCGGCGGCCTGCCCCGCGTGACGGAGCTGTTCGAGGCACGTAACCCGAGCAACCCGGCCATCGTGAGTGAGATCGACGGCATCATCTCCTACGGGAAGGTGAAGCGCGGCAACCGCGAGATCTTCGTGGAGAGCCGCACCGGCGAGCGCAAGACCTACATGGTGCCCCTGAGCAAGCACATCCTGGTGCAGGAGAACGACTTCGTGAAAGCGGGACAACCGCTGAGCGACGGCTCCATCGCTCCGGGCGACATCCTCGACATCCAAGGCCCCACGCGCGTGCAGGAGTACCTCGTGGACGAGGTGCAGGAAGTGTACCGCATGCAGGGTGTGAAGATCAACGACAAGCACTTCGAGGTGATCGTCCGCCAGATGATGCGCAAAGTGGAGATCGAGGATCCGGGCGATACCCGCTTCCTCGAGAAGCAGAGCGTGAACAAGGTGGAGTTCATGGAGGAGAACGACGCCATCTACGACAAGATGGTGGTGACCGACTCCGGCGACAGCACCAGCCTCAAAGTGGGGCAGATGGTGACCATGCGCAAGCTCCGCGACGAGAACAGCGCGCTCAAGCGCAAGGACGCGAAACCCGTGGAGGCCACGCAGGCCAAGCCGGCCACAGCGCGCACCATGCTCCAGGGCATCACGCGTGCCTCGCTGCAGACCGACAGCTTCATCAGCGCCGCCTCCTTCCAGGAGACCACCAAGGTGCTGAACGAGGCCGCCGTGAACGCGAAGGAGGACCACCTGCAGGGCTTGAAGGAGAACGTGATCGTGGGTCACCTCATCCCGGCAGGCACCGGCGCACGGGCCTACCAGAGCACCTTCGTGGCCAACAAGGACGAGTACCAGCGCCTCATGGCCGAACGCCTCGAGGAGCAGGAGATCGACGAATAAGGCTGAGAAGCTGAAACAGGAAAGTTGAAAGCTGAAAGGGGAACCTGACGCACCAGCGGACGGAGCCCCTTTCAACTTTCAGCTTTCAACTTTCATATTTCCGATAATGGCAGACGAGAAGAACAAACCCCAGCCCAACCAGCTGAACATCGAGATCAGCGAGGAGGTAGCCGATGGCATCTACAGCAACCTGGCCATCATCACGCACAGCAACTCGGAGTTCGTGCTCGACTTCGTGCGCGTGATGCCCGGCGTGCCCAAGGCGAAGGTGCGCTCGCGCATCCTGCTCACGCCCCAGCACGCCAAGCGCCTCATGCGCGCGCTGGCCGACAACATCCAGAAGTTCGAGCAGGTGCACGGCACCATCCGCGACACCGACATGCCCGAGATACCGATGAATTTCGGTGGGCCTGCGGCGCAGGCTTGATCAATCGATAAGCGTTGAGCAGCCCCTTGGAAACGAGGGGCTTCTTCGTTTCGGACTAAAGGCGGAGGGCCCGGATTCGCTCTTCCACCGAAGCCTCCGCGCATTGCCGCTTCAGCTCCTTGTCGATGTGCCGGGCGTAGCCATCCGTGGCGTAACCGTGCGCGATCAGGTGCAGGTCGAGCAAGAGGCCGTCAATCGCTTCCCAGAGCTCCTCGGAAGGCCGCTGCCCCCACGAGAGCTTCTCATAGTCACCTTTCACGGACTCGTAAACATCAAGGAGGTCGTGCGTGATCATTCCTGCGCCTTCTGGTTGAAGAGGATGTAGCCGAAGTTGAGGCTCCAGGCCCAAGGCTCGCGCTGCTGGTCGAAGTAGCTCACGTTGAACCATACCGGGCCAATCGGGCTCTGGTAGATGAGCGAGCCGGAGCCGATGTAGCGCTGCGGCCCGAAGCCGGCCTCCACCGTCGCCTCGCCGTCATCGTTCTTGCCGAAGGGCTCGTACGATTGGAAGACATAGCCCTCCAGTCGAAGGTCGAAGCGGTTGCGCGCGACAGCGATGATCGAGCGCAGGCCACCGGCCAAATACTTCGGTGCCCGGAACTGCTCCATGAAGTAGGTGCGGCTCTCCGGGGTGGGTTGGAAGGCGGGCGCACGGATGATGCTGGCGGTGTAGTTCTGGAAAGCGGGCATGGTACTGAAGACGCCCTCGGCGAGCACCCCGATCTTGAAGATGCCTTTGCGCAGTACGTATTGGTCGAGTTGGGCCTTCGCCATGAGCCATTCGTGATCGGCCTTATGGTAGCCGATCCCTTGCTGTGTCGATCCCAGATCCGTTCGCTCCTCTCCGCGCACGTAGCGGGCGCTGAAGCAGAGCGACTCGCCCTCGTTGGGGTGCTGCTTCCGGTTGAGGGAGTTGCGGGTGATGAGGAGCCCAGCGGTCCCATGCCTGAACCAGGTCACATCGCTCGTGTCGCTGCCGCTGAATTCCAGCGTCTGGTAATAGCTGTCCTTGGTCTCGGCCAATTTGCCATCGAAGCGGAGCAGGCCCTTGTTGCCCAGGCCCATGCCGATGTTCATGCCGCCCCAGGTCTCGCGGATAACGACGTACGAGGGGCGCACCTCATCGAAGAAGGTGCTGAAGCCGCTGAAGTGGTCCCATCGGTGGATGCTGAATACCGGTTCGAGGTAGAGCGGGAGCCGCGTGCTGAGGTCGGCGCGGAGCTTCAGCTGGCCAGCGGTGTAGAACTTGCCGAAGTAGGAGAGGGCCTGCAGCTGCGCCGAGGAGCCGCCGAAGAGCTTGTACCGCAACGCGACCATGCCGGTATTGATGGGACGCGAGGAGAACATGCCGCCGAAACGGACCTCCAGGTCTTTCTCGGGTTTCACCATGAGGCGCAGGTCATAGTCCTGGCGCTGGGCATTCCACGATGCCCTGGGGTACAAGAGCGCGATGTTGTTGTCGGCGAAGAGCCTGAAATAGGCGCTCTTGAGCCGGTCCGGGGTCAGTGGCGACCCAGCCTGCTCGATCACATTCGCGCAGTAACGAGATGCGGCGCGTTTCAGCCCTTCCACTTCCACGTTGCCGAAAACCATCGGTTTCAACCGGGCGCGAAAGGCCGCGCGCCGCTCAGCGACCACCGACCGAGGGATGCGCTGGTGCACCTGCCGCAGGATTTCGGGCATGCGCTCCATCGTCTCCCGATAACCGTCGTCGATCGCGCGCCCGGGGTCGCTGAAGTCGAACAGGGAGACATCGGTATGAGGCTCGATGATCACGCCATTCTCGCAGATCACGCTGAAGGTGGTGGGCTCCTGCATCATGGCGCGCAGCTGGCTCACTAGGTCGTCCTCGCTCGGTGGTGGCGAATTGCCGCTGACGTTGCTGCCGATGATCAGATCCGGGAAGAAATCGGCGTACATCACATCGCTCGGGAAGTTGTTGTAGAGCCCGCCGTCCATCATCAGGTGGCCGTTCACGCGAATCGGCTTGAAGTAGAACGGATAGCTCATGCTGGCGCGCACGGCTTGCGCCAGGTCACCCTCGCGGAAGACCACCGATTCCTGCGCGGTGAGGTCGCTGGCCACGCAGCGGAACGGCACGAAGAGCGAATCCATGTTGCCGTTGGAGGCCACATTGGCCGGTGTGAAGCCCAGCATCTGCTCGAAGTCGAGGAGGACCGGGCTGCGCAGGTTGGTGGGGAGCGAGGTCTGCAGCGCCGTGTCCAGGTCGAAGCGGACCGAGATCAGTGAGGCATCAGGAAGGCCCTGCTTGAAGAAGTAGGTATAGCGCGGCTCGATGCCGCCCTCGGCCATGGTGCGGTACAGGTCCGTGCGGAAGAGCGAGTCCATCTCCCACGGAGAGTAGCCGGCTGCGTAGAGGGCTCCGACAAGGGCGCCCATGCTGCTCCCGGTGATGCAATCGACGGGCACACCGTTCTCTTCCAGGGCCTTCAGCACACCGATGTGGGCCATGCCCGTGGCACCTCCGCCGCTGAGCACCAGGCCGACGCGTTGCGCAACTGCCCCCAATCCGACCAAGCAGAGTATCAGGACGATGAGCAGGCGTTGCATGGCGGCGGGGCGAGCAAAAGTAGGGCCGCTCCCCCGGCCGCTTCGGCCGCTCAACCCTGCCTGAGACCGGCGAAGTAGGCCGGTGCCTGCGTCAACCGGCTGCCGTACCAACTGAAGAGCTCGCCATCCACCAGCTTCACCGGCGTACCCGGGCAGATCATGCTGAACTCGGCGATGTGCTCCTCCTTGAATGGAAAAGGCTCGCTGGAGAGCAGGATCACATCGGGGTCGGCTGCCGCTAGCTCAGCGGGCGTCACCTCCGCGTAGCGCTCTGCTTGGTGGGCGAAGACATTGTCGAAGCCGGCGCGTTTCATCATGTCTTGGATGAACGTGTCCCCGCCCGTCACCATGAGCGGATCACGCCAGATGAAGTAGGCCGCGCTGAGCCGTTCGCCGGGCACGGGCAATCCTTCAAAAGCTGCGCTGATGCGGCGGTTGATCGTTTCGGCGTGAATCTCGGTACCCGTAAATGAGCCGATTGCGGTGATCATGGCCCGTGCGTCATTCAGGTCACGGACATCGCTCATCCACACAGGGAACTCATCCTCCAGTGCCTCGATGTCGGCGCGTTCGTTCTCTTCCTTGTTCCCGATGATCAGGTCGGGCTTCAGTGCGCGCACCTTGTCCATGTCCACCTTCTTCGTGCCTCCGACGCGCGCCTTGCTGCGGAACCACTCCTCAGGGTGCACGCAGAATTTGGTGATGCCCACCACGCGCTCACCGAGGCCAAGATCGTAGAGCAGTTCAGTCTGGGAGGGGACGAGGGAGATGATGCGCTGGGGATGCATGGGCACACCGACGCTTCGACCCATCTGATCGGTCACGCGCCTCATCGCGGTATGCGGTCTATCCGCAGAAACTCATCCCAATAGCGGGTGCGATCCATGTCCGCCCAATGGATGCGGTTGTATCGGGCCTGGTAGGTCTGAATCTGGCAGAGCGCTACAAGTACGAGCGCAGCGGCGATGATCCCGTGCCGCCATCGTCCAGAGGCCTGTTGCACAGCAAGTGCGAAAGGCAGTGCGAAGAGTGGCAGATACTCGATGTACACACGTGAGCCGAAACTGCCACCGTACCACCAGATCCACCAGCAGGATAGCACATACGTCAGCAAGAGCGTGAATAAGACCCAGGCAACGGCGGCGGATGGCGATCGGCGCCACAAGTAATAGAGGCCGACGCATGACAAGGCGGTGATTGGGGTGTACACGAAGAGCCCCTTGCGATAGCTGAAGAGCATTTCGAGCATATGCGGTTGGGTCCAATGGAAAGCCTCGGTGCCATAGCTATACACGAACCAATGGCCCGTGGCGGTACGGTAGTACAACAGTTGTATCATGGCAACGGCGCCCAGCGACATCACTGCCTTGATCACAGCCCATGGTGCGCGCGCCAGAGCGTTGATGCATCGCCGAAACTGAGCCATGTCGTCGAAGAGAATGGGCAAGGCCAGCACGATGAGCGCGTTCACTGGGCGTATCAGGATCATGGCGCCAAGCAGGGCGCCAAGCCAAACAGCGCGCGATGGTTCTGGGCTGAGGGCCATGCGCCGCGCCAGAAACAGGAGCGCAGAGCACAATCCGAAACTGTACGCATGACTCATTCCAGGCGCGGCCACCGAATAGTAGAACAGGTTGGTGCCAAACACGAATACGGCAAGCGTGAACCCGCGGACTCCGTCGCTGATCTCATACGTGGCTAGCAATCGCGCCAGGAACCATAGGCCGATGAGCAGGAATGCGATGGCCGACAGATTCACAGCCACCACGTAGGGCTTCGACCAGCCGTTGGCCTCACCGCCCGTGGCGAGGGCGTAGCCATGCGCGACAAGGAACAGCGGCAACTGCATCAGTGCCGTACCGATGTAATACTTGTTGATGTGCGCGGTATCATCGATAAGGACCCGATAATCTTGGAAGCGCGCAGCGTCGAAGTACAGTGCGGCCTCACTGGAATCCGCAGCCCCGAAGTTCGGGTCGTGCTGAAGCAGCAAGGAGGGCAGATAAGCGTGATAGGCCCACGAGTCGCTTTGGAGCACGGTGCGGTAGTGCTCGCCGCCCCAGTTGATGTTGGAGCTGGAGAAGAGCAGGGTCGCGGCAATCAGCACCAACGCCCAGTACGTGGCTTTCACGGGCACCGGCTCCAGGTGTGCATGGATCGGGTCACCTGAGGAGCATCACTTCAACTTCCCAATGATGTCCTGCTTCGTCAGAATGCCGTAGCCATTGTGCTGTTCGACCAGTACTGCCGGTGAGCCGTCCCCCAGCTTCTTGGCCACTTCCTCCAAGGTCGCGTCGAGCTTGAGCACGGGCAATGCCGGTCCCATCACCACGCGTGCCTTCTGCGTGCGCACTTCAGCGTCCTCGAGGATGGCGTCGAAGAGACGTGCATCGGTGATGGTGCCCACGGGCTTGCCGGCTTCGAACACCGGCAGCTGGTCGATGTTGTGCTTGCGCATCTTATCGATGGCCACGAGCACGGGCTCATCGGCCTCCACGCTCAGCAAAGCCAGATCCTTGCCCTTGAGCAGGTCGCCGGCGGTGGGTTTCTCTTCCACGAGGAATCCGCGTTCACGCATCCAGTCGTCGTTGAACATCTTACCCACATAGCGGCTGCCGTGGTCGTGCAGGATCACCACCACGGTCTCGCCCTTCTTGAAGTTGTCCTTCAGCTGGATGAGGCCGGCCATGGCGGCGCCGGCGCTGTTGCCCACGAAGATGGCCTCGTCCTTCACGATCTTCCGGGTGTAGATCGCGGCGTCGCGGTCGGTCACCTTCTCGAAGTGGTCGATCAGGCTCATGTCCACGTTGGCAGGCACGAAGTCCTCGCCGATGCCTTCCGTGATGTACGGGTAGATCTCGTTCTTGTCGAACTCGCCAGTTTCCTTCAGTTTCTTGAACACCGAGCCGTAGGTGTCGATGCCCCAGACCTTCAAGTTCGGGATCTTCTCTTTCAGGTAGCGCGCGGTGCCGCAAATGGTGCCGCCCGTGCCCACGCCCACCACCAAGTGGTCAATCTTGCCGTCGGTCTGTTCCCAGATCTCGGGCCCGGTGGTCTCGTAATGCGCTTGCGCGTTGCTCGGGTTGTCGTACTGGTTGGCCTTCCAGCTGTTGGGCGTCTCGGTGACCAGTCGCGAGGAGACCGAGTAGTAGGAGCGGGGGTCCTCCGGATCCACATTGGTGGGGCACACGATCACCTCGGCACCGAAGGCGCGCAGGATGTCCACCTTCTCCTTGCTCTGCTTGTCGGTGGTGGTGAAGATGCACTTGTAGCCTTTGATGATGGCTGCGATGGCGAGGCCCATGCCCGTGTTGCCGCTGGTGCCCTCGATGATCGTGTAGCCGGGCTTGAGCAGGCCGGCCTTCTCGGCATCCTCCACCATCTTCAGGGCCATGCGGTCCTTGATGCTGTTGCCGGGGTTGAAGGTCTCGACCTTGGCGAGGACGGTGGCGGCTACGTCCTTGGTGATCTTGTTGAGGCGCACCATGGGCGTGTTGCCGATGGTGCTCAGGATGTTCTCGTGGATCTTCATTGCGGCCGTGAAGGTAGCCCGGTCCGGCCGTCGTGTAGGGGCGTAACATGCCCCACTCTACGCGAAACGGATGGCCTTAGCCGGGGCGATCCGCGTCACAAGCATGCTCGGAATCAGTAATGCCAGCACGCAGATGATCAGGGTGCCGAGATTCAGCACCAGCACGGCCATGGGGTCGATGTCGATGACCACGGTGT
Organism: Flavobacteriales bacterium; assembly: GCA_020635725.1. Classification (GTDB taxonomy): domain Bacteria; phylum Bacteroidota; class Bacteroidia; order Flavobacteriales_F; family PHOS-HE28; genus PHOS-HE28. The sequence continues at coordinate 82,978 of JACJZF010000009.1, forward strand.
CCACGTAATAAGTCTCGACGGGCAGTTTCACCAGCCCGAAACGCTGTTGGAGGAATGCCAGGAACAGGCCGAGCAGATCACCGAGCAGGATGCCCGTGCCAAGGATGTAGGCCGCGTCGATCAGGAACACGCGCCGCACGGTGCGGTTCGCTGCGCCCAAGGCTTTCAATGTGCCGATCATGCTGGTGCGCTCCAGTATGATGATGAGCAATGCGCTGGTCATATTGATGATGGCGACGATCACCATCAGCACGATGATCACGATGACGTTCTTGTCCAGGAGCTCCAGCCAGGCGAAGATCTCCGGGAAGCGGTCGCGCACGCTGAGCGATCTCAGGTTAGGGGGCAGATACTTGGTGTAAACCAGGTCGTCCATCGCCATCACATCCTCGAAGCGGTCCAGCAGCACCTCGAAGCCGCCGCAGTACTTGTCATAGCTCCCGCCGCTGCCGCTGCGTTCCACCCGGATTCCATGAACGACCAATTCCGTGCCCAGGCTTGTCACTTGATGCATGACTGGGTCCGGTATGATGCGCACCGCTGCCGTGTCAGGTAGCGTGCGGTCCGCATCGTGCACCACGAGCGTGAACACCGTGTCCTTCGGCGCCCTTCCCATTGGGCCATGCGGGAAATTGGCCACGTGCCTTTCATAGAGATGTACCCGATGCGGACCAGGCCCCTCGAGATTCGTCCCTAGCCATTCATAGGTATAGATCCGGTCGCCGCCGAAGGCTCTTCCCTCCAGGGTGATGAATCCTCCGTCGAGCTCCCCCACAGCGATCTCGGCCTTCAAGCCCCATTGCGCGAATCGCTGGAGATGGTCGATGTCCACGAACACGAGGTTGTGGTCGATCTGCTCCAGCCCTGTCTGGTACACGCCGCACACGCGGAACTTCCTCGGTCGGATGTCATCGCGGCCGCGCACGAGGTAGGTGGTGATGGTGTCGTCGGTGCCGATCCGTAGCCGGTCGGCGTGGTGCTTCGAGAGCAGCAGATCGATGGGGCGTGTGGTATCGCCGATGGCGGGCAGGTCGCCATTCAATAAGTGCGCACGCAGGAAACCGGTGTCGTAATCCGCGCCGATGCCCTTGAGGACAACCCCTTCGATGTCCGTCTCCGTCTCGATGATGCCTGGCCGTGTGGCATACACTTGGATATGGGCCACACCGGGCACGGTGTCCAACGACGGGTAGAACGATTGGTTGATGGGTATGCGGATGGTCTCCTTGGGATCGGTCTGGCCGATGGCCGTGATCTGCAGGTGCGCGGCCGCCCCGGTTACTTTCGCCCGCACCTCACGCTGGAAGCCGCGCGTGATGCCCACCGTGAGGATCATGACCGCCATGCCAACAACTATTCCGAGCACAGCGATGAGGACGATGGGACGCGAGAACCCGGTTGATGTTCCGCGCACGATGCGGCGAGCGATGAAGTGCGCGAATCCCACGGTTGCGATGATGCGGACGAAGATAGCGGCGCTGATCCTGGCGCTTCCATATGCCGCTTTCGCGCAGCGTCCTATTGTCGTGCACGCCGGTTCCAAGCCGGAGATCACCGTGGGCGCGGCACGCACGGACGAGTATCTGCCCTTGGTAAGCAACCAGCGTGTCGCGGTGGTGACCAACCACACGGGCATGATCGGGTCCACTCACTTGGTTGATTCACTGGTGGCGCTGGGGGTGAAGGTGACCAAGGTGTTCGCCCCGGAGCACGGCTTCAGAGGCGATGCCGATGCAGGCGAGCACGTGAAGGACCAGCGAGACTCGCGCACGGGTTTGCCGGTCGTTTCGCTATACGGCAAGAACAAGAAGCCGACAGCGCAGCAACTCGCCGATGTCGATGTGCTGCTCTTCGACATTCAGGACGTAGGGGCACGCTTCTACACCTACATCAGTACGCTTCACTACGTGATGGAGGCGGCGCAGGAGAACCAACGCAAGGTGATCGTGCTCGACCGCCCAAATCCGAATGGCTTCTATGTGGATGGCCCCGTGCTCGACACCGCGTACCGCTCGTTCGTGGGTATGCACCCGGTACCGATCGTGCATGGCATGACCATCGGGGAGTACGCGCGCATGATCAATGGCGAGGGATGGTTGAAGGCTGGCCGGCGTTGCGATCTCACCATCATCGAGTGCCTCGGGTATGACCATTCGCAGTTCGTCGCGCTCGATTCGAGGCCATCGCCGAACCTGCCGAACATGGCCAGCATCTATCTCTATCCCTCCATTTGCCTGTTCGAGGGCACCGTGGTGAGCGTGGGTCGTGGAACCGATGCGCCTTTCCAGGTCATCGGTTATCCGGGTAATCCGGTCGGTCAGTTTCGGTTCACGCCGCGCAGCCTTTCAGGCGCTAAGGATCCGCTTTATCTCGGGAAGGAGTGCCAGGGCATCGATCTGCGTGAGTTCGGCGTGTTCCAGAGCCGCATGGAGAAGCGGATCCGGCTTCAATGGCTCATCGGACTTTACCAGGAGAGCACCTCCAAGAAGACGTATTTCAACGCGTTCTTCGATAAGCTCGCCGGCGGGAAGGATCTGCGTGAGCGCATCATCCGAGGCGAGGATGAGGAGACGATCAGGGCCTCCTGGCAAAGCGGATTGCGCGCGTTCATGATCACCCGTCGGAAGTATCTCCTCTACGCGGACTTCGTGCCCTGAAAGCAGCGGCCCCCACCGTTTCCGATGGGGGCCGCGCTTCAGAGGATCCTATGCCTTACGGCTGAATCACCAGTCGCTCGGTGTGCACCGTGCTTCCGGCGGTGATGTTCACCAGGTACATGCCCGTGGCGAGTTCACCGTTCAGCTCCAGCACCGTGTTGAGGTAGCCATCCTGCACCGCGATGGTGCGGGCCGCTACGCGCTTGCCAAAGCCGTCGTAGATATCGACGCTCACGGTGTTCACGCCCTCTTCAACCTGCGTGAGGTTGATCAGGAGCTGATCGCCGTGGTTCGGGTTCGGGTACATGGTGAGCGCGCCGTTCAGGTCATTGCCCTGCAGAGCGATGCTCGCGTTGCCACCGGTGAGGCAATTGTTGGTGGTGATCATGCACACATCGCCCCAAGCGGGGTCGTTGAGGCCGGCACCGCCCATGTTGCACCATGTCGCGCCGTTGTCGAAGCTGGCGCGCACATCCACCTCATAGGTCTTGCCGCATTCCAAACCGATGGTGTTCACCCAGTACTGTCCCGTCGCGCTCGTCTTCACCAGCACGAAGTTCTCCGCGACGATGCGGAAGCGGAACTGGTAGCGGTTGGCGTTCAGGTAGGTGCAGTTGGCCTGCATGCGCTTCACCGGGCGAGCGTGCACGTAGGCGTTCGCGGCCACATCACGGAACTGGCCGCAGCTCAGGAACTGATTACCCGGGATGTCCATCAGGTGAGCGTTCGGGCATTGCGCAGCGGCATCATCGAGCATGAAGCGAGAGGCCTGGCCCCAAGGGAGGAAGGTGCCATTGACACGGCCGCGCACCTTCACGTTGTAGAGCACGCCCTGCTGCAGCTGATTGCCGCTCCAGTTGTTCAGCTTGAAGCCGCAGGCGCGCGTGGCGCTCACGGGCAGGCCGTTGTTGGTGCTATGGCTCTGGAATCGACGGAAGCTGTATCCGCCATTGGGGTCGAACCACCACATCTGATAGCCGCTGGTGGCATTGCTCACGCCGTATTGGGCGGTCACCGCAGGATTGTCGTTGGCGTAGATGTACTCCGCATTGCAGGGGCCCACGCGCCAGTCGATCTTATCCGTGCTGGTGAAGATCACGCGATCGTCGCCCATGGGCAGGCAGAAGCCCAGGTTGTTGGCGATCTGGCTCACGAAACCATCGCTGAAGCCGCCGTTGCCGTATGCATCGCGCTTGTTGTCGATGATGCGGCGCTGGGCTCCGCCCTGCTCGCGCAGCACGTATCCGCCGTAGTCCATGCCGTCGCCGAAGTCATCGAGGAACACCAGGTAGTAGCAGCCGTCGGGCAGGCAACCGAAGGTGGTCTGGCCCGTGGCGTCGTTCACCAGGCCGCTGCCGGAAACAGCCACCACGTTGGTGCCTTCAGCGCGGATCTCCCAGTGGGTGTTGTCCTCCTCCACGAAGGAGTCGTTGTCGGTCTCAACGGTCACGCCGTTCGCGGGGCAAGCGTTGTTGTTGTCGCCGCAGCTGATCGTCATCACCACGCTGCCGGTGTTCGTGCCGAAGCCGGTCACGTACACATAGTAGGTTTCAGTGGCGCTTCCGGCGAAGGTCACCAGACTGGTGGTGCCAGCGCCATCGTCATCATCGCCGTCAACACAAACAAGTGCACCGCAGGTACCCGTGTACACGGCCAGCTTGGTATCAAAGCTGCTTCCGCTCAGGTCAATGGTCATGGTGCCATCCCATCCCTGCAGGGTGTACCAGATGCCACCAGCGGTGTTTATGGAATAGCCACCGCAGGTGGTCGCCGGAGCGCCCGTGGTGGTGGCGTTCACCGTGGTCGCGTTCGTGACGCTGTTGCAGCTCACCATGATCGCGTCCGCACAGAGGTCATTCGCGGGCGGGCATGTGTAGCTCACGCTGTTCAGGGTCGCGTCGCAGCTATTGTCGCCTGCATGCGTGAGGGTCACCACCACCACATCGCCATTGGCGAAGCCGGTAAGTGTCGTGATACCGAGGGAGTTCACCACTACTGCGGTCTGAGGCACGGCATTCACCGTGTAGTCGATGGTCACGCTGCTCTCGGGTACGCTCAGGGTCTCCCCGAAGCCGGTCACGTCCACATCCACATTGAATCCGCCCGGGCAGTTCGGAACCGCTACGGCGGTGCCCGTAGCTGGCAGGCACGCCGGGGGCGCGCAGCTGGAGGTGCCGCTCCACTTCACGCCAAGGCTGGCGGTGCTATTGGCGCTGGTCCAGTTGATCTGCGGGCAGTTCGGGCTGGTGCTCGTGCCGCGGAAGTCATACAGCAGGATGCCATTCGCATCGAAGAACTGCAGGGCCTTTTCCGTCGTGAAGGAACCGAGAACGGTCCACTCGAGCTCCAGTGAAGAGCCTTCGCACACAGGAACGGAGATGTCCACGTAGCCCGTGCCGCCGTTGCAGCCGCTGGTCAATTGGGGGCCAAGGGTGGCGATGGTGACGCCATTCTCCTTCACTTCCCACACGCTGCCATCCCAGCCATCGCCGTAGATGTCGCCGATACGGGCGGTGTAGTTGCAGGACGTGCCGCCGCAAAGCGTCGTGAAGCTCGTGGGGATGCTGTTCGGGCTGTAATCAGGGCCTGGGCAAACCTCCCGCACGTACACTTGGTAAGCGGTGAGCGCTGAAAGCCCGGTGAGCGTGACAGGACTGCCTGCCACCGGTGAACCGGTCCAGATCGTGCCACCAACGCCTGCAGTGCCATCGGTGCCGGGTGTGAAGCCTGGTGCGCCGTATTCCACGATGTAGGTTCCTGTGCAGCTCGTGCATGTCCAAGCGATATCCGCACCGTCACCGGTAGCGTTGCTGGCACCAGCGCCCGTAGGAGCTTGGCAGGTGGGAACGGCGGTCATCGCGATGTTGTCCACGAAGCAGTCGTTGCCATAGTCGGAAATGCCTAGGAAGCGCACCCTGTTCGTGCCAGCCGATAGCGGGAAGGCAAGGCTTGTCCACTGAGCCGCGCTTGGCGTGAATGCTCCGCTGGAAGTGCCCCCGTTGGTGTTCAGAAGGCCTCCCACTTCATTCGTCATGCTCACGATCGTGGTCCAGGTGGTTCCGCCGTCGTTCGATTCCTGCACTTTGATCGTATCCACCTCTCCGCCAGTGTACGTGCTGCCCGCCACATCGAATTCGAGCTGCATGCCTGAACCTACAGCGCTCAGCATAGCGCTCGTAAGCGCATGCTCAGAGCCAACCGTGGAAGCGCTGTAGAAGTTCCAGCGCGCTGAACCGGTGCCTACGCCGAAGGCGCTCACCGAATTGTAAAGCAAGGCCGTTCCAGAGGGTGTCCAGCAGTTCGCCGTGAGGTTGCCGCTGCTGAAGTCCTCATCGAAGCCACTGAGTGCATTAACGGTCACCACGTTCGAGACGTTCTCATCGGGGCCTGTGGAACAGGTGCTCTTGATACGGAAGTAGCGGGTTGTGTTGATTGCGCTCGTCGTGTAGGATGATGTGGTTGCGCCACTTCCATCAACGACTGAGAACCAACCCGTGCTGCCGTCAAACGACTCCTCCCACTGGTAGGAGATGCCGGGGGCAAGGTTGGAGGTCAGTCCGGTTGCCGTGAGCACGGTAGTGCCTCCGGCGCAAACACTCACCGGTGATGGAACGCTCCCGGCGTTTGGTTGACCCGAACATGGCGCGACGGCCTCGGCTAAAACCACGTTGTCGAAGTTCCAGTAGTTGTCGCCTCCAGTCCAGGCGCAATTCCAGCGCACGTATAATGCACCCGTTGGAGGGGTGAATGTGTGGCTCTTTCCGATGCAGGCGCTCGTTTGGGCCTCCTCCGAAACTGTGGCAATAGGTGTCCATGGTCCACTAGCAGTTGCTCCATATTCCACGGTGAATGATCCCCATGGCACACTGGAGCCCACGTTGTTCGCAGACCAATTGTTGACCTTGTAGTCGTACGATATTGTGATTAAACCACCAGCAGCCGTGCCGGTGAGAGGCGATATCAGGCTTCCAGTAGTTGCACCGCTGTATAAATTCCTGCGCATCACCGGAGTGCCACCGCATCCGGTTGTGGAGGTAGAACGGAGGAAGTCACCCGTCCAGCCGGTGCTGTTCGCGTCGAAGTTGAAGCTGTAATTCACCTGACTATTCGCATCCTGGATGCCGAGCATCCCAACGGCGAGGGCCAACGCACCGGCCTTCCACCAGCGCGTTCTCCACGGCGTTCGTGTCGTACTGTTCTTCATTGTTGTTGGGTTAGGGTTTCGTTTTGAGGCGACTTATCCGGGCTGCCAACCGGTTGGTAAGGCCAATGGCCTGGAACAAACCGCCCTTGGAGGAAGGCCAAGAGCGTTCGAATAAGGCTAGAAAGAAGTGCGATGGCTATGGGTCGTCAGGGTCAAGGTCCTGTGTTTTGATCGGTAGGAAGGGCAATGTAGCGTTCATGGAATTTTCATCCAAGGTTTTCTCCTGATATCTCGGCACGGTTGCGACACTTCCCATGGTGAACGTCTGGGAATCAAGCAGCGAGGCCCGCACCAGAAGGTGCGGGCCTCGCGCTTGGTGTTCGAGGATTGGTTACGGCTGCACCACGAGGCGCTCGGTATAGACCTTCTCGCCAGCGGTGATGTTCACCAAGTACAGACCCGTGGCGAGTTCGCCGTTGAGGTCGAGCACCGTATTGATGAAGCCATCCTGCACAGCGATGGTACGTGCGCTCACGCGCTTGCCGAAGCCGTCGTAGATGTCCACGCTCACGGTGTTCACGCCATCTTCCACCTGGCTCAGGCTCAGGAAGAGCTGATCGCCACGGTTCGGATTCGGGTACATGCTCAGCTCGGCATCGCTGCCGCCGCCCATGTTCTGCGCTCCACCCTGCACGCTGCTGCACGTGGTCGTGAGCAGGCACACATCGCCCCAGGCGGGATCGTTCAGGCCTGCGCCCGTGTTCACGCACCAGGTGGCGCCGTTGTCGAAGCTCACGCGCACATCCACCTCATAGGTCTTGTCGCATTCGAGGCCGGTGGTGTTCACGAAGTACTGGCCGGTTGCCGAGGTCTTCACCAGAACGAAGCCCTCAGCCAGGATCCGGAAACGGAACTGGTAGCGGTTGGCATTCTGGTAGCTGCAGCTAGCCAGCATGCGGCGCTTGGGCACGGCATGTACGTAGTGGTTGGTGCCGATCTCACGCATGGCCCCACAGCTGAAGAAGTTGTTGCCGGGGATGTCCATAAGCTTGGTGCTCGGGCATTGCGCGGCGGCATTGTCCAGCATGAAGCGTGAGACTTGTCCCCAGGTGAGGAAGGTGCCATTGACACGGCCACGCACCTTCACGTTGTAGAGCACGCCTTCCTGCAGCTGGTTGCCGGTCCAGGCATTGATGCGGAAGTGGCACGCACGGGTGGCGCTGGCAGGCAGGCCGTTGTTGGTGCTGTGGCTCTGGTAGCGGCGGAAGCTGTAACCACCGTTGGGGTCGAACCACCACATCTGGTAACCGCTGGTGGCATTGGTCACGCCATACTGCGCGGTCACGGCCGGGTTGTCGTCGGCCACCACGTATTCCGCATTGCAGGGCGTGGTGCGCCAGTCGAGCTTGTCGGTGCTGGTGTAGATCAGTCGATCATCGCCCAAGGGCAGGCAGAACTCCAGGCCGTTGGCGATCTCGCTCACGGCACCATCGCTGAAGTTGCCGCTGTTGTCGATGATGCGGCGCTGCGCACCATCGGCCTCGCGCAGGATGTAGCCGCCGCCAGCGATGCCGTCGCCGCCCGCGTCGAGCACGCGCAGGTGGTAGCAGCCATCAGGCAGGCAGCTCATGTCGGTCACCACGGCGTTGTTCGGGTAGGTACCGCCAGCAGCGTAAATCACCGCGCCGGAGCTGACCTGGACGATCTCGAACGAGGTCTCGGAACCTGCGCCATCGGTGGTCACTTCCAGGTTCACGGTGTTGGTGCCGATGTACACGGTCACATCCGTGCTGGCGGTGCAGCCACCATTCTCCGCCGTAACGGTGTAGGTTGTGGTCCCGCCAGGGGTAGCCGTCACATCCGGTCCGGTCGTGGTGCTCAGACCAGCACCGGACCAGGTGTACGTGACATTGTTGTACTCGAACTCGATGGCCCAGCCGCCCAGCGAGCCGACATCGCCGCCAGCATCGTCCTGAATGTACAGGTTCCAGGTGCCATTCATGTCGCCGGTGAAGGTGGCCAATGTGGCGGGTGGGGTGAGCACGCCCGGACCGGGAGCGAACCAAGTATCACCGGTTCCGAAGTTGGTGCATTGGTACGCGCCGCTCGGGTTCGCGCCGGCATCCGAGAACGCAGAGGCCGCGTCATCGCGAATCTCATAGTTCACATTAGCAGGCTCGTCGACACCGCCGCAGTCGCTCATGAGCACCACATAGGTGCCGGTGGGGGATTGGAGGAGGACGTCGAGGTCATCCGCGAAGGTGTGCGTCAAGTTGTTGAGGAACACGCGCTTCACCGTGACGCCGCTCGTCGGAAGGCCGCTTACCGCGATAGCCGAGGGATACGGGTCGCTGATGCCGGTTGCGCCGGTGCCGCCCGTGTTGGGAGCCGCAGGAATGGTGATGGCACCACCCTGGAACTGCACTGCGCTGAGGGCCGTGGATGATGCGCTGATGTCCACGCTGCCACCGGGGCAGAGCGACCATACGCTCGGCACGGTCACCGGAGCGGTAGGGGTCACATTCACGCTCACCGAGGTGGTGGCCGGATCGCTGCTGCACCCGTTGGCGGAGGCGATCACGGTGTAATCACCGCCCATGGTCAAGGTAGCGCCAGCAATCACCGGATCCTCGTCCGTGCTGCTGAAGCCGTTCGGTCCGGTCCAGGCAAAGGTGCTGCCGGGTACATCGCTGCCGCCATCGAGGTTGATCGGAGAGCCAACGCACACAGGGCTGTTGCTGCTGGCCGAAGCCACCGGGATCGCGAACTCCGTCACGTTGATGCTGGCCGAGGCGGTGCCGCCGCAGTCGTCCTGGATGTCGACCGTCCAGATGCCAGGCAGGTTCGCGCTGATGCTCGAAGGCGCGCCGAAGCCCGTGGAGACCAGGTTCGGGTCGGTCCAGGAGTAGGTGAAGGGCGCACCACCATCTATCGGGCTAGCCGAGAGGAGCACAGAACCACCCGTGCAGAACGACGGGGAGCTCGGGCTGATGTCAGCACCGGAAATGGACGGGTTCGCCGTCACGGTGACATTGCCAATGGATTCACATCCAGCCGCATTCGTGATCGTCACGGTGTACGCGGTCGTGGTGGTCACTCCATTAGCGGTCGGGTTCGAGACCGAGGTGCTGCTCAGGAAGGTGGCCGGAGACCAGAGGTAGGAGACGATCGGGCTAGAGTTCGGGTTGCTGTAGTCGTTGTAGGTCCCGATGGTCTGTGGGGTTCCTGCTGAGGAAGCGGTCCAATCAGCCCCCGTATTGCTATCCGAGGCTGAGGTACGGATGGAGCCAGCGATGCCGCCGGGAGAGCTGGCGAAGCCTGACCAGTCAGCGGCCGTCACGCCCGAGGCTGCATTCCATGTGAAGTTGGTGGTGCCTGCGCCAACCGCGTCGACCACGGTTGCGCCATTCTTCACCACAACGCCCATGGGGCCGCCCGAGAAATAGGTGTCGCTTGATCCGCCGCTATTGAAGTAGAGCGAAGGGATGTCATCCGTGCCCGATCCGAAATGCACCACGGCAAAGCCGTTCGCAGGAATCACCGTGCCGGACGGGAAGGTGACGGTATGGCTCGCTGACGCGCCATTGTTCGCATAGGCCTGTACCGTCCAACCGCTTACATCGGCTGGCACCGTCGAGGCATTCACCAACTCGGCCAAGTCCGCTCCGGAGTAAACGGCAGGGTAGGTCGGGGTCTGACCGGTACCAGTGCGGAAGAGAACGACCTCGGAGATGAGCACATTCGGAAGCGCTCCGGTAGCATCGGCATTGAGCTGGGCATCGCCGCCAATGCAAATCGGGTCAGGCGTGCTCGTCACCGTGTTGATCGTCGGAGGCGGGTTCACCGTGACGGTCGTGGTGGAAGGCGCGCTGGGGCAGCCGTTCTGGGTCGCTACCAGACTATACGTACCGCCATTTGCAAGCGTCGCGCCCGCGATTGTCGGGTTCTGGTCCGTGCTGCTGAAGCCATTAGGTCCAGTCCAGGCGTAGGTGCCTCCGATATCGCTGGTGCCCGTGAGGCTGATCGTCTCACCGAGGCACACGTCATTGTCCAACGCGCCCGCGCTAACTACCGGTCGGGGCGTCACTTGGATGCTCACCTCGTTGCTCAGGGTGCTGTCGTTCGTGGCGGTGCACTTCACCGAGGCCACGAAGTAGGTGGTCGCTTCCAGCCCGCTGACGGCCGTTGCCGTGCCGGAGCCCAGGTTCGTGGTGTATGGGCCTCCGCTCACCGCGCTCGACCACCAGGTGATCGTTACACCCGCATCGGTGCTTTGACCGGTGAGGCTCAGGTTCGTACCAGCTGGGGCGCAAACCGGGCCTGCAACCGAACTGCTAGCGGTTCCGGCCACCGGGGGACCTGCGCAGACCGCGATGTTGGTGATGTTGATGTCGTCCAGGTGGAAATCGTAATCGTTCGTGTTGTCCACCGGACCATCCTGGGCCAGGAAACCTACCAGCACCGGTTGACCGGCATAGCTGCTCAGGTCTATCTGCTGTTGCACCAGGCTGTTGGTGATGCTGGCCGTGTTGGAGGCGTCGTGGATGCCGATCTGGCTCCAGCTGGCGCCGCAATCCGTGCTGATCATCACGCGCACGCGGTCATCCGTCGACTGCATGCCCACAGGATCCGCGGCACCCGAAGCGAAGTCCGTGATCGCGATCTTGTACTGCAGTACCGTGCCGAGCACCGGAGCGAACTTCGGACCTACGATCCACTCGTTACGTGTGGTCGTGAAGAGGTTGATTCGAGCGGTGGTCTGACCCAATGCGCTGCTGCTGGTCCATGCAGAGGTGGTGCCTGCGGGAGCCGCTGCACCGTTTCCTTCCCGGAAGTTGGGGAACACCGTAGCGAGGTTGCTTCCCGTGAAACCAGTGAAGTTGCAGGTCTGCGGTACGGCAACGGTGGCGGCGACCGTGCGTGTGGCAGCGGTCATCGCGTCGTTCGCCGTGTTTCCATCGCCCACCACAACAGCGCTGCCGTTGAAGGTGTAGGTGCCCGTGGCGCTCATGTCCAGGGTGGTGCTCATTGGCACATCGATGGTGGCCGCAGGGGCTACGGTTCCCGAGCTCAAGGTGCCGCTCAGGCTGGCTACGGCCGCTCCGGTCACGTTCACATTCACCGTGAGCGGGTTCACACTCAGGTCAAGCGTGTAGATCGAGTTGTTGACCACGGTCACGCTCACAGTCTCGGCAGCACCATAGCAGGCTATGGCGGCTGGGGAAGCCAGAACGGTGGCATCCACATCAATCAGCGGCGGTGCGCTCACGCACACATTGTATGCGTTGGTGCCGGTGGTGGTGCGGCTCACACGCACATAGTAGGTCTCGCCGATCGTGAGGTTGGCGGGGTTGCTCGCCGTGGCGCCAGCCACGCATGCGGTGCCCGCCACGAGGGTGAGCGTGTTGCAGTCGGGGCTGCCCACGTAGATCGAGTGGGAAAGACCCGTGGTGGTGCCGGTGAGTCGCACACGATGCGTGGTAGCCGTAGCCGTGAAACGGTACCACTGATCCTGCAGCACACCCGTGCAGCCTCCGGTGATGCCGCTCGTGAGCGTGGCACCGGTCATGTTGCCCGCCACCACATCGGTGCAGGAGTAATCAGGGTTCATTGGCAGGATCCAGGCCGAGCAGGGCTCATCGTTCGGGCACTCGTCGCGGCCGTGGGTGAAGAAGCCCATGTTGCGATCGCAGCTCGGGTTGTCCGCGTGCAGGAGGTACACGTACGCCGTGTCGCCGAGGCTGATACCCGGTATGGTGACGATGTCGAATTCGAACACGCCTGGTATCACCTGCTGCGTGCCATTGAGGCCGATGGTGTAGGCCACATCAACAGTGAAGGTGGAGCCATCACCGGCGCTGAGAACCTCCACGTTCAGGTCGAAGGTCTGCGCGGTGCAATCCAGCGTGTGGGTGATGGCGGCATCGGGCTGAACGCAGCCAGGAGTGCACTGCACCTGCCACTGCCAGGGGATGGTCACACCCGCATCCTGGCAGGAACCGGACCCGTCGCTATCGACCTCGATGAAGAGCGAGGCACCGCTCGACACGCCGGTCACACCGGTGAGGGAGGGGAAGTTGCCCGTGAGGTTCCCTTCGCCGGGTCCGCCATCGATGGGCGCACCGGAGTTGTCGATGCCGCTATAGCCGCGGATCACATCGCCCGGAGCCATCTCGCCCTGAATGAACTGCAGGGTCAAGGTGCCAAGACCATCGGCGGTCTGGAAGAGCCAGCCTCGAGTATCGTCGTTCCCGTAGCAGTAGCTCTTCACAATCACTTCCTCCAGGGCGCAATCCACGAGTTCGGGGCATCCACTGAGGAACGGCTGCGGGGCGCTGTTGCAGCCGCCAACCGGATCAATCACGGTCACCACCAGTTCATCGAGCTGGTTGAAGGGGCCGAGCGGTGTCTGCGGGCCGGTGCCGAGGCCGGTCACCGAGACGGGTGACCCGCCGTTCACCGTGTACTCCAGGTCAATCGTGGGTCCGCTACCGGTGCTGTTCACCTGCACGGAGATTGAGTACTGCTCATTCACGCAATCCTGCACCACGTTCAGATCCACATCAGGCGTCTGGTTCACGGTCAGGGTCACGTTGTCCGTGGCCGAGCAGCCGTTCGCGGCGGTCACCTCCACGCTGTACACGGTGGTGGTCGAGGGCGTAGAGGCTACCGGGTTCGAGATGTCATCCGCGCTCAGGAAGGTATTGGGCGTCCACAGGTAGGTGAAGGCCGGTGAGCCGTTGCTCACGAGCACGGTGTAATCCTCCACTTCCCCGAAGGTGAAGCTGCCGCAACCGTCGGCGGGATGGTAGCTGCTGAAGCGCAGGATGACACGCAGGCGGGTGCTACCGCCGGCGGCACTCGGCGGAACGTTGATGGTTCCGTTGTACGTGAGGGTGGTGAGGTTAGGAACGCTCTGCGAGCCTATATCATAGGACTCGCCGGTTCCGAAAATGCCATCCTGGTTCCAGTCCGCATAAACGCGTACCGTTTCCGTGAAGGCCGATCCACCCTCGTTCCGCACGTCCACGCTGATGGGCAGAGATGCGCCTTGGGTTACAGTGGCCACCTGAGCCGTGTAGTCGGTATAGGTGTTGGATCCACTGGTATTGTTGATGCCCGCGAAGGTCACGTTGGTGATCCACTCGTCGGTGGTGTTCGTGGAGGTCGCGGTGCAGATGGTGCCACCGCCGACGACTACGGCCAGTTGCGCGTCATTGCCGGTGCAGACCGGATTCGGTGTCGCCGTTACGGCGGAGATCACTGGGGTCTCATCTGTCGTAACCACCACCGTAGCGGGGTCGCTCGTGCAATTCCCCAAGGTGGCCGTGAATGTGTACGTGCCGGCCATGGCGGTCACTACCGGGCTGAGGCTTGGGTCCTCGCTAGTGCTGGTGAAGCTGTCCGGTCCGGTCCAGCTGAAGCTCGTACCGATATCCGTGGTGCCATCCAGGTCGAGGGTCCCACCCAAACAGGCCTGGCTGGCGGTGGCGCTTGCGCTCGGGGTGGGGTTCTCCGTCACCGACACGTTCGCGGTGGCCGTTCCGCCGCAGCCATCATCGATGCTCACGCTCCAGAGGCCAGCCACATCGGCATCAATCGTGGCCAATGCGCTCGGACCATACACCACGGCGTTGGGATCAGTCCACGTGAAGCTGTACGGGCCGCCCCCTCCAAGCGGGGTGGCGGTCAATGTCACCGTGCTGCCCGTGCAGAATTCAGCGGGATCAGGAGTGATCTCCGCCTCGGTTGGCGCGATGGCCGGGTTCGCCTCAACGAGCAGGGTGCCCTCGGTGGAGCATCCTCCAGCGGTCACCGTAAGCGTGTAGGTGATGTCCGCGGCAACGGCCTCGGCGATTGGATCGGCGATGTTATCTGCCGTGAGGTAGGTGTTCGGCGCCCAGCTGTAGGAAGGCGTATTCGGCGTGAAGCTGATCACCTGGCCATCGGTCAGACTGGCCTGGTTGAAGCTGTATTGGATGAAGCCGCTGGCGGAATTCTCCCATTGAATACCGACGGTGGCATTGAGGCCGTTATCGTTGGCAGCCGCTTGAGAACCGCCGAAGATCACGTCGGAGTAGACGAAGAAGACCTGCCCGGTCACTTGGTCGAATTGCACCTGGAAGGTGATTACCTGCCCGGCAACGGCTGCGGACCTGCCCCAGCTGTTCCATTGCGCGATGAACAGGTTGCCGCTTTGGCCTAGGAAGATCTGTCCGCCTCCTGCATCATTGTCGATATCATCCCACCAAGGCGCGACAAAGATGTTTCCAGCAGCAACGCTACCCGTAGGCAGGGCGGAGTTCGTCAGCGTGATTTCACCCGCGGTGGCTCCGAAGACAATCACACCATTCGCGCCTACACGTGCGTCTGTGTAGCTTACGCCGTTGAAGGTGAAGCCTCCGGGGATGGTGATGTTGTGCTCAGTATCATCCCCAACACCAGCGATGGCCGTGCCAGAGCCGCTGATGTCGATGAAGGAGGAACCACCTGATCCCATGGTGTATCCGGGCGCTGCCGCGATCGCACTCAATTGCGCATCGGCCCCAACGCAGACCGGATTCGGGTCGGCTGTGAGGGAAATGATGCTGGGAGGGTTCACCACACTGACAATAATGCTCGAAGCGGTGCTGCAACCATTTTCGGTTGCCGTGAACACATAGGTGCCACCGCTAGCCGCAACCACGGGGTCGATCGTCGGGTTCTGAAGGCTGCTGGAGAAGCCGTTCGGGCCGGTCCAGCTGTACCCGGTGCCAAAATCAGTGGTTCCGGTGAGTTGCAGGATCTGGCCCAGGCAGGCTGCACCGGCGTTGGCCGAGGCGGACGGATTTGGATTGATCGTCAGCACGAACTCAGGGGTGGTCACCGTGCTGGGTCCGGCCGAGCAGGTCACATCGGCGACGATGTAATACGTACCGGGTGCCAGCGAGGCGAAGTCCTGTGTTCCAGCGGTGCCCAGCGGGTTCGGGTAAACGCCCGGGCTGGTGCCGTAGTTCCACTGGTAGCTGATTCCCAGGCCTGAGCTCGCACCGATCAACGAGAGGATGATCGTCGCATCGTTGTCACAAGAAGGCGAGGTGCCGCTGATAGTGCCCGCCACCGGGGTGGTGCAAGCGTTGATATTGAAGGAGCCGATATCGTTCTGCCTTGCGGCGCACGAAGCATCCACCGTAATGTAGCCGGGCACTGCTGCGCCGGCATTGTCCAGCGAGCCGCTCCCGCTCTCGAGGTCGGCGATCGCATCGCCGTAAGCCGGATCCACTTCCAGGTTGGCTGTGGCCTGTGCCACGGCGCCCTGCCATGCGGCCACACCGTCATAGGTGGTTGCGGAACCCAAAGCCGTGAATCCGGTAGTGCCCGCGTCGTTGGCGATGAAGATGTCGTTGTTCGCGAACGAAGTGCCCGTATTGCCGATCTGGGTAGCGTTGTTCGAGTGCGCTACGCCATAGTGACGAGCCGTGCCGCTTTGCGCGACCGTGAAGTTGGCGAAGATGTTGTTGCTCGCCACGATGGCCGCGCCGCCGATCGGGTTGGTGGTCTCGAAGCAGGCATTCGAGAGGTTCGGGCTGGCGGAGCCGTCCAGGCTCACGCTGTTGTTCCAGACCTCATAGCTCGGCGGGTTCGTGGTGCTCGTGCTGTTCAGTCGGATACCAACCAAGCCACGGGTCGTAGAGGCCGTTCCCGTGTAGGCCCGGGTGATATCGGAGATGCTATTGTTGTAAATGCGCAGCACCGTGCCGGTGAGGCCAGTGGTGGTGCTGTGGGTCGCGCGGATGCCGGACACTGAGGTGGTCGTGCTGCCGGTTCCTTTGATGCCGCGGATCACGTTGTTCGCGATGGTGGAGGTGCCCGAGCAGAGCGAGATGTTGATGCCATCGAGCGTGCCGGTGGTATTGCCCACGTTCCGGATCACGTTGTCGGCTATCGTGAAGCTGTTCTGGTTCGTGAGCTGAATGCCGTAGTTGGCCGTTGCCGAAGACGCACCGATGTCATTCACCGTGTTCGGGTCGCCGATCGTGTTCGGCGAGGCGCAGCTTGTGGCCACGATCTGGGTATTCACATCCGGGAAGCCCGCCGTGCCGCTGATCTCGATGCCCGAATAAACGCTGGTGATCGTGAAGTCACGGAAGGTGTTATTGCTGTTGGCACCAGCGGCCGAAGTGGCCGTGGTGCTCGTATTCATGCGGAAGCCGCGACTACCCGTGTTACCGCGGTTCATGCTCACAGACACGTTCTGGATCACGTTGTTCGTGGCGCCATCCGTCGCTGAGCTGTTGTAGATGCCTATGCCATGATCGCTCAGCGCATTGCCCGTGTTGCCTTGAAGGTCGACATTCTCGATCGTGACGTAGTCTGCACCTACCAGACCGATGATCGGGTCGACATTGGATCCGGTCATCGCCGTGGTGGAGGCTTGGTTGCCCAAGGTTCCGCTGCCGCCCACCGAGCCACCCCAGCTGATCACTGCAGGTGCTCCGCTCTTGGTTATGGTGATGGTGTTCACCGCGCTGGCACCGCTCACCGGCCCAAGCATGATCGGGAAGAAGTTGCTGCCACCCGCTGGGGTGGGGTCGTAGAGCGCGTCGGTGAGGTTCAACGTCACCGGACCATTGACCCCGCGCAGGTTCAGCTGAGCGACCGCTTCGCTGAGCGTCTCGAAGGTCTGTCCTATACCGACGTTGTAGGTACCGCCGGCCAGCGGGGCATCACTGCCAGGCTGGAACCGGAAATTCACGGCGGGCCAGCGATCCGACTGGTTGGTGCCGTTGCTCGTGAATCGCGACCCGGTGATCGCATCGATGTACTGCCCGTTCCCGCCAGTGGCGCTCTCCAAGCCGATGGATGCAGATTCGGTCGTGTTGGTCACCGATCCGATGGCATCACCGTACCAGAGCTCGATGTTGCCCGTGGCTTCGTAAAGCTTCACCTGCATGTTCAGCAGGCGGGGCTGGCCATTGGTGGTGGACCAGTAGCTCGAGACGATCCATTGCACCGTGAGCACTTGGTTGCCCGTGGTTCCCGTTGTCTGATACAGGATGGAGCCTGCCGGATTGGTCCCTACCGCGTTGGTGTTCAGGTCGTCCCACCATGGGGCGATCACCGCATTAGGGGCTGTGGTGCTGTACAGGTTCGTATTCGTGAGCGAGTTGCTCGTGGCCGTGAAGCTCAGATAGCCGTCCGTGCTCACCCCGAAGGTGGTGTACACCGTGCCATTGTAGTCGAAGTTGAAGCCGATGGGCAGACCCGTGGTCAGAACGCCATCACCGGTGGCGCCGGCCGTGCTGGCACCGCCTCCACTGGTGATGGGCACATAGGTGCCGGTGAACGTGCTGCGCGTGTAGTTCACTTGGGCGAACGAGGCGCTCGCCGCAGTCAGCAGCACTGCCATCAGCAGTACCGCGCGAAACGCCTTCAGCGCGTTCCATGGGTTTCGCTTAAGGGAGTCAGTCTTTCGCATGTGCACGGGTTTTGGCTTCTTTCGGTTGGCTAGGGTTGTGAGATATCCACTCTGCGGCGTCAATATTATCCACAAGCCCGCTTCATTTTTCACAGAAAAATTATCCACCATTCAGGCAACCCTCCGGACAGATTGCGTACGCGTCGACCCATGTTCAATGGGGCGGCTGGCCAGCATGGCCCTCATGGCTCCTCGCAAGCTCCGTGGCTCTAGAGGAGCGTCGATTCTGAAGAATGTAAGGGTGCCATGATACGAGGCGGCAGGTCGTAGTCGAACTCCTTCACGAATGCGGATGCCACGCTATATGAGGTGCGAAATCGTGCGGAAAAGTGACAAGAATCATGCGCCAGGCGACAGGAGGAGGATGCGTTGGACATGACACCAGAGCAAGCCACCACCACTTGTTGCCTGAATGGCGTTGGCATGGATGAGTGGAATGGGATGATAGAGAGCGTGCTGCCGACCGACCTCGCGGTGCGGGCGCCTGGCCGTGAGGAACCGGGCAGGCGGCACTTGAGTATGATGCAGGCCGCAGCTGGGTGGAATGACTTAGGCCAGGCCTGAAGCAAGAAGGCCCCGTGCTTTCGCGCGGGGCCTTCGCTTCGGGTGTCGTTCAGGATCAGTGTTGGATCACCAGGCGCTCATTGAGCACTCGGCTGCCGGCCGTGATCGTCACCGTGTACATGCCGGTCGCAAGGCTGCCGTTGAGCTCGAGCACCGTGTTCACGGCATTGTCGCTGTTCACGGCCACCGTGCGGGCGCTCACGCGCTTGCCGAAGGCGTCGTAGATATCCACGCTCACCGTGCGCACCTCATCCTCCAGCGCATCGATGCTCAGGAAGAGCTGATCGCCGCGGTTCGGGTTGGGGTACATGCTGAAGCCGCTGTTGCTCTCGAGCACCATGTTCTGGTTGCCGCCTTGAGCTGCGCCGCAGTTGATCGTGAGCTGGCAGACCTTGCCCCAAGCCGGATCGGTCACGGAATTGGGGTTCGGCGTGCTCACGCACCAGGTAGCCCCGTTGTCGAAGCTGATGCGCACATCCACGTCGTAGGTCTTGCCGCACTCCAGGCCAACGGTGTTCACGAAGTACTGATTCGTCGAAGCGGTCTTCACCAGAACGAAGTTCTCGGCCTCGATCCGGAAGCGGAACTGGTAACGGTTCGCGTTCTGGAAGGTGCAGTTCGGGCGGATGCGCTGCTTGGGCACCGCATGCACGAGCTCGTTGTTGCCGAGGCCACGGCTTCCGCCGCAGATGAAGAACGTGTTGCTCGGGTCATCCATGAGGCTGGTGGCCGGGCAGCTCGCGGCGGTGTTATCCACCATGAAGCGGCAGGCCGGACCGAACTCATTGAACACTCCGTTCACACGGCTACGCACGCGTACGTTGTACATCACGCCTTCCTGCAGCTGGTTGCCGGTCCATGCATTGATCCGGAAGTGGCAGGCACGGGTCGGGCCAGCGGGCAGGCCGTTGGTGGTGCTGTGCGTCTGCAAGCGACGGAAGCTGTATCCGCCGTTCGGGTCGTACCACCACATCTGGTAACCGCTCGCGGAGTTGCTCACGCCGTACTCGGCCGTCACCGTGGGGTTGTCGTTCGCCACGATGTATTCCGCGTTGCACGGGCTGGTGCGCCAATCGAGCTTGTCGCAGCTGGCGAAGATCAAGCGGTCGTCGCCGATCGGCAGGCAGAAGCCCAGGTCGTTGGCGATCGCGCTCACCGAGCCGGTGTTGAAGTTGCCGCTGTTGTCGATGATCCGGCGCATGTTGCCGCCCTGCTCACGCAGCACGTAACCGCCCGTGGTGAGGCCATCGCCACCGGAGTCGAGCACCCGGAGGTAGTAGCAGCCATCGGGGAGGCAGGCGTGCATGGTCTGGTCGGCGTTGGAGATGAGGCCCGTGCCGCTCACCGCGAGCACGTTGGAACCTTGCGCACGGATCTCCCAGGTGGTCTCCGTGCCAGCGTTGGCATCGTTCTCCAGGTCAAGCGAAACGCCATTGGCCGGGCAGCTGCTGTTGTTGTCGCCGCAGCTCACGGTCAGGGTGTAGTCGCCGGTGCCGGTCCAGCCGGTCACGTAAACGTAGTAGGTGGTGGCGCTGGAACCGGTCCAGGTGGCCACGCTCTGCGGCGAGCAGAGACCGAAGGCGTCGTCGTTGCCCGCGACGCAGGTCAACGTCACGCAATCACTGGTGGTGCCTACCCATACCTGCGTATCGAAGTTGGAGCCGCAGGTGCTGGCCGTCATGGTGCCATCGAAGCCCTGTACCGTGTACCATACGCCCGGGGCGCCATTGTTCACGTAGGGGTCGTTGATGGCCACGTCGGAGCAGTTAGTAGCAGGTCCGCCGGTGTTGGTGGCGTAGATCGTGCTGCCGCTCACCACGCTGTTGCAATCCATCATGATCGCATTGGCGCAGAGGTCGTTGGCGGGCGGGGGAGGCGGCGTGAAGGCGCAGACCTCATGCGCACCACCTTGGCCGAAGCCGGTGTTGCTCGAGACTCGCACCACGTAATCCGTATTCGCCACGAGGTTCGTCAATGCGAAGTCGGCACCGCCGAATCCGCAATACACGCTGCTTCCAGCGCAACCGCCTTGGAACACATCAATAACGATGTCGCTCATGCCGATGTTCGTGAAGTCAACGTTCACCGTGGGGTTCGAGCCGCTGTTGAAGGTGTACCACACGTCAGGCCAAGGACCGCCGAAATCGCAGGTGGGCGCAGGGCCGTCCTGTACAGCGCCGCCATTGTTGCCGGCCGTGCCGTTGGCTGGGCAGCTGCCATTGGCACCCACAGTGAGCACGAAGGCATTAGCGCAGTCGTCATTGGCAGGCGGAGGCGCCGGGCAGAGCACGGTGAAATCCACCGTGCGCGAGGCCGTGCTCTCGGGATCCCACATGATGTAGTAGGTGTTGCCCGCAGTGAAGTCCAAGGCAACGCCGCCATTGAAGTTATCACCCGGAACCACACCTGTGCCAATCACGTCATCCCAGTAGTTCCAGCCCGTGTTGTCGCAGGCGGTGGCGTCCTTCCAGAAGAAGTCGACCCAGCTGCCCGTGAAGGAAGTGACGTTGATGGTGTGCGTACCGGTGATCGTGGCCGTGAAGGAGAAGATCTGCTCCTGACCGGGCGTGCCATAGGGGCCGTTGCCGTCGAACACGCCATCTCCGGAAGCGTTGGTCACAGGACCGGTCGGCACGTCGCACGCAGCGATGTTCGCGATGGACGCGCAGGGGTCATACGCGGGAGGCGCGGTGTACACGCACAGGTCGTAGGTTCCTCCGCCGCCGGCCTCAGAGGCCACGCGCAGCACATAGTCCGTGTTGGGCGTCGTGGCGAAGGTGCCATCGAGCCCAGCTAGGCCGAAGTCGCAGTAGATGCTGGTACCTGCGCAGGATCCTTCACGCACCTCTACGAGGAGTGAAGCGAAGTTCCAGTTGCTGATCAGGTAGCTCAGGCTGGTGTTCGAACCCGAGTTGAAGCTGTACCACACGTCGGAATAGGGGCCGCTTACGATGCAGGGGAAGGCTCCGCCATCATCGCTGGCTGCGGAGTTGTCACCCGGGGTCGCCACGCAGCTGAGCTGATCGGCTGCCACGGTGATCGGCTCGGCGCTGCTGCAATCATCGTTGGAGGGCGCGATCAGTTCGTCGATCACCAGGGTGTAGTTGCCCTGGTCGGCTGAACTATAGGCGTCCACCACGATGTAGTAGGTGTTTCCTGCCGTAACACTCAGGCCGGTGATGCTCGACACGAACGCGCTCAGGAAGAGCGGAGCGGTGCAGGCGTCATCCACGCAGCTGATCGGGGTTCCGGTGCAGGCATCCTGGTACACGTACAGCTTGGTGTCGTAGTTCGTGACACCGGTGCAGAGCGTGAGGCTCAGGATCTGATCCGTCGGGGGGACATAGCGGTACACAACGTCCTTACCACCGGTGGCGGTGTATGGACATACGGAGTTGTAGTCGTCCGTGAACGTCGTGTTGCTGCCATCCGTGGTGTAGGGCACGGACGGGATGTTGATCGGAGCAGCGCAGGTCTCGCCGAGCGGCGGGCAGGTGCCATTGTCCGTGAAGGTGCCCAGCGTGTGGTGGCACTGGCTGTCGCCCGGGTGCAACAGTCGGATGAACACGTTGTCATCGATGTTGAAGGGGCCCAGGTTGGCGATGTCGAAGTCGAAGAGCTGTACCGGGTAAACCTGCGGGGTTCCGCCGTTCACGGTGTATTCGACCTCGGTGTAACCGCCATCACCGGTGAAGGTGACCTCCACGTCGATGGTGAAGTTGTACGCGATGCAATCGGTGGTCACCACGGCGGTGCCGGTCGGGTCAACGCAACCCGGGGTGCACTCCACCTCGAAGATCCAAGGGGTCGTGCTGCCTCCGTCCTGGCAGGAGCCAGAACCGTCGCTGTCGATCTCGATGAAAAGGTCGCCGCTGGAGCTCGTTCCGGTTACACCATTCAGAACCGGGAAGTTGCCCGTGAGGTTGCCTTCCGTGGCAGGTACACCGTCAATCGGGTCGCCCGAGTTATCGGTGCCGCTGTAGCCGCGGATCACATCCCCGGCCTCCATGGAGCCTTGGATGAAGGTCACGGTGAGGGTTTCGCCGGGGGTGTTCGATGAGAAGGTGAAAGTGCGGCCGTCGTTATTGGTGTAGCAATGGTTGATCACCACGGTGTTCCCGCAGACCACCTCGATCGGGCAGTTCGAGTAGAACGTGCCCAGCGCGGTGCCGCAGCCGGTGGTGCCGTTGCCCACGCTCACGCTTACCGCGTCGGTGGTGGCGAATCCGTTGATGTTCGTGGTGCCGAGGCCAACGCCGGTGACATCCACCGGTGTGCCGCCATTCACGCTGTAGGTGATGGTGCCGGTGGCCGCGCCGCCGAGGTCGCTGATGGTCACATCGATGCCGAAGGTGCCTCCGACGCAATCATCGACCACCAGGGCGGAAGCTGCCGTGGGAGTGCCGCTGCAGGTCACCGTCAGCGCATAGTCACCGAAGTTGGTGCTGAAGCCGGTCACATAGATGTAGTAGGTGGTGCTCGCATCGGCATCCCAGGTCACGATGCTCTGCGCGGTGAACGCGCAAGGACCGGTGCTGGCATCATCGTTCCCTGCTACGCAGTTGAAGCTGCCGCAGCTGCCGGTCATCACGAAGAGCTTCGTGTCGTAGTTGGAGCCGCACAGATCGGCAGTGGTGCTGCCGCAGATGCCGGACACCGTGTACCACACCCCGTTGGCGGTGGCGTCCGTGGTGCCGCAGGCACCACCGAAGACGGGCGCGCCCGTGTTCGAGCCCCACTGGGTGTTCCCGGTGTAGGTCACCCCGCAATCAACAGGAATGGCATTCGCGCACAGGTCGTTCACAGGCGGCGGCGGGCAGGCCAAGCCCGGAAGGACCTCGATCTCGTATGGACCGCTACCATCGGTCTGTTCCGTAATGGCAATGTAATAGGTGCCAGGCTGCAGGGCCGGGTACACATGCCGACGGCTGCCGTTGGCGCAATCGTTGGTGATCGTCGTAGGAGCGATGAACGTGGTGAAGGGGCAGCCTACGAACAGGTTCACGAAGGAGATGGTACGCGCAGGCGTGCTTCCGCAATAGTTGAACTCGAGTGATTGAACGCACTCGGTGAGCGTGAAGGCTTCCCACACGTGCGGGGCACCGAATGCATCGGCATCGATGGCACCGGTGCTGTTGCCCGAGATGGTGATGGACCCGCCAGCACCTACGTTCTGGATGCTGCTCACCCCGGTGCAGACACCGTTGGCGGGCGGCAACGCGAAGGTGATCGGTCCGGACCAGCTGCTGGTGAGCGAAGGACCGCACACCGCGCGCACGTAGAATTCATAGATCTGACCGGCGGTCAGACCGCTCGCGGTGAAGGTGGAGCTCGTCACACCGGGGTCGGAGGGTACGCCCGGCGCACCGCCTCCAGCAGCCTGAATATGCACGTCCCATTCAGTCTCTGCGCAGCCCAGGGTCCAGCTCAGATCCATGCTGTTGCCAACCGGGTTGCCGGCGGCAAGCGAGGTCGGGGCGGGGCAGGGATCAGCTGCGGAGATGGTGATCACATAGTCCTCTGTCTCGAAGTAAGCGGAAGCATTGGTGCATGGGTCGATGCTCGCCCCGGTGGTTTGACCATACATGCAGCGAACGCGCAGACGGTGCTCACCGAGTGGTGGATTGCACGCCAAAACGATGGGGAAGGTGGCGTTGCCGCCGAGTACTCCCACGGATCCGCTACCCGGCACGATGGTGGTCGTATATCCGATTCGCTCGGTCGGTCCGAAGGCGCCATCATCGTTATAGTCGATCCACGCAGCGTAGTGCTCAGCCCATTGACCGGCATATACCGTGCAGCCGTAGGACGCGCCCGCTTGCAAGGTGGTCGTGAGGAGCGGATTGCCAGTGTAGTCGGAATAGCCGAGTGTTCCACTGGGGCAGCCGGTGCCGGAGTTATTATCCAAGGTGTTCAGGATCACCCGTGCGATCACGTCCCCGTCAGTGCAGCCGAAAGTCGAAGCGGGCGGTATGCAATATGGACCGCAATAGGCCACAGGCGTGCTATTGGCCGTTACAGCAAGCTCAGGAGTGGAATAAACCAAGGACCCACCGGAGCATTGCACACCTACGCGGTAGTAGGCCGTGGCCGAAGGTGCCAAGGAGGTAACCTGCGTGGCGCCGGTTCCGAGCACCGTGAGGTTGGTCGTGAACGCAGCGTCATCGGCGCGCTCCCACTGGTAGGTGAGGCCGTCGGCCGCGATCGGAGTGGTCAACGACAGCGTGAATGGGCCGCAAGGTGTTCCGCTGCTGGCTTGGATGGAGCCCACGGTTGGCGGGTCCGTGCAGGGCGGCAGAGCTTCGACCAGTGTTACGTTGTCGAAGTTCCAATACGCATCGCTGATACCGGAGGCCCAAGTGCAGTTCCACCTCACGTACACCGGTCCTGCCGGTGGGGTGAAGGAGTGCGACTTGGCGATGCAGGCATTGTTCAGCTGCGCCTCGTTCGTGATCGTCGTGATCGTGGTCCAAGGGCCAGTGGCGGTGGTGCCCCACTGCACGTCGAAGCTGCCCCAAGGAGCAGCTGTCGCGGTGGTGTTCGCGCTCCAGTTGTTCACCTTGTAGGTGTAGCCAATGGTCACAAGTCCACCGTTGGCCGTTCCCGTGAGCGGGGAAATCAGGCTGCCGGTGGTTGCGCCGCTGTAAAGGTTCCGACGCATGGCGCCGCCAGCACCGCCACAGGAGGTGGTGCCAGTGAACCAGGAGAAGTTACCGGTCCAACCCGTGGAGTTCGCATCGAAGTTGAACGAGTAATTGATCTGCGCCGATGTCGGTATGCCTAGGAGGCATGCCAGCACCAACGCCACGAACGAGGACCAGAGGGTCCGCCGCGTTCGCCGCGGTTGGGGAGTAGGGCAACTCATTGATTTGGTTTTGGGGTTTTCGGTGCGCTATACTAGAATGTTATGAGTAGTGAATCAAGTGCTGAAGTTTTCAACCGGCAGGCAACCCTCCCTCCTTGTGAACGACCGCGCGCCCTGAGGCAGGGATTTTTCGTTGCATGTGAAGGCCACCGATGGTGATAAGCCCGAGGCACGCACCGGCGGGGTAATATTGCCAGCATGCACCCCACGGAGCGCCGCGCGCCCACCTTGCTGCAGTCCCTGATCCCGATCGCGGTGCTGATCTGCCTGCTGGCCATGAACGTGGCGGTCTTCGGCGATGCCGGCCTTTCAGGACCGAACCAGGTGGTGCTGCTGATGGCGGCTGCCGTGGCCCTGGTGATCGGACTGTTCAACAAGCACCGTTTCGATGATCTGCTCGAGCATGTGGTGCGGAGCATCGGCACGGCGCTCTCGGCCTTGCTGATCCTGCTGCTGATCGGCGCGCTGGCCGGCACCTGGCTCGTCGGGGGCATCGTACCGGCTATGATCGATCACGGCCTGCAGCTCTTGTCGCCAAGGGTCTTCCTCTTCGCGGCCTGCCTGGTCTGCTGCGCCGTTTCATTGGCCACGGGCAGCTCCTGGAGCACCGTGGCCACCGTGGGGATCGCGCTCATGGGCATCGGCAAGGCCTTGGGCATGCACGAAGGGCTCGTCGCCGGGGCGATCATCAGCGGTGCCTATTTCGGCGACAAGCTGAGTCCCCTGAGCGATACCACCAACCTGGCTCCGGCAGTGGCAGGCACCGACCTCTTCACGCATGTGCGGTACCTGCTCAATACCACCATCCCGTCCATCACCCTGGCCCTTTTGGCCTTTCTGGCCATCGGCCTGTTCAGCGATGCCCCCATCGCCACGGCCGGCGTCGAGGAGTTGCGCGGTGCCATCCAAGCGCGCTTCCGGATCGGTTGGTGGCTCTACGCCGTGCCGCTGAGCGTGGTGCTCATGATCTGGCGCCGCGTGCCCGCGCTCCCTGCGCTCTTCATTGGCATGCTGGGAGGCGCGCTCTCCGCGCTTCTCTTCCAACGGGAGCTCCTGGTCGACCTGGCCGGAGGGGGATCACCGCGTCATCTGTATCAGGTGCTGCTGCAGAGCATGGGCTCCGGCATCAGCGTGGCCACCGGTAATGCCATGGTGGATGAGCTGCTCACTGCGAAGGGCATGGCCGGCATGCTGAATACCATCTGGCTGATCCTGTGCGCCATGACCTTTGGCGGTGCCATGGAGGGAGCCGGACTGCTCCAACGGCTCGCGGCGGCGATCCTCACACGCGTGCGCGGCGATGGATCGCTGATCGCGGCCACCGCTGGAAGCTGCGTGGTGGTGAACGCCACGGCATCGGACCAATACCTGAGCATCGTGGTGCCAGGCCGGATGTTCGCCCCGGTGTATAAGGAGCGCGGCTTGGATGCCCGTGTGCTCAGCCGAACGCTGGAGGACAGCGGCACGGTGACCAGCGCGCTTGTGCCCTGGAACACCTGCGGGGCGTACATGAGCGGCGTGCTCGGCGTGGCCACCGCGGTTTACCTTCCGTTCTGCTTCTTCAACCTTCTGAGCCCCGTAATGACGGTGCTCCAGGGCGCGCTGGGCTGGCGCATCGCCCGTATCAGGCCCCAAGCGAAGTAACCCTTCCGGCTGTCAGTCGTTCAACGCCCGATGGAAGCACCACGTGCGCTCGTCCTCGCGGCGAGCATGTCTCTGGCGGGCATAGGCGTCGCTCAGTTGGATACGGATCTGCTGGCGCAGGACGAGCACTACGTCATGGGCGATGCGGGCGAGGACCCTTCGCCGGAGCTCAATGCGTATGAAGCCTTCAACATCGCCGTCGGCGGGGATTC
This sequence comes from Flavobacteriales bacterium, assembly GCA_020635725.1. Lineage (GTDB taxonomy): Bacteria > Bacteroidota > Bacteroidia > Flavobacteriales_F > PHOS-HE28 > PHOS-HE28. The sequence continues at coordinate 110,522 of JACJZF010000009.1, forward strand.
CGTGCGACAATGCAATGGACATCCCTGCACCGGTTGGGTGGAGGATCACTACCCCGATGGTACGCTGAAGCACAAGGGCTATTACGACCAGGGGCACCTGACGGTCTACAAGAATTTCCACCCCGGCGGTGGCGTGGAGCGCGATTTCCGCTCGAGCGATGCCACGCGCAGCACGCAGCGCACCTGGCATCCCAACGGCGCCATTCGTTCGGAAACCCGTTACCGCGATGGCATCGTGGTCTATTTCGAGGATCATTATGTGGATGGATCGCTGCGCTATGTGGAGGAGCGCCATCGCAAGGAGCCCTGCTTCACGCGCATGGAGCTGTATGATGCCCAAGGCAAGCCAGTGAGCATGCTGCACATGGTGGACAAAGGCGCGCTTGAAGTGGAACAGCTCGAGTACCACCCGGGCGGCGCGCTGCGCAGCAAGGGAAGGGCCCGCTACAACCCGGCGCGTATGGATACCCAACGCGTGGGCACCTGGGTCTTCTTCATGCCCGATGGCAGCAAGGCGCGCGAAGAGGACTACATCGATGGCAAGGTGCACGCTGTGCGCTGAGGCATGCCGCGCGCATGAAATCAACGAGCCCCGCGATGATCGCGGGGCTCGTACATGACAACCGGTTCGGTCTGACGGGTCCGGCAAGTCGGCCGGTCATGACCGCCGCTACTTGCTGTCCTTCACCTCTTCGAAGTCCACGTCGGTGACTTCGCTATCGGCTGAGGAGCCTGTGCTGCCCGAGGCATCGCCATTGCCTTGTGCCTGCTGCGCGGCATTGTACATCTCCTGGCTGGCGGCCTGGAAGGCGGTGTTGAGCTCGGCCATCAGCTTCTCACACGCCTCCACGTCCTGCGCCTTGTGGGCGTCCTTCAGGCGAGTGAGGGCATCCTCGATGGGCTGCTTCTTCTCAGCGGGGATCTTATCGCCGTAATCCTTCAGGCTCTTCTCGGTCTGGAAAATGAGGCTGTCGGCGGCGTTCAGCTTGTCCACGGTCTCGCGTGCCTTCTTATCGGCGTCGGCGTTGGCCTCGGCTTCCTTCTTCATCTTCTCGATCTCCTCCTTGCTCAGGCCGCTGCTGGCCTCGATACGGATGCTCTGTTCCTTACCGGTGGCCTTGTCCTTGGCGCTCACGTGCAGGATGCCGTTCGCATCGATGTCGAAGGTGACCTCGATCTGCGGCACGCCACGCGGTGCGGGCGGTATGCCATCGAGGTGGAAGCGGCCGATGGTGCGGTTGCCGCCGGCCATGGGGCGCTCGCCCTGCAGCACGTGGATCTCCACGCTCGGCTGGCTGTCACTGGCGGTGCTGAAGGTCTCGCTCTTCTTGGTGGGGATCGTGGTGTTGGCCTCGATCAATTTGGTCATCACGCCGCCCATGGTCTCGATGCCCAGGCTCAGCGGAGTCACGTCGAGCAGCAGCACGTCCTTCACGTCCCCGGTGAGTACGCCACCCTGAATGGCCGCGCCGATGGCGACAACTTCATCCGGGTTCACGCCTTTGCTGGGCTCTTTGCCGAAGAACTTCTTCACGGCGTCCTGAATGGCTGGGATACGGGTGCTGCCGCCCACCAGGATCACCTCGTCGATGTCGCTGGTCTTGAGGCCCGCGTTCTTCAGCGCGCTCTCGCAAGGAGCGATGGTGCGCTTGATGAGGCTATCGGCGAGCTGCTCGAACTTGGCGCGGGTGAGGGTGCGCACGAGGTGCTGCGGGATGCCGTCAACCGGCATGATGTACGGCAGGTTGATCTCGCTGCTCGTGGTCGAGCTCAGTTCGATCTTGGCCTTCTCCGCCGCCTCTTTCAGGCGCTGCAGGGCCATGGGGTCCTTGCGCAGGTCGATGTTGAACTGGCCTTTGAACTCATCGGCCAGCCAGTCGATGATCACCTGGTCGAAATCATCGCCGCCCAGGTGGGTGTCGCCATCGGTGCTCTTCACCTCGAAGACGCCATCGCCCAGTTCGAGCACGCTCACGTCGTGGGTGCCGCCGCCGCAGTCGAACACCACGATCTTCTGGTCCTTGTGCTTCTTGTCCAAGCCATAGGCGAGCGCCGCGGCCGTTGGTTCGTTGATGATGCGGCGCACCTTGAGGCCTGCGATCTCACCGGCTTCCTTGGTGGCCTGGCGCTGCGCATCGTTGAAGTAGGCCGGTACGGTGATCACCGCTTCGGACACGCTGGTGCCGAGGTAATCCTCCGCCGTCTTCTTCATCTTCTGCAGAATCATGGCGCTGATCTCCTGCGGGCTGTACTCACGGTCGCCGATGGCCACGCGCGGCATGCCGTTTCCGCCGCGCACCACCGTGTAGGGCACGCGTGCGATCTCCTTCGCATCCTCTTCATAGGTGTTGCCCATGAAGCGCTTGATGGAGTAGATGGTGTTCTTCGGGTTGGTGATGGCCTGGCGCTTGGCCGGGTCTCCCACCTTGCGCTCGCCGCCTTCCACGAAGGCCACGATGCTGGGAGTGGTGCGCTTGCCCTCGCTGTTGGCGATCACCACCGGTTCGTTGCCCTCCATCACGGAGACGCAGCTGTTGGTGGTGCCCAGGTCGATGCCGATGATCTTGCTCATTGAGGTAGGTTGATGGTTCAGGTCGCACACGCTGGATCAAGGTCCATGCCACCGCCGGCGAACGCGATGAACCTGCCACGAACGGAAGAAGCCCGCCATGGGAGCGGGCTTCCGATGCTGCCAGGATGGCAGCTTCAATCGCAGGAGTACTGCCCGCCCGGATCCAAGGCCGAGCAGAAATGGAACACGCCGGTGTATTGCCCGGACTTGAGTTCCTCGAGCGTATTGGTGCTGAGCCGCTTGCCGATCACGCTCTTATTGTAACGGCTTCCCCACACGCCAACGGCGCCGTCCACATTGCTGTAGGCCGGCCGATCCTCGATGATGCCGCTCACCGGCTCGGAAAGCGTGAGGTAGGTATGGAAGTCGTCATTGGCCACGCTGATGTGGAAATCCATGCCCTGGAAGATGCGCTTGGTCACGGAGGCCCAATCAGGGTCGTTCTGGATGTAGGCGGAAAGGCCACTGAAGAACGCCTGCCCATTGAGCCGCACGGCGAGTTCGTCGCCACCGTTGGAATTCGTCACGATACGAGTCCCCATGGATTGCCCGAAGGAGCGGTGCAGGGTGTCCGACCCGCGGATCTCATCGAAGCGGAAGGTGTAGTCCACGGTGAAGCGCTTATCATCCTGGCGGCCGGTCCAGTTGAACTCGTAGTCGGTGTATTGTCCCTGTGTATCCACCAACCCTACACGGGCACCGGCCTGGGTGCCGGTATTGCCATCGTTGTTGTTGATGGTGAAATCGTTGGCGATGGGCGTTGAGGAGGTCACGCTCTTCCCATTCACCACCAATGAAAGGCGGTAGCTGGCGTCTTGGTTGAGAAAGACCCGGTTATTCGACTGAAGGCCGAAGAAGGGCGTGGTGAAGTAGAAGAGCTTCTGCTGGGGCGAATAGAAGTCGCCCGGCTCGCGGTTCATCACCAAGGTATCGCGCAGGGTATAGGTCTCCGCCACATTGCCGTTGCCATCGAGCCGGTGCACCTCGGCCACGGTGATGTCCTCGTCGCCGTATTCGCTGGAGTCGCGCACCAGGGCCATGTCATAGGCGTTGCCTTCGCCGAGGAAGGCTTTGTTGACCTTGATGAAATGCACGGAGTCGCGCTGGTTCAGGAGGCCGTACACCACCGTGCGGTCCTCGTAATCCGCATTGATCTCCAGATCGTTCGAGCAGCCTGCCAGCAGTGCTGCTGCGGCCAGGTAGGTAAGGGGATGGTGGCGCATGCTGAATTCCGTGCAAGGTGGCCAAAGATAGCCGGTGGGGCGTGGTGGTCGTTCCCGTTTGATCAATGGCGATCCAGGGCCCATGAGCGGTTGGCCCGGCTAGCTTTGCGGGTCTTGCCACCCAACGGCAGGTCATCATGAGCACCGCAGCAGCAGAGGTCAAACGCGTGACCACCCATACGCTCCAGGAGATGAAGCAGAGCGGGGTGCCCATCGCCATGCTCACGGCCTATGATTACTCCATCGCTCGCTTGGTCGATGGCGCTGGAATCGATGTGATCCTGGTGGGCGACAGCGCGAGCAATGTGATGGCGGGCCATGAGACCACCCTGCCGATCACGCTGGATCAGATGATCTACCATGCCAGCAGCGTGGTACGGGGCTGCCAACGCTGCCTGGTGGTGGTCGATCTGCCCTTCGGCACCTATCAGGGCAACAGCAAGGGCGCGCTCAACTCGGCCATCCGCATCATGAAGGAGAGCGGAGCGCATGCGGTGAAGCTGGAGGGTGGTCGAGAGGTGATCGGATCCGTGGAGCGCATCCTCACGGCGGGCATCCCGGTGATGGGGCACTTGGGCCTCACGCCGCAGAGCATCTACAAGTTCGGCACCTACGTGGTGCGCGCGAAGGAAGAGGCCGAGGCCGCGCGACTGCGGGAGGATGCGCGGCTGCTGGAGGAGGCAGGCTGCTTCGCACTCGTGCTCGAGAAGATCCCGGCGAAGCTGGCCGAAGAGGTGGCGCGGTCCGTGAGCATCCCGGTGATCGGCATCGGCGCTGGCAGCGGGGTCGATGGCCAGGTGCTGGTGGTGCATGACATGCTGGGAATCAATAAGGAGTTCAACCCGCGCTTCCTGCGGCGCTACGCCGATCTGCATGAGGTGATCTCCAACGCTGTGGCCGGTTACGTGAGCGATGTCCGATCCAAGCATTTCCCCAGCGCCGGCGAGCAGTACTGAGCCGCAGGTGCTGCTGGAGGACCGGTGGCTGCTGGTCTTGTGCAAGCCTGCCGGCATGCCGGTGCAAGCCGACCCCACGGGAGATCCCGATCTGCTGTTATTCGCGCGCCGCAGGCATGGCCATGGCGCGCAGCTCGAATTGGCGCACCGCTTGGATCGTCCGGTGAGCGGGGTGGTGGTGCTGGCACGCGAGGGAGCCGCGCTCGTTCACCTGCATGGGCAATTCAGGTCCAGGCAGGTGAAGAAGACCTACTGGGCCGTGGTGGAGGGGCTCGTTGCCGAAGAGGGCGAGGTCGAACTCGCGCATGCGCTCCGCCGCGACCCGCGCGCCATGCGGGCACGTGCCACGGAGAGCGACGACCCGAACGCGCGCTTGCGGGTGCGGGTGCTGGCACGCGGTGATCGCTTCACCTTGCTCGAGGTCTGCCCCGAGAGCGGGCTTTTCCACCAGATCCGCGCGCAGCTCGCCGCCTGGGGGCACCCGATCAAGGGCGATGTGAAGTACGGAGCGCGGCGCGGTGAGCGTGATCGCAGCATCGGGTTGCATGCCCGTGCGCTGGAATTCACGCATCCGGGCACGCACGAGCCGGTGAGGGTCGTCGCTGAGCCGCCCACGGAGGGTCCATGGCCGAAGCTGTTGGCGCTGCGACGCTGAACGGCCTCACATCGGATCCACATCGATGATCAGCTGCACGGCCCTGTGCTCAGGCTGCGCGAACACGCGATCGATCGCCTCGCGCACGAAGCGCTTCTCTTCCGCATGCGCGGAGCGCCGCAGCTTCACCAGCAGGTTTCGGATGTGCCGGTCCTTCACCCAGGCCACGGCAGGGATGTCCGGTCCGAGCACGCGCTCGCCGAGTCCTTCGCGCAGCACCATGGCCAGCGATGCCGCGGCGGCCGCCACCCGTTCCTCTTGCCGGTGCCGCAGCGTAACCGATAACAGCCGCATGAAGGGCGGATATCCGTGAGCGCGCCGGTGCTCAGCCTCGCGGGAGTAGAAGCCTTCCACATCGTGCCGCGTGACCAGGTCGAGCACGGCGTTGCGGGCATCGAAGGCCTGGATCACCACATGGCCCGGCTTCTCCCTTCGGCCCGAACGACCGGCCACTTGCGCCATGAGCTGGAAAGCCCGCTCATGCGCGCGGAAATCAGGGAAGCGCAACAGGCTGTCGGCGCTGAGGATGCCCACGGTGCTCACATGATCGAAGTCGAGCCCTTTGGTCACCATCTGCGTGCCGACCAGGATATCGATGGCGCCTTGCGCGAAGCCGGTGAGGATGCGGTCCAGCGCTTGACGCCCACGCGTGGTGTCCTGATCCATGCGGGCCACGCGCGCCTCGGGGAACAGCAAGCCGAGCTCTTCTTCGATCTTCTCGGTGCCGAAGCCGATCATGCGCAACCGGTTGCTCGCGCATTGCGGGCAGTGCACTGGCGGTGGATAGGTGCGGCCGCAATAGTGGCAGCGCAGCTGATGCAGGCTTTTATGGTAGGTGAGGCTGACATCGCAGTGGTCGCAATTCGGGACCCAGGCGCAGCTCTCGCATTGCCATACCGGAACATAGCCCCGGCGGTTCTGGAAGAGGATGGCCTGTTCGCGCTTGGCGAGCGCCCCTTGTATGGCGTCGATGAGGGTCTGGCTGAAATGCCCGCGCATGGAGCGGCGGCGCTGGGCATCGCGCAGGTCCACGATGCTGATGCCCGGCATGGCCACATCGCCGTAGCGCGTGAGCAGCTCGGCGTAGCCGTACTTGCCGGAGCGCGCGTTGTACAGGCTCTCCAGGCACGGGGTGGCGGAGCCCAGCAGCGTCTTGGCGCCATGCAATCCGGCCAGCACCACGGCCATGTCGCGCGCGTTGTAACGGGGCGCGGGATCGTGCTGCTTGTAGCTCGGGTCATGCTCCTCGTCCACAACCACGAGCCGCAGGTCAGCGAAAGGCAGGAAGAGGGCGGAGCGGGCGCCCACGATGATCGATGAGGCCATCTGCCGACTGGCCATCCGCATCCAGAGCTCGGCGCGCTCATGCGGTGGCATGCGGGAGTGGAACACGGCGATGCGCTCGCCGAAGCGGGCCCGCAGCCGTTCGATCACCTGCGTGGTGAGCGCGATCTCCGGCAAGAGGTAGAGCACCTGCCCGCCATCGCGCACGGCTTCGTTGATCAGCGTGGCATACAGTTCGGTCTTGCCTGAGGAGGTCACGCCGCGCAGCAGCACCACCTCTTTCTCGCGGAAGCCCTCACGCACCTGTTCCAGCGCCGCGAGCTGTGCCGGGGAAAGCGGCGGGCCCGGCGCATCGATCCGGCTCGCGGCGGGCACGCCGGCCTCGCGCTCATAGGTCTCGAAGAGGCCTTTCTCCACCAATTGCTTCAAGGTGGCGCTCGATGCGCCGCTGGCGTGCAGGAGCCTGTTCCGTTCCACCTCCACGGGCGCATCGCTCATGCAACGGCTCAGCTCCACGAAGCGCATGAGCAGGTGCAGTTGCTTGGGTGCTTTGCTCTCCAGCTTGTCGAACCACTGATGCAGCGCCTCCTCGTGGTCGGATCCGGGTGCGAGCCTCACATACGTGGTCATGCGCGGCTTCCAGGGATCGCGCAGCTCTTCTTCCACGATCACAACGCCTTCATCGATGAGCCGTTTGATGGCGGGCATCGGGTCCTTCAGCCCCATAACCTCGCCGGCCTGCTTCATGCTGAGTGCTTCACGTTGCACCAAGGCCTCGATCAGCAGCCCTGCGCGGTCAGTTCGGTGCGGCTCATCCAGCACGAAGGGGTTCACCAGGATGCGCGTCTCACTGCTCAGGTTCATCTGCCCCGGCAGCGCGGCGATCATCACTTCACCCAGCGTGCACATGTAATGCTCCGCGATGCGCTCCCAGAGCCGCAGCTGCGGTTGGGTGACTATGGGCGCCTGATCCAGCACGGAGAGGATGTCGCGCGGAACGGCCGATGCAGGCGCTTGCTCCGTGAGCGTGCGGATGAGCCCGCCGTAGAGCTTGCCGCCTCGGCCGAACGGAACGGCCACGCGCACGCCGGGCTCCACGCCCCCCATGCCTTCGGGCACGCCGAAGGTGAAGCAGCCAGGGACCGCGAGCGGAAGGATGACCTCGGCGTACATACGGAAGGCAAAGGTGAGGAGCGCGGTCCGTCATCGGATTGTCAGCAATGGACAACAGGGCCTGGCGAGGGCAACACAACCAGGGCTTGGCTTGTCTTCTGATCATGGCAGCCAAGAAGTCCGCATCGGTCAGCAAGGAAGCCGCGAACAGGCCGGGTGAGGAAGCGTATGATCTGAGCACGCCGCGATGGAGCCGCTATTACCAGGCGATGCGCAAGCGGATCCGATTCCCGCGCTACTACAAGAAGGCGCTGAACTGGTAAGGCGGCCGTGCACAGCGCCATGTTAGCCGGGCGGCGACAGGGTCGTTAAGCGGTGCTGACCGCTCATCTAGTTTCACCGCCGCATGAGCGTAGCGCGCGGCACCAACACGGCCATCGCCATCCTGGGCGGGCTCTTCTTCCTCTTCGGATTCGTCACCTGGCTCAACGGCCCGCTGATCCCCTTCATGCGGATCGCGTGCGAGCTCACCGATTTCGAGGCATCGATCGTGGTGCCCTTCGCCTTCTACGCCTCGTATTTCGTCATGGCGCTCCCTTCATCCATGCTGCTGCGCCGAACAGGCATGAAGAACGGCATGGCCATGGGTCTGGCCGTGATGGCGCTGGGTGCGTTCCTGTTCATACCTGCCGCCCAGGCACGTTCCGCGGGGCTGTTCCTCACGGGCTTCTTCACGATCGGCACCGGGCTGGCGTTGCTGCAAACCGCGAGCAATCCGTATGTGACGGTCGTGGGCCCCATCAGCAGCGCGGCTCGGCGCATCAGCATCATGGGCATCTGCAACAAGGTGGGCGGCATCATCGCTCCGTTCATCCTCGGCAGCCTCATTCTTGTTGATGCCGACGGGCTGAAGCTGGAGCTGGCGACCCTCACAGGTCCAGCGCGCGAGGCGCTGCTCGATGAACGCGCCGCGTTGGTGATCATGCCGTACACCGTGCTCGGGGTAGGCCTGGCCCTGGCCGCGCTGCTCATCCGCTTATCGCCGTTGCCTCCGCTCCAGGAGGCAGAGCAGCGCCAAGGCAGCACGCCGTTGAAGCATCCGCAGCTCATGCTCGGCGTGCTGGCCCTATTCCTCTATGTATGGGCGGAGGTGCTTGCGGGGGACAGCATCGCCATGTACGCCGAGCGGCTCGGTACACCGCTGGATGTGGCCAAGACGTTGACGAGCGCCACGCTGGCCTCCATGCTGATCGGGTATGTGCTCGGCATCCTGCTCATGCCACGGGTGATCAGCCAACGCATCGCGCTCGTGGCTTCGGCAGTGATCGCCTTCGCATGCGTGATCGGGGTCATCGCGGTCGATGCCGGGTCCATGACGCGATTTCCCTTGATCGATCTGGGGGCGCTTCGCTTCCAATGGGTGGAGCTGCCGGTCACGGTGATCATGGTAGCGCTGCTCGGTCTGGGCAACGCGCTCATATGGCCCGCGATATGGCCCTTGGCCGTGGATGGCGTGGGCGATTCGCTCAAGACGGGCTCGGCGCTGTTGATCATGGCCATCCTTGGCGGGGCGCTGGCCGTTCCGGTATGGACCGCGATGTCTTCCGTTGCCGATGCGCGTACTTCCCAGGTCGCCTACTGGCCGCTGCTCGCGTTCTACGCCTACATCGCCTGGTACGCAGCCGTAGGCTCGCGCTGGCGGTCGTGGGGAATCCGCTAGACCCGGCGTGTTGAAAACTGCATGCTGGCCGGGCGAGTGAGGGGGAGGCCCCCGGTTACCTTCGGTGCCGCAACTCCCATTCCATCGCGCAGCATGACGGCTTCTTCCCGCTTCCTCGCACTGGCGCCCGGTCTCGTTCTGCTCCTGCTCGCCTCCTGTGGCGGCGGCGGCTCCCAGAGCGATGCTGTTGGCGCTGATACCCTGGCCACAGACACCACTCCGAAGGAGACCGAGCTCATCGGCTTGGGCGGCCAGTTCTTCAGCATCCCTTCACCCGCCCAGGCGGCCATCGCCATCAAAGAGGCGGGACTGAACTACCAGCAAGGGGTGACCGCGCCGTTGGATAAAGGCGATGCCCGCACCACCCGCATGGCCCAGGCCACCATGCTCGGGGTGTACGGCGCGGACATGTCGTACGTGACCGTGCACAAGGATGTGAAGCGCGTGCTCACCACGTTGGAAGCGATCGAGAAGCTCTCCGCCAAACTGGAGCTCGGCAATGCGTTCGACCGCTCGCTCATGGAGCGCTTCAAAGGGAACATGGGCAACGAGGACAGCCTGCTCCGACTCAGCGGCATCGCGTTCCGCTCGGCAGACCAGTACCTGAAGACCAACGAGGCTGAGGATGTCAGCTCCTGGGTGCTCGCCGGCGGATGGGTGGAATCGATGCATCTGATGCTGGCTGATCCGGCCAGCGCGCAGAACCAGAAGATGGTGGCGCGCATCGGCGAGCAGAAGCGCACGCTCGATGCCTTGATCAACCTAGTGGGCCAATCCAACACCGATGGGCAGGCCGATGCGCTCCTCGCAGGGCTCCGGGAGCTGGGCACTTCGCTCCAGCACCTGAAGACCGCGTACGTATACGAGCCCTCGGTGACCGACGCTGCCAAGAAGACCACCTACATCAACGGGCGCACCACGGTAGATGCCTCGGCCGAGCAGATCGCCGACATCGCCGCCAAAGTGGCCACCATCCGCAACCTGATCCTCGCCTGACCATGAACCGGATCCTTATCGCACTCTCGTTCCTGGCCCTCGGTTTAGGCTCTCAGGCGCAGACCCTCTGCCAGCCCATCGCCACTCGTTGCGAGCAGCACATCACCGCGAGCTACATCCCCGATGGTCAGTTCTATCGGGCACTGCTGCAGGGCGAGGAGATGGCCGAATTCAACCTCACGCTCTTCGGGGGCACCACCTACCGGGTGGCGGCCTGCAGCGGCGATTCCGATGGCATCCTGCTCTTCAATGTGTTCGACCAGGAGCGCAACCTGCTCTTCTCCAACCGCGACAACCACAATGCCCCCTACTGGGACCTGGTGGTGGCCAGCACGCTCGATGTGATCGTGGAAGCGCAGCTCGACCCGAGCAAGGCCGGCAGCGGCTGCGCGGTGATGCTCATCGGCTTCAAGCGCTAGCGTCGTTCTCCCCGGAAACCTTTTGGCGCCCCTCCCGTTCAGAGGGGCGCTCTTGTGGGTGCCCTAAGTGGTTCCGTGGGAGAGGTACGGATGAGCGAGAAGATCCTGAAGGCGCTGCTGCAGCTGTTCGCCATCATCGCCAAGGGCGATGATTTGGCGCTGGCCGCACGTCCGGAGAACGCCGCCATCCTGGAGCGTTTCCTGCGCAAGCAGTTCAGTCCGGAAGCCGCGCTGGCGCACATGGCACGCTATCAGGCCTTCGTGCGATCCTTCCATAATGTGGGCACCGAGGGCAGGCTTGGCCGCAAACGCGCCTCGCTCAACTCGGTGAAGGCCCTGCGGATCTGCACCCAGGTCAACGAAGAGCTCACGCAGCGGCAGAAGTTCGTGGTGCTGCTGCACCTGCTCGAGTTCATTCATGCCGACGGCGCGGTCACGCCCGAGGAAGACGAGTTCGTGATGACCGTGGCCGAGACCTTCAACATCGAGAAGAAGGAATTCGCGCAATGCCGCGCTTTCGTTTGCGCCGAGGCCGATACCCAAGTGGATGCGGATCACCTGCTCTACATCAACGCCTCCGCCTCCAACCCGATGCACCGTGCGAAGCACCTGCACGCCCACGGGCTCGATGGCGAGGTGCGCGTGCTGAACATCCCGAGCGTGAACATCTACGTGATGCGCTACGAAGGGCATGATGAGGTGCTGCTGAACGGGCAGCGCATCGGCCGGGATGGCCACTACCTGCTGAGCAATGGGAGCAGCGTGCGCACGCCCAGCGGGGTGCCCATCTACTACAGCGATATCCTGCAGGCCTTCATGGCCAAGCAGGGCCGGGCGCGGATCGTCTTCCGCGCCGACGGCATCGAGTACACCTTCCCCAATGGGCGTGTGGGCTTGCACGAGCTGCACCTGGCAGAGGTGAGCGGCAAGCTCATCGGCATCATGGGCGGCAGCGGCAGCGGCAAGAGCACCCTGCTCAACGTGCTCAACGGGAACCTGGTGCCGAGCAAGGGCCACGTGACGATCAACGGGATCGACGTGCACGCCGAGCGCGCGCGCATCCGAGGGGTGATCGGCCATGTGAGCCAGGATGACCTCCTGATCGAGGAGCTCACGGTGTTCCAGAACCTCTTCTTCAATGCCAAGCTCTCTTTCGGCGATCTGAGCGACGCCCAGGTGGAGGAGCGCACCCTGCGCATGCTGCAGACCCTGGGGCTCTATGAGACCAAGGACCTGAAGGTGGGCAGCCCGCTGGAGAAGACCATCAGCGGCGGGCAGCGCAAACGTCTCAACATCGCCTTGGAGCTCATCCGTGAGCCCAGCGTGCTGTTCGTTGACGAGCCCACGAGCGGACTGAGCTCGCGGGACAGCGAGAACATCATGGACCTGCTGAAGGAGCTCGCGCTGAAAGGCCGGCTCGTCTTCGTGGTGATCCACCAGCCCTCATCGGACATCTTCAAGCTCTTCGATCGCCTGCTGCTGATGGACCAGGCCGGACATCCGGTGTACTACGGCGACCCGGTGGATGCCGTGGTCTATTTCAAGAAAGTCACCGGGCAGGTGAACAGCGAGGTAGGGCAGTGCCAGGCCTGCGGCAACGTGAACCCGGAGCAGATCTTCAACATCCTGGAAGCGCGACTGGTTGATGAGTACGGGAACGAGACCGATCAGCGTCGCATCAGCCCGGAGGCCTGGAACGAGGTGTTCCGCGCCCAGATGGAGGTGCGCGTGGCGCAAGTGCCCGATGAGACCTCGGTTCCCAAGAGCACCTTCACCATACCGGATCGCTTGGCCCAGCTGAAGGTCTATTTCAAGCGCGACCTGCTCAGCAAGCTGGCCAACCGCCAGTACGTTCTGATCAACCTGCTCGAGGCCCCGGTGCTGGCTTTCTTCATGTCGTTCTTCCTCAAGTACTACGGCGCTACCGATGCTGCGGATTATGTGTACCGCGCCAACGACAACATCCCGCAATACCTGTTCATCGCCGTGATCGTGGCGCTTTTCCTGGGCCTCACCGTGAGCGCTGAGGAGATCATTCGCGACCGAAAGATCCTGGCGCGCGAGAAGTTCCTCGACCTCAGCTGGCTCAGCTACCTCGGCAGCAAGCTCGGCATCATGTTCATTATTTCGGCCATACAGACCGGACTCTTCGTGCTGGTGGGAAGCCGCGTGCTGGGCATCGAGTCGCTCGGATGGGCCCATTGGCTGGTGCTCTTCAGCACCAGCTGCTTCGCGAACGTGCTCGGCCTCAATGTGAGCGCCACCTTCAATAGCGCCAAGGTGATCTACATCCTCATCCCGGTGCTGATCATTCCGCAGCTGCTCTTCAGCGGCATCATTGTGAAGTTCGATAAGCTGCACCCCTGGTTCGCGTCGCAGAGGAGCGTGCCGGTGATCGGCAACATCATGGCCTCCCGCTGGGCGTACGAGGCGCTCGCCGTGACACAGTTCATGGAGAATCCGTACGAGCGCCAGTTCTATGCCTTCGACCAGCGCATGAAGACCGCCAATTGGAAGAAGGACCTCTGGTTGAGCGATCTGCAGAACAGGGTGGAGGAGGCTCGCCAAGGGCTCTCAGGCGGCGCTGATCCGGAGGAGCTGGCCCGTTCCATAGCGCTGCTCCGCAACGAACTGAGCAAGGAGGAGACGGAGCTCAAGGGATTCACGGTGAATGGGCTGGACCGCTTGACCCCGGAGAGCTACGATGCGGAGCTGCTTGATGAGGTGCAGCGCAAGCTCGACTTGCTCACCCAGCATTATCGGGCCGCCTATAAGGAAGCCGAACGCCAGAAGGAGCTGCTCATCGGCCAGCTCACCGCCACGGAGGAGGACCGAGCCGCGTATTTCCAGCTTCTCGACCACTACCGCAACGACGGGCTGGCCGATGTGGTCACCAACAAGAACGACCTGCACGTGATCGTGGAGCACGATGGCGAGCTCATCCGCAAGAGCGATCCGGTGTACCTGGAGCCCGCGCGATCAGGCTTGTTCAGCGCGCAGTTCTATGCGCCGGCCAAGCGCATCATGGGCATGCGCATGAGCACGCTGTGGGCCAATGTGCTGGTGCTGTGGTCCATGATCCTGCTGCTGTGCGTGGCGCTGCATCAGGAGCTCTTCCCGCGCCTTGGGCGCCTGTGGCCCACGCGCACGGCCCGCTGAAGAGTGTCAGTCGCCGCTGACCTCGGCGATCTGGATCATCTTGAAGGGGATGTTGATGATCCCGGAGTAATCCTCGCCGGCTTCGAGCATGTCCTCGTCATCGGCCTCGTAATGCCAGAGCACGGTCACTTCGTGGCCGGATGCACGGATCGGTTCCAATTTCTTGAAGACATCGAGGATGCACTTCGAGGAGCTCGTATTGAAGTACTCGAGCTGCACGTGCAGCGCGGTCTTCGCGTTCGGCTGACGGCCGTACCTGTCGATCCAATCGATCAGGGGCTTGTAGAAGTCGATGCTGTTCTCGGGGATGGAGCGGCCCTTGAGCTCCAGGAGCCCCGTGGCCGGGTCGAAGTGCACGTAGGGCGTTTTGGGACTACCGTCGAGGTGGAGCGGTTCCATGGCGTTCTGGTCTAGGTGTTCACATTCACATTCAGGCTGAAGAAGGCGCTGTCCTGGTCGTAGGGCACGAAGGCGTATTCGAGCTTGCCTCCGCTGCGCCGGGCGATATCGATCATGCCGAGGCCGCCGCCGCCCGCGCTGGAGTAGGTGCCATCAGCCAGCTTCGCTCGGTACCATTCGCGCAGATCGTCGGCGCTGAGCGCATTGATCCGATCGAGATGGTCCTTGAGGTGATCCACCTCCGAGCCCGCCATGAAATTGCCGGTGAGCACGGAGTAACCGGTATCGGTGCTGGCGATCATGACCATGCCGTGGGGGTCCTTGGTCTGCTGCACCGTGCCCTGCTCTGCGCGCAGGTGCCCGTTATGGTGATAGAGATTCTGCAAGCATTCGATCACCACGTTGAACACACGCTTGCGGGAGCGCTGATCCACCTCGATGCCATCGAGCTTGCGTTCCACTAGGCCCAGCAGCACGGTGATCAGTTCCGGGGTAAGGCTCCCCTTGAAGGAGAGCATGATACGCCGGCGCTCCAAGCCGTCGTAGAGGTCGTGGATGCTATCGAGCAATTCAGGCATCGTTGGCTGTCGGAGAGCTTGACAAAGCAAATCGGGGGCGACCGCCGACCTCTGGTAAGGCCCAGTGGAGTTATCCACGCAGAATTGTGAGCGCCCCCCTCTGCTGTGGCGCGCCAGTTACTTTCGCGACCCGCAATGGGATGGTACAGGCATTGGTTCGGCACGCCGTATTACGCGCTGCTCTACGGGCACCGCGATGATGCCGAGGCCGCGGCATGGGTCGATGCCATCCTGCAACGATGGAACCTGCCCCCTGGCAGCACCTTGCTCGACCTGGCCTGCGGCCGGGGAAGGCATGCACGGCACTTCGCCGCGCATGGCCTGCGCGTGACCGGCGCCGATATCTCCGCGGAGAGCATCGGCCTGGCGCGCGCGAACGTGCCCGATGCCCGCTTCCTGGTGCACGACATGCGCACGCCCATTCCAGGCACGCGGTTCGACGCGATCTGCTGCTTGTTCACAAGCCTGGGCTACTTCGATCAGCTTTCCGACGACCAGCGCGTGCTCGATGCCGTGAGCGCCATGCTGCCTAGCGGCGGCCGGTTCGTGCTGGATTTCATGAACACGCCCGTGGTGCTGCGCGACCTCGTGGCCCACGAGGAGGTCAACTGCGGCGATGTGCGCTTCAGCATAGACCGGCGACTCGACTCCGATGTGCTCGTGAAGCGGATCGTCGCCATGGACAGCTCCGGCGAGCACCGGTTCGAGGAGCGCGTGCAGGCGCTGGAGCCCGAGCAGATCGCGGCCATGGCCCTCAAGGCCGGTCTGGAGATCGATGATCGCACGGATGGCCCGGTGCTTTCTGCTTACGATCGCGAACGTTCCAGCCGCTTCGTTCTTTGGACCCGCAAGCCGTAGCATGACCAGCATCGTAGCCCTCGTATTCTTCGCTCTGCCTCTGCTCGCCGGGGCAGCCGTTCGCCTGGTGGGGCCAGGGCGGCGCTGGCTCCGGCTGCTCCTCTCGTTCAGCGGCGCCTTCCTGGTGAGCGTGGTCTTCCTGCATATGCTGCCGGAGCTGTACGAGACCGAAGGAGCCATGGTGGGTGCATGGGTGCTCGCTGGATTCCTGCTGCAGGTGGTGCTGGAGTTCTTCAGCTCGGGCATCGAGCACGGCCATATCCATGTGCATGAGCATACGGGGCTCCGCCACCATCCCCTTCCTTGGATCACGCTGGCAAGCCTCAGCCTGCACTCCTTCGCTGAGGGCATGCCCTTCGCTGATGCGCATGTGGCCGGCGACCTGCCTTTCGTCACCGGGGTGGTGCTGCATAAAGTGCCCATGGCCGTGGCGCTGGCTACGGTGCTGCTGCGCTCCGAGGTGCCCGTGACCTGGAGTTGGGTCATGCTGGGGCTCTTCGCGGTGGCCGCACCGGCAGGCATGTGGGCCGGTCATCTGGCCGGGGCGTGGTTGGATGGCCACTTCCTGCAGCACATGCTGGCCCTGGCCATTGGCATGCTGCTTCACATCGGCACCACCATCATCTTCGAGAGCTCGCCCGAGCACCGGTTCAACGCCACGCGTTTCGTGGCCGTGCTGGCAGGCGTGGTGCTGGCGGCCCTCTCCGTACACTGATTTTCTCGTGAATCGCGCAATGATCACGCTGGCGTGCCGTTACTTTGCGGAACAAAGTACTTTGCGATGATGTCCAACGACCCCTTGAACGAGCTCGCGCACATCCGCGGGCTGATGGACCGCAGCACGCGCTTCCTGAGCCTGAGTGGGCTCAGCGGTGTGGTGGCCGGCGCGGTGGCGCTGGTGGGCGCATATGCCGCACGCGCGCATCACAAGGCGTTGCTGTGGGAGGAGGCGGCTTCGGGTCAGGCGAGCTCGGCGCTGGTGAATGCGGATCCCGCTGCGCAGCGCGTGTGGTGGGAGCATGTGAGCTTCCTCCTGGTCGACGGGGCCACCGTGCTGCTGCTCGCATTGCTCGGAGCATTCTGGTTCACCTGGCGTCGCTCCAGGCGAATGGGGCAGGGGCTATGGGATGCGAGCGCGCGTCGCATGGCCATCAACCTCTTTGTGCCCTTGGCTTTCGGCGGGCTCTTCGCGCTGGCCTTGGTTTTCCATGGCGCGGTGCACCTGCTGCCTGCGGCCACGTTGCTCTTCTACGGCCTTGGCTTGCTGAATGCGGCCAAGTACACCTTAGATGAGATACGCTGGCTCGGTCTCAGCGAGGCCTCGCTCGGCGTGGTGGCCGCGTTCTGGGCCGATGCGGGCCTGCTCTTCTGGGCCCTTGGCTTCGGGGTGCTGCACATCCTCTACGGCGGAATCATGTACATGCGCCACGAGCGCAGCGGCGCCCAGGCATGATCGATCGGCTCCATAAGGCCTTCGAGAGCCGGGTGCGCTTGGGCATCATGGCGGTGCTGGTGGTGAACCAATGGGTGGACCACGCGCAATTGAAGGAGTTGCTGGGCGTTACCGACGGCAACCTGGCGAGCCATTTGGCCGCGCTGGAGGAACTGAAGTACGTGCAGGTGCGCAAGCGTTTCCTGGGCAAGCGGCCCAACACGAGTTACCGATGCACGGCGACCGGTGAACGCGCCTTCCGCGACCATATCGATGCGATTGAAGGACTCATCCCCAAACCCTGATCCATGCCCGACCTCAAGAACTGGTTACAGGCCCAAACAACGGCGCTGATCGCGCTGCTCGTCGCTTTCATCTTCGATCGACTGTTCTATGGTATGGCGGTGGGTGTGAATCTCCCCCTGTTCGTGCTGCTGATCTCCGCCCTGCTCGTGCATGATCTCGGATGGACAGCCCTGAGCATGCCGGCGCGCTGGGCGATGCTCGGCACCGGGATAGCCGCGGCGATGACGGTGGTGCACGGCAGCATCATCGCTCCGGTGATGACGGTCATCGGCACCATCGGATTCACGGCGCTCGCCCATCACCGTGCCCTCCGCAGCCTCCCATTCGCCTGGCTGCAAGGCCTGGCGAACTACCTCGCGCTGCCCGCAGCCGCCGTGCAGGGTGTGGGTGATGCCGTGCCAGAACGGTCCGCGGCCCGCACCAGTTGGCGCTGGACTCGCCTATCTGTTCTGCCGATCCTCGCGCTGATCGTCTTCTTCCAGCTTTACCGCGTCGGCAATCCGCGGTTCGAGCACCTCACCGCCGGATTCCTCGATGGCCTCTGGGATGCGATCTCCGCATTGATCGAGAAGGTCCTGACGGCACATACCCTCTTCTTCCTCTTCGCGCTGATCCTCTCCGCCGGTCTGCTGAAGCGCTATGCGCCAGACTTGGTACTGCAGTGGGAACGGTCCTGCGGCGATGGCTTGATGCGGCTTCGGCGGAAACGGCCGCACTGGCTCAGCCCGTTGCCCATGAACGCGCTGGACAGGGAGCGGCGAAAGGGCATGCTGCTGCTGATCCTGGTGAACCTGTTGCTGCTCGTGGTGAACGCGATCGACATCAATTGGGTCTGGTTCGGCTTCACGGTGCCGGAGGGCTTCAGCCTGAAGCAATTCGTGCACGAGGGAACCTACGCGCTCATCTTCAGCATCCTGCTCAGCATCGCGGTGGTGCTCTGGCTCTTCCGCGGCAATCAGAACTTCTACGTGCGCAGCACGGGCCTGCGGCGGCTGGCCCTCTTGTGGGTGGCGCAGAACGGGGTGCTGGCCATCTCGGTGTTCCTGCGCAACTGGCACTACATCAGCTTCCACGGCCTGGCCTACAAGCGGGTCGGGGTGATCGTATTCCTGGTGCTCGTGCTGGTCGGGCTGATCACCCTTTTCCTGAAGGTACGCGACCGCAAGAGCCTCTACTACCTGCTGCGCGTGAACACGTGGGCGGCCTTCGCGCTGCTCGTCGGGCTCACCACGATCGATTGGGACAGCTTCATCGTACGGGTGAACCTTCGGCATGCCAATCCGGGCGAGATCGATATCGACAATTACCTCGCGATGAGCGACAAGGTGCTGCCGCTGCTCTACGCCAACATCGACCTGGTGGAGCAGCAGATGGAACGGCATAAGCACAATCGTGTGCGCTGGGTGGAGCACCTGGAGCCGATGGCCTTCCGAAGCGCGCTCGATGCCAAGCGCGATGCGTTCGCTGAGCGCCTCGCCACGCAGCATTGGCAGGAGTGGACCTGGGCGGATGCGCGCACGTTCCATGCCTTGTATCCCGAAGCACAGCGAGTCGATGGATAGCACGATCCTAGCCATGCGAGGAATGGTCAGCCGATACCGGGAACCCCTGGGAACGGCCTTGGTGCTGGCTTTCGTGAGCGTGCTTGTACTGGACCCGGAAACGTACGCGGTGATGCTGTTGCGGGCCTTCATGCCCTGGTGGGCATCGCTTCTCCTGGCGGGATCCTTGGTCGCGGCTTGGAGGCGCCTGAGCTGGCTCGGAGTGGCCATGCTCGCTGGTGCGTTCGTCGCCCATGCGGAGTGGAACGTATTCGAGCAAGCTGTACACGAGGATGGCGACGCACGGAAGCTGCGCGTGGCGCAACTCAACGTGTGGCAATCGAATGATGCGCATGCGGACATCGTCGCAACCATCCGTCGCAGCGGTGCGGATGTGGTCAGCGTGCAGGAGGTGAGCCCCGAGTGGGCCGAGGCCTTGCGCGACGGTCTCGCTGATCAGTACCCGTATCAGCTTCTGCGGCCGCGTACTGATTGTTATGGCATCGCCCTGCTGAGCCGTAGACCCTTGTTGCGCCCCCATGTGCTACCGGTCGCAGGGAACGTCTTTCTGGAAGCGGATGTTGAAGTAGGGGAGGATAAGGTGCACGTGATCGCCGCCCATGCCACCTCACCCACGGGTCTGGCGGACTTTCATCGGCGCAATGAGCAGCTCCTGCGCCTTGCGGAGCTGGTCAGATCCATGGACGGGACGGTTCTCCTCCTTGGTGACCTGAACACCGTTCACTGGGATGACACCTATCGACGACTGTGCATGCGAAGCGGCGCGCATCCGTTGAACCCATCCACGCAGATGACTTGGCCTGCCATTGGTCCGATGGCACTTATTCCATTGGATCACGCCTTGGTCAAGGGCGAAGTGCAATCGGGCCGTGTTGACAGTTTCCGCATCGCCGGCAGCGACCACCGCGGCTTGCTGGCGGAGATACGCCTTGGCCATGCGCCCTGATATCCGCCGTGCCTTCGCCTGGATGACGGTGTTCTACATCGCCATGGCCTATCTCGAGAGCGCCGTGGTGGTGTACCTGCGTGCGCTATACTACCCAGAGGGCTTCGACTTCCCGCTGGTGCCCATGCGGGGATCGCTCGTGGCCACCGAAGTATGGCGCGAGGCGGCCACCTTGCTCATGCTGCTCGCACCGGCAGCGTTGATCACGCGATCGCGCATCGAGCGCTTCGCCTGGTTCTGCTTCGGATTCGGCGTTTGGGACATCTTCTACTATGTCTGGTTGAAGGTCCTGCTGGATTGGCCCAGCAGCCTCGCAAGCCGCGATCTGCTCTTCTTGATCCCGGTGCCCTGGGTCGGACCGGTTTGGGCGCCGTGCATCATCTCGGTCGGCTTGATCCTTCTGGCGCTGGTGATCCTTCATGGCCGCACGCGCTCGGCGAGCTATCGCATACCCGCTTGGAGCTGGATCGCGTTGGTGTCGGGTGCCGCGCTCATGATCGTCTCCTTCACCCTGGACCCGTTGCTGCGCGCCGAAGAGCTGCACGCGGCATCGAGCATGCGGTCACTGGGGGAAGCCGGCGCCATCGCGCTCATGAACGGGCGTGAATACATCCCAGCGCATTTCCCGTGGCCTTGGTTCGTAGCAGGGCTCATCCTGGCGCTCATGGGGCTGCTCTTCGCTGCTCGGAGGGCGGGTGTGGAAAATTCCGAAACCCTGCCGGACGCAACCTCGTTTGAAGGGCGCGTCTAGAGCATGAACAGCAAATCGAAAATGGTAGCGGAAGCTAGATTATTCGTCAGGCTGGGCGTGCTCTCGACCCTGGGGTTCGTGTTCTACTACGCCCACCTCTTCTTCGGTCTCTTGGACAATGTCTTGGTCTTCAAGACGCTCGCCATCACCTTTCTGCTGGCGACCATTCCCCTGCCGATCATCGCCATGAACAGCAGGAAGCTCTTTCCTGAGCTTTCCCGCAGCGGACAGAGCATCCTCACCTTCGCCACGGCCATGCTGCTCTTCCATCACTTCCTCATGACCTTCATTTTCGTCATGTTCCTGCGTGGCGAATCCGTGCTCTAGAGGAGCGGCCCCGCGGCAAGTACCTTGCGGCCATGTGCCTGATCGCGCTAGCCTACAGAGCGCATCCCCGCTATCCGTTCATCGTTGCCGCCAATCGGGATGAGTTCTTCGATCGGGCCACAGCCCCTGCGCGTTTCTGGCCTGAGGCCCCGCACATCCTGGCCGGCAAGGACCTGCGCGCTGGAGGCACGTGGATGGGCGTCACCCGGTTCGGCAGGTTCGCGGCCATCACCAATCACCGGGATATGCGTCGGGCTCCGGTGGTCGGGCCATCGCGTGGGTTGCTCGCCCTTGCGGCGCTCGATGCCGATCCGCCCCGCGATGGTGTGGATCGAGAAGGCTACAACCTCATCTACGGGACATTTGATGCGCTTCGCTACCGGTGCAACATCACCAACGTTGATGTGGCCCTGGCGCCGGGCCTGCATGGGCTGAGCAATGCGGTTCTCGACACGCCATGGCCGAAGGTGACCAAGGCGGTGGAGGGCCTTCGGCAAGCGCTCCACGCCGATGAGCCGGATTCGGAACATCTCTTCAGCCTACTGGCCGATGAAACGGTGGCCGATGCGGACCTGCTGCCGGACACCGGACTGGGCTATGCGCGGGAGCGCGCGCTCAGTTCCATACGCATTGATCTGCCGGCCTACGGAACCCGCTGCTCCACCGTGGTCACCGTCGATGTCGAGGGCCAGGTCTATTTCGAGGAGCGCGATCTGCGAACCGGGCACGTGGTATGCGAACGCTTCGGGGTCTGATGCAACATTCGGCACGGTCCTCGCGTTGAATCGGCAGGTCCGGTAAGGGACCAACGGCATATCCGATCACAAGGAGCGAGGCCATACGGCGTCAAAAGCTCCCTTCCGGGCCCGTAAGCAAGGAGATCGGAATACCCAGGAACCCGCCCCGTAAGGCGGGTTCCGCCATTCAGGGAGGATTCATCGATCAGCGCTGTTCGGTCGAAGCCAGCCGGATGACCTCATCGCCAACGCGCAGCAGGTACATGCCGGCAGGTGGCATGGCTAAAACAGCGCGCGCATCCGGCCGCATCCACGAACGGACAAGCTTTCCGCCGGCCTCGAATAAGGCCATGTGTCCGAGGGTGCGCCCATCGGTACGCTCAACGATCCAGCTATCCGACTCGTACCGCACCAGGTAACGGCCTGCATCGCGCTCTCCGATTCCGTTCGTTCCCTCGGTGCAGGGCGCATAGAAGTGCACGGGTTGGCTCACGGGCAACGACCACACGATTGGCGAAAGCTCGGTGCCGTATCCGCTCTCATCCGTCACAAAGAACATCGGTCCACCCCCGGAAGGCGGATCTATCGGGCTCACCAGGTACATGTACTCTCCCGGCGGCAAGCAGAGCGTATCGGAGTCGTACTGCACCGTTGGGGTCATCTCGAATTGCCCCGTGCCGACCGAAGTGCCCATCGCATCCCAGACCTCCCAGTTGAACGTTCCCAGGACCAGGGCCCCGCCGTAGTTGCCCATCGAGGGCAGGAAGGTGGCACAGGCCAGGGGTGGGCACAGGTCGAAGGCCGTATCCCAATCGCAGGCGAGATTCTGGGTGAAGCCGGTCCACAGCTCAAGCCTGCCGTCGAATACGGTGCTCGGTATCGCCACGCCGGGGAGCACGCGCAGCGCATGCCAACTGTCCACCCCGATCCCGAAGAAGTTCACCGTTTCCTTGGCCAGGGTGTCGCCCAAGTCGTCGAAGAGGATGAAGTTGGGGTAGTCGAAGATCTCCCCGGAAGTGCCATTGTTCTGGGCGTGTACCATGATCAGCGTGTCGGAGAAGGCATGCCACTGCACTGACACGATATCCAGGTCAGCGCAGGGTGAATCGCCGCTCACGGTGAAGAAGTGTTCCTCCTGTCCTGCCAGATCGAGCACGCCCATGGAGCCCAAGCTGAAGACCACTTGGTAATCACCTGCGGGAAGCATGCCGAGCGCGATGGTCTCTGTATGCGGCACCAGCACGGCAAGCCCGCCATTGTCAGCCGCTTGGATGGTGATGGTGACCAGGTTGCCGGCAACCTGGGCATCGGCGCTCACCACGTAGGCGCCGGTGCTGCTGAGGTCTCCGATCAGCTGCAGGCTAACCGCATCCGACACCGTAGGTGAAGCGGGTTGAGTCTGGATGCCGTTGATGTAGAAGTACGTCTGCGCTTGCGCTAGCGTGGCCGTGAAGAGCAGGCTGAGGAGTAGCGGGTTTCTCACGAGCGGTTGGTTTGTATGATGACGGTAATTGGCTTCGATGCGCTGCCTGTATCACCAGGCGGTTATCACCGCGGAGGCGGCGAGCGCGAGCGCCACAATGGTCAGGTATAGCGCGGTGATCACCACGGCCAGCAGGATGCTGCTGCCCCAGGAACGTCGATAGGCCGTGCGGATGGCCCACGGGAGGTACACGGGAATCAGCAGCAGCGGCACCGCGTTGAGCAGATTGGAGGATTCGCCGGTGAGGAGCATGGCGCTCGCTTTGATCATCTGCTCGAGGAGCAGGAGCATGAAGACCACCGCGTGGAAATAAAGCGCGAACACAAGATGCTCCGTGAAGTATCCGCGCCTGGACCAATTGAGCAGATAGAGAAGCAGCGCGAAGACAGGCAACAGCAGAAAGAGGCCTTTGCTGAAGTTCTGCCTGAGCTGGTCGGAGAACCGGGTGCGTGCCTCCGGGTCCTGCTGCTCGATCGCGGAGCGTAGGAGCCTCCTTTCCCAACTCGAGAGGTTTCGGCCGTTCGCGCGCATCAGGCTATCGATGCGCCTATCATCGAGATTCCTTGAGCGCGCCATGTCCAGCAACACGCTATCCACCGGGTCATCTCCACTGAATCGGATGACGCCCTGCTGGGCCGTTTCGTCCTGCGCTGAGGGTTGCTCCTGCGGCATCCACGCGAGAACAATGAAGAAGACCACGCTGGTGAACAGGTAGAGCCGCAACGGCGGCACATAGCGGGCACGTTGGTTTGCGTTGAAATTGCGCACCACCAGACCGGGTGGCACGAACAGGTCACGCCCTGTGCGCAGCAGCTTCGTGTCGAAGTTGAGCAGGCCGGCCAGCAGTTCTACTGCGAAGTGGCCGATGGGGAGCTTATGCGTGTGATTCTCCTGTCCGCACTGCGCGCAGAAATTGTCACGTGGCCCGAGATGCTGACCGCAGTTCGGACAACGGTCGCTCATCTCGCGCTTTCGGGACATGCCTCAGCTCTTCATGTTCTCGAACTGCAGCGGGAGCTCGAAGTCCTGCTGCCGGCACAGGGTCATCACGGCCTGAAGGTCATCGATCTTTTTGCCGGTCACGCGTATCATATCATCCATGATCTGCGGCTGCACTTTCAGGCCGCTGTCCTTGATCGCCTTCACGATCTTCTTGGCGGTCTCGCGCTCGATCCCCTGCTTCACCTTGATGGTCCGGTTCAGCGTCTTCCCGCTCGGAACGGGCTCGGCGCTCAGGTCGTAGCTCCGCACATCCACCTTCTGCTTGCCGCTGCGCTCGAGCAGGAGCTGAACAATGGCATCGAGCTTCATGTGGTCCTCGGTGCTAAGGGTGATCACCAGGGACTTCTTGTCCAGCTCCACGGTACTGTTGGTCCCGCGCAGGTCGTAGCGGTTGTCGATCTCGCGCTTCACCACGTTCACGGCGTTGTCGAGCATCTGCGTGTCGACCTTGGAGAGGATATCGAAGCTGGGCATGGCATTGGTTCTGCGCCAAAGATCGGATTGCCGGAAGAACAACGAGGGCCGCATCTCGCGATACGGCCCCCGTCGAACAATCCGTTCCAGGCTTACTTGTTCACCTGCACGCGGAATTCGCTGGTGCGCCCATCCTCATGCAAGAGGCTGAAGAGGTAGCTGCCGTTGGTCAGGCCCTGCATATCCACCACCAGGCCATCGGCGCCGGCGATGGCGCCACGGCGCTCAATCACCAGGTTGCCCTTCATGTCATAGACCCTGACATCCACCTTGCCGCTGACGCCCTTAAGCGGGATGCGGAGGCTTTCGGCCGTGGGGTTGGGGAAAGGCATGGCGTCGAGGAGCTCCAGCTCATCAATGCCGATCGTGTTCACGTTCACGGTCTGCAGTCCCAGAGAGGCGGGTCCGGTGATGCCGGTCCAGCCGTTATACCAGGTGCCATCAACACGGATCATGGTGGTAGGCAGCAGCGTGAGCTCCTGAACGCGGTCGTAGTTCAAGCTGTTGTCCCAACCATGGCGCACGATGCCGCTATAGGAGTCGAGGCAGGCCAGGTAGTTCTGGTTGTCTATGAGCTCGATGTTCTCCAGGAAGGGCACGTAGATAGGGGTGTTCACCAAATCCGATTCGAAGATGTACTCGCCGCTGGTGATGGAGGTCAGGCCTACATCGGTCGGGAGCGTGACCGGATCCACGATGGCATCGGTCCATTGGAAGAGGGTAACGGTGACGATCTCGTCGGTGAGCACCTGGTCGGCCGCGCGATCAGCGCTGAACCAGACCCCAGTGGCCGCCAACCGCGAAGCGTTGGGGTCCGAGAAATACATGCACGAGCGCTGCCCCGTGGTGTTGTCCGCAGCGATCACGTGCAGATTCGGTTCCGGCAGATGGGTGGTGGCGTTGGCCGGGGCATAGGTGATCACGTCGCCCACGGTGAAGGTGACCGCGATATCGTTGTTCACGGGGAAATCATCCGCGACATCATCCAGTACGCTGTACGCGATGCTGTACTGCCCGCTGTAGCTGGATTGGGAGAAATCCGGAAGCGTCACGTACAGGGAATCCTCGGCCAGGATGAAGGCCCCGGTGCTCGTCTCGTCATACACCACGTTCGAGCCATCCTGCGTGATCACGCAACGCAGACGGGCCGTGTTCATGTCATTCTGCCCGTAGTTGTGGATCATTCCGCCTACCTGCATGCTGAACTCGCTGGCATTGCTGGCGATGTACGTGCTCAGGGCACCGATCCGTGGAACCAGAATGTCGTCCTTGCCGATCGCGAGGTTGTTGGCATAAAAACCGGTCTGGCTGCCGATGAAGAACTCCACATTGCAGTTGAGCAGTTCCTCGCGCAGCATCGCGCCGGCATCCTGGCTGATCATCACTACGGGAATCGACACGTTGGGTCCCTGCGTGCCAGCGCCCATGCCCACGGGCGCGCCAGCGGCGTTGTTGATGATGATGCAACCGATGGCACCGGCATTCTGCGCGTTCAGGGCCTTCTGCCCGAATTCGCACGTTCCGCGGTACACCACGGCGAATTTCCCGGCCAACTGGGAGGCGTTCACCAGCGGGTTGCAGCCCAAGGAGTCAGCTTCGGTGCCATCATCCACGAAACAGGCGAATGCCGTGAAGGATGTTTCGTTCAGGTTCGGGGTCATGCCCCAGTTGTCAGCCCAGGTGAAGTCCAATGGACCCTCAAGGCCAGACGGCTGTTGCACGTAAACGGTCACCTGCGCTTGCAGGGCCAAGCCCGTGAGAAGGGCTGAGAAAGTGGTGAGTAGGGTTTTCTTCATCGCGTATTCGATTGGTGATGGTCTGTTTCACGGAACGAGCCGCTACGCAATGTTAACACCGGCGGCCCAATTCTAAACCGGTGGTCACAGGCCCAGCGCGTAGCTAGCCGGGTGCTCCTAACGGGGTGGCCGAGGCCGGCAGGAAGTCGGAGCGACCGGGCATTTGGCTTCAGGGCCAATGAGTTCGAGGTGTGCGTGGCACAATGCGACCCGACCCCTAACCTTGCAGCATGGATCTGACCGTGGTGGTGCCGCTCCTGAATGAGCGGGAGTCATTGCCTATCCTGGTGGAACGGCTGCACCAAGTGCTCCGCGGAATGGGGGTGAGCTACGAGATCATCCTCGTGGATGACGGCAGCAACGATGGCTCGTGGGCCGAGGTTCAGCGCGCTGCGGCTGCCGACGCGCGCGTGAAGGGCATCCGCTTCGGGCGCAACTTCGGGAAGAGCCCGGCTTTGAACGAGGGCTTCATCGCCGCGCAGGGCGAAGTGGTGATCACCATGGATGCCGACCTGCAGGATGACCCGGATGAATTGCCGGAACTGCGGCGGATGGTGATCGAGGGGGGCTTCGACCTGGTGAGCGGCTGGAAGAAGAAGCGGTACGACCCCCTCATGAAAACGTTGCCCACCAAGCTCTTCAACTGGACCACGCGCCGGGTGAGCGGCGTGCTGCTGCATGACTTCAATTGCGGTCTGAAGGCCTATCGCAAAGAGGTGGTCAAGAGCATCGAGGTGTTCGGTGAGATGCACCGTTACATCCCCTTCATCGCCAAGAAGGAGGGCTTCGGCCGCATCGGCGAGAAGGTGGTGAAGCACCATCCGCGCCGATATGGAAGGAGCAAGTTCGGCTTCGACCGGTTCATCAACGGGTTCCTTGATCTGCTCACGATCACCTTCGTTTTCCGGTTCGGGCGCAAACCCATGCACTTCTTCGGTGCGGTGGGCACGCTCATGTTCGTGGTGGGCTTCTTCAGCGCAGCCTGGGTGGTGGGCGAGAAGCTGTACCACCTCTACGTGTTGCATGAGATGGCCCCGCGGGTGAGCGATCAAGGGCTCTTCTTCGTGGCGCTCACGGCCATGGTGATCGGTGTCCAGCTCTTCACCATGGGCTTCGTTGCCGAACTCGTGCGCCGTTACAGCCCGGAGCGTAACGTGTACCGTGTGAAGGAACGCATCGGGCTATAAGCTCCCCGGCTCTCCATCTTTGAGGCATGGGGCGCAAGGTGCTCGCCGCGTTGCTCATCCTCCTGCTAGGCCGGTATGTTGCCGCGGCGTTTTACGCGCATCCCTTCGGCGATGATTTCAGTTACGCGGTGGCCGGCGTCCGCACCGCTCTGCTTCCACGTCTTTGGGACGAGTTCAACCTGTGGAATGGCCGTTGGGCCAGCAACCCGCTGTTGCTGCGCGGCCCGCTGGTGCTGGGTCTCGAGCCAGGCCTCGGATGGTACCGGGTGGTGCCAGTGGCTCTGCTGGTCCTGCTCTTGGCCGCAGCGCGGAGCCTCGCGAAGGCGCTGCTGCCCGCACTGCGCGCCTCGGACGCCTGGCTGCTGGCCGCCGGTATCCTCTTCCTCGGCCTCCAAGGCATGCCCGATCCTGGCGAGGGCATCTACTGGTACACCGGTTCGGTCACGTACACGCTTCCAAGCGCGGTGCTCTGGTTCCTGATGGCTTGGTACATCAAAGCCTGGCGGTTGTCGTGGCAGATCAGGCCGTGGCGATGGTTGCTCCTCGGAAGCGTCGCCTTCGTGATCACCGGGTTCAATGAGCTGAACATCGTGCTGATACTCGTGTCACATGTGATCCTCCTCCTCTTCGTGCGAGGCTCGATGGGCCGCGTGCCCAAAGGTCTTTGGCTGATCGCCGCGCTGGTGGTCGCCGGCTCGGCGCTGATGATCGCGGCGCCGGGGAATGCCACCCGTGGCGGTCAGTTTCCGCTGCGGCATGACCTGCTGCGGACCGCCGGCTGGGCTTCGGTTCAGACGATCCGGTTCCTCGGCATGTGGCTCCTATCCCCGGTGCTGTTGCTCGCCGCCGTGCTCGCTGCCGGTCGTTTGGAATGGTTGCGCGAAAGGTGGTCCCCGAGCCGCTCGCAGATCGGTCTACTGAGTCTGTACCTCGTGAGCATCGTTTTCATCGCGATGGCCCTGCCGTACTGGGCCACTGGGCTGCTTGGTCAGCACCGCACGGTGAATGCCACCTGGCTCTTCATCCTGCCCGGCGTGATCGGGCTGTTGCTGGCGGTCACTTTGCGCTTCGTGCCGAAGCCGCCACCGCCGCGAACGCGATTCGTGGCAGCGGTGCTCTTGGTCGTCGCCGCGCTCCTGACCGGATCGAGCGGGACGCTCTCGCAGGATTGGCTCATGGGCCGGTTCCCGACCTTCGATGCGCAGCTGCAACAGCGCTACGGCCGGCTGCACGAGGCCGCAGTGGCAGGAGCAGCGGATCTCACGCTCGCTCCGATCGCGGACCCGCCGCGCGCTTTCCATTACCTCGATGGCGGCTCCGATCCCTCCGGTTGGGTCAACCGCTCCATGGCGTTCTACTTCGGGGCCGATTCGACCTTGGTGCGCGTGGAAGCGCGGTGATCAGAGCACGGGCGGGGGTAGCGCGAAGAGTTCCTCCGCCAGGCGCGCATCGTGCCCGTACACATCGTCGCGGAAGTTCAGGCGGCCATCCTGGCCCACCCACGCGGTGAAATAGCCGATGGTCACAGGGCGCTTCTCGGCGAGGTTCACGTTCACCTCCTTCCCGCCATGCATCGCCTTCTTGATGCGGTCCGCGGTCCACGCCGTGTCGTTCCTGAGCAGGTATTCGGCGAAGCGCTGGGGCTCGCTCAGTCGGATGCAACCGTGGCTGAATGCCCTGCTCTCGCGTGCGAAGAAGCCCTTGCTTGGCGTGTCGTGGAAATAGATGCTGTAGCTGTTGGGGAAGAGGAACTTCACCAAGCCGAGCGCGTTGCCCGAGCCCGGCTTCTGGCGGATCACCGGATTCGATTCGGTTCCGCCGATCACCTCCATGCCCTTCTTCTTGAGGTAGCCGGGATCCTTGGCCATGGCGGGCAGGATCTCTCCGCGCACGATGCTGTTCGGGACGGTCCACGTGGGGCTGAACACGATGCGCGAGAGCGTGTCGCTGAAGATCACCGTGCGCGTGGCCGTTGCACCCACCACCACCACCATGCTCCAGGCCACCGTATCGTGCTCGTACACGTGCAGCTTGAAATCAGGGATGTTCACCAGCAGCTGATCGGGCGCATTCTGCTCGGGGACCCACCGCAGCCGTTCCATGTTCACCAACAGGGATCTCACGCGTTGACCCGGGCGCACGTTGAGCTGCTTGATCACCCCCTTGCCGATGACGCCATCGGCGAGGAGGCCGTGCCGCTCCTGGAAGCGCTCCACCGCGGCCACCAACAGGCTGTCGTAGGCATGGCTCGTGAGCACCACGGAGTCGCCATGCGATACGAAATCACCGAGCAGCATGAGGCGTTGGCGCAGGTCCGGTACCCACGGGGCGTCGTCGCCGGGCTCGAGCTTCTTCACGGTCCCCAGGCTCAGCTCGGGCCACGGCAGCGTATCGAGGTCGTGGTAACGCTTGAGCTGGGCCTTTAGCAGCGCGTACTGCGGATGCACGGGCTCTATCGGCGAGAGATCCATTCGCCCGGCCGTGATGGAATCGATCAAACGGTCGTAGTTCTTCTTGCGCCGGGGAATGAACCAATCGAGCTCACCCAGGTCCTTGCCGATCACGCCGCCATAACGCTTGTCGGCATAGCGGAAGAACTGTGCGGTGAGCGCCATCTCGAGCTGGGCGCGGCAGCTATCGCAACCCAGGGTATCGGCGTGCAGCGCATCGGAGCTCATAAGCCTCACGAGCTGGTCGCGCAGCGCGGCTACCTCACGGAAGGCGGTATCGGCGCTGTTCACCAGGTTGAAGAATGCCGCGGCCGATTGCGAGAGCGAGTCGTTCACGAACCAGGCGTACTGGTAGTGCCGGCGGCGATAGAATCCGCGGATATCGCTGGAGTCGACATGGTGCTCGGGGTGGCTGCGCAGGAATCCCTCGATCTGCGCGCTATCGAGCGTGCGCACCGAATAGTCCTGCGGCATCTCGAAAACGGCCTCGATGGCCTTGGCCTCGGCCATGGGATCCGTGGGAGGCTTGGGGGGCGCGCACCCTGCGAGCAGGCAAGCGGCTGCTAGGACGATCACCGAACGCATGGTGCGAAGGAAGGTTGTGCGGTGCCGCCGGTCAGCGGCCGTGGACGTAGAGATATCCACCGTCGGCGAGGAGCTCGATCAGGCGGGGCATCTCGGCGCGGCTCACAGCGGGACAGCCCCAGCTGCGACCCAGCCGGCCGTGCTGGGCAATGAAGTCGGCGCTCACGTAATCGGCGCCGTGCATGATCACCTCGCGCGACTGCGCCTGGCAATTCAGTCCGCGGTCCAGGCCGTGCAGCAAGAGCGCTGCGCCGTGCTTCGGACTCACGATCTCGGTGCCTACGCGATAGAGTCCCTTGCTGGTGGCATGCGACCCCTCCCGGTTGCTGAAACTGGTGCACATGAGCTCGCCGCTGCCTTGGCCATGCGCCACCCAGGTGCTCATCACCAGCTCCTTATTCTCCAGGTCGATCACGTGCAAGCGCTTGGCGGTGCTGGGCAGGCTCATGTCGGCGATCGCCAGCATGCGCGCCTCTGCGCCATGTCGCGCCACGCTCGCGTAGGCTTTCGCGAACGCGGTTTCCGTGACCCGGCCCTCCAGCGCGATCTCCTCATACAAGGCTTTGGCGCTCTCAATCGTGCCAGCATCGAGCACGGGCAACGGAGCGGGGGCCGCCGACGGCAACAGCCAGAGCAATGGGAATAGCAGGGCCCAAGCGGCTCTCATCCTTCCTTCGTGCAGGTTCGCCCTTCCGATTCCCTCGCGGCGGGGTTCCAATCCACCGGAGCGTGAAGGGCTTGCGAATCTAACGGCCAGTTCCATCCGGCCGTGTGTACGTTGATAACCTGTGCAGGTTCCTCCGACGGATGGCCGAATTCAGCCGTTCAGCACCGCCTTGGCATAGTTCGCCCAGCTCATCGTCTTCGTAGCCTCCACCACGTTCTCGCGCGGAATGGGTTTCTCGATGCTCGCGTTCATCACGCGCACCATGTCGGCGATGTTCTTCGGTTCGGCCAGGTAGCCGTTGAAGCCATCGGTGATGGTTTCGGGGAAGTGCCCCACGCGCGTGGCCACCGCTGGCAGCTTGAAGTTGTAGCTCAGGCTCTCCACGCCGCTCGGTGTGGCGGTCTCGTAGAAGAGCACGATCGTATCCGCCGCCTGGAAGTAGGGCGGAACCTCTTCGTTGGGAATGAAGCGGTCCACCACCAGGGTGCGGTCGCGGATGCCGAGCTGCTCCACCAAGGCCAGTGGATTGTAGTTCCGCTCGTCGTCGGACTTCTTCAAGAACAGCTTCTTCACCGTTCCGAAGACCGCGTTCTTCAGTTTCGTGCTCAGCTTGCGCTGATCGACCGTCTGCCAGAAACGCTCGCCCACGATCATCAGGCTCACATCGTCCCGCTGCTTCGCCAGTTCCGCGAAGGCCTCGATGCAGTAATGCAGCCCCTTGTACTTGCGGATGAAGCCGAAGAAGAGGAAGACGTGCTTCCGGAGGTGATGTTGTGCTTTCCACGCTTCCTTGTCGAACGCAGGATCGGGCTTGAAGAGCGAGTAGATGGGGTGGTAGAGCTTGAGGATGGCACGCTGGGGCGCATCATGATGCGCCCGTACAGCCCGCGCGCCATCCAACGTCAGGTGGAAATCCTCGCCGGCAAAGAGTGCCTTCAGCTCTTCCGCCGTCTTGTAGGCATGAACGATGAAGCTGTGACCGTGGCGAAGGGCCATGCGCGTGAGGCGAGCATCGAGGCTGCTCTGCTCTTTCGCCGCCACGAAATGCAGGTCGAAGAGGATCTCCGCGTTCGTGCGCTTCCGCAGGTACTTCGCGATGGTGTTCAGCGGGATGCCCTGCGTGGGGTTGTACCACTGGATGATGACCTTGTCGGGCTTCAGGTCGGCGATGGCCTTCGCGGTCTTCCGCCAGGTGCCCGGTGCGTTCCAGTTGGTGAGGTAGTGCACCGGGATGTCGTAGCCCTCCAGGAAGCTGCTGCGGCTGGCCTTGTCCACGAACTCGCGCGGAATGATCGCGGGGTACTGCTGCGTCCAGCTGACTATGGTGACCTGCGCTCCTTCATCTTTCAGCGCACGCGCCAACGCCGTGTTGTATTGCGCGATGCCCCCCTTGAACTTGGGGCCCGGGCCGAAGCAAACGATGCGAGCCATTTTGAATCAACCGCGACGACGCGACGACGCGACGAATGCGCGACGCGCAGAATGGTGTGACGTTGCCATGTTCAGGACTGCAAGTTGTTCACGACGCGGCGCATGCCGTTCTTCAATAGTGCGCTGTGAAAGTTGATGATCATCCCGAGCCTGTTGCCGGTCAATTTCAGGTAGGTAATCATCTGAGCCATGTGCACAGGGTGAAGTTCATCGACCGCCTTGACTTCAATGATGACCAGTCGCTCAACCCACAAGTCGAGGCGATAACCGGCATCAAACTTCACGTCTTGATACACCAAGGGCAAGGCCACCTGTTTCTCGACATTGAAGCCCATGCTCAACAGTTCGTGCGCTAAACAAGCCTCATATGCGCTTTCGAGCAGACCAGGACCGAAGTGCCGATGAACCCTGAAGGCCGCATCAACAATCCCATCCGCTATCTGGTTTTCGTGCATCGAACGTTGCGCAATCGTCGCGTCGTTGCGTCGTCGCGGTTCAAAATTGCTTCAACGCCGCCTCATACACTCTTCTCATCCCTTCTTCAATACTGATTTTGGCCTTCCAGCCGAGGTTCTCCTCCACCCAGGTCATGTCGCAGTAGCGGCTGTGTACGCCAACGGGTTTGTCCAGCAAAGGCTTTACGGTTGGGGTGTAGCCCGCGAAACGCGTGAAGACCTCAATCAGCTCCAGGAAGCTGGTGAGCTTGCCCATGCCGATGTTGATCGCCCGGCCGTCGCTGATCCTGTCCATGGCCAGCAGGGTGAGGTCGAGCACGTCATCGATGTGTACGAAGTCGCGCCCTTGCTTTCCTGTGCCCCAGACCTCGAAAGGGTTCTCCTTCTTCGCGGCACGCGCGGCGATCGCCGGCACGGGGTAGCTGAGGTCCTGGTCCTCGCCGTAACCGCTGAAGGGCCGGATGCATGTGACATGCACACCGTAATGGCTCGCCGCGATCTTCGCCAGGAACTCGCCGGTGAGCTTGCTCCAGCCGTAGGTCATGTCCGGCTCGCCCATTTTCTTGAAGTCGATGTCGCTCTCTTTCAGTTTGATGGTGTTGCTCTCGGTCTGCAGGTCGATGGGATAGGCCGCGCTGCTGCTGGGGTAGAGGAATCGGCGCGGCTTGTTGCGGCACACGTAGAGGAACATCTCCGCATCGATGCTCAGGTCCTGCGCCACCAGCATGGGGTCGCCGTCGATCTTGCTACGACCACCGACAATGGCCGCAAAGTGGAAGACATCGCCGAAGGCCACGGCATCGAGGCCATGCTTCTTTCGGAAGTGCTCGGGGTCGCGGTTCAGGTCGCGCAGCACATCGCGGAGGTCGGCTTTCAGGAAGAAGAGGCGGCCGTCGCCATAGACCTCGAGGCCTTGCTGTTCTCCCACCTTGGGCCATGGTGCCCACGTGGTCGGATGGGTGCCCACGCTGAGGTCGTCGATGAAGAGGACGCGGTCGTTGGTATTGGCGTATAGCCGTTTCACCATGTTGCGGCCCACGAAGCCGCAGCCGCCGGTGACGAGATGTGTGGTCATGCGCGGCAAAGATGGGACGCGTGCCGGAAGGCGCCCTGCCGCTCAGCTCCGAAAGCTGCAGGCCAGCACGGCGATGTCATCGAGGTAGGCCTGTTGTCCACGGTGCGCCTCGAAGGCATCGCGCACGGCATCGATCAGCGGCGCCGCTCCGGCCAGGGCGCAGGTGCCGAGCGCCTTGTGCAGCGCGGCAGACTCGAAGGCGATGCCGTGCGTGTCCTCCTGCTCCACAAGCCCATCGGTGTAGCAGAGCAGCGCTCCGGAAGGGGGCAGTTCGGCCGCTCCCGTGCGCAGGAAGGGCAGGGTGGGCATCATGCCCAGCGCGATGCACCCATCGTGAAGCGGCTCGGTGGTGCGCCCATCGTGCAGCAGCGGATCATTGTGCCCGGCGTTCACGTAGCGTATGGTCCGGTGCTCCAGGTCGATGAGCGCCAGGAAGAGGGTGATGAAGCGCTCTCCTCGCGCGCTGCTCCAGACCTGCTCGTTCAGGTGGCGCACGAGCTCCTCCAGGTCATCGATGCGCAAGGCCGAGGCGCGCAGCGTCGCTTGGAAGTTGCTCATGAGCAGGGCTGCGGCGATTCCTTTGCCGCTCACATCGGCCACGCAGGCGGCGTATCGGTCCGGTCCAACGGGGAAGAGGTCGTAGTAATCGCCGCCGATCAGGCGATGCGGCTGGTACCAGGCGGCTGCCTCCAACCGATCGGTGCGCGGCAGGTCCTTCGGCACCAATAGGCGTTGCATCTGCGCCGCAAGCTCCAGATCCCGGTTGTCGCGCTCCTGTTGCAATTGCAGCAGGGCCATGCGCCGGTTCTCCAAGGCCACCACCACCAAGTTGGTGAGGGTCTGGATGAAGTTCAGGTGCTTCACCACGGGGCTCATGCGCTGCTCCTCTTCATCGATGTCGCCGATCAAGAGGAACGCGAGCGGCCTGTCGCGATGGAAGACCGGCACGGCCACGTCGAAGGCGCCCATGCGGCCTTCCACCTCGGAACTGATGGTCTGGATGTCGCTGAACGTGCCGAAGAGTTGATCCGCGTCGATAGGGGCGTCGGCAGATGCATTGCCGTAGCTCAGGATGCGCTTCCATCGATCAGTGTGCTCGTAGAGGCTGAGCCGCGTGATGCCCAGCTCATCGCGCACGATCCGTTCGAAGAGCTGCAGAAGCTCCTCCCGCCCCACATTGTTGTTGATGGACTTGCTCACTTCCAGCAGCGTGCGCAGCTGGAATTCCTTCAATTCCAGCCGTTCCACGATCCGCTCCAGACGCGCCATCTACAGCTCCAGCTTTTTCACGATCTCGGAGAGCCGTGCGCTCAGGGCGATCTCACGGAGCTTCTGCTTGGCCTCGCGAGCCGGTGAGCCCAGATAGGTCTTGCCTCCTTCCACAGACGATATGATGCCGCTCTGCCCGAGGATCACCGCTCCTTGGCCGACGCGCAATTTGCTGGGTATGCCCACTTGCCCCCACAGGGTGACGCCATCCTCGATCACGCAGGCCCCCGCCACGGCAACATGGGCCGCGAACAGGCAATTCGCCCCGACGATCGTATCGTGGCCGATCTGCACATGGTTATCCATCTTGGTGCCCCGGCCGATGCGCGTATCGGCGCTCACGCCACGGTCCACGGTGCTCAGAGCCCCGATCTCCACATCGTCATCGATCACCACGCTGCCGCCAGGCTCCATCTTGTCGTACCCGCTCGGGCGCTTCTTGTAGTAGAAGGGGTCGGCACCGATCACGGCATTCGCATGAATGGTCACCCGGTCCCCGATGAGGGCGCGTTCGTAGATCACCACGTTCGGGTGAATGATGCAATCCTTGCCGATTCGCACATGGGGGCCAATGACAGCCGATGGGTGGACCAGGCTTCCTTCGCCGATCACGGTATGCTGCGTTGACCAGCCCGCGCGGGGCATGAACCGCCGCATGAGCAGGTTGTAGTCGCGGCAAGGATCGCTGCTGATGATGATGGCCTTGCCTTCAGGCGGCGCCACCTCCTTGTCGATGAGCACCGTTGTGGCGGCGCTGTTCAACGCCTTGTCGTACCACTTGGGGTGGTCGACATAGACGAGGTCGCCCTCGCCAACACGGTTGATCTCATTCAGGCCGGTCACCAAACGACCGGCGTTGCCTTTGGCCTCGGCGCCGATCAGGGTGGCGATCTCGGCGGCTGTTAGCGGTTTGTCGAGCTGCACGGGTGCGCGGTTGGGGTAAAGGTAGCCGGGGCGGCCGAAGGCAGAGGTCGAATGAAGAAGCCCCTCTGCTGGGCAGAAGGGCTTCGGTCGGATTGCTTGTTGCGATCTACTTCTTCACACGGTCGAGGTACTCGCCTGATTCGGTGTCCACACGTATCACCGTGCCCGCCTCAACGAAGATGGGAACGGAGATCTCCGCGCCGGTCTCGAGCTTGGCGGCCTTCATCACCTTGTTGCTGGTGTCGCCTTTCACGGCGTGCTCGGCCTCGGTCACTTCCAGCTCAACCACCTTGGGGGGGCGGGCGAAGATGGGCGTGTCGCCTTCGAAGCCCACCTGCACCACCATCTCTTCTTTCATGTACTTCATGGCGTCGCCGAAGTGGGCGGCCGGGATGTACTTCTGGTCGAAGGTCTGCTGGTCCATGCACACCAGGTTGTCGCCCTCGCGGTACAGGTACTGCAGCTCGTGCACCTCGATCCGGAGCACTTCCATGCTCTCCCCGCTGCGCCAGCGGTGCTCATTGAGCTTGCCATTGCGCAGGTTGCGCATCTTGCCCTGGTAGAAGGCGCGCAGGTTGCCCGGGGTCCGGTGCTGCCATTCCATGATCTGGCAGATGTCGCCGTTGAAGCGGATGTAGGAGCCGATATTGACGTCAGAGGTGGAGGCCATGGCAGGAACCGGTTTTCAGGGCCGCGAAAGTAGGCGATTCCTCCGGTAGGCCAAGGTGAGGGGCTTGGAGGAATGGGATATTGCCCTACATTTGCGCCCCCGATCCCGTGGACGGGTAAATCGAAAGGCCATGAAGAAAGGCATCCACCCTGAGAACTACCGCACCGTGGTGTTCAAGGACATGAGCAATGAGCACATGTTCCTCGGCAAGAGCTGCGCGAACACCAAGGACACCGTGAAATGGGAAGACGGTGAGGAGTACCCCCTGATCAAGCTCGATATCAGCCACACCTCGCACCCTTTCTACACGGGCAAGATGATGCTGGTGGATACCGCCGGCCGCGTGGACAAGTTCAAGAAGCGTTACGCCCGCCACGGGAAGTAAGCGCCACCCGATACAATCGCGAAGCCCCCGCCATCTGGCGGGGGCTTCGTCTTTCAACCCATTCCAACGGCTGGCTGACCGTCAGACCTTATGCTTGTCTTCCTTGCCCACGCCATCACGGATCATCTCCAGGGCTTGGGCGATGCGGCGCTTGCGCGTCTCCTCCTGCTTCGCGTCCACGATCCACTCCACGTACTCCTTCTTGTGCGAGTAGTTGAACTTCTCCCAGTTCTCCCAAGCCTGATCATCCTTCTTCAGGCAATGCTCCAGCTCCGGGGGAACCACCAGCGCCTTGCGGGCCGGTTTGGCGTCGCCGAGCTTCGCGCCGCTCTGGTTCACCTTCACCGCCTGCTTCACCAGGTCCATGAAGGCCTTCTCGTTGATGGCATCCCCCTCGCGCAATTTGATCTTGCGGATGCCCTTCTCCTCGTCTTTCTCAGGCTTGTCGAAGAGCTTCTGGGGGTCCTTCAGCAGCGCCCCCTTGTGAAACCAAACCGACACGAAGGTTTTGAAGCCGTGCAGGCCCAGCATGATGCCGTTATGGTCGAAGGCGGGCGAGTTCCAGCGCCAGTTCTCCTCGACGGTCTCATCCACTGAATGAATCAACTGCCGCAGGCGCACGAGCATCTTACGCTGCCATTCAGGCTGCTCGGCGATGTACAGGTTGATCTGTTCCTGAGGGAGCATGGGAAAGGAATAGGGGACCAAGCTAACACCGGGCTCCAAGCGATCCGGCCCCAAAAGCGGGGTCGAGTTTCAACAACGCTCGATCACCGCCGCGTAGCCTTGCCCTACGCCGATGCACATCGTGCAGAGCGCGTATTTCTTCTCAACTTCCTGAAGCTCAATGGCTGCGGTTTGCAGCAACCGGGCCCCGCTCATGCCCAGGGGATGGCCGAGAGCGATGGCTCCACCGTTCGGGTTGATGCGCGGGTCGTCATCGGCGAGACCGAGACTCCTGGTACAGCTAAGTGCCTGTGCGGCAAACGCTTCGTTCAGTTCAATCAGGTCTATTTGGTCCAGTGTGAGGCCTGCGCGCTTCAGTGCGAGCTGGGTGGCAGCCACCGGGCCAATGCCCATGATGCGTGGCTCAACGCCCACCACGGCGCTGCTAACGATGCGCGCCAAGGGCTTCAGCCCGTGCTGCTTAAGTCCATCGTCGCTGGCCACCAGAACGGCTGCGGCGCCATCATTCAGACCACTGGAATTGCCGGCGGTCACCGTGCCGTTCTTCCGGAACGCCGGCTTCAGTCCACCAAGCGCATCCAACGTGGTCTTGGGCTTCATGAACTCATCCTCGCGGAACAGCAGGGGCTCTCCTTTCCGTTGTGGGATGGGAACTGGCGCAATCTCCCTGGCCAAGCGCCCCTTCGTTTGGGCGGCAGCGGCCTTCTGCTGGCTCCAAAGGGCGAAGCGGTCCTGGTCCTCGCGCGATATGCTGTTCGTTTCGAGGAGGTTCTCGGCCGTTTCCCCCATGGCATCCACGCCGTACCGATCCTTCATGCGCGGGTTCACGAAACGCCACCCGAAGCTGCTGTCGAACATCTGCGCATCGCGGCCGTACGGCGTACTGGTCTTGCTGATCACCCATGGGCCACGGGTCATGTGCTCGACACCACCGGCAATGAAGAGGTCGCCGTGGCCGGCGCTGATGGCGCGGCCTGCCCCCA
The DNA here is from genome assembly GCA_020635725.1 of Flavobacteriales bacterium. Taxonomy (GTDB): domain Bacteria; phylum Bacteroidota; class Bacteroidia; order Flavobacteriales_F; family PHOS-HE28; genus PHOS-HE28. The sequence continues at coordinate 150,038 of JACJZF010000009.1, forward strand.
CCACCGCGCTCATGCCGCTGGCACAGAGCCGGTTCACCGTCTCACCCGGCACGGTCACGGGCAATCCCGCGAGCAACAGAGCCATGCGCGCCACATTCCGGTTGTCCTCGCCGGCCTGATTGGCGCATCCCAGGATCACATCATCGATGGCGGAAGGATCCAGGGTCGTATGCCGCTGCATGAGGGCACTGAGCACATGCGCCGCGAGGTCATCGGCACGGACTGGAGAGAGGCTGCCTCCGAAGCTGCCGATGGGCGTGCGGATGGTGTCGACGATATAGGCTTGGTTCATGCTGGGTTTTCCGACTCGGGGAACCAGGGCTTGCCGGTGCGGTACACGGTGCCCTTGAACAGGGCCACCTCCTCGCCGCGCTGGTTCGTGACAGTGATGTAATAGATGCCGGTGCCGCGCGTCAGGCTCTTCTGCTCGCTCGAGGCGGTGAGCACATCACCGGCTTTCACGGGCTTCGTATGGCTGATGCCGGTCTCGATGCTCACACTCTGAATGCCGTGGCTGTTGCTCGCGAAGGCCAGGCAGCTATCGGCTAGGCTGTACGTGATGCCACCGTGGGCGATCGCGAAGCCGTTGAGCATCTCCTCGCGCACGGTCATGCGCAGCACGCAATGCCCCGGTTCGACAGTGACGCGTTCGATGCCCATCCAGATGCTGAACGGGTCGTTCTCATACATGCGGGCCACCACCTTGCGCGCCAGCTCATTCGCATCCATGGTGGGCGAAGGTAGGCGCTCAGTTCCCGGTGAAAAGGTCGTGGGGGAGGGCCCCTTCGTGCCGGAGCAGCCATTGCTTGCGCTCCATTCCGCCAAGGTATCCGGCGAGCCGCCCATCGGTGCCGATCACACGGTGGCAGGGCACCACGATCGGGAGCGGGTTGGTGGCATTGGCATGGCCCACGGCCCGCGCGGACGATCCGCTGAGCCGCTGAGCGATGGCCTGGTAACTCATGGTGCTGCCGAATTCGATGGCCGCGACCTCCTGCCACACGCGCCGCTGGAACAGGCTGCCAGCCATGCTGAGCGGTAGGGTGAAGGCGCGCAGCGACCCCGCGAAGTAGGCGCGGAGCTGCCGCTCTGCCTCATGCAACACCGGTGCGGGAGCTGCGTGCCCGGTTAATTCCGTGAAAGCGAGCTCAGCGAGTGCTTCACCGCTGCTCCGGAGCCAGAGATCGCCAATGGGTGAGGCGATGCGCAGAACACTCGATCCTTCCAGAAGAGGCGCATCCCTCTTGGCCTGTGACCACGCGTGCTCTTCCATCGCTCTACATTGGGTGCAAATTAGACCGATGGCCTGGTTCACCGACGACTACAACCGGTTCTTCAAGGATCTGGCGAAGAACAACAACAAGGAATGGTTCGATTCCAACCGCAAGCGATACGAGAAGAGCGTGAAGCAGCCTTTCGAAGCCTTCGTGGCCGAGGCGATCAAGCGCATCGCGAAACACGATAAGAGCGTTTCGCTGGAACCGAAGGAGGCCATCTTCCGCATCAACCGCGACATCCGCTTCAGCAAGGACAAGACGCCGTATAAGCTCGAGGCATCGGCCATCATCAGTTCAGCGGGCCGGAAGGACCACAGCGTGCCGGGCCTCTATTTCGCTCTGGGCCCCGAAAGCACGAAATTCTACGGCGGGTGCTACATGCCCGACAAAGAGCAGCTCATCCGCATCCGCGAGGCCATCGTGCGCGATGGCAAGGGTTTCCGCAAGGTGATCGGCGCGAAGCCGTTCGTGACGCTTTTCGGCGAGGTGCAGGGCGAAGCCAACAAGGTGCTGCCCGCCGAGTTCAAGGCGCACGTGGCCAAGGAGCCCCTGATCGCCAACAAGCAGTTCTACGTGGCTGCGGAGAGGTCCGCGAAGCTGGTGACCGACCCCAAGCTCATGGAGGTCCTCATGGATCACTGGCTCGCGATGTGCGCCTTCAACTCCTGGCTGGCGAAAGCGATCGCCTGAAAAGAGAAGCGCCCGCCTGCTGGCGAGCGCTCCCCTCTTTCACCAACCGGTTACTGGGCGGCAGCGCCGTTCAGTTCAACGGTCAGTTCGATGTTATCGGCGAGTACCGCATCCTTGATGAAGTGCTTCCAAGCGACGTCGTACTTCTGGCGGTCGAAGACCAGCTTGCCCGTGGCATGCACGGTGCCATCCGGGTTCTCCGTGATCACGATGTCGGTGATGGTCTCGGGGTTGGTCTTGCCGCGCACCGTCAGGTCAGCGCTGGCCGTGTTCCCAGAGGCGCCCGTGATCGTCAGACGGGCAGCAGGGTGGTTGGCGCTGTCGAAGAAATCGGCGGTGCTCAGGTGACCGATCAGGTTGGCCTTGGTGCCTTCCTTGGAACCTTCGGGAGCGTAGTTCTCGTCCATCGGGTTGATGGAGGTCATGTTCACCTCGAAGCTGCCGCTCTTCAGCATGCCACCTTGTACGGTGAAGCTGCCGCTGTTGAAGGCGATGGTGCCGTGGTGGCCGTACACCTTGGAACCGGTCACGTTGCCCGCCCAATGCAGGTTGCTGGTGGCCGGGTCGATGGTGTAGGTGTGTTCGGCAGCAGCAAGAGCTGCAAGGCTGTCGGCGACGGCTTTCTCGCGAGCAGCCTGCTTCTCGGCTTCGCTAGGGCCGCAGGCTACCAGCACCAGGCTGAGGGCAGCAGCAGAGAGAACAATGGACTTCATGATGGTCGTTGGGGTTGGATTTGGGCGCGAATGTAGCAACTAATTCCCATGGAGAATACATGGGGCAGAACAAAGGCCAAGAGGTGGTCAGATGAATCGCCCGTCCTGTGCGGCCATGCGCGCCAGGAGCGGGGAGGGTCGGTAACGGTCCTCGCCATAGGCAGCCTGCAATCGTTGCAGTACGGTGTGCCAATGCGCGGCCCCCTGCTCGTCGGCCCAGGCCAGCAAGCCTTTCGGGTAATTCACGCCCTTGGTCATGGCCAGGTCGATGTCCTCGGCACGGGCCACGGCCCAGAACAAGGCATCGGCAGCCTCGTTGATCAGCATGGCCAGCACGCGCTCCACGATCGAGGCGGCAAGGGCGGGTTCCACGGATGCGAGGGGAGTCGCGGCCCCGTCGGCATAGGAGTAATAGCCCCGACCAGTCTTGCGTCCAAGCCTTCCGCTTTCCACCTGCCGCTGCTGGGTGAAGCTGGGCCTGTAACGCGGGTCGAAGAAGAAGGCCTCCCACACCGTCTTCGTCACGGTGAAGTTGATGTCGTTGCCGATAAGGTCCATCAGCTCGAAGGGCCCCATGCGGAAGCCTGCGCCTTTGAGCGCGGCGTCGATCGTAGGCATGTCGGCGATGCCTTCCTCGAAGATGCGGATGCTCTCGCCATAGAACGGACGTGCCACGCGGTTCACGATGAAGCCGGGCGTGTCCTTGCAGATCACCGGCACCTTCTTCCATGCGGACATCAATGCGGCCATGCGATGGGGCAACGCGCTGTCCGTGGCCAAACCCGGCACCAATTCCACGAGCGGCAGTAGAGGGGCCGGATTGAAGAAGTGAAGCCCGACCACGCGCTCAGGGTTGGCGCAAGCGGCGGCGATGGCGGTTACCGAGAGCGATGAGGTGTTGGTGGCCAGCACGGCTTCCGGTGCCACGATGCCTTCCAGATCGGCGAAGAGCTTCTTCTTGATGCCGAGGTCCTCGATGATCGCCTCGATCACGAGCCCGGTTCCGGCTAATTCCTTCAGGTCGCTGGCCGGAGCGATGCGGCCATGGATGCCACTGGCTTCGTCGGGGCTGAGCTTGCCTTTCTCCACCAGCTTGTCCAGCGTCTTGCGCAGCATTGCAAGAGCCTGGTCCACCGCCTCGCGACGTGCATCGTAGAGCACTACATCATGTCCGGCCTGGGCGGCCACCTGTGCGATGCCGCTGCCCATGGTGCCCGCGCCGATCACGGCGATTTTCAGAGAAGGATCCATGGGTGCGAAGATGGCGTCATTCCCCCTTGTACTCCGGCTTCCGCTTCTCCAGGAAGGCCTTTACGCCTTCGTTGTAATCGTGGCTGCGGCCTGCGATGGTCTGCAGCTCGTTCTCCACCTCGAGCTGGTTGCTGAGGTCGTTGGTCAGGCTGCGGTTCAGGGCTTCTTTGGTTAGAGCGATGGCCTTGGTGGGCATGGTGGCGAGATGCTTCGCCAGCGCCTCCGCCTCGTTCATGAGCTCGCTGGCCGGCACGGCGCGCCAGATGAGGCCCTGCACCATGGCCTCGCTCGCGCTCACCTTCGGCGCGAGGATCATCTGCCCGAAGGCCCGTTGCATGCCCACGAGCCGCGGCAGGGTGAAGGTGCCGCCACTGTCGGGGATGAGGCCGATGTTGATGAAGCTCTGGATGAAGTTGGCGTTCTCGGCGGCCAGGGTGAGGTCGCACGCGAAAGCGATGTTCGCACCGGCGCCGGCCGCAACGCCGTTCACCGCCGCGATCACCGGTTTCTTCAGGTCGCGGATGCGCCGAACGATGGGGTTGTATTGCGTGGTGAGGATGTCCTCGATCTTGGTGCCCGGCGCGATGGCCTCCGCCAGATCCTGCCCAGCACTGAAGGCACGCCCCTCGCCGGTGATGAGCACGGCACGGATGCTCGCATCGGCCGCGCACCTGTCCAGCGCGTCGATCACCTCATACGACATCTGCCGGTCGAAGCTGTTGAGCTTATCCGGACGGTTCAGCACGAGCGTGGCCACGCCATCGGCGGTGGTGAAGAGGAGCTTCTCGTAGGTCATGCGGTGAAATTGATCAGAAGATCAGACAATTGGCGAATCAGTTGATCACGGCCAGCGGGTCGATGCTGAGCGCGCACTTGAAATGTCCCTTCGGGCAGGCCTTGTATCCATGCAGGCCACATGGACGGCAATCGAGCTTCACGGATGTCTCCACCACACGGCCGTTCGCTCGCAAAGGCCCGAAGCCGAAAGCCGGCACTGTGCTGCAGAAGATGGCGGTGACAGGTGCATTCATGGCGCTGGCGATGTGCAGGGGCGCGCTGTCGTTCACGTAGTTCATCGTTGCACCCTCCATCAGGGCCGCAGTGCCGAGCAAAGAGAGTTTTCCAGCCAGGTTTCGGCCTCGGCCAGCGGAATGGATGATACGGTCACAGAGACGCGCATCGCCGGGTGCACCGATCAGGAGCACTTCCCATTCGGTCGGCATGGCGCGCATCAGTTCAATCCACTTGGCCTCCGGCCATTGCTTGGTGAACCAGACGGAGGCCGGGGCTGCGCAGATGTAGGGAACGGACGTTTTTCGTCCGCCGAAGCCAATCGCCGAAAGAAGGTCATCAAGCTCCCACGGTTCAGGATGGAGCGCGGGCATGGGTCGTGTTGCATCCGTGAGGTGCTCAATCAACGCGTTCAAGCGGTCCACCTCGTGGCGACCATCCCCGATCACGTGCTTCACCTTGCGCGTGAAAAGGAAGCTCAGCGGGTTCTTGTCGTACCCGATTTTCTCTTTGCCGCGGGCCAGGACCGTCATCAATCCCGTGCTGAAGAAACGCTGCGCGTTGATGATGTGGTCGTACTCGGTCTTCCGCAGCTCGCCAACGATGCGGAATAGGTCGCGCGTCTTGCCCTTACGCTTGTCCCAAACAAGTATCCTGTTCAAGAAGGGATGACCAACGAAGAGGCCTTCATTGCCTCTGCGGACAACGAGGTCGATCAGCGCATCGGGGTACCTGGAGATCAACTTCTCCAGGATGCTCGTCACCAGCACGGCATCGCCGAGGAAGGCGGTCTGGATGACGAGGAATTTCTTCAAGCGACGCTATGTTCGTTGGGTTCTCTGCGTCTCTGCGACTCTGCGGATGTTCTTACACCGCCACGTTGTGCTCGCGGAGCGCGTCGTTGAGCGAGGTCTTGCGGTCGGTGCTCTCCTTGCGCTGCCCGATGATGAGCGCGCAGGGCACGCCGTACTCGCCAGCAGGGAACTTCTTCGGAACCGTGCCCGGGATCACCACGCTGCGGGGTGGCACGATGCCTTTCATCTCCTTCGGCTCGGGTCCGGTGACATCGATGATGCGCGTGCTGGCCGTGAGCACCACGTTGGCACCGAGCACCGCTTCCTGGCACACGCGCACCCCTTCCACGACAATGGCGCGTGAGCCGATGAAGCAGCCGTCCTCGATGATCACCGGCGCGGCCTGCACGGGCTCGAGCACGCCGCCGACGCCCACGCCGCCGCTCAAGTGCACGTGCTTGCCGATTTGCGCGCAGGAGCCGACGGTCGCCCAGGTGTCCACCATGGTGCCCTCATCAACGTATGCCCCGATGTTCACGTAGCTGGGCATGAGGATGGTGCCCGGCGCCAGGTAGCTGCCATGCCGAGCGATGGCATGCGGCACCACGCGCACGCCGAGTTGTGCGTATCGTTTCTTTAGGGGGATCTTGTCGTGGAACTCGAGCGGCCCCACTTCCATGGTCTGCATCTGCTTGATCGGGAAGTACATGATCACGGCCTTCTTCACCCAATCGTTCACCACCCAGCCATCATCCGTAGGCTGGGCCACGCGCACCTCGCCACGGTCGAGCTGTTCCACCACGCCCTCAATAGTCATCACCACCTCGGGGTCGCGCAGCACCGCGCGGTCATTCCAAGCCTTCTCGATTAGTTCATGCATCGGGCAAAGATGACGCTTGCCCGGACGTGGAGCGGAGCGAACGTGAGCCGGATTCTATCGACCTTTGGGGCATGGCACGGGTGATCGGCATCGACTACGGCTTGAAGCGCACCGGGCTCGCGGTGACCGATCCGTTGCGGATTATCGCCTCGGCGCTGGAGACCGTCGATTCGTCGAAAGCCTTGGACCATTTGCGCGGCTACCTCAGCAAGGAGACCGTGGATGGTTTCGTGGTCGGCCTCCCGATGACCCTCGATGGGCGACCGACAGACGCCACGGCTGCCGTGGAGGCGTTCATCGTGCGATTGAAGAAGGCCTTCCCCGCACAGTGGGTGGAGACCGTGGATGAGCGTTTCACCAGTCGCATGGCGCAAATGGCGCTGCTCTCAAGTGGCAAAGGGCGGATGGCACGGCGGGATAAGGGCCAGTTGGACCGCATCAGCGCCACGATCATCTTGCAAGGATGGCTCAGTAGGGAAAGCTGAAAGAGGGAAGCTGAAGGAGGAGAGCTGAAAGAGGAAAGCTGAAAGCTGAAGGAGGAAAGCCGAAAGCGGAAAGAGGGGAATGGAGAATGCGATGGCCCAGTCGTTCTGCCTCGTGGTTCCGGGTTCTCGGCGTGCGGCGTTCTCCGATACTGCCCATCTGTCAGTCCAAGAATAGTCGGCACGGCGGTTGACCATGGCGGCAACGCGTGTTGAAAAGAGCGTCCGCTCCAAAGGGTGCGCTCCACGGTAACTTTGCTCCTGCCACAATGACCATCGAGTCGTCGATGAAAGACTTCCTCCATACCGGTTCGGATCTTTTCAGCAGCGAGGCTCTCGAGAACGAGACCGAGCTGATCCCCCTCATCACCGCCGAGGATGAGGAGCAGATGAACGCGGAGACCACGCCGCCCGAACTGCCCATTCTTCCGCTGCGCAACACCGTGCTCTTTCCGGGCGTGGTGATTCCCATCACGGTGGGGCGCGACCGCAGCATCCGACTGATCCAGGACGTTTACCGCGGCAACCGCACGTTGGGCGTGGTGAGCCAGAAGGACGGCCAGATCGAAGAGCCCCGCCCGGAGGACCTGAACAAGGTGGGCACCATCGCGCAGATCATCCGGATGCTGCGCATGCCCGACGGCAGCACCACGGCCATCATCCAAGGGAAGAAGCGCTTCGAGGTGCTGGAGATGGTGAAGATCGAGCCCTACTACACCGCCAAGGTGAAGGAGTTCGAGGAGATCCGACCGGCCAAGGACGATAAAAGCTTCCAAGCGTTGGTGAGCTCGTTGAAGGATCTCTCCTTGGACATCATCAAGCACAGCCCGCACATCCCCACGGAGGCGCAGTTCGCGATCAAGAACATCGACTCGCCGTCGTTCCTGGTGAACTTCATCAGCAGCAACATGAACGCCGAGGTGGCCGAGAAGCAGCGCATGCTCGAGGTCGCTGACCTGCGAGAGCGTGCGAACCTGCTGCTGGCGCACCTCACCAAGGAGCTGCAGATGCTGCAGATGAAGAACGAGATCCAGAGCAAGGTGCGCACCGAGGTGGATCGCCAGCAGCGCGAGTACTTCCTGCACCAGCAGATGAAGACCATTCAGGACGAGCTGGGCGGCAACCCCATCGAGCTCGAGCTGGACGACATGCGCCGCAAGGCCATGAAGAAGAAGTGGTCGAAGAAGGTGGCGGAGACCTTCGACAAGGAGATCGGCAAGTTGCAGCGGATGAATCCCGCGGGCGCGGAGTTCAGCGTGCAGTACAACTACGTACAGCTGCTGCTGGAGCTCCCGTGGGGCGAGTACAGCACCGATAAGTTCGACCTGAAGAACGCGCAGAAGATCCTCGACCGCGACCACTTCGGCCTGGACAAGGTGAAGGAGCGGATCATCGAGCACCTGGCCGTGCTGAAGCTCAAGGGCGACATGAAGGCTCCCATCATCTGCCTCTACGGCCCGCCGGGCGTGGGCAAGACGAGCCTGGGCAAGAGCATGGCCGAAGCGCTCGGTCGCAAGTACGTGCGCATGAGCCTCGGCGGATTGCACGACGAGGCCGAGATCCGTGGCCACCGCAAAACCTACATCGGCGCCATGCCGGGCCGCCTCATCCAGAGCCTGAAGAAGGCCGGCACCAGCAACCCGCTCTTCGTGCTAGACGAGATCGACAAGGTGGGCAAGGACTTCCATGGCGACCCCGCCAGTGCCCTGCTTGAAGTGCTGGACCCCGAGCAGAACAGCCATTTCTACGACAACTATGTAGAGGTGGAGTACGACCTGAGCCGCGTGATGTTCGTGGCCACCTGCAACTCGCTCAGCACCATTCACCCGGCGCTGCGCGACCGTATGGAGATCATCGAGGTGAACGGCTACACCGAGGAGGAGAAGGTGGAGATCGCCAAGCGCCACCTGTTGCCCAAGCAATTCACCGAGAACGGCATCAAGCCGAAGCAGCTCAAACTCGCTCCGGGCCTGATCGAAGCGATCATTGAGCAGTACACCGATGAGAGCGGGGTGCGCACCTTGGAGAAGCGCATTGCCAAGCTGGTGCGCTACCGTGCTAAGCAGATCGCGCTGAAGCAGAAGCACAACCTCACCATCGCGATCGAGGACCTGCCGCGGATCTATGGCCCCAGCCATGCCCGCGACAAGTATCAGGGCAACGACGTGGCCGGCGTGGTCACCGGCTTGGCCTGGACTCCAACAGGCGGCGACATCCTCTTCATCGAGACGAGCATCACCAAGGGCGAAGGCAAGCTCACGCTGACCGGAAATCTGGGCGATGTGATGAAGGAGAGCGCGGTGATCGCACTAGAGTACATCAAGGCGCACAGCGACATCATCGGCCTCGACCCCGAAGTGTTCAAGCGCTGGAACGTGCACGTGCACGTACCCGAGGGCGCAACGCCGAAGGATGGTCCATCAGCGGGTATCACCATGCTCACGAGCATCGCCAGCGCCTTCACCCAACAGAAGGTGCGCAAGTTCGTGGCGATGACCGGCGAGATCACCTTGCGTGGCCGTGTGTTGCCCGTGGGCGGCATCAAGGAGAAGATCCTCGCCGCCAAGCGCGCCGGCATCAAGGAGATCATCCTCAGCACCGATAACCGCAAGGATATCGAGGACATCGACGCGCGCTACACCAAGGGCATGCGCTTCACCTACGTGACCGAGATGATCGAGGTGGTGAAGCACGCGCTACTCAAGGAGAAGGTGGAGAACGCGCTGAAGGTGGCGTAGGAAGCATGGTTCCATGTGGCCATTGTTCCATGTGGCCATGATTCCATGTGACCATTAATCCATGTGGCCATTATTCCATGTGGCCATAGAGGCACGTGACTGAGGTACGTGAGTTCGGTGGAAGGAAACTGGTGGGATGCTTTTCTCAGGATCGAGGCATGTGCTCCAGCGTACTATTCATGCAAGCGCTACATGACCGGAGCGCGGTTCGGCAACTCCAATGCGGCGGTCATCAACCAGACGAGGATCCAGACCAGTCCGATGGCCAATGAAAGTGCAATCACGGCTGTCGCGGCTTGGCGCCAAGTGACCAATCGCGGCGGCGGGTTCGTCGCTTGAACGGGGTGCCGGCTATCGCCGCTTTCACTTTTCGTGCGTCCTTCGGTCTCCTTGGCTGGCCTCTGGCTGGCTTTGAGCCACGGCTTCAGGTACGCCATATATCGGCGAGGGGCCCGGCTGTACGCCTCCTTGCGCATCCCGAATCCCATGTACCCCATGGAATGAAGATACGGGAAGTGTCGTGCGTGCGAGCCTTCGCTTCCTTTACTTCGAAGTCCAATTCAAGGCCCATGCTTCGTTTCGCTTGCCTATTCGCTCTGCTTCCGATCATGCTCCAGGCGCAGGTGCCTGTGCCAGCCATCACGCACGCCGACCTGATTGAACTGGAAAAGCTGGCAGCCAAGGAGCCCGATGCGCGCAAGCTCACCGAAGCCACGCATGGCCGCTATCCCACGGCGTACATCAACGGCCGGTGCATGGTGGGTTTCCTCGCAAAGGCCCAGGTCGGGTTCAGCGCCGAAGCGGCCGCCAACGGGCATGTGAGCATCGGCTCGCGGATCGGCGATGTGGTCTCGCTGCGCGTGGACGCATACCATCTCGATGAGGCCCGGCAGATACCGGGTATCTCCTACATCGAACTCGCGGGCAAGGCGAAGCCCGAATTGGACAAGGTGCGTTGGACCACCCGTGTGGATAGCGTGCATCGGGGCATCAACCTGCCGATGCCATATTCCGGTCGCGACGTGCTCATCGGCATCTGCGACTGGGGCTTCGACTACACGCACCCTGATCTCTACGACACCCTGCTCACGCAGACACGGATCCGTGCGGCGTGGGACCAATACAAGCAGAGCGGACCTGCTCCGGCTGGCTTCCCTTATGGAACGGAGTACAGCACGCCATCGGAGATCCTGGCGGCACAGACCGATACTTCGAATATCTACAGCCATCACTATCACGGCACGCACGTGGCCGGCATCGCCGGAGGGAGCGGCGCGGGCACCGTGTACCGTGGCATGGCCTACGAGTCGCAATTCCTGCTGGCCACCTGGCTGATCGATGCTGCCGCCGTGATGGACGCCTATGTCTGGATGAAGCAGATCGCCGATGCCGACCAGAAGCGGCTCGTGATCAACCAGAGCTGGGGCCTGCATTGGATCGGCACGCTCGATGGCAACTCGCTCATCAGCCAGGCCATCGATGCCATGGCCGACGTGGGCGTGGTCTTCGTGAATTCCGCCGGGAACAATGGCGATGTCAATTTCCATATCCGAAAGGCGTTCACGGGCGATACCCTGCGGTCCCGCATCGAGTTCTACAGCTACGCGGCGAACCCCAACATGTGGGGCCAGAGCGTGAGCATGTGGGGTGAGCCGGGCCTTCCGTTCAGCGCGGGCTTCTTGATCACCGGCAACAATGGCGTGGTGCTCAGCGAGAGTCCGTGGTATCATACGGCCACGCAGCAAGCCTACCTCGATAGCTTCATGGTGCAGGGGGCCGATACGGTGTTCTTCAACCTCACGGCCGAAGCGGCTCATCCGCTCAATGGCCGGCCCTTCTTCCGACTGCGGGTGAAGAATAGGAGCACCAGCATACGCGTGGCCTTGAAGGCCACCGCGCCCAATGGCGTGCTGCACTGCTGGAATGTCACGGAGCTCACCACCGATGTGGGCAACTGGGGCATGGCCTTCCAGGGCGCCGGCGCGGGCTGGACGAATGGCGATGCGAACTACGGCATCAGCGAGCCGGCCTGCACCAACAACTTGATCGCCGTTGGCGCCTTCTCATCGGAGTACCTGTCGCCGATCGGAACCGTGATCGGCGGGCAGATCGCCGGCTTCTCGTCCTTCGGGCCCACGCTCGATGAACGTGTGAAACCAGACATCACGGCCCCCGGGGTCAGCGTGTCCTCCGCGGTCAGTTCCTTCACCGATGCCTCGTACTCGGTGTCTGCCACGGTGGATTTCGAGGGCAGCACCTACTACTTCACCCGGATCTCTGGTACGAGCATGTCCTCGCCTGCGGTCGCGGGGATATGCGCTTTGATCCTGCAAGCGGATCCGACGCTTTCCGCCGCTGAGGTGAAGGACTTGATCCGGAGCACCGCGCGTACCGATCAATACACGGGTGCGATCCCTTCGGGCGGAAGCCTGCGTTGGGGCATGGGCAAGGTGAACGCTTATCGGGCGATCACTTCGGCCTTGGGCATCGTGTCGGTGCCCGTGGTGGGTCGCCTGGATGCCGGCTTATGGCCGAATCCCACGAGCGAAACCGTGTACGTGTCCCTCGCCGGCGTTGCCGCGCCCATGGTCTGCACGGTCACCGACATGGCGGGCCGCGTGGTGCTACGACAGGCCTTCCAGTCCGCGCAGGCCATCCTGGATGTGGACGCTCTGCCTGCGGGCAGCTACCAGGTACGCATCGAGGCGGCGGAGCGGCAGGCCGTGGCGCGTTTCGTGAAGCAATAGCCCGCGATCTTCGCGGCCGCCATGCATCCCCGCGAGCTCTCGATCGCCGACTTTTCGTACGACCTACCGGAGGACCGCATCGCGCAGCGGCCGCTCGATGACCGCAGCGCCAGCCGTCTGTTGGTGATGCGTGAGGGGCAGATCAGCGATGGCGTGTTCGCCGATCTGCCGGAACAGCTGCCTTCCGGATCCTTGCTCGTCCTCAACGACACACGGGTCGTCAACGCGCGCATCGTTTTTCACCGCGCCACAGGTGCCCGCATCGAATTGCTCTGCTTGTCACCTGCGCATGGAGGTCCGGTGGAGCGGAGTTTCGCTGAGCGCGGTCAGAGTGATTGGAACTGTTTCATCGGGAACGCGAAACGATGGAAGGAAAGCGAACAGTTGGTCCTGCACGCTCACGGGTCGATGCTCAGGGCTGAGCGTATCGGCACAGAGGTCGTGCGATTCACATGGGAACCTGCGGCGCTGTCCTTCGCCGATGTGCTCAAGCGCTTCGGCCATGTTCCACTTCCGCCGTACATGAAGCGCCCCGATGAGCCCGCCGATGAGGAGCGCTACAACACGGTGTTCGCGCGCCACGAAGGGTCGGTAGCGGCGCCGACGGCCAGCCTGCATTTCAGCGACGAGGTCCTGCGGGCACTGCACGACAAGGGTGCGAGCACCGCGGAACTGACCCTGCATGTGGGCGCGGGCACCTTTCTGCCCGTGAAGAGCGAGCGCATGCACGACCACCGCATGCATGAGGAGCAGGTGCGGATCTCGCGGTCGGCCATCGAAGCGGTGAGGGAACGCCTGGGGAATGGTCCCATCGTCGCGGTGGGCACCACGGCCATGCGCACCCTGGAGAGCCTGTATTGGCATGGTCTGCAGCTGTTCCAAGGCGAGAACTTGACCGCCATGGATGTAGGGCAATGGGAGCCTTACGAGGCGGGGGGCACGGTTGCTCCGGCCGAGGCGCTTGATGCGGTGCTGCGTGATCTCCGAAGCAGGGGAGAGGACCGATTGACCGGCAGCACACGCCTCCTGATCGCGCCGGGATATCGTTTCCGTTATGCGGATGCGCTCATCACCAATTTCCATCAGCCTCAGAGTACCTTGTTGCTGCTGGTCGCCGCGTTCGTGGGACAGGAATGGCGCGCCGCCTATGAGCACGCGCTGTCCCACGGGTATCGCTTCCTGAGCTATGGGGATGGATCACTGCTGTGGCGGAAGGATGCGCGCTGAGGCCCACAATACCCGCCGACTATCTTCGTTGCCCACCCGAATGATGCGTTCGCTCCTCCTCGGTTCTTTCTTAGCCCCCTTCATCGCCTCCGCCCAGCTCGGTGGCTCTGACGGCTTCCGCGTGCTCACGGTACCCTCTTCCGCGCGTGCCTCGGCGCTCGGCGGGAACTACATCGCCGTGAAGGACAACGACATCAACCTGGGCATCTTCAATCCCGGTCTGCTGAACAAGGAGATGGGCCGGCAGGTGGCCCTGAGCTACTTGCCCTACTTCGATGGCATCAAGATCGGCTACGCCAGCTACGCCCATCATTTCGACAGCCTTCAGACCACCTTCTCCGGTACGGTGCAGTACGTCGACTATGGCACGTTCCGGCGGACCGACGAGGTGGGCAACGAGATCGGTGATTTCCGCGCCGGCGAGTATGTGATGCAGATCGGAGCCGGCCGCGCGATCGATAGCCTGTTCAGCATCGGGGCCAACGTGAAGTATATCACCAGCAGCTACGACACCTACACGTCATCGGCCTTCGCGCTCGATGTGGGCGGCGTGTTCCACAAGCCGAGCAAGGGTGTCACGGTGGCGGCCATGCTGCGCAACATCGGGCGTCAGACGAGCCGCTTCACCGATGTGCGCGAGGACCTGCCATTCGAGGTGCAGCTGGGTGTCACGTACAAGTTCAAGCACGCGCCCTTCCGCTTGGGATTGATGCTCGAGCAGTTGCAGCAATGGGACCTCACCTACGACGACCCGAACGCCGCCGTGGAGATCGATCCCACCACGGGTGAGGTGATCGAGAAGAAGGTGACCAACGCGCGCAAGGCCCTGCTCCATTGCGTGCCCAGCGCCGAGATCCTGCTGAGCCGCAACTTCATGCTGCGCGTGGCCTACAACTTCCGCCGCCGCGATGAGCTGGTGATCGCCAACAAGCCCAGTGCCGTGGGCCTGAGCTTCGGCCTCGGCCTCAAGGTGAGCAAACTGCACCTCAGCTACGGCTTCTCCCAGCTGCACCTGGCCGGCATCAGCAATACGCTCACGCTGGCCGTGCGCTTCAGCGATTTCAGGAAGGAAGGGTAGAAGCCGCTTACTTTTCCCGGCGTGAACCGGATCACCATCGCCATCGATGGCTTCTCGTCCTGCGGGAAGAGCACCCTGGCCCGTCAACTGGCCCAGCATCTCGGCTATGCCTACATCGATAGCGGTGCCATGTACCGTGCGGTGGCCCTGTATGTCATGGAGAACGGTCTGGTGAAGGATGGTCGGTTGGACCTGGACGGATTGCTCGGTCAGCTTGATGGCATCGACATCCGTTTCCAGCACGACCCCATGACCGACAAGAGCGCGACGCTGCTCAATGGGCGCAACGTGGAGAGTGAGATCCGGACCATGGACGTGAGCAACCACGTCACCTTGGTGAGCCCGGTGCCCGAGGTGCGTGCCAAGCTGGTGCGCCTGCAACAGGCCCTGGGTCTGGAGAAGGGCGTGGTGATGGATGGCCGCGACATCGGCACGGTGGTCTTCCCCGATGCCGAGGTGAAGCTCTTCATGACCGCGCGGCCCGAGGTGCGCGCCCAGCGCCGCTATCACGAGTTGCAGATGAAGGGCGCCGCGGTCTCGCTCGCCGAAGTAGAGGCGAACATCCGTCAGCGCGATCTGGATGACACCACGCGCAAGGCGGATCCGCTGACCAAGGCGCCCGACGCCGTCGTGATCGACAACAGCGACATCACCGCCGAGGAGCAGTTCCGGAAGGCGCTCGACATCGTGGTGGATGTGCTGGCGCGGGTGGGGCAGGAGTGAGGGCCTAGCCGACCAACGACTCGACCACTTCGATGGGATCCCTCCCCCCTTCAAGCATGCTCAGAACTCTCAGCATCACCCGGTCCAATAGCGTATCCGGGCAGCTGGCTCCGCTGGTGAGGATGATGGTGAGCGGACGTTCAGCGGGCATCCAATTGCTGGTGGTCTCCAACCGATGCTCCGGATAGTTGAAATGCTGGATTGTATCCGCGCTCATGATCTCGCCCTCATCCTTGATGAAGTAGGTGGGGAAACGCCGCTCGAGTAATTCCACCAGATGGCTGGTATTGCTGCTGTTGTATCCACCCACTACGAGTGCCAGGTCGGCGTCGGCCTTCAATAGCTCGTTGGTGGCGTCCTGGTTGTCGTTGGTGGCATAGCAGAGCGTATCGCGCGTGTCGGCGAAGTGCGCCTTGATGTCGGCGTCGCCATGCTTGCGGATCATCACCTGCTTCAAGTGGTCGGCGATGGCCTGCGTTTCGGTGGCCAGCATGGTGGTCTGGTTCACCACGCCGATGCGCTCCAGGTCCTTGCTCGCATCGAAGCCGTGCGTGGCATGCTTGCCGAAGCGTTCGTGGAAATGGGATAGAGGAAGTTCGCCCAGGATGATGCGACCGAGCTCTTCCGCCTCGGCCATGTCCTTCACGATCATGGCCGGCGCGCCCTGTGCCGTGTGGCTGAAGGTGGCGCGTGTCTCCTCGTGCTTCGCCTTGCCGTGGATCACCACGGTGTACTGCTTCTCGCCGAGCTGCGCGCTGCGGTTCCACACCTTCTCCACGAAGGGGCAGGTGGTGTTGTGCTTCAGCGGGTCGATGCCGATGGCCTTCAGTTTCGCCTCGGTCTCCAGGGTGGTGCCGAACGCGGGGATGATGACGATGTCGTCCGCGCTCAGCTCGCTCCAGTCCATGAGCATGGTGCCGTGCGTGTCCTGAATGAAGCGCATGCCCCGGGCCGTGAGGTCATCGTTCACCGCCGGATTGTGGATCATCTGGCTCAGGAGGAAGATCCGCTTGCCGGGGTTCTCCTCCAGTGCCTTGTAGCTGATCTCGATGGCGTTCTCCACCCCGTAGCAGAACCCGAAGTGCCGCGCGAAGACGAATCGCACGGCGCCCAGGTCGAGCACGGTGGGGCTCAGGTCCTTCTTCTTCGGGTCCTGCGCCTTGCGCCAGGCCTTCAGCCTGCCGACCAGGTTGCTGCGGTAATGCGTGGGGATCTCGAAGGTGCGCATGCGGGCGGCGAAGTTAGACCGGGCATACGGGCGAACAGGAGCGACCAGGTGTTTGTTCACTCCGATATATTGGTCTCCGATGCGGCAATTCGCCTGGCTTACGTTCCTGCTGCCGATTATGGCATTGGCGCAGCCCTTCGCGATCGGTGAGCGAACAGCTTCGTTCTACGACGCGGCACGGGACCGCACCATCGCGTGCGAGATCCGCTATCCCGGTATCACTGCGGGTAGCGCTGCCCCGTTTGCCGATGGCGTTTTCCCGGTGCTCGTCTTCGGACATGGCTTCGTGATGACCACCGCGGCCTATGCCAACCTCTGGGAGCATTTCGTGCCCTTGGGCTACATCATGGTGCTGCCCACCACGGAAGGCGGCATCCTGCCGAATCATGCCGACTTCGGTCAGGACCTGGCTTTCGCGGCCGAGTCCATGCAAGCCGCTGGGGCCGACATGGGTTCTCCCTTCTTCGGCCATGTGTCGCCTGCGACCGCGCTCATGGGCCATAGCATGGGCGGTGGCGCCAGTTTCCTGGGCGCTGCGAGCAATGCCGGCATCGCCACGGTGGTGAACCTCGCCGCGGCGGAGACCAATCCGAGCGCGGTCTCAGCCTGTGCCGATGTGCTGGTTCCCACGTTGATGTTCGCGGGGAGCAATGATTGCGTGACGCCCATCGCGGACCACACCGCCCCGATGTTTGAGGCGCTCACTGTTCCCTGCCGGGCCTTCATCAACATCACCGGCGGCGGGCATTGCTACTTCGCGCAGAGCAATTTCAACTGCACCTTGGGCGAGCTCACCTGCAGTCCGGCACCCTCTGTGACAAGGGGGCAGCAGCACGCCGTGGTGAATGACTTCGCCACACTCTGGCTGGATCACTTCCTCAAGGGCGATGCTGATGCGTTGGCCGCCTTCGTGGACAGTACCACGGGCACCACACGCGCGGCCTGCACGCTGAATTGCCTGCTCTCCACGGACCTGGCCGAAGAGCCGAGCGGCGCGGTACTCGCCTGGCCGAATCCGGCGAGCACGTGGGTGACGCTGCCCACGCTGAAGGCGGTGCGCTCGGTCCGTGTCTTCGATGGGCAAGGAAGAGGTCGATTGGAGCCTCTGAATCTTCGTGATGGCGTGCTGGATGTAAGCGGATTCTCACCGGGGATGTATATGGCGATGCCAACGGATGATCCGACCTTGGGTCCGATCCGGTTCATGGTGAACCATTAGCCCTGTTACCTTCGGGCGCAGCACCATGGCGCCCATGCGTTCTCTCCTGCTGGTCATTCCTCTGCTCGTGCACGGCATCGCTTTTGGGCAGAGCCGTGATATCGTGCGACTGGCCAGATCCACCGTCTCGTTCGTGAGTGAGGCGCCGCTGGAGGTGATCAAGGCTTCCACGGATCGTTCCAAAGGCGCGCTGGATCGGGATGAGCGCAGCTTCGCGATACAGGTGCCCATGGTGGAGATGCAGGGCTTCAACGCCCCGCTGCAGCGCGAGCATTTCAATGAGAATTACATGGTTTCGGCGCAATGGCCCTATGCCACGTTCTCGGGGCGCATCATCGAGGCTGTCGATTTGCGCGTGGCCGGCACGCATCAGGTGCGCGCGAAGGGAAGCCTGGTGATACGGGGGCAGGCGCAGGAACGCGTGATCCCGTGCACCATTGAGGTCACCGCCAGCGGTGTGCGTGTGCGCGCGACCTTCGAGGTGCCCGTGGCGGATCATGGAATCCGTATTCCGCGCGTGGTGCAGCAGAAGGTGGCAGCCACCGTGAAGGTCGATATCGACCTGACCTTCGAGCCACAAGGCTGATGCGCCAAACCGCTCTCGCCCTGTTGCTGCTGATCTCGGGGTCAGGTCTGGCGCAGTACCCGCTGGTGCGCTCCTTCGAGGTGCGAGATGGCCAGCGGAGGCCGCGCATTACAGCCCTTGCACAAGACCAACGCGGCCTGATCTGGGCCGCCGCGGAGATCGGCGTGCTGCGTACCGATGGGGAAGTGGTGGATGTGATGTGGAGGACCCAAGGCGAGCGGATCACGGCGCTTGCCGCGCATGGCAACGAGGTGGTGTTCGTGACGGATCAGGGCAGGCTGGTGCGCTGCGATGGATTGGCCTGCGATACGCTTCTGCAGGATTCGCTCATCGCTTCGTCGCAGGTGTCGATCGTGGCAGCTGATGATGCGCGCGTCATCGGCACATACGGCCATGGCGTGCTCATGGAGCGGAACGGTGCATTGCGCGTGATCGATACCCGCGCGGGGCTGCCCGATGACCATGTGAACGGCCTGGCCGCGCTGCCCGATGGGCGAATCGCGGTGGCCACCGATCAGGGTCTGGCATTGCTGGAGGATGGAGTGGTGCGCGTGGTGATGGATGAGCCGGCCGGCGCGCCGGACAACCTGGTGCTGAGCATCGATGTGGCCGAGGATGGCGCGATCTGGGCAGGTACGCATCGCGCGGGCGTGTTCCGCTGGAAACCGGAGGCCAACGCGCGGCCGCAGACGCTGGCTTCTTCGTGGTCCCTGGGTCCGGTGGACAACGTGCGCGCCACCGGCACCATGATCTGGGCCTCAACACGCGATGCCGGTCCGGTGGTGATCGACCAGTCGCTCGAGAATGGGACCTACAGGCAAGACTGGACCGGTCGGGCGGAGGTGCTCGACCTCTTGCGCGACAGCGATGGCGCGATCTGGTGGTGCGATGGCTCCGACATGCTGCAGCGCGCCGATCCCGCCTTCCTCTTCGTGCCGGAGCACGAGGGGCTCGACCTGCGCAACATCACCGCGCTGTGCTCCGATGCCAGGCAGAGCATCTGGTTCGCCACGGCCGAGGGCATCTATCGCCATGTGACCTGGTTCTCCGAGGAGCGCACGGTGACCCGCGTGCCGGTGGATATCGATCCGCGGACTCCGGTGGTCTCCCTGGCCGCAGGTCCCGATGGCACCATTTGGGCAGGCACCTTCGGCGCAGGGGCCTTCGCGATCGCACCAGATGGGCGAATCACCAGCTACACCAGCAAGGATGGCCTGTCCAACGACAATGTCCTGAGTATTCGGTCGACGAGCACGGGCGTGGTGCTTGCCACGCTGGCAGGTGTCACGCGCATCGTTGGCCAAGAGTTGAAACAGGCTGGCGCGGAGGCGGGCTTCGTCTTCGACGCGGTCATGGATGGCGAGCGGCTGCTGATGGCGACAGATGGGAAAGGGATCGTGATCGCGGAAGCAAATGGAGATGTGCATGCGGAGCGCGCCCAGGAGACCTTCTACTCGCTGGCCTTCGACGCGGAGGGAAGACCATGGAGCGTTGGGCCCGGTACGGGATTCTGCCCGGTGAACGATAGCGCGCGCGGTATCGGTGCTGAATTGGCGCCCTTCGATGGCGAGGTCTTCTCCCTCGGACAGCTGCGAGGCCGTTTGGTGGCTTTCGGGAGCACGGGCGTCACCGCATACGACCCCGCTAGCGGCACCCTCTCCGACGTGACCTCGGCATTCGGCCTGCGCGATATCGCGGCGGAGCTGAACGCCATCGCCACGGATCATGCCGGGGCGCTGTGGCTGGCGTGCAGCAAGGGTCTGGTTCGCATGCGGCCGCGTGACTCGCACTTCAAGCCCCGTCCCGTGGTCGCGCTGCTCGATGCGCGCATCAATGGCGCCGTTCAGGGCGTGGCGGGCGGAATTGTCACCCCGTATGATCGGAACGCGCTGCTCCTGCGTTTCACCGCACCCTATTGGGCCGATCCGGCCGCCTTGCGATTCCAGTACCGGTTGAAGGGATACGGAGACCGAATCGAAGAGACGCGGGATCGGCAGGTGTCCTTCGCTGCGCTGCCACCCGGCGACTACCTGTTCCAAGTGCGCGCCGTGGTGAGCCATGGCGGTGCCGATGCGCCTTGGACCGAAATCCAGGTGACCGTGATGCCGCCCTGGTGGCGCATCCCATGGGTGATGATCCTGCTGGGCGTGGTGCTGATCGGCATGGTGGCCATGGCGCTGCGCGCGCGCGATCGCCGTGCACGCTACCGCGATCGCATGGAACAGGAGAAGGTGCGCTTCCAGCTCGATGCGTTGCGCAGCCAGGTCGACCCGCATTTCCTGTTCAACAGTTTCAATGCCCTGGTTGAGCTCATCGAGAGCGAGCCCGCCAAAGCGGTGGAGCATGTCGAGCAGCTGAGCACCTTCTTCCGCAACATCGTGCAGGTGCGCGATCGGGAGCGCATCAGCGTGAAGGAGGAGCTGCACCTGCTCGATACCTATTTCGCTTTGGAGCAGCGCCGTTTCGGATCGGCCATCGCCCTGCGCGTGGAAGCCGATGCGGCAGCGCTGGAGCGTGCCATGGTCCCGCTCACGCTCCAGATGCTCGTGGAGAATGCCCTCAAGCACAACGTGGTCACCGGCGGCGCGCCGTTCGTGATCGAGGTGCGCGCGAGCGCCGAGGCGATCGAGGTACGCAATCCGGTGAGGCCTCGAGCCACCCCACCCCGCTCCACGGGATTCGGCTTGGAGAGCATCGTGAAGCGCTACGCGGCGCTCACCGAGCGTCCCATCCAAGCCGGTAAGGAAGGAGCTGATTTCGTTGTGCGGATACCTTTGATCGAACTGATCGCATGAAGGTCCTGATCGTAGAGGATGAGCCAGCGGCCGTCAAACGGCTGAGGAAGCTGCTGGCGGGCACTGATTCGGAGATCGAGGTCGTGGCGGAGCTGCCGAGCATCGCGGCATGCGTCGAATGGTTCGCCGCGCATCCGGCACCGGACCTCGCTTTGTTCGATGTGCAGCTCGCCGATGGGGAGAGCTTCGAGGTCTTCAAGCGCGTGGAGGTCGCCTGCCCGGTGATCTTCACCACGGCCTATGATGCCTATGCACTCCAGGCCTTCAAGGTGAATGCGATCGACTACCTGCTCAAGCCCATCAACGCGAATGAACTGGCCGCTTCGATCGCACGGGTGCAGCGCATGGGCCTTGTGCGTGACCACGGCGCGCTTGTGGCCCGCGGGAATGAGGCGGATCCGCGCCCTGCGGCCTATGTGAAGCGTTTCCTGATCCGCTACGGCGATCACTTCCGCGTGGTGGAGCCCGATGGCATCGCGTACATCCACTCGCTCATGAAGAGCACCTTTCTGCGCACGCATGAGGGCCGCGACCTGCCGCTCGAGGAGAGCCTCGATAAGCTCGAAAGGCAGCTCGACCCGCAGAAGTTCATCCGCCTCAACCGTCAGCTGATCGTGCACCTGCATAGCATCAAGGAGCTGCTCGCCTATAGCAAGAGCCGTGTGAAGGTGATCCTGGACCCGCCCTATGGCGAGGATGCCATCGTGAGCAGCGAGCGCAGCGCGGCCTTCAAGCGCTGGCTGGCGGGTGAGTGAGGCATTCGACCGATTCGTGCCCTGATCTGCCCATTTGGTCAACTCTTCTTTCTCGGGGGCATGCCGTGCATCGGACATTCGGTACGCGGCTCCGATCAGCTTCCCCTGGGCCGCGGCACGCATGAATCTCCTGATTCCCGACCCCGATGACCTGGCCGCGTTACTGCGGATGGAACCAGCCGATCGGCTCGGCAGCATCATCCGGCTCAATGCCCAGTCGCGATACGCCAATCGACTCGATGCCATACGGTTGCTGGAGCTGCTCAGCGGGTTCGGCGGGCGAGGGGGCACCGGTTGCGTCGGGGCGTCCGATTCATCGCCTTCCTTTCCCGGTCCATCCGGATCAGGGCGCAGGCGGCCTAAAGCCCTTACTAGGTTTGGCACGAACAGCAAGGAATGATCGCCATGGCCAAGTCCGAAAGGAGTCAAAGGAAAAGGTGGGTGGTAGGCCTATCGGGCCTGGTCATGGCATTCCTGCTGATCAATGCCTGCAAGCATGAGCCGCTGGAGGCGCCGTTGGATGGGATTGGCGGTGGCGGAGGGAACGGCGGCGGGGTAGAGGAGGCTGTGTGCGATTCGAATACGATCTGGTTCCAGCAGCAGGTGCTTCCCATCCTGGCGAGCAGCTGCACCAATCCCGGCGAAGGACTCGATTGCCACCACACCCCGAATGATGAGAACGATGACATCCAGATCATCAGCTATGAGACGTTGATGGCCAGCGGCATCGTTCAGAATGGCGATCTGTGGGAGGCGATCAATGAGGATGATCCGGAGAAGATCATGCCACGCCCGCCCTTCGCGCCGCTCACGCCCGACCAGATCGCCATCATCGGGCAATGGATCCAGCAGGGCGCGCAGAACAACAGTTGCGAGAACGCAGGTTGCGACACGCTCAACGTGACCTATTCCGGCACCATCGTGCCGGTCCTCCAAGCGCGCTGCACCTCGTGCCACAGCGGTACCAGCCCCTCGGGTGGTCTCGACTTCACCCAGTACGCCGACCTCTTCACCGTGGCCAATGACGGTCGGCTGGAAGGAGCCATCCGCCGTCTCCCGGACCCGTATATCCCCATGCCGCCTACCTTGGGCCTGAACGATTGCCGCGTGCGCCAGTTCATGATCTGGATCGACGCTGGGGCACCGCAGAACTGACCGATGAAGAAGGCCTTGCTATATCTGGGAGGAGTCGCCCTGCTCGCGCTGAGCGGATGCTACTACGACAATGAGGAGGAACTCTACCCGAATTCCTTCTGCGACACCACTGCGGTCACCTGGTCCGCCGATATCCAGCCCTTGGTCAGCGCCAATTGCGCCATCCCGGGCTGCCATGTGGCCGGTGCGCAATCGCCGGACCTGAGCACCTACGAGGGCGTGCAGGCCAATGCGACCTCGGTGCGGGGCGTGGCGGTCGATGGCGCTCCGTTCGTCATGCCGCCTTCGGGCCAGCTGCCGAAATGCGACAAGCAGAAGATCCGGGACTGGGTGAATGCGGGAGCCCAACAGAACTGAGCCATGAGAGCACGCACATGGATCGCCATCGTCGCGGTCGCCATCATTCTGGCGGTGGGCTTCGCGCTGAAGGAGTATAACCGTGCTCCCCAAGGCGCCGCTGCCATGGATGCCGTGCTCACCGTGCAGGCCACCGAGCTGCACGCGGCCTTCATGGCCGATGAGGCGGTCGCGCGCCTCAACTACGTGGGCGAGCAGGAACAGGCCATCGTCGTGGAGGGCGTGATCCGCGAAATGGAACAGGGTGATAGCGGCGCCACGGTGATCCTGGAGACCGCCGACCCCGTAGCCGGCGTGGTGTGCGAATTCGCCGCTGGCACCGTCCCCGCAAGCTGGAAGCCTCAGGCACGCGTGCGCGTCCAAGGCATCTGCACGGGAGTCAACGACCTCATACCGGACGTGATCATGATGCGGTGCGGCGCCGTGGAATGATCATTGCCATCAACTTGAAAAGCAGAGCAACATGAAACGCCACACCATCATCCTATTCGCCGCCTTGGCGCTGCCCTGGGCGGCCAGCGCGCAGGACCGCTACATGACCCGTACCGGCCACATCGAGTTCCACTCCAGTACCCCCATGGAGGATATCCACGCGGAGAACGATAAGGTCACCAGCGTGTGGGATGCCACCACCGGCAACGTGGAGTTCGCCGTGCTCATCAAGGCCTTCAGCTTCGAGAAGGCGCTCATGCAGGAGCACTTCAACGAGAACTACATGGAGAGCAACAAGCTGCCGAAGGCCTCCTTCAAGGGCACGATCAAAGGCGTGAGCGCCGAGCAGCTCACCAAGCCGGGCAGCTACCCCGTGGAGGTGAGCGGCACCATCACCATCCATGGCGTGGACCGCCCGATGACCACCAAGGGCACCGTGACCGTGGACGCCAAAGGAGCGATCACCGCCACCAGCGAGTTCGCCGTGAAGCCGGGCGACCATGACATCAAGATCCCCGGTGCCGTCAAGAAGAACATCGCCGAGGAGATCGCCGTGAAGGTGAGGCTCGACTACAGCAAGATGTGATCAATCCCGGATAGCATGCGTTCCTTCCTTCCGCTCATCGCCGGCCTGCTCATGGCCCCTTCAGCCCTGTGTCAGGACGACCTGTTGAACCTCTTGGGCGAGGAGGAGACCGGGCCTGAGTACACCAATGCCTCCTTCAAGACCACGCGCGTGATCAACGGGCACAGCCTGGAGAACACCGCGCACGGCGTGCTCGATTTCAAGATCGGCCATCGATTCGGGCCGGCCAACGGCGGTGCCGCGCAGGCCTATGGGCTCGATGGCGCCACGGTGCGTATCGGGCTCGATTACGGCGTTACCGACCGGCTCATGGTGGGCATCGGGCGCAGCAGCTACCAGAAGACCGTGGATGGCTTCGCGAAGTACAAGCTGCTGCGGCAATGCGATGCCGGCTGCTCCATGCCCATAACGCTCGCGGTGGTGGCGTCTTCCTCGATGACCACGCTCCCCGCCGATGAGGTGCCCTGGTATGGCGCTGACCGCACGGACTATTTCTCGCACCGGCTGTCGTACGCGTGGACACTGATCGTGGGCCGGAAAATCAGCGAGAACGTGAGCTTACAGCTGAATCCCGGCGTGGTGCATCGCAACCTCGTGGCATCCACTGCGGACCCGAACGATGTGGTGCACGTGAGCGGGGCAGGGCGCGTGAAGCTGAGCAAGCGCGTGGCCTTCAACGTCGAGTACTTCTACGTACTGCGGGATCAGCTGCCGGACAATTTCCGCAACTCCCTGTCGGTGGGTCTCGATATCGAGACCGGCGGCCACGTCTTCCAACTGCACTTCACCAATAGCTCCGGCATGTTCGAGCGTGCCTTCATCACCGAGACCACGGGCGATTGGGCCAATGCCTTCAGCGCGCCGTCGAAGGGTGGCGGGTTCCAATTCGGCTTCAACATCTCGAGGGTCTTCACCCTTCATGAGCCGAAGCGGCCGAAGGGCTGAGGCCGTTCTTCGCTTCCGCCTCGCGCAGGCGCAGGAATTCCTGCACCATTAAGGGATCCAGCACCCCCACGAGGCGCTGATCCTGCACCACGGGCAACAGCGGCGCTCCGACCTGCAGCATGCGCTGCATGGCCAGGTGCGCATCGTCATCGGGCCTTGCAGCGGGCGCTTCTTGGAGCGTCAGGTCCGAGAGCCGGTCATGCACGCGGCCGGTCTCCAACGCGGCCGCGATGGCGGCATTGGTGAGCACCCCGAGCGGAAGACCATCCGTGCCAAGCACCACCAGCGTTGTATCGCCGGCGGCCAGCAGTCCATCACGCGCCTCGGCCACCGTGGCCGCGGAGCCCATGCACCAGAACCGTGTGCGCATCACCTGCTCCACGCGCACGCCCCGGAGCCGCTCACGCTGGATCACCTGTCGCGATTCGGCACCTGCCGCCAGGTAGATGAAGGCCCCGATCAGCGCCAGGAAGGGCTGGCCGGAATAGAGCCCGTAGCCGACGAACAGGAAGGCGATGAAGCGGCCGATCACCGATGCGATGCGCGTGGCCTTCGCGCGCGGCATGCGCATGGCGAGCAGCGAGCGCAGGATGCGCCCGCCATCCATGGGGAAGGCCGGGATCAGGTTGAAGGTGAAGAGCCAGAGGTTGATCACCACTAGGAAGACCAGCGCATTGGTCCAGAGCGCGGCCCCCTGCAGCACATCCGAGAGCAAGGCGAGGAGCCCAAGCGCCGCCACCACTACGAAGGAGATGATGGCGATCGCCAGGTTCACCGCCGGACCGGCCACCGTGATCCAGAACTCCTGCCGCGGATCCTCGGGCATGCGCTCCAGGCTGGCGACCCCGCCTATGGGCAGCAGGGTGATGTCGCGCGTGCGCACACCGAAGCGCCGTGCCGTGAGCGCGTGCCCGAATTCATGCAGCACCACGCAGCCGAAGACGATGGCGATCAGGCCCATCTGTATCCACACCATGCTCCAGCCTTGGCCTTCGCTCAAGGCGGTGAAGGCCACGTACAGGGGAAGCGCGATGAAGGACCAGTGCAGCCGCACCTGGATGCCCTTTAACCGGAAGAGCGGGAGCGCGCCACGAGCCAGCGCGCCGGCCATCAGCGTTCGGCTTGTTGCAGCACCAGCAAAGGCAGCGTGCTGTGCATGGCGAGCCGCGCGGCCATGCTTCGGTGGAAAAGGCCCTGGAAGATGCTGCGCTGGCGATGCAGCAACACCAGCAGGTCGGCATCGCCCTGCTCGGCCACCTCATTCAGCGCCGATTCCACGTTCTCGCCGGTGAGGTATTGCTGGCTGTGCGGGATCGCGCCGAGCAACGCGTCGTAGGTCTGTGTGTCGGGCGTTGATTCGGTGGAGGTGGATGCATTCACCACGCGCACGATGCGGATCTCGCTCTGGCTCCACCGGGCGATCTCGATCACCAGCGCGAGCATGGAGCGGTTCACGGGGCCACCATCATCGGCCAGCACGATGCGCTTCGGCGTACGGTAATCAGCCTGCGACGGCACGGCCAGCACGGGGAACTTCCCGCCTTTGATCACGGCGGCGGTATTGCTCCCGAAGAGGGCCTCCTGCAAGCCACTGGCGCCCTGGGTACCCATCACCACCAGGTCGGGCGGCACGGCATCCGTGGCGAAGCGGGCCACCACATTGGGCAGGTCGCCGTGCTCGCTCTCGCAGATCAGGTCGAGCTCCTGGCCTGGGAATTCCTGCCGCAGCGCTTCACCGAAGCCTTGCACGCCCTGCAACGATTCCCGCGCGAGCATGTCATCCATGTTCCACATGGTAGTGGCCGTGCCCCGCGGCATCATGTACGTGTTCAGCAACGTGAAGCGGTTGCCCTCGGCGCCGTACAGCTTAATGGCGTAGCTCGCGGCGCGCAGGGCGCCCACGCTGAAATCGGTGGGTATGAGCAGGTGCGCCATGCGGCGGGTGTTCAGTGTCCGTGGCCTTCGGCGCCCTGTGCCTTGGAGGCATCGACCAGCCAGTAGCCGATGAAGAAGAGGGCGAGCATGGCCAGGAAGCTGATGAGCCCTTCGGCATTGTTCGGCAGGCCATCCGCATGCACCGTGTCATCCGTATCGAGGATGGCGAAACGGAAGGGGATCGCAAGGGCGAGGAGCCAGAGGGCTATTCCGATGAGCTTCTTCATAGGCACAAGGTTATGCCGCGAATGTAATCGGCTGACGCGGAGCGGCCCTTTCGCCCTTCACATCCGCTGCACCAGCCACTGATGGAACTCCGACTTCAGCTCCCGGTAGAGCTTCTCGAAGGTCTGGAACCGGTCGCGCAGCTCGGTATGGTCGGTGAAGTAGCGGTGCTCGATGGCCACCGGATGGTCCTTCGACTCCTTCTCCAGCATGTTCTCATGCTGCTTGATGTCGTGCCGGAGCTCATCGATCACTTCCCGCTCGCGAATGAACTGGTTCTGGAAGTGCTCCAGCTCAGCCATCACTTCCTGCTTGTTGTTGCGGCGCACGATGTCCTCCAGGCGATGCTCCAGGATGGCGATGTCGTCCTTGTAGAACTTCAGGGCATTGATCCATTCCATATGATCGAAATGGAGGTCGGCGATGTACTTGTGCGCGGGTGCTTTCGTGGCGGTGGTCATGGTTGATGGATTGATGGGATGGAGGTAAAGGCATTGACAAGATAGCCTTCGCCGGGACTTTCAGCCAGTACGTGGCTCGAGGCGAAGGAATACCGGCAGCGCGGGGGCGCCACTGACAAGCGTCAGCTGCGAGGGGGGCGCTGAAAGGCAGCGGCCCCCACCGTTTCCGATGGGGGCCGCGCCTCAGAAGAGCCTATGCCTTAAGGCTGTATCACCAGTCGCTCGGTGTGCAGCGTGCTGCCGGCGGTGATGTTCACCAGGTACATGCCCGTGGCCAATTCA